>CAYTUV010000003.1:0-178870 GCA_964441505.1 uncultured Melioribacter sp. | reverse complement strand
AATCAACTTCTAAGCAATGTATTGATATCTCTGTAACATTAAGTTACAGAGATATCTACGTGAATTTTTATCCACTCTGTATAAACTAACCACCATTTAGTAAAGGAATAATTATTGTGCAAAAATCCATCTATCTTTTATTTTTAATTATTTCTGCAAGTCTATTTACAAACTGCCATGATAGTCCTACTGACTCTCCACCTGGGAACAATATAACCGTATCATTAGCAATTGATAATGGATTGAATAAAATTGGAATCGATGTAATTGTTCTGGACACGGTAAAGATTTTACTCAAAGACATAAAATTCCGTCAGGCTGCCGGGGATTCATCTAATGTTAAAGTTGGACCCATGGTTGTAAAGCTGAATTTAACTGGAACTCCAACAGAATTTGCTGCGGGTAATGCAGTTGCTGGTAATTACTCAAAAATAAAATTCCGTTTGCATAAACCCGAAGATGTTGATGTAATATCTGATCCGGAATTCAAAAGTGGTATCAGCGGTGATCAAAGATTTTCCGTAATTGTTAAAGGAAAATTTAACGGCACACCTTTCATTTATAACTCCACTAAAACAGCAACTCAAGAAGTGAATTTGAAAAGTGCTATAAATTTAACAGCTGATGTTAAGACTAATGTTACCTTATCGGTGGATGTAAATTCCTGGTTTCATAGAGGGCTTCTAATTCTTGATCCTACTAATACAGCCAACAAAAACGATATTGATAACAACATTAAAGATTCTTTCAAAAAGGCTTTTCGCGACGTTAACAAAGACGGAATTGCCGATTAAATATTCTCACCAGTAAATTATTTTTAATAACAAAAGGAGTTTTACCATGAAAAAAATATTATTGTTTAGCCTGATCTTAGGGATGATAGTTTTAGTTAAACCTGCTAATGCTCAGGACCATGGATTTGGACTTGGATTAATTGTGGGAGAACCTACTGGATTAAGCGCAAAACTCTGGACCTCAAATGTAAATGCTTTTGATTTTGGCCTTGGCGTTTCTGTCGGCGGTGATCGAATCTCCTACACCGGCAATTACAATAACGGCAGTCGTATTCATTTTCACATCGATTATTTGTGGCATTCATTCAACGCGATAAGTTCATCTGAAAGATTTCCTCTTTATTACGGAATCGGAGCCAGATTCAACAGCGGCGCAGGTTATGACGGATCAGTAGGAATTAGAGGAGTATTCGGCATAGCATGGTTTCCTCATTCAACTCCTATTGATGTATTTTTTGAGCTAGTGCCGGTACTGCAGGTTACATCATCTTTCGGTTTTGGAATTGATGCAGGATTGGGAATAAGATATTTCTTTCAATAAGAGATTATAATTTTGTGAGGGCGTAAAATAGAAGATACCTATTGCCATTACGTTCTCACAATTTTTCCGAATCTATTCATGTCTATCCGCAATTCAACTATTATTTATGTGTTATCTCTCCCTGCAAAAAAGTAGTAACAAGCACACACATGCTTGAGCAAAAAAAATTAAATTGCTAAAGATTAATATCCAACGATAGGAACTTTTTCTTCCTAGATAATCAAAAAGCGCCATCTAAAAGATGTAGTTCCTTTTTCATCCCTTCGCTCGATTGAATATACACCCTAATTAATGCATCTTAATAATGGTAGTAAGTGAAGAATGCAATAATTAAGCAACTATGGAGAACCTGTTTGAAACAATTCCGGTTAATAATGATTCTGATTTGCATTTCTCTTTTATTCAGGGAGTCTCTGGCTCAGCAGCGTTCATTCGGGTTGGGTGTAATGATCGGAGAACCAACGGGAGTAAGTGCAAAGTTGTGGAATTCATCAACGACAGCATTCGATTTTGGTTTAGGCTGGTCTTTGGGCGGTGACCGCATTAGCGGTTATGATGGTTATTATGATGGCGGTAGTCGAATTCATTTCCACTTGGACTACCTTCTTCATGTATTTAATGCAATTGGCTCAACCGAAGAATTCCCAATTTATTATGGTATTGGCGGGCGGTTCAATACCGGTGGAGGATACTTCAATTCTTTAGCAGTCCGTTTTGTAGTAGGCTTTGCATGGATGCCAAGAGAGACTCCAATTGATATGTTCATTGAACTTGTACCGTCTCTTCAATTGACTTCCAAACCGGGCTTTGCATTGGATTCTGCTCTCGGAGTGAGATATTATTTTTAATTAAACAGAAGAGTAAAACTTATAGTTAAGGGAATAGAAGAGAAAAGGTGTTTGAGGAAGGGATTTGGGTTGTTTGCCGTTCGATGCCGGCTTGTTGTTCAAATCCCGACTTTTTTTAGCAGCAATTAATAACTAGTCATTCAACAAGTTTCACTTTTGGCGTTCGATGGAATTGAGATTATAAAATGAAAAAAATCAGATTATTGCTCATTGAAGATAACCGTCTTCTCCGTGATGGAATTCTGGGAATCCTCAAATCTCATAAAGATATCATTATAATCGCCGCATCCGGAGATGGTAAGAACACTATTGCAAAAATCAAGAAGTTAAAACCAAATGTGGTTCTTTTGGATTTGGGATTGCGAAGTCAAAATAGTTTACATGTTGTGGAAATAGTGAAGAGAGATTTTCCTGAAGCAAAAATTATTGTTATGGATCTTGCCCCTGTACAAGCCGATATATTACAATTTGTAAAGGCTGGTGCCAACGGATTCATACTTAAAGATGCCTCGTTAAAAGATTTCTTAATAACAATACGAATGGTAGCTGATGGCTCAACTGTCCTTCCGCCTCTACTAGTTGATTCTCTTTTCTCTCAAATTGTTGATTTCGCCGTAAGAGAAGGTAAACCAAAATTGAAAGAATCTGTCCGTATGACAATCAGGGAACGGGAGGTTATTGGCTTTCTTAGTGAAGGGATGAGCAACAGAGAGATCGGTCAAAAAATTCGAATATCCACTTATACAGTCAAAAGTCATATCCATAATATCATGGAGAAGCTCGCACTGCATACACGACTGGAAATAGCTAACTATTCCTACTCTAATGAAACTCTAACAACTATTGAGAAGAGCATCTCAACGATTGATAGTTAGCAGGAGTCTATCCGGATTACACTATTATTATTTCCCAGATTATCGACAACCATTTACCGACAAAAAAAACTTCTTACTAAACTGCCATCTAAATTGTTCAGTTAAAGAATGGTGCCTGACGCCGAGTAATTCCTTATCCCAAAGATCTAGTCCCTTTTTCATCCTTTTGACCGATTGAATGCATCCGAATGACTGTTGATTATATAACCGGATAATAAATTGATTAGCAATAGAGGCCAGAATAAACGATAACAGCACTATCTCATGTAGTGAAGAAATATTTGTCTTCGAATTGAAACACAATATTGACTATGTAGTTGAAAAAAATTCGGAGGGGTATAATCGATAAACAAAAGAACGATTTATGTGTTGGTACAATTGTTCTTCTCAATAATAAAATTGGTCTTTAAATAACTATTCATAAGGTCTCGCAAATGAATATCCTAATGGTCTACCCGTTATATCCGGATACATTTTGGAGTTTTAAACATGCGCTCAAATTTGTTTCAAAGAAAGCAAGTTTTCCACCTTTAGGATTATTGACTGTTGCTTCGATGCTTCCTAAGGTATGGAATAAAAAATTAATTGATATGAACGCCAGCGATCTCACGGATGATGATATTTTTTGGGCAGATTTTGTTTTTATAAGTGCGATGTCGATACAGAGTAAATCCGCCAATGAAGTAATACAAAGATGCAAGAAGTTAAATGCAAAAATTGTAGCCGGCGGACCATTATTCACAAGCAGTCCCGAATATTTCCAAGGCGGCGTTGATCATCTTATTCTTAATGAAGCTGAAATTACTCTTCCTCTGTTTTTAAATGACCTTAAAGAAGGAAAGGCAAAACAAATATACTCTTCGGAAGACTGGGCGGATATTAAAACAACCCCCCTGCCTCTATGGGAACTCATATCGATAAATAATTACACATCCATGAATATCCAATATTCACGGGGCTGCCCTTTTGATTGCGACTTCTGCGACATAACAGTTCTTTACGGAAGAAAACCTCGCACAAAAACCAAGGAACAGGTGATAGCCGAATTGGATGCACTTTATTTTACCGGCTGGCGTGGACCCGTTTTTTTCGTTGATGATAATTTTATCGGCAACAAAGTAAAATTGAAGAAAGAGATTCTTCCGGCAATTTCGGAGTGGATGGAAAAAAGAAAAAATCCTTTTTACTTTAATACGGAAGCATCAATCAATCTTTCCGATGACGATGAACTCATGAGGCTGATGTCCAAAGCGGGATTTGAGGCTGTCTTCATCGGTATCGAATCTCCGAATGAAAAGAGTCTGCTTGAATGTAATAAACCCCAAAATCTCAACCGGAATTTGATTGCGAGTGTTAAGAGAATTCAGGAGGCAGGTCTTGAGGTTCAGGGAGGATTTATTGTAGGATTTGATAACGATCCACCGGTCATCTTCGAGGAACTTACAAACTTTATCCAGCAAAGCGGAATTGTAACTGCTATGGTTGGATTACTGAACGCACCTAAAGGTACAAAGCTTCAGCAAAGACTGCTTAGTGAGGGAAGGCTTTTAGCCGATTTTACCGGAAACAATACCGATTTTTCGATAAATTTTATCCCTCAGATGAATCCCGAAGTTCTCCTTGAAGGCTATAAGAAAATATTAAATACTATCTACTCACCCAAGTACTATTATGAGCGTGTAATGCGCTTCATGAAAGATTTTGAACCTAAAAAGAAAAAAGTTTTTCACCTTAATCCTAATTACATCCTCGCTCTCTTCAGATCTATGTTAAAACTTGGAGTGGTTGGTGAAGAAAGAATTTATTACTGGAAATTATTTTTTTGGTCGCTGTTCCATAAACCTCAACTATTTTCTTTAGCAATCCTGTTCACTATTTACGGATTCCATTTCAAAAAAATATCAAACAGTTTTTACTAATTTTTTCCGGTGCGATCAGTTATATGGAAGACAAATGATTCGTTAACTGCTAGACAATTCGACAAGGAGAATAAGCAATGAAATCATCTACACTGTTGTTAATAATTTTCGGTCTCTTTACTGTAGTGAATATCATTTGCGCTATAATTCTTTATCCGGAATTAAGAGAACTGATTAAAGAATTAAAAAATGATGAGGAATACTTAGGTTCGAAATGAAACACAGAACCGGAATTGATTTCAGATTAGCAATTCTCTGCAAAGATATTTTTAAACAATAGTATCTGAATGTTCATGAGTGATAAACATGTAGTAATCGGAATCTTTGAAAATGAGTTATATGCCATAATTGCAAAGAGAGATCTCCGGGAGGCAGGTATAAAGGCAAACATACTCAAAGAAGGCGGCGGTGTGACCTTGCATTTGTTGAATCATGTGGAGGGTGTTAAAATTTTAGTCCCCGAGACTCAGGAAAGAATTGCAAAAGATATACTTCAAACCAGATTTATCTAAAGAAGATCATGACAACAATTCTCGTAATTATTGCGTTAAGAAAAGATTTTTACTAAGCGATTAGATTTCTATTAAATTTTTTAAGGGAAGCAAAATGGAAAAACAATTGAGTTTACGACAAAAACATTCAGACTTCGATTCGGAAATAATTCCCCATCTGATTTCTCTAAAAAGATACGCCTTAAAAATTACAAACAATTCCGATGAAGCAAAGGATTTGTTGCAGGATACATTTTTAAAAGCATTTAGATTCTTTCACCATTTCAAAAAAGGTTCAAACGCCAGAGCATGGTTATTCAAAATCATGCAGAATTCATACATCAACGAATATCGTAAGCGAGCTAAACAACCTACACTTGTTGATTACGACAACGTACAAAATTTTTACGAAAACATAAGAGCAGCAGATGTAAAATCACAGCACTACAGGCAGGATGAATTCGAAAATGTACTTGATGATGAAATTGTAAAAGCACTCTCAGTTTTACCGGATGGTTTCAGAACAGTTGTTTTTCTATCCGACATTGAAGGTTATTCATATCAGGAAATTTCCGATTTTGTCGATTGCCCTGTCGGGACAATTCGCTCGCGATTACACCGTACACGGAAAATTCTATATTCCCTGCTTTACAAATACGCTTACGAAAATGGATACATCCGCTCAAAAGTAAATGCGGTTGGTAGAACTGATAGGATGAGCGAAGCCAGTACGAAAAAAGGGAATGAATATGTCTCTTCTCTACAGTTTTAAAGGAAGAATAAAGAAAGCGAGCTGAGAGATTTCTTACATAATCGTCATTAATTCATTAATGAAGCAGTAGAAGTATTTATAATTGAAGCGTTATTTCATTTTTCATCCTTTGATCTATTGAAAAACAATTTTTTTCTGCCTATTATGTTTTTGAAAGACTCAGTTATAAAATTAGGATTTAATAAATGACCTCAAGAAGAAGCACAACTGTTCGACAGTTCGCACTCTCCACTCCTTCAATAAAGGATAATTGGGAGATTCAAAAAACTAAACTCAAAAAGAAGTATCCAAGTTTAACCGATAGCGACCTCCGTTACGATGAAGGGAAAAAAGGCGCCATGTGGGAAAAAGTCCAATTAAAGCTTGGCATAAGTAAAGAAGCATTGCAAAAACTAATTTCTACACTCTGAATTTTTAGATAATGAATTTAAGATAAATTCAAAAAGGAACCGATCATGAGTAAAGGCCAAGACAGTAAGAAAGCAACCAAAAAAGAACCTGCCAAAACTATGAAAGAAAAGAAGGCTGCTAAGAGAGACAAAAAGAATGAGAAGAACTCCGGGAGTTTCACTCTGAAATAATATTAAGGGTAGTTCTAAAAACCTCAATATCCTTTGCGAACTCTGCTTTTTCTTTGCGTTCTCTGCGTTAAATATTTACAAAAGATAGTTTTTAGAAGTACCCTTAAGAACCTGCGGGAAAGACTTGTACATCCTTTCTGCCGGTTTTTAAATGCGTACGGAAAATTTTAAAATAAAAATTACATTTTCAATTTTCTAAGTTTCGGTGCCCAACTTCTAACCACGGCAACAACAGCCAGAGTCATTGATCCTCCAAAAATTACTGATGGAATTAATCCCATTAATTTAGCAGCCACACCCGATTCAAACGAACCCAACTCATTTGATGAACCAATAAAAATACCATTAACAGAGGAAACTCGTCCCCGCATTTCGTCCGGTGTGTAAATCTGAATAATTGTTGCTCTTATTATTACACTCACATTATCGAAGGCTCCGCTTAACATCAAGATGAATAAAGTAAGATAGAAATTTTTTGATAAGGCAAAGACAATCATTGACACACCAAATCCGGTTACGCAAATTAAAAGATTTCTACCTGCATTTACGAACATTGGTTTGTATGCCTGCCTTAACGACATCACTATAGCACCAACTGCCGGCGCGGCACGCAGCAGTCCTAATCCCTCGGCACCCGTATGCAACACCTGATCGGCAAAAATAGGCAGTACGGAGACCGCACCGCCAAAGAATACGGCAAACATATCAAGACTAATTGCACTTAATATAATTTGATTCTGAAAAACAAATTTTACTCCCGTTGATAAACTTTGCCAGATGTTTTCTTCTTTAGTCTGTTCGGGCATCGGTTTCTTTTTTATGAAGTAATAAAAGAATACACTTAATGCCGAGAAAACTGCAACTAATGAATACGCCGGTCCAATACCTGCAAATCCATAGACGAGTCCTCCAATTGCCGGACCGGTTACCGCGGCAATTTGCCAAAGTACACTGTTCCAGGTGGAAGCGTTGCCGAACAATTCCCTTGGAACCAGTTGAGCCGCAAAAGCACTTTGTGCAGGTGAGATAAAACCACGCGCTAAGCCTGTAATAAAAATGATAAGGTAGATTGGCAATGTTCCGAAATTGGCAAGCATGTGATGAAAACTTGTGGATATTAATAACAAGCCTGCAGCACAGAGAAAGAAAACCATGCTTGAAAGTAGAATAATTTTTTTACGGTCAACCCGGTCTGCTATATGTCCGGCAAAAAGTGCAACAGAAATGTATGGAATCGCTTCGGCCATACCGATCATACCTAATGAGAGGGCATCATGAGTGAGTTGATAAATCTGCCATCCAACTATTACCGACTGCATCTGCACTGCGAGCGTCAGAAAAAACCGGGCCGTTATAAACCGCCGGAAATCAATTATCCTTAAAGCCGCGTAGGCATCTTTGTTGTGTAATTTATATTCCAAGAAATCCTTTTATAATTATTTTCCCAGCCATTTAAATACTTAATAGAACACTGATTATTATGATTTTTTATGATTGATCATAGAATTATCATAATCATCATATAAAATCTGCGTTCCATTCTTTCAAAATTCCTTCCCCTTCAGTTAAGTTAATGTGAAGATTGTTAGAATGGAAAGTCTTCTTTAGTGTTGATCACTTCCTGTTTTTTTAATTCAACATTTTTCTTTGCGGTTTGATGAGCAACATTCCCCTCAACATAAATTGATTTGTACGGTTTTGTCGGGCAGGCAAATTCGCATGCACCGCAGCCGATGCAGTAATCATCCCTCACCTCTGGAATTACCAGTTTCCCTTCGAACGGTATCATATGAACTGCTTTCGTAGGACAATGTTCCGAACATGCACCGCAGTCTGTTTTTTGAGTCTGAACAATGCAGTTGTCTTTAACAAATTTTGCTTTACCAAGCTGGGTTAATTTTTTCTTGTCAAGATCGAGTGGCAGAATAGCTCCGGTAGGACAAACATTACCGCAAATTTTGCATTCAAAGTTGCAGAAACCAGTAATGTTATCAAGATGGGGCTGGAGAATTCCAAGAAATCCGTATTCAAGAAAAGATGGTTGTAGTACCTGAGTCGGACATGAACTCACACACAAATGACAAGCAGTACATTTGCTGTTAAATCTTCCTATGCTGATTGAACCCGGAGGTGAAACCGTGTTTTTTTTAAAAATTGGTATTGTGCTCGGTTTGGTGACAATAATTTTCTTTTGTACCTGCGCTGCAATTTCAGATAATGAGAAAAGGTAAAGCGAAGTTTTTATTATAAAACTTCTTTTAGAATTATCTATTGCAGTCGATTTATTTTTTTGACTACTAGGTTCTTGTTTCCCATAGGCGTAGCTGTAAGTAATTCCTTCAGTCGGACAGCTGGGAATGCAATCAAAACATGCTACGCACCGGGTCATATCTACTGTTTTATTTTTGCTATCAATGCAGCTTGCTTTACATTCCTTGGCACAGATTCCACAGCTCAAACATTCTTCATGGTTTATTACAATTTTGATCAAAGAATATTTTGATAAGTATCCGAGCAATGTTCCAACAGGACAGACAGTATTACAATACAATCTTCCCTTCTTCCATGCCATCAAGACAATAAAGACAAAAAACGCCGCTGTGATAATAAACGGAATCAGATTGAATGCCTTTAGGTTGTATGGATATACGATGTAGAGTCTGAACTTTTCAAATACAAATGCTGCAAAATTATTTCCTCCAACAAGTAGAGGGCGAAGGAAATTACCTGAGAATCTTCCATAGATACTGTACGGATCAAGAAGATTTATTACAAGAGCACTTCCCAGAAGAAAAGCAGTGACCGGAAGGAGGAGTAAAACCATTCTTAATATTTTTTGTTCATTCAAAAAATCGAAACTCCGTTTCTTTTTACGTTTGATTTTTCTCGAGAGCCAATTAACTATATCCTGAAAAACACCAAGCGGACAAATACTTGAACAGTAGACTCTTCCGAAGAAGACAGTGAGAAGAAATATAACAGCAAATCCAAACGTACTGAAAGAAAAAACAGAGATGATTTTCAGAAGAGAAGGGACAAATTGGAGAAATAAAATAGTATTAGAAAAGTCGGATGGGATTACACCATAGATGTCAATCAGTAAAAAAGTTGTAGCAGCAAAAAAAAACAGCGATACAACAATTCGAATTTTCCGGAGAAGGAAGCCGCTCATTTAATTACAAAATTATACGTTTGATATTCAGCGTACTTAAATCCTTCCTCCCAATCTTCATTGAATCTGCTAGACTGATATATGAAATTGAGTCCGGCTCAACACCAAATAGCTTTGCCGATGCAGCATCTGCGGCAACAATATCAGTCGAGATAATCTGAGATTTCATCAGAGCAACATCATTCAGCGAAACTCCGCGGGGACCATTTTGCTTCATCACATAATATGCGTCAACAATATTGAGAGTTGGTTTCTTATTAAACAGCCCGTAATCCGCTATACATTGATGCAGGTTATTGCGATGCCAGTAACCCCGGTCCCAGACAACTCCCATCATATTTTTCATGCTGATTGTCAATTTGGTGGAACTGTGACTTTTCAGAATTGGTACGTTAATGAAAACATCGCTATCAAGAACAAGTTCATGTACTTTTACGCTGGTTAAAACTTTAGCTCCATCTATCGCAACACTCTGATAATAACTTTCACTGTCTCCGGAAACGATTTTACCGCCGGCATCTTTAACTGCTTTCTCAATTCCGCTGCTTGTGTAACTTCTTCTCCAGTCATCACATGTATGATCGAATACATAGACTTCTTTCGCTCCGGCTTCGTAGCAATGTTCGATAATCCTCTTAACAAGTTTCGGATGTGTATTCCCCGCTCTTTCAGGAACAACATCCCATCCTATATTTGGTTTGATCAAAACTTTCTGATTTTTTTTTATAAAAGCCTTCATACCGCCCAGCTGCTCAATGCCTTTATCAAACATAACATCAGGTTCACCGTTTCTTACAGCAACAAGATCGAAAACAGCCGATGAGATTCTACTGCTCTTTGAAAAATAATTTCCGTAGATACCGGGAACGGTTAGAGAGGCTCCTGCCAGCAAGCCCGTCTTCAAAAATCTTCTGCGATCCATAATCTCCTCTTTGGAATACTCTCACTTTTATTTTGTAGAAACTTATCAATATGTTATTTTGGATTCAACAAAATTATTGGAATATAAAGATGAAATCTGTTTCTGTTACCCTTTCAAAATACAATTACACGCCCTTCGTTTTTGACATATTAGCTCTTGCTGTCATTACTTTTGCGCCGGCTCTTTCACATCTTATAGGCATTCCAATTTATATGCTGGAGCCGATGAGAATTATTTTACTGCTCAGTATAGTTCATACATCGAAGAAAAATGTCTATCTGCTTGCTTTTGCATTACCGCTCTTATCTTTTATAATTTCAGCTCATCCCACAATAGTAAAGTCTGTTTTAATCTCCTCCGAAATGATGCTGAATGTATTCCTGTTTTTCTACTTGAAGAAATTTTTCAAGAATGCATTTTTTCCGGCCATGTTGAGCATTCTAATGAGCAAGATCTATTATTATCTTCTGAAATTTGCTTTTATAAGTTTCGGTCTTATTTCAACTGAACTTATTTCTACACCGATTATTCTTCAGGTTGTCGTCGGAATTTCAATTTCGGTTTACCTTTGGTTCTTTTTCAAGAATGAAAGAATAAATTAAATTGTCTATCCAGGCCAATCCCGATTACTCAATCTTCGAGACTGAAATTGTTGTCCGCCCGGATGATATTGATATGAATAATCACGTTCACAATTCGAAATATCTCGACTATCTTTTGATGGCGCGATATGATCAGATGAGAAAAGATTACAAGGTAGCTATGGAAGTATTTATTGAGCGCGGTTTATCATGGGTTGCCTCAACTACTTATATTGATTTCATAAGAGAAATAAAACTTGGCGATAAAATTGCTGTTAGGACGTAAGTAAATTCATTTGAAGGTGCTCAGGTAAAAGTAAATTTTTGGATTGTGAAGAAAGAAACCAATAAAATTGCCGCCGAGGGATATTCTGTTTACACTCTGGTTGCCACTTCAAACGGAAGACCGACCAGAATTCCGGAAGATATAATTCAGAAATACACAATCTGATCAATTGAGAATTGAGAATGGTGAATTGAGAATTATATAAATCGTCTCACAAAATTAAAATTTAATTCCGATCGACACTCCAAATCCTCTATCAACAAGCATGGGCATAACACTTATTTTTTTACCGGCAATAACATCTGGAATTCCTTCAGGGTGTGCGGCAATCATTCCAAATGTATAACCTAATGCTACCGCAAGAGGGTAATCACTGTACCAGTGAATTCCTGTTCCAACCATTCCGTAAGCAACTAAAGCGGTAACAGTATAGCCAACAGGTCTGATCCACCACACTTCGGGATAATTCTCTGCAATAACAATTACAGTTGCTAAAGTTGTTGTTACATGGCCGGATGGAAACGCATCGTACGTAGAGACATGTTTTGCATATTCAATTTGATTAGGGAAAAAGACCCAGTTGCCTGTGGGTGTTGTAGCTGTATTCGGTGTCTGTCTTCCAGTTACATGTTTCAAAACCTGAACTACGGCTCCTGAAGCTATAACTGTTTGAACAATCTGGCTTGCAGTTCTCATTGCGCGTGCGTCGTCAGAAATTAATCCATACAAACCAAATGCGGCAGCTAATCCGAACTGTGTTCTGCCGTCTCCAAACTCTGTCCAGAATTCATCGAATTTAGTTGCGAATATGCTCGCATCATGATTCTTTCTTGTGATCTGCCATGATTTATCATCGGTAACAATTGTTGCAGCTGTCAGAGCGCTGACTGCAAGATACAACGGGATTTTATTTTCACGAAATGTAGCTGTAAAATATTTTGACCAATCTCCAGGAACGTTCGTAAACATTTCATGCCACACCGGCATTTTATTAAATCTCTGGTATGTAACATCGGCCGAATCTTCTTCAACAATTTCAGACACGGATAAGCTATCCTCAGCCGATTTTGTTGATTGAGGCATTACTTCTGCATTCAATAGTAGAATTAAACCGATTGCGGTAAAAGCCCTAGTCAAATATTTTTTCAGCAAAGACATCAGATACCTTGATAAAATGGAAGTGCAAATATAAAAGTCAACGGGGAATTCGCAAATACTTTGAATCTTTTTTTTCTCTTTTGAAAATGTAATTGCCACTCACCTTTCTTGCCAATCCTCTGATTTTTGTATTAGGAAATATTCCAATCCTTCGTATCTGGAAAAGATCTTCATGCAAACCAAGAGGAGCTTGATCGGTTGCAAAAACGTATCTATAGCCAGCTTCCTTCGCAATTTGCTTTACTGTCTCGTTACAATTTCCGTAAGGGAATGCAAATATGGAAATTTCTATTCCAAGTTTTGATTCAAGAATCTTTTTCGATCCCAATAATTCTACTCTTGCTTCTTCTAACGAAATTTTAGAAAGATCTACATGGGTAAGTGTGTGAGAACCAAACTCAATTCCATGTTTCACCATTTCAAGAATTTGTTCCCGGTTCATCATCTTAAGTTTGGGTTCATCACTTTTTTCATCCCAGGTATTGTATTCATATTGGGCGACCAAAAAGATAAGGGCTGTAAATCCATATTTTTTTAGAATCGGAAAAGCGAGTGTATAGTTGTCCTCATAACCGTCATCAAATGTTATGATTACAAATTTTCCCGGGATGCACTCTTTTTTAATCCGGAGAGCTTCTTCAAATGTGATTGTCTTGTACCCTTCTCTTTTGAGATAGCCAAGATGCTCTTCGAACTGTTTCTCAGTTACATAAATTCCATGTTTGCCTGCATCGCCAATATTTTGGGCAATACGATGATAATAGATTATAGGAATTTCATTTTGATGATACCGGACTCGGACACTTTGGAATACCGATTCAAGACGGTTAATGATATTTTCGATATCACAATCTTTTCTGACTTTTTCATGAACAGAGGTGTCACATTCTTTTAACTCAAGTGCTGATTTAAGATCACTCACAATCTTTTCGAAATCGAAATCTTTTTCCGTGACATTCATATCACCAAAATTTGTTTCGAGTGCTAGCTTTAGATTATCTTTTGTTACCAAACCGATCGTGCAGGCTTCGCCCATTGCAATCAGCGGCGTTTTGTACAGAATTGTTTCAATAGCTATCCTTCCTGAACCGATAATTACGGAGGCTTTTTGTATCTCCTCCGGCAGATTTTCAATGTAGCCGGTAAATTCAAAATCATTTTTAAATTTTTCAAACTCCGGCAGAACAGAAGGACCACCAATAACTTTGAATTTTACACCTTTCATCTCATCAAGAGTTTTTGATGAGACGATATACTCAAGAAGTTTATAAGCAAGATCCTTTTTAGGTCCTGAGAGCCGGGTAACAAACGCAATAGTTTTTTGATTGCCCGCCATCTTCTTTTCAATTTCGGGTAGACTAAAACCGTTTCTGATCACTTCAACTTTATCAGGAGAAACTTTGAAGACATCAAGAAGTTGTTGAGAGAGTTTTTCGCAAATCGCTATTGTATAATTGCCGAATCCGTGAAATAACCGGCGGGATAGAAAAGTAGACTGTCTTCCATGAATAAATACAACCAGCGGAACTTTGGCAAATTTACACGCTACGTTTGATACCCAGGCGCTTGCACGGGAGTGCGCATTCACAATATGAATATTGTTTTCCTTGATAAAGCGGTAAAGAGAGACCGAATTTTTTATTCGATAAAGCAAATTTCTCTTAGTCAAAGGCAATGAGATATATTTAGCTTTTGTTTTTTTTGTGAGCGTATCTGAGATGATAAATACCTTGTGGCCCCGCTCGATAAATTTATCCGCTAGTGACAAAGCATATACTTCGGCTCCGGTAACTTCAAGTTGAGAAAGTGTCATCAATATATTCATCAGGCAGAGTCGGATTTATAATTCAATTGTTGAACATATACTATCCGGTGTATCGCGGTAGTAGATATAAGTCGGAAAATCAACTTTAGCAATTTTATATTTTTTTTCGGCTCGCTCAAAAAAATCTGAATCGTCACTGTAACTCAGATCCCGGAACCCACCAAGTTCAAAGAATACAATCCGTTTTCCAAAAAATGTTCCGCCGATTATACACTCATCAAGATGAATTTCACGTGTAAAATTATTTTTATCTTTCACATAAGGATGACCTATTATTTCAACACCGCCGTGAATCAAATCTATCTCGGGATGATCCTTCAAGAAGTCAATTCTCTGTTTCAGGAATTCCGGTTTCCATTCATCGTCACTTCCCAGAAAAGCAAGCAGTTTGCCGCACGAGGCAAGTATACCGGCGTTTGTAGCAAGTGCCGGACGTCTGTTAGAGTGTTTCATATAGCGGATATTATCAAAACGGGAGATGTATTCATTAACAATTTCGAAAGTATTATCACTGCTGCCGTCATCAACAACAATTAATTCCCACTCTTTGAATGACTGATTTAGCACAGACCCGATTGATCTTTCCAAATATCCGGCGCGATTAAATGTCGGCATTATTATGGAAACAATCGGTGCGTATTGTTTGTAAACTTGCATATAATTCTGTTCGAATGTTTGTTCTTGATGCCGAAATATAGTTTTTTATTGAATGATTTTTTGATTAATTTCATCCACCAAAAATGTAAACGGAACAAGATTTTTCAATGAGTTCACGCGAGCAGAGAGATTTTTTTGCTATTCTTAAACGGTATGAACGCAAATTCGATGACCGGGAACTCAGCGATTACAAAATGCTTACTAAACGTCATAAAGATGACGAAGATCTTGATAAACTCTCTATGCAACGACTTAAAAATCTATACGAAAAATACCACATCAACAGAGAGAGAAAAGATCACGATCAGTTCTTCAATCCACCCACACAAACTAATTCCGAAGATCATTCTTCATAACTGAACTTTTTTTGGTGAAATAATGAGCGACAAAGTTTTACACAGAGTATTTGCAGCATTAGTATTTTTAATTTCTGTTTTGACATATCTGTCAACAGTACAGCCCGGACTTTCATTTTGGGATTGCGGCGAGTTTACTGCTTCAGCATACCTGATGCAGGTTCCCCATCCTCCCGGAACACCATTCTTTTTAATTCTTGGCCGGCTTTTTACGATGATTCCGTTCGCAGAGAGCATCGGTTTCAGGATGAACATGATATCAGTTTTTTCAACAGCTTTCTCCGTTTTATTTCTCTACTTAATTGCTGTTAAGGTCATTCAAAATTACCAGAATAAAGAAACAAAGAGTTTACTGGACAACATTGTGACTTACGTTTCAGCTGCAATTGGAGCTCTTTCTTTTACCTTCAGCGATACAATCTGGTTTAACGCTGTTGAAGCCGAAGTTTACGCTAATTCAACATTTTTCATTGCTTTCGTTATCTGGTTAATGGTCGTATGGAATGAAAAAGCAGATGAACCCGACAACGAAAAATATCTGATTTTTATATTCTACCTCATTGGTCTTTCTACCGGTGTGCATTTAATGTCTGCTCTGGCAATCGTTCCGGTTGCAATGGCAATTTATTTCAGAAAATTTGCTACAGACGAAATTATACTCAAGAAAACGGCTATCTATTTTGTTATTCACTCAGTCATTATATTGATAATTGCCGGGTTGATGTGGATTTCACAGACGGCATCGGTCCCCCCTTCACCAGAGGAGTTTGGTACAATCGATTCACGTTTTCTGATGATCTTTGTCGCTGTCAGTTTGTTATTCATGGGTGCCACTTACAAAAAAATATTCCAAAGAAATTCTTTCTACATGCCGATTATCTTTGGCGGAATTGCGCTGATATTTGTTTACCCGGGTCTTGTAAAATATCTTCCAAAATTGATCACACTGGTATCCAAAAATGATGTTACCTTAAATATCGTTACTGTCTTCGCAATTTTGGGAGCGCTTGGATTTGGGATTTACTGGACAGCAAAGAATAACAAAGCTACATCAAACTTAATTTTGAAATGTGCGCTATTTGCAATTCTCGGTTCAACAACTGTTGCTATGATTATCATACGAGCCAATCAGGAACCACCTATCAATATGAACAGCCCGAAAACAATGAGCGAGCTGAATTCATATATCAACCGTGAACAGTATGGCGAGTTTCCGACTTTCGCCCGCAGATTTGCAAACGAGTCTCATCAGTTAAAAATCTATTCAGATTATACAAGCGATCTTGACTTCCTGTGGAGTTATCAGATGAACCACATGTTCAACCGGTATGTGTTCTGGAATTATATAGGAAGAGAATCATCCTATCAGGATAGCGGAGTTGAATGGACTGATATGTGGGGCATTCCCTTCTTTATCGGATTGTTCGGATTATATTTCCATTTCCGGAAAGACTGGAAGATGGCATCAGTCTTCATTGCCATGTTTATCTTTCTCGGTTATCTGACGGCATTTTACCAGAATCAACAAGAGCCGCAACCACGTGAAAGAGACTATTTTTATGCTGGTGCATATTTCGTTTATTCATTGTGGATAGCACTTGGTATGCGCGGTATAATTGAATTGATTCAGGAGAAATTCAAAGAAAAATCTTTTTTGAAACCTGTTACAATTGGCGTTCTTTTACTTGGAGTAATTGCCGTTCCTTTAAATATGGCAAATGCCAATTGGTTCGAGCACAACCGATCCAGAAATTATGTGCCATGGGATTACGCCTATAATCTTCTTCAGAGCGTGGAACCCAATGCCATCCTATTTACAAATGGTGATAATGATACATTTCCACTCTGGTTCCTGCAAAACGTCGAAGGCGTACGAAGAGACGTGCGCGTAGCGTGCCTGTCATTGGTTAATACCCCATGGTATGTTAAACAGCTGAAAGATACATCACCGTTCGGTGCACAAAAAATAAATATGAGTTATACAAATGATGATATTGATCAGCTTGGATTGCAACGTTGGGAACCAATCGAACTATCTATGGATATTCCTCCCGATGTGATGAAAGAGTGGAATATTACAGACAGTGCGGCGGTTAAAGATGGAAAAATAAAATGGACGATGCAGAATACCGGACAATCCGGAGACGTAAAATTTATACGTGCCCAGGATATGATAGCACTTGATATTATTATGCAGGCAAAATGGAAACGGCCGATTTATTTTGCTGTAACCTGTTCCGATGACAGCCGTTTGAACCTTGATGATTACTTGCGCATGGAAGGAATGGCAATGCGCGTAGTTCCTAAAAAGAATGATGATAAACGCATTGAGTATATCGATGAACCGACTCTAAGAAAACAGCTTTTAGATGAACCGGAAGGATACAGCAAAACTTATCAGCCCGGATTCAAATTCCGCGGATTGAATGATAAAACAATTTTCTTCGATGAGAATCATGAACGGTTAACTCAAAATTACCGTAATGCATTTATACGTCTTGCAATTCATTACCTCTATAAAGAAAAGAACGATTCCAAGACCATAATGGCACTTGATGCGATGGAGAAAAAAATTCCGCGTACGGTTGTGGCGATGGATTATAGAATTAAACATGATATTTCTAAAATTTACTTCAGCGCCGGTGCTATTAAACAATATGAAGTTTTAGCCAGGGAAGTTATTGATCAGGCTAAAAAACAGATGGAGACGAATCCCCGTGATTTTACAAGCTGGTATAATCCTTACGAATTACTTCTAACACATTATGAAAATCTGAAAATGTATAATGAGGCAGTATCCATACTTGTACAATTACAAAGTTTGGTACCCGATGATCAGAATGTTGCCCAACTGTTGAACGACTTTAGAAGGAAAGCAGGAATAGCCGTTCCTGAAGTTCTTCCGAAACAACTCGATAATAAATAATTAACTTAAAGGGCGCTCTTCGGAACGTCTTTTTTTAAATGAACTAACTAATGAATATCCTAATCATCGCCTTATCAGGTATCGGTGATGCGTTAATGTTCACACCGGCGCTTCAACAACTAAATGAAGAGATTCCATCAGCAAATATCGAAGCTCTTGTAATGTACAATGGCGTTAAGGATATTTATGAAAAACTACCTCAATTATCAAAAGTACACTACTTCGATTTTCTCAACAGCACAAAACTCGATTCGCTCCGGTTCGTATTAAAACTGAGGAACAAATACCAAGCATCGGTTAATGTATATCCTTCCAACAGAAAGGAGTATAATATAATTGCCAGGATTATTGGTGCCGAGAAACGGATTGCGATAAAATATCTACGAAACGATCTTGCAAATTTAGGCTTCCTTAACACCTTGCAAATTTTAGAAGATGATAATCTGCACAACGTGGAAGAAAACGTTCGCATGGCAGAACTACTGGCAGGTAAAAAATTACGTAATATTCCTCCGCTGCTTTTTAATATGCAGAATGATGATCAGGAATTTATGAATGGATTTTTAGTAGAAAAGTCAATTCAGAAGAATGATATTGTAATTGGATTCCATCCCGGGTGTTCTTCATTAAAGAATCATAACAACCGCAGATGGGAACCCAATAACTTTGCGGAACTCGGGAAAAGATTGATCGAAAAATTTAACGCAAGAATTCTGGTTTTCGGTGGAAGTGATGAAGAAGTACTGAAAAATACGATCACTGTAAATATCGATTCCCCCTATGCTCATGCCGTTAATGGAGCCACACTTTCCAACACGGCAGCGGTTATGAGCCGTTGCAATCTTTTTATTACAAACGATTCCAGCCTGATGCACGCGGCTTCGGCACTGAAATTAAATGTTTTGGCAATCATTGGACCAACGAATACTAATTACATTCATCCCTGGCAGACGGACCATCAAATTGCCTCACTGAATCTTGAATGCTCGCCCTGTTTCTACTATTCGCCGAGACCGCTGATCTGTTCCCGCACCGATGTGAAATTCAAATGTGTTAAAGAATTATCCGTGGAAATGGTTTTTGGAAAGGCTGAACAGATAATTAAGAAACTTCGTGTTGAGTAAGATTTGCAATTATAAATTCGGCGCATTCATCAATATTCTGAAAACATTTTACCAAACCGGTTTTACGTTTCTCTCGTTCGATCTGTTTTTCCATAACAGAAGTAATATCATTCCATAATGAGCTATGACAGGCAATCGGTTTTAGAGGAATCATTCCTTTATTCATGTATTCCCAGACAAGAGATAACTCCAGCAGGGTTCCGGTTCCTCCCTGCAATACAATGAACGCATCCCCTATTTCAACAAGTTTTGTCAACCGTTCAAAAAGAGAATGCGTTTGAATTTGTGTGGTGAGATGTTTGCTTGCAGCTACATTATAAATATCCAGCGTAACACCAATTGCTTCAGCCCCGCTTTCAACTGCACCTTTGGAAACGGCATCCATTATTCCCTGAAATCCACCGCTGCAGACATTGATACTTTTCTCTGCTAATTTTTTACCGAGCCGGAATGCAGTCTCATATTCAACTTCACCCGGCCTGGGCATAGAACTTCCAAAAACAGTAACAAATTTTTTCGCTGGCATTAGTTCTCAAAAACCGGTTTGCCGGCATCCATCCATGCAGAATAAATTAGTGAGGACAAACTTAACGATGCGGAATTAATTTCATTAAGTGTCACATATTTTGTTTTGAACCAGAGCAGTCGGTAGTATTCGCTGCCGAATTTTCCATCTGACTTTTTATATGCAAATTTATCAGCAGACATAATCAACTCAACATAATTATTCGCTTCAGCGATGTAATTAAAGATCAGAGCCGGAATGCTGTTAACGTAATATGGTATCTGATCATCATAATTTTTCTCGATGCTGTTCATATACTTATCCAGCATCTCAATTTCATAACGAAAATGGATCCCCTTCTGATCACTTAGCTGTCCGTTGTAATTTATTGTGGCATGAAGCGGCTGGTGTCCATCGGCAACATAGTGTGCAAGATCTGAAGCGTACAAAAGAACTTTATCCTTGTCTTTCTCTTTGAACGCTTTCATTAATTTGTAGTAGGTGACCTCTGTGGCCCAGGGAAGAATTCCTTCTTTTGTAACAACTTGCTCACCATATAATTTGTTAAGTGAATCTCGAGACATGATGACGATTCCATCAGAAAACTCTTTATAGAAATCAATATCAATAAAATGTTTAGATCCTTCCGATTTATCATCGCGTTTACGATTATCCGGGTCTACAGAATGTTCTATGATAGCCGATTTAAACTCTTCGGAAAATTTCATTTGTGAAGGCAATTGTTTCATTGCAAATGCCGCGATGATTTTGTGATCTTTATCTCCCCAACCGAAGATTAGAACTGTTGGAAGAAGAATAATTAATAATGTGGTTGAGAATATTTTTTTCAATTTAACGTCCCGGTAATTGAATAATAACTTTTCTGTTTAGTGGTAGCGAAAAATCATACAGCTTCACTAATTTCTCTGAGTGACTTCTCAATAATTTTGACTGCTTCTCTAACTTGTTCTTCAGTAATTACCAACGGAGGAGCGAAACGAATGATATGCCCGTGAGTCGGTTTTGCCAGTAATCCGTTATCGCGCATCTTTAGACACACATCCCAAGCCTCTTTACCATTCTTTGGTTTGATTACTATTGCGTTTAATAGTCCCTTGCCGCGTATCAGTTCAATCATATCAGATTTAATCTTGCCGATCTCATCACGGAATATTTTTCCAAGTCTCTCGGCGCTCTCAGCTAATTTTTCATCCTTGAGAACTTGCAACGCAGCTACAGCAACTTTAGCTGACAGCGGATTTCCGCCAAATGTAGACCCATGTTCACCCGGTTTAATTACAAGCATCACTTCATCATCTGCTAGTACAGCAGAGATAGGCATTGTTCCTCCTGAAAGAGCTTTCCCCAATATTAAAATATCGGGTTTAACATTTTCATGATCGCATGCAAGCATTTTACCCGTCCTGGCCAATCCTGTCTGAACTTCATCGGCAATAAACAAAACATTTTTCGATTTACACATTGCATATGCTTTAGAAATGTATCCGTCATCGGGAACAAAAACACCGGCTTCACCCTGTATCGGTTCAACTAAAAATCCTGCAACATTTGGATCCTCTAAAGCTTTTGAGAGTGCATTTAAATCATTGTAAGGAATTTTGATGAATCCGGGTGTAAAAGGTCCGAATCCTTTATATGAATCAGGATCATTTGACATTGAGATTACGGTAATAGTTCTTCCGTGAAAATTTCCTTCGCACACAATAATTTTTGCTTCATTTTCAGCGATGCCTTTTTTATCATAAGCCCACCTTCTGCAAAGCTTGAGTGCTGTTTCATCTGCTTCTGCACCGGAATTCATCGGGAGTACTTTTTCATATCCGAAAAATTCAGTTATATATTTTTCGTATGAGCCGAGAGTATCATTATAGAATGCTCGTGATGTCAGTGTCAATGTCTTTGCCTGCTCTATCATTGCGTTAACAATTTTGGGGTGGCAATGACCTTGATTAACTGCCGAATATGCGGAGAGAAAATCGTAATATTTTTTTCCTTCAACATCCCATAAAAAAACACCCTCACCTTTAGAAAGTACAACCGGAAGTGGATGATAATTGTGTGCCCCGTATTTTTCTTCAAGCAGAATATAATCTTGTGTGCGCATATTAATTCCTAAAGTTTATTAAATCGGTTGTGTAAACTTATCAAAAATAAAATCAGTTTAGAAATGTGTAAATCTACTTGCTGGCGTTAAGCCATTGATCGATTGTGATTTTTAAGAAGTGTATATTAATTGGTTTTGCAATATAATCATCCATACCGGCGGCAAGACATTTTTCTCGGTCCTTCATACTTGAATGTGCTGTTACCGCAATAATCGGAATTTTAGAAACCGGCTCTTCGAGTAATCGTATTTTTTTTGTTGCTGTGATTCCATCCATGTCGGTCATTTCCACATCCATCAGTATCAAATTGAACGCACCTGTCATAGCCGATTGAATTGCATCATGTCCGCTTGAAACCGCTTCGACATTATAACCAACCTCTTTAAGAATTTTCATTTCAAGATTTTGGCTTATCGGATTATCTTCTACCAAAAGTATCCGCTTCTTCGACTGAATTGGCGTGCTAATTTCAACAGGGGTAGTGGCATCTATCTTAGCCTGGAATTCTTCATGAACGGCAATTTTAGTCTCTTCAGGCGTAGCGGAATCGAAAACAGCATTTGGTTGTAATTTCATTTTTGCATTGAATGTAAATTTACTTCCTATACCCACTTTGCTTTCAACAGTAATTTCGCCGTGCATCAGTTTTACGAATTCTCTTGAGATAACCAAGCCTAATCCAGTTCCCTCTTTAGTACCTTTCTTACTCTTCACCTGAATGTATGGTTCGAAAAGAACGGAAAGCTTATCGCTAGGAATTCCTGTACCTGTGTCTTGAACAGTTGTTAATAAATCAATGATAGATTCTGTTCGTGATATCTCATCAACAGTCAGTGTAATTTTCCCCTGATCAGTGAATTTTACAGAGTTGCTCAAAAGGTTTAATATGATCTGTCTGTAGCGTGTCGGATCACCGTAAACTTTTTGTGGAATTGAATCAGAGACCATGAATTCCAATTTCAATCCTTTAGTCTTTGCAGATTGATTCACGATTGAGAGTGCTTTGTTAACTTCGTCTCGGATATCGAAATCAATCTCGTCAAGGTCCATCTTACCGGCCTCAATTTTTGATATATCGAGTATGTTATTGATAATCTCGAGCAATGATTCGGCAGCATAACGGGCATCGTGCGCAAAAGTTTTCAATTCATTTTTATCTTCAAAAAGATCATTCTCGATAAGAGTCAAAAAGCCCATTACAGAATTCATTGGTGTACGAACTTCATGACTCATGTTTGCAAGAAACTTCGTCTTAAAATTACTTTCTTGTTGAGCCTTCTTTGCAGCGGTATCGGCTTTTGTCTTCTCAACGCGTAAAGCATCGAGCGCCTTTTGTTTTTCATTTTCCGCCTGAACCTGCTGAGTAATATCCTGAAGGCTTCCCTCGTAAATTATCTGACCATTTTCTTCATCTTCAAATGTGCGGACGTTCATCCTTACAGTAATTTCTATTCCGTCTTTCTTTTTATATGGTACTCTAAAGTTTCTGACCTTGCCCTGTTTCTCTAATAGTTTACTTAATAATTCCCAGTCACTCTTACGCTTAAAAACATCATCTGCTAATCTTAATTTTTTGATTTCTTCCTCGGAAGAATATCCTAACATTTTTACAAGTGCAGGATTTATCGTTATGAATTTACCTTCGCGTGTAAATTGGAATATTCCCTCAACAGAATTTTCAAATAGATTTCTGAATTTCCTTTCAGATTGTGAGACTTCAAACGTTTTGACTACAGATTCATGCCTTAGTCTGAAGTTGATGTAACTTGCTACTATTGCCATTAAACTTATCACCAGAACAAGAATAACCGACTCGAGCATATTCGGCAGAATATAAATTTTCATCTGCTGTGTGTTAAATAGTATTGATGCGGCAAATACTATATTATAGTAGATGGAAACGATTATCTGATTCGAGACATCCCAGCTTAAAAAAAGTGCCGCAGTAAAAATTATTAGACTAATAATGTGAGAATTAAAAATTAGGGTCTTGGGAATAAGAAAAATCATCACACCAAACGAACAGATGATGGAGAGTAAAAGCATGTGTACAAGTATTACAGGATGCTTTTTACCAAATTCAGAATTAGAAACCACAAGGAGTAAAAATGCTATAAGTATAGCCGAGAGACGTGAAAGGTAAATTTCTACACTATGAGAGGAGAAATACCGCACTTCCAGAACCATTGCGATTATGCCGGAAACAGCAGTAAACTTGGCAAGAGCCTGAAAAGGAGCAATCAGTGCTTTCTTACTCTCCTCCGTAAAGTACTCAAACCTTTTTAGTTCGCCTGTACTTTTAAAATTTTTAGTCGAGTTCACGCTTCCTTTAATGAATTTTTTAAGTAGGTTCTCTTATTTTTTTGTAATTTTTCGTTGGATTCAATCAGGTAAAACATATATTTCCCGAGTCCCATGATTCCATTATCTCAAGTAGCAAAATTTTCAGCAGTTAAATAAATAAAATTGATCTAATAATCAAACATTCAAATTATTCATAGGCAATATAATGTTGGATTTTTTTTACAATATGGATTCATGGCTGCTCCACTTTATCAATCAGAATTTATCAAATCCACTTTTTGATAAGTTTTTTCCATTCATTACGGAAGTAAAAAATTGGTATGTCGCTTATATTATATTATTTCTGATTCTGATAATCAGGGGTGGCAGAATCGGACGAATTGCCTCGGTTGCTTTAATACTTTTAATCGTGACAACAGATCAATTCAGCAGTTTCTTTTTGAAAAATCTTTTTGCAAGATTGAGACCATGTAACGTGTTTACTGATCTAAACGTGCTCGTAACATGTACAGAATCATTTTCTTTCCCCTCTTCACATGCAGTTAACAACTTTGCTGCTGCAATGTTTTTTGCAAAGCTTTATCCAAAATTGAAGTGGTCTTTCTTTACGGTCGCAATACTGCAGGCATTCTCTAGACCATACGTTGGAGTGCATTATCCTTCAGACGCAATTGGCGGTGCATTAATTGGATTATTCTTTGGTTATATCTTCGCCTTTATTGTACTTAATATTGAGAATTTTTTCACCAAAAATAAAACAAAGATTACAGAGAGATATGAAAGAATTAAATTCAGATAAATATTAAGGAGCTTATGAAAACCAAATTAGAAATCGCACAGAACTGGCTTCCGAGATACACCGGGACCAATATTGATGACTTTGGCGATTATTTGTTACTCACAAATTTTCAAAACTATGTTACAAAGTTTGCAGAAAAATTTAATTGTGATATTCAAGGTATTGGTAAACCAATGCAGTCGGCTACTAATAGTGCGGGGCTTTCAATAATAAATTTCGGAATCGGATCTGCCAATGCCGCTACAGTTATGGATCTGCTTCTAGCCCGTCAGCCTAAGGGAGTTTTATTCCTTGGCAAATGCGGAGGATTAAAAACTTCAACTGAAATCGGGCATTTTATTCTGCCGATTGCCGCTATAAGAGGTGATGGAACAAGTAATGATTATCTTCCTGCCGAAGTCCCCGCACTTCCATCGTTCAAATTGCACAAATTTGTTTCAGATAAAATTGTATCAAAAAATGTTGAGTATAGAACCGGAGTTATCTATACAACCAACCGCCGGCTATGGGAGTGGGATGAAGAGTTCAAACTTTATTTGAAAAAACTTGGTGCAATAGGAATTGATATGGAGACCGCAACAATCTTTATTGTTGGTTATGCAAATCAGATTGCCCGCGGTGCTCTTTTACTTGTCTCCGATCTGCCAATGTTCCCCGAAGGAATTAAAACCGAAGAATCTGATAAAACTGTCACTCAAAATTTTGTCGATCTTCATTTGAATATCGGTATTGAAGCGATGACTGAGATTGGCAGCCAGGGTGAGGCGATTAAGCACTTCACATTTTAATCGTGGCATCAATGTTGGTTATATAGAGTGCAACCATCTGAAAATAGTTCTGAAATCAAGGTTTGTATAAAGTACCACAAAATATTTTCATATGGAATGAACAGAATGCGTAGCAATAACTGGACACAAGTTTGACAGGAGCTAAAATGAAGCGATTAGTAACACTTGGATTGATATTTGGGATATTATACTTCTCAAGTTCAGAATTGGTTCTTGCTCAAGGAGCAGAAACTGCTGTTAAGAATGTATTATCAAGTCTAATGGATTACAGCAAATCAAAGGCATACGAAAAAGCCTCGGCATTGATTGCATATGACGGAGATGATAAAAGCCGAATTCAAAAAGATTCCTTCAGCGCCGCCAGCAAAGATGAACTTAATCAGGTTAAGAGAATCTGCAAAAAAATCTCCGCTTTACTTGATCTCAGTTCAAAGCATGAGTTCGGAAAATTTGAGACTAAAAAAAATGATGCTGATGAGAATTATTCAATTGAAGTAAATTTTATCAGCGGCGATCAGAAATTAGTTACAGCATTTTCCTTCATTAAAACAGAAAAAGGCTATTTGCTAAATAACATCAATTAGTTTTACCGGGAACAGCTGGATTATTAATCATCGAAACTGTTCCCATTTCATGAGTCTATAAATTCTTTTCACTTCCCTTTTTTACAAGAGTAACACCGGCAAGAATAATCGCCGCGGCGAGCACAATCCACCATGACATTTGTTCATCAAGTATCAGCCACCCCAGAAATAATGCAATTATAGGATTGACATACGCGTATGTTGCTACCAGCGAAATTGGAAGATGCGCTATTGCATAGACATATGAGCTATAACCAATCAAAGATCCGAAGATCACCAAATAGAGATAAGCAAAAAAGCCATTCGTTGTAAAATGGAAATTACTTCCTTCACCAAGAATTAATCCCAAGACAGTAATTACAACTCCTGCAATAATCATCTGTGTAGCTGCACCCATTAACGGCTGCACCGTTACCTTTTTGTATTTGGAATAAAGTGTTCCTGCCGACCAGAGAAAAACCGCAAACATTAACCCTATCACGCCGCCAATATGAGATGAATCGAAAAGGCTTTTCAGATCTCCACCAAAGATAAGAGAGACACCTACCAACCCTAGAATTAATCCGGCAATTATTGTCGAATTAATTCTTTTTCCAAGTGGAAGAATTGCCTCGATTCCAACGACCCAGAACGGAACTGTTGTGATGAGCAATGCCGTCAATCCGCTCGGTACCGACTGTTCAGCAAAAACCACTAATCCATTTCCTCCACCCAATAACAGAAGTCCGCTAATGCCAAGATGTAGGATATCATTTTTATTCGGCAGTTTATATTTTTTACTCAATAGAAATAGCAACATTATTGGACCGGCTGCCAGCCAACGTAATCCTGTAAACAAAACGGGAGGTAAATTCTCCACTCCAATCCTGATTGCAAGATATGTTGTCCCCCATACTATGTAAATAGATCCGAGTGCAAGATAAGCTCTTGTATTTTTCCCTTTTTCCAAAATCAATTCCATTATAAAATGTTGTGCAAAATAGTATTTAATTAGATTGTTGCATCGATCCAATCTCGGGCTAAAACGATACATCCAATAACCGGAAAATTATGCCCGAGTAGTATTATGCAAAGTTTCTAATACTGGATCTGATATGCAATATTAAAATAACAGACGCCAAATGTTCATTCCACCGCGAAATGAACGTCGATATCGAAACGAGTGTAAAATAAAGTAAATTTTATTTTACCTCCGACAAAAAACCTAAAAATATTTTGTAACTTAATGATAAATAAAATTGCTCACATGATAGAGAATAAATGATTGAGAAATTACATAATTGGGTGGCACCTTATCCATGGATAGATAACAACGTGAAATTTTTTGCTGTTCTTCTATTGGCTCTGCTCTCCTATTTTTTTCTGAAGAAAATTATTATACCCATCATACGAAGAATAGTAAAATCAACTTCAACCAACATCGATGATGTTATACTTTCAAGTAAAGTATTGAACAAAATTTCATTCTTTGCCCCTTTGTTTGTTCTTGATTCGTTCTCATACCTGGAACCTACATGGCATAGTTTTATAAGTCGGTCAGTCTCTATATTATTTGTCCTGAACTTCATGTTCTTAATCACCACAATTCTTACTGTCGCTAACGAACTTTATGAGAGAAACGACAAGCATCGTGAGCGACCGATCAAAGGATATGTTCAGGTAATCAAAATTGTTGTCTACATATTCTGCATTATGCTTGTATCGGGGATTATTCTTGGTCGTTCCCCTCTCGAAATAATTGCCGGACTTGGTGTTTTTGCGGCTATACTCGCACTTCTTTTCAAAGATTTGATACTTTCATTTGTTGCGAGTATACAAATTTCTTCCTATGATCTTGTACGTGTTGGAGATTGGGTGGAATTACCAAAGTTTGGCGCCGATGGAGATGTGATTGATATATCACTCACCGTTATTAAGATTCAGAATTGGGATAAAACTATTACGTCAATTCCGACTTATAAATTAATTGAAGACTCATTCAAAAACTGGAGGGGAATGAGGGTTTCTGGCGCCCGCAGAATTAAGCGCTCAGTAAATATTGATCAATCATCTATTAAATTCTGCACAGATGAAATGCTCAAACGTTTCGAGAAGATTAATCTTATTTCCGATTACATCCGTTCAAAAAAAGAAGAGTTAGAGGAATTCAATCTGGGGAAGGATGATGACGAGTTTGCCCTTGTAAATAAAAGAAGATTAACTAACATCGGAACATTTCGCTTTTACCTTACCGAGTATCTGAAACAAAGAAACGATATTAATCTTGATCTCTCTTTCATGGTGCGTCAACTGCAGGCTACACCAATGGGTTTACCCATTGAGATTTATGTATTTACAAAAACAACCGACTGGATTTTGTATGAAAATATTCAATCGGATATTTTTGATCATATATTAGCCGTGGCTCCACAGTTCGAGCTGAACATTTTCCAGAATCCTTCCGGCAATGATTTTAAAAGAATTACTTACTGACCATTAAGGAAAGAATAAATTGAAGAGTTTCAATTAGGGACAATACATGAACTCAACAGCAGCAACAGAATTAGCCCAGGCATTAGTTGATCTTGGCGTTCAGGTTATAACCCATGTTCCCGGTTATGGCGGTAGCGAAGTATTTCAGGCGTATAACGAACTGAGCCGAAAAAGATTGCAATATTCGTTTCATGAAGAGCCTGCTTATACTATATCGCACGCAGCAGCTATTCTCGGAAAGCGCTCATCAGTTCTGATGAAAGTTCACGGCTTTGCAAAAGCTGCCAATAGTGTTATCGATTCACTATACACAGAAACGACGGCAGGTTTTGTAACAATTCTTTTTGAAGATAAAAGCGGAAAACATTCCGACAGTATTCTCGAGGCGGCTCCTATTCTTGCGGGATTTTCAATGCCGTTCAAAATTGCTAAGACAGTTAATCTATATAACGATGTGGTAGAGGCATTTGAGGAATCTGAGAGGAGGAAACTTCCATATGCACTTATAATAGATTCGCTGGAAATGTCGAAACAAGTTTCTTTCACTCAACGGTTAGACTTAAAAAAGACTTTTCATTACACACGGAATGTTTATCATCATGTCGTACATCCCATACTCGCCGAGTATCAGTACAAAATTTTTATTGCAAAAAAACTTGGTGGTAACACAAGCATTATTCAGAAACCTGATCTTCCGGTCGTTCCAAATCAATTGCCCGAGCCGATAAAAAATGCCGTTGTAAAATACCAGGCTCTTGCAACTGTGTTTAAAAATTTCCGAGGCGATATTGTAACAGGTGATACAACTGCCTCAAGTAATTTTGCGTTTCCTCCTTTCGATCTCATTGATATAGTTACTCACATCGGTGGAAGTATACCTCTTGCTATCGGAGCATATCTATCAGGATATAAAAATGTTTGGGCTCTGACCGGTGATTTTGGATTTATCTCAGCCGGGCAACTCGGACTCATAGAAATTCTCCAGCGGGAAATTCCAATCAAAATCTTGATCTTCTATAACAAACAGTCCGCCGCAACAGGTGGACAACTGATCAATAAAAAAATTCTACGGTATCTCCTGGCAGGTTACGAAAAAAATCTACTGCACATTTCTAATCCCGATGATCCATTTGAAGTTGAATCGGTATTCAAAGAAGCAAATTCATGTGACCAATTCAAAATCATTATTGCAGACTATCCTGATTAACTGACGATGAAAGCTCTGAAAAATATTTTCCGGGACATACCCTATCCCTATAAACTAGAGTCTGAATTTTTCGAGGAAATTTTGTCGGCTAAAAATTTCAAGCTGGAACGGATTGTCTCTCAGGGACACGCCTCCCCGGAAAATTTTTGGTATGATCAGCAGGAAAACGAATTTGCTTTACTTCTTTCAGGCTCGGCTAAAATAAGTTTTGATAATGGCGAAATATCCGAATTGAATACGGGTGATTATTTAATTATTAATGCGCATCAAAAACACCGGGTTGATTGGACCAGCCCCGAAGAAAAAACTTTTTGGCTGACAATACATTACTAAGATGAGACTAAAACCAAATCAAATATTTTTTTTATTAATTCTTAGTGCAAGTATTTCAATTGCTCAGATTGAATCACCCAGCGTTGGCGGTTCTTTACATCTCGGTAATATCAGCGGCAATTCTCCGCCTGTTTCAAGTACGGGCGGAACATTATTTGTCGATTTCTTTCCCTGGTTTGAAAATGATGTTTCTTTCCGGACTTCATTTACTTATTCGCAAATGGTAGAAAAATTTCTTCCTGAAAACCGCGCAGGCAGATATTACCCATTCATAAAAAGTCTTTCTTTAAAAGGATTTATACGGCAAGACTTTTTATACCCGTTTTTTCTTGAGGAAGGTGCGGGGTTAGTATATCTAAACGATAGGACATTCAGCGATGTCAACTTATGGGAATTCGGTGCAGGATTTAGCGTTTTATTCGGATATGATTTCCGGATTGTGGGAACGAAAGGACTATCGCTCGGTCTTGGTGTAGATTACGGAGTCACATTCACACATACCACTGCAAGTTATTTCTTGGTTTACCTTCAAACTCAATATTACTTTTGATTCACTGCTGTTCAAAATAAATAAAAATGAAGAAGAAAATAAACGGACTTGCCTACCGAGCGTGTTGCACAAGGAAGCATGTCATTTCGAAGGAGTTCCGTTTTGTGGAACGACTGAGAAATCTTACGATAATGCTACATAAAGATTTCTCACCACAAAAAACGTGGTTCGAAATGACAGTGAAAAGAGTTCTGCAACACACTCTACCGGCAGGCAGGTTTTCGTAGATTATTTTTTTGAACAATTGCTTCTGAGACGGCCTCCCTACATATAAAATCAATATCGGTTATTTCATTTTACCATCTTTTAATTCATCGGCAAGACGGTCAAATTTGTATACATTCTTAATTGCTTCATACATTCCTTTTGAATCCACCGCTACGGTTCTGTTGTAAGTTGGCAGGTAGATAAAGTTACCCTGTAAACTTTCAATATTACCATCAAAAGCAAGTCCGATAACTTCTGCGTTTTTATTAATGACAGCACTGCCGGAGTTACCGCCGACTATATCATTTGTAGCAATAAAATTAACAGGTGCAGCTAGATTAAGATCCTTAGGAATAGCTTTCCATCTTTCTGGTAAGTTGAAAGGATATTTTCCTTCGAAACCATTATATCTATCGTATAAACCGAAGAAAGTTGTTTTGATTGGAGCAATTGTACCGTTGTATTCATTACCTTTCAACACTCCATCGCTCAATCTTAAAGTTCTGTTTGCATCAGGTGTAACGGAGGTTCCGTAAGTCTTGTATAAAATTTGTCCCAGCAAACCGAATGCAATATTTTCTGTATCCATAATTTCTTTTTGCTGATTTCTTATCGGCTCCAGCTGATCATAAACCTTAGCATAGAATTGAACGAATGGATCGTTAAGAGCTAAAATTTCTTCCGGAGTTTTTTTGAAGAGTTCCTGTACAGTTGCTTTATCTTTGAAAACTGATTTAGCAATCAATTCTTTAGCTGCGTCTTTACCTGCTTTTGCCTGATAAAGTCTTGTAACATTTGCATCGTTCTTGCCAAGGTTCATTGTAATAAAATCCAAGTCGATCTCAAGTTTGGCTTCTTCCAATATGCTGTCAAAATTATCAGGATACAAATTATCTCTGAATCCCGGCAACTGATTACCACCGCCTCTTGGACCTCCCGGCATACCGGCTGCTCTCTGAGCTTGTGCCGCAGCTAATTCTTTCTTTTTCTCTTCGGGCAGCATTTGATACTTCGCATAAGCAACAAGTGAATTGGCAATTAACATATAGCGGGAAGAGTACTGTGGATTTGCTGAAAAGGCAGCGAGTTTTGGTGCAACTTTTCTCAATTCAGTGCGTGTTGTTTCAATTGTTTTCCAAACATGACCATATTGTTTGCTCAATTCAGGATCGTTAAAAACAACTTTCTGAAGTTTTTTTTCAAAATCTTTTTTGCGTGCAATAAGATAAGGATCGTTCAATGCTTTGTATGTATTGACTATATTTTTCCAGCCGTTGCTGAAGGCTAATCTCATAGTTTCGTAGTCAGCAGCATTTTTAGGGTTAACCGATTTTAATTGTTCGAGGCGATTGTAAACATTGTCGGATTGGAAAGCGCTGTTGCGATATTGAATGTCTCTCAAGTATTCAAGTTGAGCAACAGTTCTTAATCTGTTTGTTGAACCGGGAGCTCCGACTGTAAAAACTAATTCTCCTGCGGCGGCACCGTTCTGACTCCATTTGAAATAGTGATCTGTCTTAATCGGCTTTCCATCATCACCATAGATTCGTAAGAATGTGCAGTCGAGATCATAACGCGGGTAAGTAAAATTATCAGGATCGCCGCCGTATGATGCGATCTGCTCTTCAGGTTGAAAGACTAAACGAACATCGGTAAAAGTTTTGAATCCCTGAACGAAGAACAAACTTCCGTTGTAATATGAAGCTACATCACATTTAAGCTTGGTTTCAGTTTCGTACTGCTTTTTAAGTTCGTCCATTTTTGCATCGCGTAAAGCAATTTTTTCTTTTTCATCTTTTCCGTTTTGAAGAGCGGCTAATACTTCTTTGGTTACATCTTTAAGCATAACCATCTGTTCAGCGGTATAGTTTGGTACTTTTCTTTCATCAGCCAACGTTGGCGCGAAGAAAGCAGTCTCTGCAAGATTCTCACCCTCTTTTTGAATTTGTCTTCTTGTTCCTCGCGAGCAATGGTTGTTTGTCATTATCAATCCGTCCTCAGAAACAAAAGATGCCGAACATCCTGGAATACGGAGCGCTGAAAGTCTTACATCATCAAACCATTCCTGTGTTGCTTTAAAACCATAAGTTTTTTCTAAATACTCGAATGGCGGAAATTCAAACGTCCACATTTTGCCGGTATCGAGCTTTTGTGATCTGACTGTATCTTGATTAATTGTCTGAGCATTAAATTGGAAGGCAAAAACAGTCACTAACAGAAGAGACATAAAAAATATTCTCTTCATTCGTAAAACATTTTTCATATTGCACCTGGATTAATGGTTGAATAGAGATACTTCTATCCAAAAATAAGATAGGCCTTGTTGTGAACCAATAGAGATGCACGAGAGAATTGTTAAATATTGTTAAAAAAAAAGGCTGTCTTTTTGTGACAGCCTTTTCGGTAGAGTGCTAGTTCATTTTACCATCTTTAAGCTCATTCGCGAGACGATCCGCTTTGAATATTTTCTCAATTGCCTGCACCAAAGCCCTTGCATCCACTGCAACACATCTGTTGTTATGCGGCATGTAAATAAAATTTCCAACAATACTGTCCATGTTACCGTCGAATGCTAAGCCGACAACTTCAGTATTTTGATTAATGACCGCGCTTCCGGAATTGCCGCCTACTATATCATTTGTTGAGATGAAATTAAATGGAGTCTCCAACTTGAAATCAGCCGGAACTTTTTGCCATCTCTCGTGAAGATCCCAGGGATATTCTTTACCGAATGAAATCCAGCGATCATACATACCGTAGAAAGAAGTGAAGAGCGGAGCTTTGGTTCCATTGTAATCCCAGCCTTTTAATGTACCGTCACTGATTCTCAACGTGAAATTCGCATCCGGTGGAATTGAGGTACCATACACTTTGAAAATTACCTGACCGAGCAAATCGTCAAAGACCTGTTCTGTGCTTGTTACTTCCCTTGCAAGTTTTTGAAGCTCGGGAAGTTTATCCTGAGTTTCATGAATGAAATAAATAAATGGATCTGTTGATTTCAAGATTTCTTCAGGACCTTCTTTAGCAAGATCAATTACATCATCCCTATCGTCAAAGATTGAATTTTCAAGAATATATTTTACCGCATCTTTGCCGTTCTTATCACCGAATAATTTTTTCACTATCGGATCATTATCACCAAGGTTCATTCGAATTAAACCTGCCTGAATTTCCAGTTTAGTGTCCTCCATCAGCTTATCAAATTTTTCAGGATAAATACTATTAATGGTTGAATCAAGTTTTTCGCCTTTGTATTGCGCGGCTCTCTGATCTTCCGGTTTTTGCATTTCTTTCGCGAAGTCCACTAATTTTTTAGCAATACTGAAATATTTTGCCGAGAAATTGGGATTCAACGAATAAGCTGTCACCTTTGGTCCATATTTCCTCATCTCGCCACGTGTCTTTTCAATATTTTCCCACACTGTTCCATATTGGCCTTTTAATTCCGGATTATTCCAAACCGCTTCCTGAAGTTTTTTTTGAAAATCTTTTTTTCTTGCCATCAAATAGGGATCAACCAAACCCTTATAAATAGAAGAAATAACTTTCTGACTGTTTCCAATTCCAACTCTGATATTTTCGAATTCATCAGCACGTTTTGGTTCAATCGATTTCAATTTTTCCAACAAGTCATAATAAGTGTCTAGTGTATATGCTTGATTTCTATAAGATACATCGCGATAATATTCAAGCTGGGCTACAGTTTTTAATCTTTGAGTAGTACCCGGATTGCCAACAGTGAAAATCGGTTCACCTTGTTTAATACCGGCCTGTGAAAATTTGAAAAAGTGTTCTGAAGAATTAACAGGTTTATCATTCTCGTAAGCTCTGAAGAAAGAGCAATCAAGATTATAACGAGGATAGGTGAAGTTATCATAATCACCACCAAAATACGCAGCCTGCATATCCGGAGCGAAGACCAGGCGAATATCTGTATATCTCTTGTATCCATATAACGAGAACTTCGCACCGTTGAAGAGTGAAACAACCTGTGAGATTAGACTTGTCTCTTTCGTAAAATTGTCTGTCAATTCTTTAATCTTTGCAGCTTTGTTTTTAGCTTTTTCGTCTGCATTGGCACCGGTCTGTGCCGCTTTCATTACTTCTTCCGTAACATCTCTAATTATTACTAATTGATCGGCGAAGTAATTGGGAATTTTTCTTTCATCAGCCAACGTCTTTGCATAGAAACCATCTTTTACTAAGTCCTCACCTTCTTTTTTCAGTCCATCTAATAATCCGCGTGCGCAATGATGATTCGTCATCATCAATCCGTCTTCAGAGACAAAAGATGAGGTACAGTTGGGAAGTCTTAAGGCGGATAAACGTACGTCTTCAAACCAGGATTCATCCGGTGTTATACCGTAAGTTTGTTTAAAGAAATCAACCGGCGGATAGTCGAACGACCACATCTTACCGGTATCGAATTTCTGAGATTTGACAGTATCAAGATTAACCTGAGATTGTATAGGAAGAACGAAAACAAAAAATATCAACATGATCGCTGATAGAACTGAAGCTTTTTTCATACAACACCCTGTATTTTAATTGTTTGATGGTTAGTGAATTTGATCTCCATCAAAAATAAAATAGTTATCCCTGATAACCAAGACAAGAGTGGCCGAATTTAATCTTCAATCAGGTTTTGAATATGTGTACAAGGAACTTATAGTAATTTTGTAAAGCAAGGCATAAAAAAAGACGGCCGAAGCCGTCTTCTATGATATAAATAATAGATTTGTAATGATTATCCCCTGAGTTTATCTAAAAGATTGTTAAGTTCTTTTGCTTCATCTAATGAAAGATTTTGAAAAATTGCATCAGCCTTTTGGTTTAGCTTATCCATCTCAGCCAGAAGCTTCAATCCTTTTACCGTAATTATAACATCCACCCGCCGCCTGTCGTTTGATGAGAGGTCTCTCCGGACAAATCCTTTAATACGTAAACGTTCAACAAGACGCGATGCATCTGACATTTTATCGAGCATCCTTTCTTTAAGCAGATTAATTGAGGCAGGTTCGGGGTGCTGTCCTCTTAGTATCCTCAGAATGTTATATTGATTGCTCGTAATGTGATATTCATTGAACATTCGAGATTGAATATTTGTAAGCCAGCTGTACGTGTAGATTACATTTACAGCCAGCTTATGATGTTCATTTCGAAACTTTGATTGTTTTATTTCTTCTTCGAGCTTCATTTTGATTTTTGTAATTCAAGATCAACTACAATTAATACGGTTTTGCCAACAACTGCACCGCCCGCTTCCATTAGTGCATCCCATTTTAAGTTGTAGTCAAATCTGTTTACTTCTCCCTTAATTTTAAATCCGGCCTTAGTATTTCCCCACGGATCTTTTACTGAACCGTTATATACAACGTCCAAGGTAATTTGCTTGGTGACATCTCGCATTGTAAAATCACCGACCAATTTATAATTTTTACCACTCACTTTCTTCAAAGATTTTCCAACAAATGTAATCTTGGGGAATTTTTCCGCATTGAAAAAATCGTCTGACTTCAAGTGTTTATCGCGACCTTCATTATCGGTATTAATGCTATTTACATCAGTAGAGAACTCAATTTTTGCGTCTGTAAAATCATCTTTTGCTGCTTCAACGTTGGCATCAAAAGACTTGAATTGTCCGGTTACTTCCGAAATAATAAGGTGTGTTACCGTAAACTGAACTTTGGAATGAGCTTTATCTACTGTCCACTTGGTTTGTGCGTTGATGGAAAAGAAACCGAATAATATTAGTAGTGCTGCAAAACGAAATTTTACCATTTGAACCTCCTGTTAGATTATTATTGATATTTATTACTATTTCGTATATATGTTATGACGTTTAATGTTACAACGCAAATATATACGAATAAGTTCCTGTATGCAAATGATGGGTAAAAATTTTTAATCTCTTTGGGTTGAATTCCCCGCCGCTTGCGGCGAGGAGGTTCATTTGTATTCAGGATCGGAGGCTTTTCTACATAAAGATCTTTGGGTACATGAACGGTTGAATTCTCTGTTCGTCTTCTGTAGAACCGCTGCAATTATGGCATTGTTTAGTATAGAACACCATTGGTTCTTCATCTTCCTCAAGTATAAGGAAGTTCACAACCGAATGACAATTGCGGCATTGGACAATATGATGAGTATCTAGCTTCTGAGCGCAACTGGGACAAAGAAAATCGGTATCCGAATATTTTTCCCGTAGCTCAATTGGAAAGATAGAATTACATTTAGAATTACTGCAACAGGCGAATTTTTGCAGAACAGTATTTATGGTTTCGATATTTACCTCCTCTTAGAAAAGCGATCGAAATATAATCGTGAGATGAATTCATTTCTATGCAAAAATTTATCCGCTGCCGATATAAATTTATTCTGATTTGCTTAAATTGACTGCCGTAAATAGAGAACGAATAATCCGGAGAAATAAATGGAAAAAATTCCTTCCTTCAAAGCATATGATATCAGAGGCAAGGTGCCTGGTGATCTGAATGTTGACTTGGCCTATAAAATTGGCAGGACTTTAGTAAAATATTTGAATGCAAAATCGATTGTAATTGGCCGCGATGTGCGCAAATCTTCACCTGATCTTTCATATGCGCTTACATCAGGATTAACCGATGCAGGCTGTGATGTATTTGATCTTGAACTTTGCGGTACGGAAATGATCTATTTTGGCACACCATTTCTCGATGCTGACGGCGGAGTAATGATCACTGCAAGCCATAATCCTCCGGAATACAATGGGTTCAAGTTTGTTAAAAAGGGTTCGGTGCCAATGGGTTATGATTCCGGATTAGATGTTATAGAAAAGATGATTTTGAATAATGACCTTGGTGAAATTGCCCCTGTTAAAGGAAAAGTAATCAAGAAAGATATTATGCATGAATTCATCTCAAAGGTTACACAATTCTTTGACGCAAATAGAATTCAGCCTTATAAAGTTGTTGTTAATTGCGGTAACGGCTGTGTTGGTCCTGCGCTTGATGCACTGGAAAAATTCCTACCAGTCCAGATGATTAAGATTTTTCCTGAACCGGATTCAGATTTCCCGAACGGGGTGCCGAATCCGTTGTTACCTGAAAACCGTCAGCCGACAATTGACGCAATCAAAGCGAACAATGCAGATCTAGGTGTGGCGTGGGATGGCGATTACGACAGGTGTTTTTTCTTTGATGAAGAAGGAAGTTTTATCGAGGGATATTACATCGTTGCATTGCTTGCTAAATCGATCTTGAAATTGAATCCGGGAGAAAAAATTGTACACGATCCGCGACTGGTTTGGAATACAGTTGATGTTGTAAAAAAAGCAGGCGGTGAAGCTGTCGTTTCCCAGAGTGGTCATGCTTTCATAAAGCAAAAAATGAGAGAAGTTAACTCTATTTATGGCGGAGAGATGTCGGCTCATCATTACTTCCGCGATAATTTCTATTCAGATAGCGGACTTATTCCATTTGTTCTTATTCTTCAATTAATGTCGGATGAAAAGTCAAAACTTTCTGACCTGGTGGGTGAAATGATTAGAACTTATCCGTGTTCCGGTGAGATTAATTCAACGGTTCCGGAACCGGCCGTCAGAATTAAAGCTCTGAAGGAAAAATACTCGGATGGAATTTTAAATGAATTAGACGGAGTAAGTATCGAATACCCGGATTGGCGATTTAATGTTAGAATGAGTAATACAGAGCCCCTTTTACGGTTAAATGTTGAATCGAAAAAAAATGAAATTTTAATGAAGAAAAAAACAGAAGAGCTATTGAATTTTATTCGGGGATAGTTATATTAGTAGTGAACTTTTGAAATGACTTGGCGTCTAAAGGCCAAAAAGGAAAAGAAAGATGTCGAGCGGACAGGAAAAAACGATTGATGTTGATAAGCTTTTGAAGAACAAACTCAAAGCAGTAAGTGTTGGTTCTTTGGAAAACGTCATTTCAAAAGCTGTTAGTGATATTGTTGGTGAAGATTATAAATGCACCATCGGAGAAGTAAAATATACAATGTTTTCCGGTGCTGATTTTCACGTTAAAATCGAATTAAGCTACAATCCCGAGCAATAAAGTTTAGGGAGTTGCGGCTGAGCTTAGGTCTCCCCCCAACCTGGGTTTGGCTCTTCTCCCTAGTTTTTTATCTACCCCTCAATAATAACTTCCAAATGCTTTACAACCTCTTCTTTCGTGTTATAAAAATGCGGTGAAAAACGTATCATTCCTTCACGAACGGCGCCATAGATTTTTCTCTTCTCAAGTTCATCAAAAATTTCTTTTGCTCTCTCATGTTTGAATGTTACAATACCAGCGCGTTTTTTTTCATTCACATCTTTTAGAATTGGCTGAAGACCAACCTTTACAAGTTCTTCGATAAAATATTTTGTGTTCTCCAGAATCCTTTTCTCAATATTTTCCAGACCAAATTCCAGAAAGAATTCTAGCATTGAATCAAATATGGCAATACCAAGAGCATTTACAGTTCCATTCTGAAAGCGATCTGCGCTTGATTTTAGTGTGAGATCGTAATCAAGGAGATTCCAAGCATTTTCAACTGAAGTCCAGCCGACATTTTTTTGATTAATCCGGTTTTGCAATTCTTCAGTAACAAAGATATATGACAGCCCTTGGCTGCTCATTAACCATTTCTGTGTCCCGCCGGAAAGAAAATCAATTTTGGATTTGCCGACGTCGATTTGCACAACACCTACACCTTGAATCGCATCGACGCAAAAGATGATTCCGTGCTGTTTGCATAATTCACCTATCGAATCAACATCAGCTCTGTAACCTGAAAGAAATTGAACCAGACTTATTGAGACAAGTTTTGTATTAGGAGTGATCACTTTTTGGATATCTTCAAGATCAACTATTCCATTGCGGGACTTTATAATATCGATTTCTACACCTTGCCTTTGCAAATTTAGAAAGGGATATATGTTGGATGGAAATTCAATATCATTTAAAATAATCCTGTCGCCTGCTGTCCAATTCAATCCTTGAGCTAAAATGTTCAACCCGTTGGATACATTATCAACCCATGCAAGACGATCCGGTGTTGTACCTAAAAGCTTTCCCAAATTTATTTTCGCTCTGCAATTTAATTTCAAAAATGCCTGATAATTTTCAATCTTAGCACCACTGCGCTGCAGTGCGTATTCATTTATCCGATTCAGCACTAAAGATGACCATGGTCCGATTGCAGCATGATTAAAATAGATCTGATCGGTTTGAAGATGAGGAAATAAATTCCGGACATCTAGAAGATTCATATTTATTCCATTTAGTTTGATGTTGAGCACTAGAAAATTAGAGAAACTTTCCGATAATAATATTAGAATTAATTGGAATTGAGATGAACAAACTTTTAGAAATTGCGCGGGCGTTCTATGGAGTATTTATTCCAAGGAAGTATCGGAAAATATTTCTCCGCTTCGCAGAAAAATATCTGGACGAAAGATATTCGGTTGAAACAGCTGTTGGATTGGCACTGAAGAAGATAAACTTGAATCAGTAGGTTCCGGCAAACCGATTACGACAATTAATATGTAGGGAACGGTCTGTGACCATTTTGTAAACCCTGATTTTGGTCAATCCATGGATCGGTTGAAAACCGATCCCTACGGTAAAATGTTTTGCCCCGGCAAACCTTGAAGATCAAACGAAGACCTTAAAGGTTATCAACTCTTGGCTTTTATTTAATAATCAGCTAAATTCAAATAGGAAATAAGTAAAAGGAAGAGGATAATGCTTGCAATACGCCAAAGAAAAAATGTTGTAGATAATAAAGTTATTGTGGAAGTCCCTAGTAATTTCGGGGATGAGGTAGAGGTAATAATCCTATCGAATGCAGACGAACAAAAATCTATAAATGTGGTGGGGCAATATAATGAAGAAAAGAACTGGGCCAATTTAACTGTTAAAGAATTTCTTGCGGGTTATAGCGAGAACGATTCGGTTTATGATAATAAATTAGCCCATTAACTTAGGTGGTAGTAAGCAAGCTATTAACTGAAATATCTTCATCAATATCTTCCCAATGAACGCCGATACCTCTTCCAATAAGACGCCAGTTATTTCTTTGCAAATCTGTTGCATCACGTAAACGGGGAAACCATTCTAAAGGAGCCAAGACTTCCCGTCCATCTGCTAATACAACCCGTAGAGAATCGGGCGAAAAAGATAAATCAATTATTCTCGGTTCAACTTTTACTGCTAAAGTATTCATTCCACTTCTCCTCAAACAATTTTTTATTTTCCTGAACCAATTTTCTTAGTTCTGAAATTTCACTACTTCTAAAACCGTCCGATTCTGCCAATTGAATCGGGTTGAGCCAAAACTTTGCATATCGGTCAGCTTGTTCAATGTGAATATGCATCGGCTCATTTCCTTCACGACTGAAGAAGAAAAAACGATATCCATCTGTTCTTAAAATTGTAGGCACATGTAAATATAAAATTTAATTGCCCCGTCGTCAAGGTTTATACTCTTCGCCCTGTAAACCTTGAAGGACAAACGAAGGATGAATTGTCTTTGCGAGAGTCTGGCTTTAGCCGGAGACGAAGCAATCTCTATTCTTTTAATTAGATCGCTTCTCCCAACTCTTCGCCTTCGCTCAGAATCGAAATCGCGATGACAAAAGTCTTTAATGGTAAAATTCTAAAGCAGGAAGAGGTATCGATTTCCCCATTCGACCGTGGTTTTCAACTCTCTGATGGCGTATATGAAGTAATACGGTATTACCCAAAAAAGTTTTTCGAATTGAAGGCACACATAGATCGTTTGAAACATAGTTTATTGGAACTGCAAATTCCTCTACCACCTCTTGCGAATATCGAAACTGTGCTTAATGATTTAATCCACAGGAATAATCTTATTGACGAACCATCCATCGCATACATGCAGGTTACACGAGGATTCCAGTTTCCGCGTAAACATTCTTTCAATGAAAAACTGGCACCGACATTTTTTATCTCTGTTTATAAATTTCCGATAAAGAAAGATGAGATGATACACGGTGTGAAAACAGGATTAGAGAAAGATATAAGATGGTTACGTTGCGATATTAAGTCTACATCTCTAATCCCAAGTGTTTTATCAAGTCGCAGAGCATCTGAAAAAGGTTTTTCGGAAATAATTTATCACAGAGACGGATTGATTACCGAAGGTGCGCATACAAATGTTTGTTTTGTATCAAATAATGAATTAATAACCCCGCCGTTAAGTAACTTTATTCTTGCAGGAGTAACACGTAAAATAGTACTGGGACTATGTGGGCAATTGAGGATTAAATTTGCTGAAAGAAATATCTTATTAACCGAATTGAAGGATATTGGTGAGATCATGTTGCTGGGAACAACTACAGAGATAACCCCGGTTATCGAAATAGACGGAACAAAAATCAACGATGGTTTACCCGGACCAATATGCCGATTACTTCAGAACGACTATCTAAAACTGCATCAATAATATTTCCCTGTCTTTCTTTGTGACTTCGAGTCTTTGTGGTATTAACTTTACCACCAAGACACAAAGAGCACAAAGAATCACCAAGATTCTTGCTAAAGTTGTTTTGCCGGAGTATTCTACAATTAAAAATTCGTTTTTAAAGCCAGGCTTTTATTTTAGCAGCTACTTGTTCACCGGTAAATCCAAATTTTTCAGCAAGAATCTGAGCAGGGGCGGAAGCACCAAATCCATTCATTCCTATCGGTAAGAATTTGCTTCTGAACAGATCTCCCCAACCAGTCATAGATGCGGCTTCGACAATTGCAACAGGAATGCCCACCGGTACGACGTCATTTCTATACTCTACACTTTGTTTTTCAAATATTTCTTTTGATGGAATTGAAACTACTCTTACAGAAAAATTTTCCTGCAATCTTTTCTGAGCCGCAATTGCAACCGGAACTTCAGAACCGCTTGCCGCTATCACTAAATCTAGCTTGCTTCCCTTTTCTTTTGATACAACATAACCGCCCTTCATGGCTTGCTTCATATCGAAATCGGCATTGTGTTCAATTGTATCAATTTTCTGTCGGGTTAAGATCAGCGCAACAGGTCCTGAGTTATTTTGAAGTGCGTAATTCCATGCGGCTGCAGTTTCTATTCCATCGGCCGGACGAATAACTGTGACATTGGGAATTGCCCTCAAGACGGCGAGATGTTCAATCGGTTGATGAGTCGGTCCATCTTCACCAACAAAAATACTATCGTGTGTGAAAACATATATCGCAGGAATATTCATTAATGAAGCAAGTCTAATAACCGGACGCATGTAATCCGAGAAGACTAAAAAAGTAGAACCAAATGCTCTGAAGCCGCCGTAAAGAATGATTCCGTTTAGAATTGAACCCATGGCATGCTCACGTATTCCGAAATGAAAATTTTTCCCCTCAAATTTTCCAGGAGCTATTGCCGCGAATGCTTTCATATAAGTATTTGTTGATGGAGATAAATCCGCGGAACCTCCAACTAGATTAGGAACTAATTCAGCAATTTTTTGAATTACTTTACTTGAAAGAGTTCGCGTTGCGTTGGCTTCTTTTCCGGCAGCAAGCAGCAACTCATCAAATAAATTTTCCGGAAGCCAACCGCTCATATATTTTTCATATAGATCAGCCTTATCGGGATTTTCTTTATTCCATGTATCAAATTTTTTTTTCCAATTGTTGTATTCAGCAATTAAAGATTTTTTTCTATTTGCGAATAATTCTTTCACTTCTTCGGGGATATAAAATTCCTTATCGACTGGAAATCCAAGATTTTTTTTTGTCTCGATCAATTCATCTTTACCGAGAGGTGATCCATGCACCTCTGAAGTATCCACTTTGTGTGGACTTCCGAAACCGATGTGAGATTTGGTGATGATAATAGTCGGTTTATTTTTTTCACCTTGAGCAGTTTTAATTGCTTTTCGAATTCCATCATGATCATATGCATCTGTCACCAAAGTCTGCCATCCGTAAGCTTCAAATCTTTTGGCTGTGTCTTCCGTAAATGTTATTCCGGTACTGCCTTCTATTGTTATGTTGTTGTCATCATAGAAATAAATAATATTACCAAGTTGTAGATGGCCCGCAATCGAAGCGGCTTCGTGAGAAATTCCTTCCATCAAATCGCCATCACTTACAATTCCATAAATGTAATGATTACCGAGAATTTGAGACTCATCACTATTAAATCTTGCGGCAGTCATCTTTGCTGCGATTGCCATTCCAACACCGTTTGCAAATCCTTGTCCTAATGGTCCTGTTGTTGTTTCTACTCCTGGCAAATGGCCATACTCCGGATGTCCCGGTGTTCTGCTTCCCCATTGACGGAATGATTTTAGATCATCCAACGTAACAGCGTACCCGCTAACATGAAGTAAAGAGTAAAGCAGCATTGATCCGTGACCTGCAGAGAGAACAAAGCGGTCTCTATTTGCCCATTTAGTTTCATCCGGGTTGTGAGATAAAAATTCGCTGTAAAGAATTGCGGCTACATCAGCCATTCCCATCGGCATACCGGGGTGACCGGAATTAGCCTTTTGAACACCTTCCGCCGCAAGAATTCTTATTGTGTTTGACGCTAGTTTCGTAATGTCGGTTGTCTGCATTTTCAGTTGTACCTTCTGTTATATATAGAATTAATTTTTCCTGAATTATTCTTCAACATTAAAACCAAGTTCGTTGAGAGTCTTTTTCAATTTTTGATTTCCGTTTTGCAATTTGATTTGATAGTATGGAAATTCTCTACGAATAGGATATTCATTTCTTTGTTTCTCAAAAGTCTCAACTGACTTGCGTAGCGTATCATCATCCTTGGCGACATCATATGTTGAAAGAATTATTTCTGTGAGAATTTCTTGATCTAATTTTCCTTTGCATTCAAATATCAATTCTTTCGGATTGCCTGGAATCGGAACTGATGAAGGATACCAGTCGTCATTAATACCCAAGTTGAAAAATGAGCTTAATCCTCTAACGCAGATTGCTGTTCCATTGGCTTTGCCGTCTGCTGAATATCCAGCAATGTGTGGAGTAGCGATATCAACCATATTGAGTAAATCAATGTCGATGCTCGGTTCATTCTCCCAAACATCAATTACAGAGGTGCTGATTATTTTATTCTTGATAGCATTCTTCAAAGCATTCGATTCGACCACTTCTCCGCGTGAAGTATTAAATAATATTTTTTTCTCATTCAATTTTGCAAAGAATGATTCATCTACAAGGTGGAATGTTTTATCAACACCTTCTTTAATTAGCGGAACGTGGAATGTGATAATGTTACTTCTGTTTATCAAATCTTCGAGAGAAACGAAATTTTCCTTTCCTTCTTTCCTTTCGCGGGGCGGATCATTGAGCAACACTTTCATTCCAAGTGATTCAAATAAACGCGCTACTTTACTTCCAACGTTTCCAACACCAACTATTCCAATAGTCATCTCAGACAGATTCAAATTTTTTCTTACAGCAATTGTAAGTAGTGCTGAAGCAACATATTGCATTACAGAAGATGAATTGCAACCCGGCGCATTTATCCATTTAATATTTTTCGATTCGCAGTATGAAGTGTCAATATGATCGTAGCCGATAGTTGCCGTTGCAATGAATCTTACACTGGTTCCATTTAACAATTTGGAATTACATTTTGTGCGGGTTCTTATAAGAAGAGCATCGGCATCTTTAACATTTTTGTTCGTAATTTCCAACGGAGGCAGATAAATAATATCTGCATAGGATTCAAACACTCCTTTTAATAAAGGAATTTTGTTGTCGGCAATTATTTTAATCCTTTTACCCATCTCTGATAATCCGTTTAAATCAAACACTTCACTCAATTTGATCTTATTTTTCCTTTGCGTGCTTTGCAAAAATACTTCGCGATCTTTGCGGTGAAAAAAGCAAACCACAAAGGACACAAAGAATATATACGCAAAGAGCACAAAGCGTAAAAATTGAGTGTCAATTTATCATTTTTTGCCGGATTATGCTGAATTACTAAATAACGAAAAAGAAATTTATTGAGCTGTTAAGAAGTCAATGATTTTTTCGGCAACAATATCCGGCTTTTCAAATTGAAGGAAATGACCGCATTCATTAATCGTTGAAAGTATTGAATTAGGAATTTGATTTGATCCATTAACAGCGATTTTTTCAGCTGAAATATCTTTGTGGAGAATGGAATGAGGAATCAATCTATCGTTCTTACCGAAGAGAACTAAAGTTGGTTGAGAAATTAAATGGAGTTTGTTGAACACAGGATAATCGAGCAATCCGCAAAGAGAGTTCGACACAATTTTACAGTAGTCTTTATAATTCTTCCATCTCTTCATTTCTATTCTGTCCTTTATTATTGGTTCAACATCATCAGGCATTACAAAAAAATTTATCTCATAGTTGTACCTTATCTGTTTATCACTCAGCAAAGCATACAGTTCTGGCGAATTATTTTTCTTTATCCATGCCGTTTCATCTTCTGTAAAAGTTTCGAATCCCGCGGGTGCGAGAAGAATTAATCTGTCTATCAGTTGAGGATACAATAATGCTGTAGCAATTGAAATGTGTCCTCCCATCGAATGACCGACTAAGCATACATTATGCAATTCCAATTTTTGAACAAATTTTGAAAGCATATCAGTATAAAAAGTTATACTGCCTGAATGAACACCTGCAGATGATTTTCCATAACCAGGCAGATCAATTGCGATGCATCTGAACCGATCCTTTAGAAGAGGAATTAATTTTGACCACGCTGGGATGTAACTGGAGAGACCGTGAATGAAAAGGAGAACTTCTTTGTTTTCATTATTCCCAACATCGGTATATGCAATTGAATTTGTATCATCAATCTGCACGATCGTATATTCAAAATCATATTTGAGTTTTGGAAATTGCATTATAAATTTGCCTGCTCAAAAATAATTCCTAAAAGGAATAGCACGCAGATGACGCAGATTAAACGGATTTACACAGATAGAATCCGTGATGATACGCCAAATCTGCGTGCTATTATCAAAATATTTGTTACTTAATAAAATCCAAAACAGCTTTTGAAAATTCTTCCGGTTTTTCAATCTGAAGCATATGACCGCAATTGTCTATTTCGTAAAGTTTGCAATTTGGAATCTGGGCTACGCCCCATTGAAATACATCAGATGTATGGCCGGGATTAAGATATGGATTAGGAATCAGGCCGTCATATTTTCCATGCACAATTAATGTAGGTATGGAGATGTTTTTTATCTTGTCGAAAGTTGGCTCATCGAGCATTCCGTTTACACATCTAACAACCGTATATGCAAACTCATCAAAATCTTTTGCTTTGATCATTCTGACTCTCTCTTCAACCATCCATTCCCATTTGTCATTCCAGGAATAAAAATTCATAGCCAAATTTTTTCTAATACCATCTTCAGTTGTTTTCTTTACACCGGATTTGGTCATCACACTTCTGAGCCAATCTCCTTCGCCCTGTTCAAATTCTTCCACTCCGGCTGGAGAAGCAAGAACGAGTTTCTCCAATCGATCCGGATATTTCAGCGAAAACGTAATCCCAATTTGTCCTCCCATCGAGTGTCCGACAAGAATAAATTTGTTCAATTTCAATTCATCAGCCAATCGTTTTATCTGATCGGCATAGAAAGTCATACCATATGGATAAGCGCCCTTTTGAGATTTTCCATAACCAGCCAGATCAATGGCAATCACACGATAGTTTTTTGAGAGGAGTGGAATAGCATATCTCCAGAATCCCGCATTACTTGCAAGTCCGTGAACAAGCAGAATTGTCTTATCTCCTTTTCCAACATCGATATATGAAATAGAAGGATTGGTTAAAGCAGTTTTAGTCTGGTAGCCGTAATCGATATCCTGAAATTCAACCGGAGAAAGATTTGTGTAAAGGAATCCGGAACATCCTCCAAGAAAGAATAACGGCAACAAAACAGATACAAATAATTTTTTCATGGCATCCTCCTAAAACATTAACCAGCTAAATGAAGTAAATATCACCCACGGATCTTTCGGATGCATTTTATTATATGTTGTTGACGGAGCGTTGTAGAAATCTCCCAACATTAGATAACCGGCACTTACTCCAACAGTCAGAAAAACTTTTATGTTGTATTTGAACTCGACGTTGATCTCGCTTCCGATATATGACGAGCCGCCACTAGGAGTAACATTTGATATTGCACTGGCCAAGCCGATTTTGCCGCTAAACTTATTTGGAATAAAATCTTTGGTGACAGATAGAAAACCCGCAGTAACACCAAGACCCATATTTGAAATATCGTGAACGGCTGAATAATATCTGTTAACAACTTGCGGATCGGGAAAAAGAAGTAAAGCTTTATGCGAACTGTAAATTCCGGTTGGTGAACCCCAAATGTTTCCGGTTATAACACTACTCAATGTTCCGTCTGCGCCGCCGTTTCTATCACCGGATGTGAACATTCCTTCGAGAGTTATTTTATCGTTTGCAGTCATTCCATATTTGTAAGAGAGCGATGCGTTGGCGGCAATACCAAAAATATTCGCATAACTATTTGATTTATCTTTTGCAGAAACTGTATCAATTTTTCCAAAGTTCGACATTACGTATGCATCTGCCCACCATCTTCCCGCAAGAAAATCTCTATTATAAGCCGTATGAGTTCCTAGCCAGAAAATATCGGCTTCATAACGCTGTGTTGGAAAATTAACTCTTACTGCACCGTTGTATTCTGCAAGTCCGCTGTTCAACCCTTGACCTAAAACAGAAATGCCGCCTGCATTTTTTCCTCTATCTCTCAAATACCAAACGTCTGCGCCTAGTTCCAGTAATGGATCAACTCGTGATTCAAGATCGAACATCCAAAGAACAACATCATCATTTTCCTGAATTACATTTTCATAAAGTTGGTAGTAACCAAAACGTGATTGCGTGGTTGGGCTTAAATTGGCAAACATACTTAAACCAACACCCTGCGTTCCCCAATAACTCAATTTATAGCTGCTGGTTTGAGCAGTGCTGACTGCTGTTTGATTTGGGTCCCGAACGTTATCGAAAATTCTTTGAAGTCCCACGACAACATTCCAGTCAACATCTTTTGGTCTTAAGTCAACATTCGCAAGCAATGTCTGCAAGTTTACCTGCCCGGCATTAATTCCTCCCCCTGTATTCCCGCCAACTCCGTATGCTGCATCACCCCAGGTCATATCAATCTTGAATAGACTTCTGAACGTCGCAACTCCATCTAATATAGATGGAGTATAGATGAACATTGGCACAAATCGTTGTTCAAAGTACGACGAAGTTTTTTCACTCGTGTTTGTTGTATTCGGTCCGAACAGTCTTCCAATGATTTGTCCCCTGAGAAGTTCGTTGGTCGGAGCGATGTCTGATGCCGTTGCTCTTATAAACCAATAACCGATAAACTTAAACTCGGGGGTTTTTTGATCCGGAATTCTTTTAAGTTCTTCTTGAGTGCCTTGCGCCAGAGTGAATGATACCAGACCAAACCACACTAGAATGAATCTTATAAATATTTTTTTCATCTCTTACTCCAATTGTAATTGGACTAGTACATTGTAATACTTAAGCTTAATTGCCATTTCGAACAAAGTGAGAAATCTTAAATCAGTCTTTTTCAAGTTTTCTCACTCGCTCAATTTTCTGACATTACAAGAATATTTAACAGTCGCCAAATAAATTTGAATAACTATTGTTTTACATATTTCTGAATGTAAATAGCATATTTTGTTCCGGCAATTGTTGTACTTCCAAATCCACCTGCTGCAGTTGGTGCAGAAACGCCTGATAATGCCGGGGTTGTTTGAATAACTTCATAAGTCATTTTTGTTCCGGTAATTGCATAAATACCAGTGGCAGTTACTGCCGAAGGTGAACTCTGATTAGCAACTATATTATAAATAGTTGCACCTTGTGTTCCAGTGGTTGTAAGAGCATCAGTTGATGTGCTGGCAGTATTGGTGTATGTTCCGGTAAAAGTTGTAGTAACATTACTTTTATCCGTTTGAACTACTGTATAAGATTTGTTCGCATTAAAAGTAGCTACAATTTTTGAAACGTTGAAAGGTGCACCTGTTAAGCCTGGAGCAACATTAGCCCCTTCTGAAATCCAAGAGCCAACGATTGGGTCAACAACAACCGGTTCTGTTGTTGAATCATCGCTTTTGCAAGATGTTAAAACCATTGATCCTGCTATAACTAAGAGTAATAATAACTTCTTCATGCTACCTCCGTTTGTGATTTGTGATTTTATTTTATTGTATTGCGAGTAATTTTTTCCGATCAATTTTCCCGGCTTCGTTCTTCGGGATATCTTTCACTACTTCGAAATACTTTGGTGTTTTATATTTGGCTAATTTTCCTTTACAGTATTCTGCTGCTTCTGCAGAAGAAATTTTTTCTCCCTCATTCGCAACAATGAATGCTTTACCAACCTCTCCCCACTTTTCATCAATTACTCCGATAACAGCGGCTTCCTTAATTGCCGGATGAGTTAATAAAAATCTTTCTATCTCAGCGGGATAAACATTTTCCCCGCCGCTGATGAACATATTTTTCTTCCGGTCAACCACAAAGAAATATCCTTCATCATCTTTGGTAACTATATCGCCTGTATGAAACCAACCATCCGTAATTGCTTTTGCAGTCTCTTCCGGCTTGCGCCAATAACCCGGTGTCACAACGGGTGATTTCAACCAGAGTTCACCAACTTCATTTGCCCCCAATTCACTTCCATTATCGTCAACAATTTTCACATCGAAATAAAAATTCGGAAATCCTATAGATCCCTTTTTGCAGATGGCATCGTCTTGATGAAGTGAAAAAACGTTTGGACCAACTTCAGTTAAACCGTAACCTTGACGAATATAAACTCCCTTCTCATGCCAAATATTAATCAACGGAATTGGCATTGGTGCGCCACCGACAATTGCATAACGAACTGACGAGAGATCAACTTTTTTGAAGAGCGGGGAATCAGCCATCATTTGTAACATTGTTGGAACGCCGAATAAAATTGTAGCACGCTCTTTCTCCATCAACTGAAGGATAAGATCAGCATCAAATTTTGTGAGAAGTGTATGAGAGGCTCCGTGATGAATGAATGGTGTGAATAAAACATTCCATCCACCCGTATGAAAAAATGGCGCGTAACTTTGAGTATGATCTCCTGTTGTTATATCCAAGCGCAAAGCCGTATTGATGGAATTCCAAAAGAGCATTCTGTGATTTATTATCGCTCCTTTTGATAAACCCGTTGTGCCGGCAGTATATAAAATCATTACAGGATCTTCTTGATCAATTTGGGTGATTGGTTGTTGGTTGTCGGTTATCGGTTTAATCAAAAAGGGAGTTATCTCTTGAATAGTTTTTTTGATTGGAATTTTTGATAATGTTTCTAACTTCTCAACTTCTTTTTGATATTCACTCTCGTAAATAAAAAGCTGCGGCTCGGCATCGTGAATCAGCACATCAAGTTCACGTGGAGTTAATCTAAAATTCAGCGGGACAAGAATAGCGCCGGTTTTGATGCAAGCGATGAGCACTAAAACATATTCAGCACGGTTCTTTGAATAGACGGCAATACGATTCCCTTTTTTGATCTTAAGGTCATCAATAAAAAAATTTGCAAGCGAGTTAGCCCGCTGATTAAAATCGGAATAAGTCCATTCCATCCCGGTATCATGTTCACGAAGGAACATTCTATCAGGAGTGTACTTAGCCCATTTCGCAACCCAATCAGTTTGAAAATTAAGCGGCATTCTTTTCTCTCGTTATCAAATAAGTAATTGAACCGACTATTATAGATGCGATTATTGCCATTGCTGCGGCAACTCCAGGATTTTCTCCCGTAGCAACTGTAAATGGTACTCCGATCTTTCCATAATAAAATGTGAAATGAACGACAACAGCCGATGCCGATGCCAATATGACTGCGATCTTCTTAATGTTTTTAATAAACATTCCAAATAGTATTGGGACGAAAGCAGCGGAGAAATACGCATACACACCATTCTGAGCAAATATTCCAACACTGAGTTTTGGATTTGTCAGCTGGTCGTATGAAAGAAGAATTGACACAAAACCAATCACAACAATCACTATCCTGTTGATTGTTATATAAACTTTTCCCTCATTCTGTTTATCACTACTAATATACTTTCCGAAAAGCGGCTTAATAATGTCGGTTGTAACAGTTGTAGAAACAGACTGAATCAATCCTTCGAGGGTTGATATACCTGCGGAGATTAATCCCATCACAACTATCAATCCAACAAACCACGAAAACTTTTTAACAACATATGCTGATATGACTCCGTCAAGTTTCAATGGAATTCCATTAGCAGTTAAATCTGGGAAGGTAATTCGCGCCCACAATCCGGTAATTACAACCAGGAAGAAAATAAACTGAACAATAACACCTGTGACGAGATAGCGGTTAACATCTTTATCAGTTTTTAATAGAAGTGATTTTGTAATGATGTGCGGCTGGCAAACAATTGCCACACCGATGATGATCTGCGTGATGATGATTTCAAAATAATCCCGGAATAAAAAACTGCTTTCATTTGTTGTTCGAACCAGTTTAGGATCAATAGCACTTAACTTATCAATCAATCCTCCAAAACCGCCGCTCAAATTATCAGCGCCGGAACCGAGCATTATGAATGCGACAACTAACATAATGAGTGCTTGAACTGTATTTGTATACACCATCGAGTTAGCACCCCCGAACATCATATACCCAAAAATGAAAACAACAATACCAATCAAAATATTTATCTCTGAAACGTTGAGAGTTTTTGCGAGAACTTTTGTGAGTCCAACGTTAATCAGAACAATAAAAGTGATAAGCAATAGTGAAAGAAACGCGAAGAAGAGAGCATAACCTTTACTGTTGTAGCGGGTCCCCATCCATTGAGCCATTGAGAGAGCTTTAACATTCATTCCGTGTTTGCGGAATCCTTTTGTTAAGAAGATCAACGAGACTAATGACGCAACCGGCAAAACAAATCCGAATGAGATCACCGCACTAAAACCATAAAATGCTATAAATCCCGGATTGATTACGAAAGTTGCAGCGCTTGTCATTGCAGCGGCAAGTGCAAGTCCGACCGCTATTGGTGAGAAAGCAAAACTTCCCACCGCATAGTCATTCATACTTTTTGTTTTCCGCGCACCGCGTACCACAAAAAATAAAATCACCGCCGAATAGAGAGCAACTAAAATCCATCCCGCTATTACTAATTCATATGATGCCAAGTTGTTCATAACAATCTCAAATTAATTACCATTTAAAAATTGCGCATGCAAATGCGAGTCCACCGCCGGATCCCATAAACACAATGAGATCACCTTCTTTCAATTTTCCTTTTTTATTTGCATCATCAAGTGCCATAGGTATACATGCCGATCCGGTATATCCAAAATATTCCATTATTGTATGCGCTTTACCATGAGGGACTTTCAAATTATCTAATGTTTCGTTGATGCTGTTAATGTTAAGCTGCGTGAAGAAATATGTGTTGATTTGCTGCGGCGTTACTTTGATGCGCTGCGTTAAATCAGTTATCATGCGCGTCCAAGTTAGAGGATTTATCTCTTTTGGAAATTTTCTTACAAATTTTAAAAGATGATCTTTGTTCGAAATAACATCTTGTGTTATTGGCTGATGAGTGCCGCCGGCATAGATTCCCATCCAATCATGATATTGTCCTTCAGTATAAAGCTCACTAACCAAGAATCCCCTATCTGCATTTTCTGTTACAGACAAAATTACTGCACCTGCTCCATCTGCAAAGAGTGTTACTGTTTTTTTTTCTGTCATGTCGAGATACTTGCTCATCGCATAAGCACCTATGACAAGAATGTTATTGTAGCGTTCATCTGAACGAATATATTTTGATGCTGTATCAAGAGCTGTTACAAAGCCGGCACATGCTGTGTTGATATCAAACGTCCCGGCGTTCTTCGCGCCAAGTTTATATTGAACAACTGATGCTGTTGATGGTGAAATGTATTCCGGTGTATCTGTTGAAATAATTATCAGATCAATCTCTTCTGCCTTCATATTGGCGTTTGCCAATGCACGGTTAGCCGCCTCAATACATAAAAAACTTGTTGACTCATTTTCACTACACCAGCGGCGTTCGCGAATATTTAGATTATCTACCAACCATGTATCTACATCTTCACCAAGCAATTCATTAAAATATTTATTGGGTACAACACGTTCCGGAGCGAAAGATCCGGTTGATTTGATATATGCGTTTCTCATTTTCAGTTTTTGGCCTTTTAATCTCTGGAATATTCTTAATCATACTCTTATTCTTGCTCTTCATCTTATTCTGCATTTTTACGTAATCACTCCGCCATCAACACTAAGGACAGTTCCATTTATAAATGAAGCTTCTTCGCTTGCTAAGAAACAATATGCGTTCGCAATATCTTCCGGTTTACCGAGCCGGCCTAGGGGTGTCTTCTCTTTCATCGATGTAATTACTTTTTCAGGCATCGTTTCAACCATTTCGGTCGCAATGAATCCAGGTGCAATTGCGTTTACATTAATTCCTTTCCTTCCAAGTTCACGTGCCCACACTTTTGTCATTCCAATAACACCCGCTTTGGTGGCTACATAGTTGGTTTGTCCAAAATTTCCGTAAAGTCCTACAACTGAAGTTGCGTTGATAATTTTGCCATATTGCTTAGCAATCATATAAGGTGCAACAGCTTTTGTGCAGTTGAAAACACCTGTAAGATTAACATCAATTACCTGCTGCCATTGATCCGGCGTCATTTTTACCAGCGTCCCATCCCGCAGAATACCAGCGTTATTTACAAGGATATCAACCTTGCCATATTCGTTTATAATGCCATTAATAGCTTTCTCTACTTCATCAAATTTGGCAACATTTACTTTCATGAATTTTGCTTTGAAACCCTGAGCCGATAGATCATCCACAAATTTATTTCCCTTGGCATCATCAACGTCCCATACCAGAACTGTTGCACCTTCAACAAGAAATTTTTGTACAGTGGCTTTACCAATACCCTGAGCACCGCCTGTTATTATTGCAATTTTGTTTTCCAGACGCTTCATTTATTTCTCCGTGTTATGAACATTTCAAATTTTTCAAACGATAATTACAACAAAATACGATAGTCAGATTTGCTGCTTTCTCTCAAATACTATTTATAAAGTTTATCTCTCTCTTTAGCCCATTCTTTTAAGAAATTCTCGTGATGCTTTTCCATAATCTGGTAGAACTTCTCCATCTCGGTCAATCGCATTTTGAGTGTCTCCAGGTTTGCGTTTTTTTCTTTGCTGACGACACTTTTCAGTTGTTTTGCGAGACGTGTATTGCTTTTTACCAGCTCAAGATTATTACGATAAGCGTTTTCAAATATTTCCGGATTGATTTCATAAAAGTCTTTTCTGCTCGTTGGCTGCCAGACACGACGTATCAGGTTTCGATCCCTAAGACGGCGCATTATTTGGCTAACCGGACCTTTGCTTCTATGAAGAGATTTAGCAATTTCTTCAAGTGAAATTGGCGCAGAAGAATGTATTAACAAAGCAACAATGTGCCCCATGAGTTTGCTAAGACCAAATGCACGGTACGCAACACCAAAGTTTTTGATTACTTCATGTTTTATTTTTTCTTCGAAATTCATCATCATTCGTAACGTTTTACAATGACCGCAGAGGCCTCACCACCACCAATACAAAGTGAGGCAAGACCATATTTAGAATTTCTCTTCTTCATTTCGTACAGAAGCGTCGTCATTATTCTTGCACCACTTGCACCGATCGGATGACCTAGAGCTATTGCGCCACCATTAACGTTAACATTATCTGTAGATAAACCCAGCAATTTGCTCACGGCTAATGATACAACCGCAAAAGCTTCGTTAATTTCAAATAAGTCTATATCTGAAATTTTCATATTTGCTTTGGTTAATACTTTATTAATTGCATCCGCCGGGGCTGTAGTAAATTCGATTGGTAACCTTGCAGCCGAACTTTGAGCAACTATTTCAGCTAAAGGTGTGTAGTCAAGTTCTTTTGCTTTTTCTTCACTCATAATTAATAAAGCCGCGGCACCGTCATTTAACTTGGAGGCATTAGCCGCAGTAACTACTCCGTTTTTATCAAATGCAGGACGAAGTGTAGAAATTTTATCAAAGTTTACTTTTCCCGGTTCTTCATCTTTTGATGTAATAGTTTCATCCGTTCTTGATTTTATTTTTACACCAACAATTTCATCATCAAACTTTCCTGTTTTCTGCGCTTCGATTGCCCGCTTATATGAGAGAACAGCAAATTCATCCAGCTGCTCTCGTGTAAAATTAAAATCCTTTGCACAGGCTTCAGCACAATTTCCCATATGAATATTATTGTAAACGTCTGTAAGACCGTCAACTAAAATCGAATCATAAATTGAAGAGTTACCCAATCGGTATCCGTTACGGGCACTTTGCAAGATATATGGAGCGTTAGACATGCTCTCCATTCCTCCGGCAATAATAACATCTGCATCGCCGCACATAATTGATTGATGAGCAAGCATAATTGCTTTCAATCCGCTTCCGCACATTTTATTAATAGTTAAGCACTCAACTTTTTCTGGCAATCCTGCCGACAATGCAGCCTGACGTGCCGGGGCTTGTCCTAATCCAGCTGTAATTACATTTCCCATAATAACTTCATTTATCTTTTCAATAGCTATTTTGGATTCATCAAGAATAGCTTTTATAACTGTACTCCCAAGTTGTGGTGAGTTTAGTGTACTCAAAGAACCGTTAAAGGCTCCGATCGGTGTTCTCTTAGCATGGGTTATTACGACTTTTTTCATGGTCATTCCTTTTGAATTCTCTGTTTTGTATTTTTGAAACGTTTGATACACTAGTAACTTAATAAATTATTAGAAAATAGCAAAGAAAATTTTAATTCGTTTAACAATTTTATTTGTGGGGATTTTTGTTATAATTTTTAGGAAAAGTACTCTCGTAGTTGCTGCTGTGAGATATGATAATATAATTCTGGAGAAATAACATAATGGATAGAAAATGCTTACGATTTGGTTGCGGACAGCTTCAATCACTGATCAAATATTGGTTTCCTCCTCAGCATAAGTATTCTCTGTCTCGAACACCCGGACTTTAATAGCTTGAATGTTTTGGGGTAGTTTTATCAATTTTATTTTTTTAAGCAGGTAAAAACAAATATTTTCAGCTGTCGTTTCAAAATCAACAATAACTTTTTGTGAATTCAATTTTTCAAGAACTTCTATCACCTCTTTATCATCCTTACATACCATAAATGAGTGATCAAGTTCATTGATTATCGGACCGATTACTTTCTTGACATCAAAATAATCTATCACCATTCCGTTAGAATCGGGATCCCCTGTGAATTCAACCATACACTTGTATGAATGTCCGTGTAAGTTTTTGCATTTTCCTTTATGAAACGGCAACCGATGACCCATCTCCCATTGAAATTCTTTAGCGATCTTCATCAAACACCTTTAGTAGTTGGTTCCCAAATTATTTTATGCATCTGTAATTGATACCTGACTTTTAATTTATCTTCCAAAATCCACTCGACAAGTTGAACCGGCGCAAGTTTTCCAAAGACAACCGAAAACAAGAGTGAACATTTTTCGGTCAATCTATATCTGTTAATGATCTCCTTCGCCCACTCATAATCTTCACGGTTTCCAAGTACAAATTTTATCTCATCACTCGGTTTAATAAAATCCAGATTTTCGTAGAGATTCTTTTTCATCATATTACTTGATGGACATTTCAGATCCAATATTATCATTACCCGTTTGTCAATATTTTTAATTGGAAGACTTCCGCCTGTTTCGAGCATTACCTCATAACCGTTATCGCAGAGCCGCTTCATCAATTCAAGAGATTCACTTTGAAATAATGGCTCACCCCCGGTAATTTCAACCAGATTGCACTCATATTTTTTTACCTCCTCAATGATTGCATCAATCGTCATTTCCTGGCCGTCGTGAAATGCATATTCAGTATCGCAATAGCTGCAGCGCAGATTACAGTAGGTCAATCGGACAAAAACCGTTGGAAGCCCTGCCTTTGAGCTTTCTCCCTGAACCGAGTAATATATTTCGTTGATCTTTATCATTTCTCTCATTTTAAGGATAATTGCAGCATTGGCGGGGCAAAGATAACAACAACGCCTTTGAGAATAAAGTTTATCTCGATCTCAGTTTGATTTTTACGGCTTGAGTGCTATATTTACTCACGTTTTTTAACAAAATAAGGTTTTATTAATGGCGCAGCACAAATCAGCAAAAAAGCGAGTTCGATCTACCAAAAAAAGAGCAGAGAGAAATAAAGCGGCTTTATCAAAAGTAAAAACGCTTACCAAAAAAGTTGTGGATGAAAAAGATCCGACTAAAGCTCAGGAAATTTTAAAAGAAGCAGTTGCCTTTCTTGATAAAACAGCATCAAAAGGAAGAATGCCTAAGAATACCGTAGCGAGAAGAAAATCTACTCTGGCTAAACACGTTAATAAATTAAGCGCTGTAAAATAATTTTGAGTGATTTGAATTTCAAAAAGGTAACTCATTTTCCGAGTTGCCTTTTTTATTTTTTATAAATCTTGTACTGCATCTAATCCTTCAGCTTCCGGTAAAATATATTTTACATGATATAAATCCGTTTTTACTCCAGCTGGTTTGGATATTTTCTTCTTTATTAGAACCGAGTGCTCGATAGAAATATGATCGTCCACTTCAGAACCGAAAATGTATGTAAGCCCTTTGATTGTTACATGTGATCCAATTGCAGATGGATGCTGGTCGTTCCCTGTAATGCGAACTCCAGATTCAATTTTTGTATTTTCGCCTATTGTTACATTTCCTTTAATAATGTTACCGCCAAATATTTCTACTCTGTTGCCGATACTTATCTTCTGCCCATAAAAACATGATAGCCGGCAGTTTTCATTAAGTATCACATTCTTACCCAACTGAATATTTCCATCAAGGAATACATTTTTCCCAAGTTTCAAATTGTAGTTCAGTCCCACACCCTTGCCGATATGAACACCCTTACTTATATGAATATCGAGCGGCAGTCCCAGGTGGTCGAGTTTCATAATTTCTTCAACAACATTTTCATCTATAAAGAAGTCGTCCGGATCATCGATTATTACTATATCTTTCAATTTATCATATACCAATTTCCGGGCGATGGATTCCATCTCTTTCAAAACTGATTTGTTGTTGAATCCCATGAGTACATATTGATCTTTAGGACTGACCGCTTCAACGGAATATCCATTCTTATTGAAAAGACCGATAAGATCGGTAAGATATATTTCGCCCTGGACGTTATTACTTTCAATTTTCTGAATGAGTTCTGCAAGCGGTTTATATTTGAAGGCATAAACCCCTGAATTGAATTCCGGGTTTTCCAGAAGCTGTTTACGTGAAAATTTATACTCTTTCTTCCTGTAACTTGTCATGTAGGAATTATTCAAATCAATATTCAATATGTCTTTGTATTCAAGGATCTCGATTACTTTCCCATCATCTACCGCACTAACCTTTTGAGAATCTGTTTTGGGAACACGGAGAATTCTTCCGTAATAATTCTCCTCTGTCGGACCGTCAAAAATTCCTGTTAGCACCATCATATCAGCGGAAGATTTAACAAACTCCTTTTTAAAGAATTGAATTGTCTCTCTGTTTATCAACCCCATATCTCCGGGAAAGATAAAAACTGTGCCGTCATAATTATTATCTACAATATTTTTGAGAGCTATTTGGACAGCATGACCGGTACCGTTCTGAACTTCCTGATAAGCATAAGAAACCGATTTTTTCTTTCCTACAGTTTTGACAACCTCATCTGCCTTTATTCCAACAACAATTATTACATTCGATCCGGGGAGTCCTTCTTGACAGGCTTTGCAGACCCGTTCAACAGTTGGTATCTCCCAGATTTTGTGAAGCATTTTGGATGTTTGCGACTTGATTCGTTTACCATGTCCGGCCGCAAGTATTATTGCTGTCTCTTTGTTATTACTAAAGAGTGGAGAAGAGTATTCTTCTATCAACTTAGTTATATCTGAACCAGCTTGAAATTCCTTCATTGAATCCTCTATTGTGAAGAACGACTAAACTAAATTTAATCATATTCGACAATATTATTGTAGAAATAGATTTATTGAGAGGAAAATTTGGGTTGTAATTTTTATCTATATTTGTTTAGCTGGAAAATAAAAAAATGAGAGGCCCGGAATGGTTGTAAGGAAAGTATTTTTTATGATCATTGTCCTGTTTTCATTAACACATTTCAAAACTTTTTCTCAGGATAGAGGATTTGGACTTGGAGTGATCCTTGGCGAGCCGTCCGGTTTTAGCGGGAAGTATTGGCTCGATGATAATCACGCGGTTGATTTCGGGTTGGCGTATTCATTCGTGCATCCTGATAATACTTTATCCTTGCATGCTGATTATCTCTTCCATCGCTTCAATATAGTAAGAGCTGAAGCTCGGTTTCCGGTTTATTATGGATTCGGAGGAAGAATCCATTTCGGCAACAAAGATGGGAATACGCTTGGCGCACGGGGTGTTGTAGGAATACTCTGGATGCATCATTCTTTATCGATAGATTTGTTTGTAGAATTGGCTCCGGTGTTCAATTTGTTCCCTAAAACTTCTTTACAACTTGATTTAGCAATTGGCGGAAGATATTTTTTTGAATAAGAACATAAATTCAGAGAATCCAAAAAAAACTTTTTTTGATTCTCCTGAGAGGGATTCTGAAGATAATATTCTCGGGGAGATCTCTCTTTTTGAAGGCAATACCGTTGTAAAGCAACTGCTCGAAGGTTATCCGGAAGTTGCCGTGATTATAAATAATTACCGCCAGATAGTTGCATGCAATTCAAAAGCATTAGATGCATTCAATGCCAGAGGATATACCGCAATAATCGGGAAAAGATTTGGGGAAGCAATTCAGTGCATTCATCATGAAGACAGTATTTATGGATGTGGAACCACCAGAGCATGTGCTGAATGCGGTACGGCAAAATCCATCAAGGCTACAAACAAATCAGCGAGCTCCTCTGAGGAAGAGTGCAGACTAACCACCAATGCCGATGGAACCGAAAGATCTCTCGATTTATTTATACACACTCAGCCGTTAAACATCTATGACAAAGTATATACAATCTTTGCAATCCGGGACACTTCAAACGAAAAACGGCGGGAAGCTCTTGAAAGAATTTTTTTTCATGATGTCTTAAACACAGCGGGTGCCCTAAGCGGAATTGCCGATCTGCTACCAGACGCAGAAACAGTCCACGAAAAAGTAGAATTGACTTCGGTCATCAGAGAAACTTCTAAACAGTTGCTCAATGAAATCATTTCTCAACGTGAGTTGAGAATGGCCGAAGATGGAGTCCTTAATCCACAATTTAAAATGACTTCAATCAGTAAAATTATTTCATCTGTTTTTGATCTCTATAAGAATCACGAACTGGCAATTGGAAAATATCTGGAGAGAGAAAAGCTGGCTGAGGATTTAGAATTCGCCACAGATACTACTTTACTGGTCCGCTCTCTCAGCAATCTTTTCAAAAATGCATTAGAAGCTTCCGGAATTGATGATGTAGTAAAAATCTATGCTTCTCACAATTCCAACCATGTTCTGTTCAGCATATCAAATAACAAAGTAATTCCTCCATCAATTCAGTTGCAGCTTTTCCAAAGGTCGTTTAGCACCAAACAAAGCAAAGGAAGAGGAATAGGACTTTACAGCGTTAAACTCATAGTTGAACAATACCTCAAAGGTAAAGTGAGCTTTGTATCGAACGAAACCGATAACACGGTCTTCACAATTTCTCTACCGCTTAGTCCCACTTCAAACTGATTCATTGAGACTCACGTAAACCTTAATTAACACATCTATCTCATCTTTATTTCGAATTCAGTTTGCATTATACTATTTTTGAATTAACCTATTAGGAGAGTTTATGAAACAGGACAATTGGTTACTCCGATCTGCCAAACTTATCATCTTCACATTTATACTTACGTTTATTCTTGGTATGATTCCCGCATCTCCAGAAGAAGGGATGTATCCTTTAAGTGAAATAGACAAAATTGATCTTCAAAAAGCAGGTTTAAAGATTGATACAAAGGAAGTTTACAATCCAGACGGAATTAGTTTGGTTGATGCTTTGGTTCAGCTCAGTGGCTGCACAGGCTCATTCATATCCAACAATGGATTAATAATCACAAATCATCATTGTGCTTTCGGTGCAATTACACATGCAAGTACTGTTGAAAAGAATTACCTGGAAAATGGTTTTTATGCAAAGACGCAAGCCGAAGAAATTCCATCACAAGGATATACCTGCCGCATCACCGAGTCATATCAGGATGTATCTGAAATAATTCTAGCAGCAATTCAAAACGTTTCCGATCCGGTGGAGAGAACGAAAGCAATCGCAAAAAAAATTAAAGAACTTTCCGATGCAGCGACAAATGAAAAAGAATCAATTGTTGCTGATGTTTCTGAGATGTTTGCCGGAAAAACATATGTGTTATTTAAATACCGAGTAATTCGCGACGTCCGCCTTGTGTTTGCACCTCCTCAGTCAATCGGTAATTTTGGAGGAGAGACAGATAATTGGGTTTGGCCGCGTCACACGGGTGATTTTTCAATCATGCGCGCTTATGTATCACCCGATGGCAAGGCGGCAACATATTCAAAAGAGAACGTCCCATTCACGCCAAAAAAGTTTTTAAAGATAAATCCAAACGGAGTTGAAGAGGGAGATTTTGCTTTTCAGCTTGGTTATCCTGGAAGAACATACCGCCACCGCCCATCCCAATACATGAAATATCAGTTGGATTATCTTCTTCCCTACGTCTCTAATCTCTACCAATATGCTATTGAAACTATGGAGGAGATCAGCGCGGGCGATAAACAACTTACTCTGGCTTTCGCCAATCGTATAAAAGGATTGGCCAACACAATGAAAAATTATCAGGGTAAGATTAAAGGATTGAAGAAAATTAACCTCATTGCACAGAAGCAAGAAGAAGAGAAACAACTTCAGCAATTCATCAATTCCGATCAGCAATTAAAAATGAAGTATGGAAATTTATTGGAAGAAATTCACAATGTATTTGAGAATATAAATCGAAATGCACAATCTGATCTGTGGCTGAGACAGATAAACGCTTTCAGCCCAACTCTCTCACTGGCAAATTTTATTCTTTCCTATACCGAGGAACTGCAGAAACCCGATGCCGAAAGGATTACAGCTTATCAGGAGAAAAATTTACAACAGACCCTTGGCCGTTTAGACGCCACAAGACAAAATTACAACGTGGAATTTGAAGAGACCATGTTGATGAAAATGCTGATGGACGCAAACGGACTCAAGGAATTGTCTCGTATTCTTGCTGTTGACGAAATTCTGGAAGGGAATGGAATCAATCCTGAAGAGACGTTTCAGGAGTTTGTTTCGAATAATGTGGCAAATTCTAAATTAAGGGATAAAGAATATTTCAATTCGCTCTTGAAGAAATCCCCACAAGAAATTGCTGCAATGCAGGAACCGCTTTTCATATTTGCAAAAAAAATAAAAATGCAAAGTCAAGTGAGTGACAAGGAAAATCAAAAAAACGAAGGTAGACTAAATATACTATACGGTGATCTTGTTGACGTTAAGATGAAATGGAAGAACACCAACTTTATACCTGACGCTAACAGTACTCTGCGCCTCACCTACGGTTACATTAAAGGGTATAATCCGGCCGATGCTGTTTATTATGAACCTTTCACATCAATCGATGGTGTAATTGAAAAAGCCTCAACCGGTTCTGAAGATTTTGTTATACCCGATAAACTCCGTGCTGCTTACAACAAAAAAGATTTCGGAACACACATCAGTAAAAAGACAGGTAAACTTCCTGTTGCGCTTCTTTACAACATGGATACCACAGGCGGAAATTCCGGCAGTCCCGTTTTAGATGCATACGGAAATTTGATAGGTGTTAATTTTGACCGCGCATATGAAGCAACGATAAATGACTTTGCCTGGAATGAAACGTACAGCCGATCGATAGGAGTTGACATCCGTTACGTTTTATGGGTGATGGATAAGATAGGCGGTGCTGATAATTTGTTAAAAGAAATTGGACTGTAAAACAAAAACGAACTTATATGATCAAGCATAAAACAGTATTAGTTCTTGGGGCAGGTGCAAGCTTGCCCTATAATTTTCCAACAACCGAGGATTTACGTTTGAAAATATTGAGTCTCGCAAAAAATTTTACTTTGAGAGATTCTACTGAATTAGATGTTGAGATTAATCAAGTTGTGGAATTTTTTAACTCATTTTATTATTCAGGTACGTATTCAATAGATGAGTTTCTTGGAAAAAGAGAAGAGTTTACTAAAATAGGAAAGCTCTTAATTGCAAAATCGTTACTCGCTTACGAAAATGCGCAAAATCTATTTTCATTCCAGAGTTCAAGAGATTGGTATAAAATTTTAGTACAATCTTTAACAGAGGATGTATCATTAGACCATTTAGCTATTAATAATAGTCTTACCATTATTACTTTCAATTATGATAGATCTTTGGAACAATATTTATTTCTTGCGTTGAAAAATCAATTTGGTGCTGAAGAAAATGAAGTTGCACAACATTTGTCAAAACTCAATATTATCCACTTACATGGTCAATTGGGTTATCTTCCCTGGCAAAGCATAGAAGGTGCTGATAAAAAGGTAGAATATATGAATGGATTAGACCCAGAAAGAATTAAAGAAGCAGCTAATGGAATAAAAATAATTTATGAGACTGATTTCAAACTGCATGAATTTGAGAGAGCAATTAGTGCTATCGAATATGCTGAGACAGTACTATTTCTCGGTTTTGGTTATCACCCACTTAATCTTAAGAGACTAAGTTTAAGCGGGAATAAGGGAGGCAGATATGTAGGTGGGACAGCTTTGGGACTTGGGAATATTCAAATACAGAAAGCAGTTAATGATTCTAATAATACTCTTCAGAGACACAATCTTTACCAAGATTATGATATACTAAAATTATTCAATGAGAGATATAGTCTGACCTAATTTTTAGTATTCTACAAAAAACGCAAGCAAACCAACCAGTAGAAGCACAATTCCGCTGATCAGTTTATCATGATGCTCAAGAAAATGCCAGTTTAATTTACGAACACCCTTAGATGCGAAGTGAACAAGGAACATCATCCCGAAGACTGTTACAAAGAAATAAACAACCGACACCATCACTATTCCCATCCAGCCAAGTCTGCTTGCCGTGAAGTAATAAATTTCTATTTCAAGACAGGGAGAGAAAAACATCGCAATACTTAAAGCAAGTACTATCGATTTTTTACTCTTCCTCTTTTGGACTATCTCATCGACATGAATGTGATGATGCTGGTGAGAAGTTTTAATTAAACTATGACGGTACTCCAGAAAAAAATAGATCAACCCAAGTGCTATTAAAATTAATGGGGCAATGATTTTTGTGATGAAGTGATATGATTCCGAAAGTTTGTAGCCGACCAGACCAACAATAAACCCGATGATTATTGTACTGATTGTATGTGCGGATCCTGTTATTGCGGTTATAATTAGAGTTTCCCGGTCAGTCCACTTTTCCGCTTTTCCAAGAGCTATAAGGGGAAGCCAATGGCTTGGAATTGCAGCATGAACTAAACTAAGGAGTAAACTTCCCAGGAATATTTGAAATAATGCATTCATAGTTCTACTTCTGATTAACCGAATTCAAAATACTCTTTTTCCTGCTAATGCTCTTGATCTTGCTATTACCATTGCTATTAATTTCACTGCTGCCCAAAATAAATAAAAATGAAGAAGAGAATAAAGAAAACATCTGATATTGGACAGATTTGATAAAAGGGGAAAAAGTATCCCTATGGGAACAACCCCAACTGTAAAAAGTCGTATTCCAATTCTTTCCTTGGAAGAAAAGGATTATCCAACCATTCTTTAAGAATAATTTTCACAAACAGATTCATTCTTAAAAACGCAATCAAATTTGAAGGGGACCAATTAATTAAAATTTGCCAATTCTTTCAGGTAACGCAAAAAGAGTAAGGTTATTAATGCTGTCCAAACCTGCCTGTCCGGTAGAGCGTGTTGCACAACTCTTTCTTCGTGCAACTTCGATCCTTCTTCGTGTAACAAAAAATCCTTTCACGAAGAACCACGAAGTAAATCGTAATTTTTTAGTTGTGCAACACGCTCTGGTAGGCAGGTCTGTATCCACATCGCATTCTCATTGGTGCCTATAAAGGATTTGATTTTGAGGTGCTGTTTCAACTCTTTGAAGAAAATTTCTACCATCCATTTCTGTTTATAGAGTTCGGCTACGGTAGATGCTGTTCAAGTTAAATTATTAGTTATAAGCTCAATTAGCTTTTTGTTCTTTTCGTCGTAAACGGCTACTCTTCTTAGTGCTTTTGGATAATGTTCTTTTGTCTCTTCTTCGGTAAGCGTAATCAACTCGTCTTTGATAATGTTGCTATCGTCTTTTTCACTTAAGGGTAGTTCTTTGATCATCTTGATTTATAGATTTCTTCAATCTGATAACAAAAAGTAGAACTCTCGAAACATCCCCCTATCTCTGTGTTCGTTGATATATGATAACGAAGATCGACTTGGCGTCTTCCCCTGTATTCCTAAGTGTTTTGATTGTTTCTGTCAATCTGAATCGAGACGTAGTCGAGATAAGAATCTATATTGCATCGTTTCAGATTCTTCGCTATTTGCCTATTGCAGGCAAACTCTCAGAATAAAAAGAAACATAACTACATCTTATACAAATCTCTCATCAACTCTTCAAACTGACTAAAGTACAAAGCCTGTTCAGGATCGCTTAAGGCTTTTGGTGGTTCTGGATGAAATTCAACCATTATACCATGAGCGCCGACAACTTTTGCTGCTTTTGCCAAAGGAATTACTTTGTTGCGTTCACCAACAGCATGAGACGGATCAACAATAACCGGCAAATGTGTTAATTCTTTTAGAACGGGAATAGCACTTAAATCTAATGTATTCCTTGTTGCGGTTTCAAATGTTCTGATACCCCGCTCGCATAAAATTACTTGCCTGTTCCCTTGAGATAAAATATACTCGGCTGCATTTAACCATTCATCAATCGAGGCCATCATTCCACGCTTCAACATTACGGGTCGATGCGACTTGCCGACCTCTTTTAACAGTGCAAAATTTTGCATATTCCGTGCACCAACCTGAAGAATATCTGCTGTTTTAGCTACATCAGCAACCTGATCTGTATCCATCACCTCGGTTATGACGGGCAAGTCATAATATTTTCCAGCATCAACTAAAAGACTTAAACCCTCCAATCCTAATCCTTGAAAACTATATGGGGAAGTCCTTGGTTTGAAACAACCGCCGCGGAGAATTTGTGCCCCGTTTTCTTTTGCTTCAAGTGCACATTGCATTATCATCTCTTCAGATTCAACAGAACATGGTCCTGCAATAACAACAAAATTACTCCCTCCAATAACAACATCGCGAATTTTAATTACAGTGTCTTCACTTTTATACTCTCTACTGGCAAGTCGGTAATTTTTTGATTTTGATTTCTTAACAATAATTGCCGGAGACTGATTTACAAGCGGCAACACTTCTTTATCTATCTGTGATTCGAGAATTTTAGTGTATTCCAATTTCGTTTTGATTAATTCCTGCGAAGGATAACTTCCAAGAATTTTAATAAATCGTGTATGCTGCCCCAACTCGTCCATTACATTTTTTATTTTCTCATCAATAATATTTCCCTCAAAATCCAGATAGAACATTTCTTCCCAGAGATTTCCTATAATTGGCCGTGATTCCAGTTTTGTAAGGTTTACATTGTATTTACGAAATACGGTCAGGGCCTCAACTAATGAACCCGGCGTATGTGAGGTAGCCATAACAATCGAAGTTTTGCACGGTATTCGGGAATCAACCTCCTGCGCTTTACGGGATGCGATTAGAAAGCGGGTATAATTTTCAGACTGATTAGCTATATCTTCCTTTAATATTTTCAGATGGAATAACTTTGCTGCTTCTTCGCTTGCAATTGCAACATATAATGAATTGCCCTCCTCTTTAATCTTTTGTACCGACATCGCTGTATCAACAAAATACTCGACTCCAACATTGGGTATGGATTCTAAAAATTTACTGCATTGCGCAGCTGCCTGATGATGGGCATATACTTTTTTGATTTTTCCAATCGGGATTTCATCGAGAGATACAAGGCAATGTTTAACCTGAAATTTTTCTTCCCCGACAATTGACAGAGTGGTGTGAAGCAGAACATCATAAACTTCGTTAATACCGCCGGATGTTGTGTTCTCAATGGGAAGGACTGCGTAGTCGGCTTCTCCCTTTTCGACGGCTTCAACAACATCATCAAATAATTTTTTAAAAACAAAATTCAGATCATAATCGAAATGCGTAAAATATTTTTGAGATGCTAGAAAACTGTACGATCCCTCAATTCCTTGAATTGCAATTCTGATCGATTTTTTATTTTCACCTTTTGCATTCAACTTCGACTGAATGAAATTCTGTTGGAGTCGTACAGAGTCTTCAATTATTTCATAATAGACTTTTGAGAGGAAGTGAGAATCTAATCCTTCTTTTTTTCCTATCTTGATCAATCGATTCAAAATCTCAGATTCTCTTTGCTGATCTCGGATTGGTCTCTTGGCAGTTTCCTTTTCAACTATTACATCTTTGCTTAGTTTTCTTCTCTCGGCCAATAGTTTAATCAGTCCGGAATCAAGCTTATTAATCTTTTCTCTCAACGCCAAAATATTTTGTTTTTTCTTTTTAGCCATGTGATTCTGTCTTCTAATTCTTAAAATACGCGCTTGAAGCTAATTATTTTTTAGGCATAATGAAAGTATATAGAGACTCCCAAATTGATTTTATTGACTAAAAATCAATTTGTTAGTAAGTTTGAATTGGATATAAGTCTCCATTATTCTATAATAAAACGAATCTTATTAAGGAAATTCTTTTTTATGAGGTCGAAATGGCAAGCCAATCACGTCGTGAATTCTTAAAAACAGCCGCTCTCGTTGGAACCGCAGTTACCGGATTTTCTTCCAAGACCAAAGCCGCTCCGAAAAATATTTTATCCAAGGAGAGGATGGGTGTCTTAGTTGATACCACTGTATGTATTGGATGTAGAAAATGTGAATGGGCTTGTAAAACAGCACATAATCTTGAAACACCTTCACTTGAAACTTATGATGATAGAAATGTATTTAAGGAAAAACGCCGCCCGGACGGCAAAGCACTTACGGTGGTAAATGAATACAAGAATGCTGATACAGAAAATTTCCCGATTAATGTAAAAGTACAATGTATGCATTGCGATCATCCTGCATGTGTCTCAGCGTGTATAGTCGGGGCTTTTTCAAAAGAAGAAAATAGCTCTGTCATTTGGGATACAGACAAATGCATCGGATGCCGCTACTGCATGGTTGCTTGTCCTTTCCAAGTTCCCGCATTCGAATTTGATAAAGCATTAAAACCGGATATAAAGAAATGCGATTTCTGTTTCGAACGAACAAAGGAGGGAAAAATTCCGGCTTGCACAGAAATTTGTCCCGTTGAAGCCATTACTTACGGTCCTCGTGAAGATTTGGTAAAAGCCGCTCACCAAAAAATCAAAAACTATCCTAATCGTTATATTAATCGTGTATTCGGTGAGTCGGAAGTCGGCGGAACTTCATGGATCTATTTAGCAAGTAGAGAATTTGAACAATTAGATTTTCCGAAACTCGGGAAAGATACTGCTCCCGGTGTCAGTGAAGCGATCCAACATGGTATCTTCGCATATTTTGTCCCCCCAGTTGCACTTTACGCGTTGCTCGGTGGAGTAATGTGGATAAATAAGAATAGAAAGAAAACCGAGAACGAGACGGAGATATAACCATGGAAGAATTCAAACCAACACCAATGAAAAAAAAATATTTCACTCCGGTAGTTATTGCTTTAGCAGTTCTGGCGTTAAATGGATTAATGTTCCTGCTTGCAAGATTCGTCTTTGGAATTGGAGCGGTAACTAATCTTGATAATCAACATCCCTGGGGAATATGGATTGGTCTTGACGTAGCAGCCGGAGTTGCACTTGCCGCGGGCGGATTTACAACCGCAGCATTGGGACACATCATGCATAAAGGTCAATATCATGCAATTATTCGTCCCGCACTTTTAACTGCAGCTCTCGGTTATACATTCGTAGCGGTCAGTGTAATGATTGACCTTGGCCGCCCATATTTTATCTGGCATCCGTTAATTATGTGGAATGGAAGCTCTGTGTTGTTTGAAGTTGGTATTTGTGTCATTATCTATTTAGCTGTTCTTTACATCGAGTTCTTGCCAATAGTTTGCGAAAGATTTATAGGAAGAGTTAACCTTCCCGGATTTTTAAAACGAACTAACAACCCTATAGAAAAACTTCTTCGTATTCTTGATAAAACTTTAGAAAAGACAATGTTTATTTTCATCATTGCCGGTGTTGTGCTCTCTTGTTTACATCAATCTTCTTTAGGAACCTTAATGGTAATAGCCGGACCAAAAATGCATCCGTTGTGGCAAACGCCAGTTCTCCCGCTTCTCTTTTTACTATCCGCTGTATCGGTGGGATTTCCAATGGTAATTTTTGAATCGATTCTTACTTCCCGTTCGTTCGGATTAAAACCCGAAACACATATACTCGCGAATCTAGGCAGCATGGTTGCCCCATTACTTGGAATTTATCTTGCATTCAAAATTGGCGATATGGTAATTAGAGGTACATTCGTATATTTAACAACAATTACCTCAGCAAGTGTGATGTATACTATTGAATTATTATTTGGTGTGATTATTCCGTTGAGAATGTTTATGTCCCGCCAAATCGCAAAATCTCCCGTAGGACTTCTGATTGCATCGTTCTTAGTAATCTTCGGAGTATTTCTAAATCGGCTGAACAATTTTTTAGTTGCGTACACTCCGCCTTACGAGTTTCATTCATACTTTCCATCATTCGGTGAAATTTCTGTAACTGTTGGATTCATTGCATTTGAAGTACTTCTATTTAGAATAGGAGTAATGATATTCCCAATTGTCAGTGTGCCTGAGATGTCAACTCAAAGAACAAAATATTCGGTTAAAGGAGGCGCGCGATGAAAACAAAAATTTTAACAGCAATTTTCTTTTTTGCATTCATTGTAAATGCGCAGACAAAAAAAGAAGTTCATCCAAATCTTAATGGAATTACATGCAAGACCTGTCATACTTGCGATATTCCTACCAAAGAAAATCCATGCATCATTCCCTGTCCAAGAGAAAAGATGGTATCAATAGATCAATTACCGGAAGAGGGACCATCCGTACTTACAATAGATAAATTCAAGAAGCAAACAGATCTCTATGCGCCGGTAGTATTTTCTCATAGACTTCATGCCGAGATGAGCGGAATGGCCGGCGGATGCAAAATGTGTCATCACTATAATCCTCCGGGACAAGTAATCGGGTGCTCAGATTGTCACGAGCTTATTCGAAAACGAACCGACATTAGTAAACCCGATTTGAAAGGGGCATATCATCGTCAGTGTATGGAATGTCATCGTACATGGAGCGGAAAAGTTGATTGTGAATCTTGCCATAAAGTAAACAAGGACGCAATTCAAACACAAGCTCAAAAACTTGAAGAGAAAAGTGCAAAACGGTTGCATCCAAAAATAATAACTCCGGCAACAATAAAATTTGATACCCCGAAAGCAAACGGTAAAATGGTTACATTTTATCATTCCCAACATATCGATTTATTTGGATTGGAATGCCAGGCTTGTCACTCAAATGAAAGTTGCGGAAAGTGCCACACAAAAATCAAAACAGTTTCTTTGAAAGAGAAGAGTTCAGAAGAAAAGCATAAGGTTTGTTCAAGTTGCCATAACACAAAAGCAGACTGCGGCAGTTGCCATGCAAACATTGTTCAAGAAGGATTCAACCATAAAGATGCAACCGGTTTTGATAATTCAAAATTTCATTCCAAGCTATCATGCAATAGATGCCATGTTGAGAAAGGAAAATTTACCGGACTTAGCGGCGAATGCATTAATTGCCATGGTAAATGGACTCAAGAAAACTTCAAGCATAAAATTACAGGTTTAACTCTTGACGAAACACATTCGGCAATGGAATGTTCAGATTGTCATCAAGAAAAGAATTTTGCAAAGCCGACATGCGCAAATTGTCACGATGATAAATCGTATCCGAAAAATGTTCCGGGAAAGCTCTCAAAAAAGAATTAATGAAGCGTGTAAAAAAAATATTGTTCCGGAAGATCAGCTTAAAACTCATTTGGGTTGTTAGTATAACTGCAATTCTAATTATTGGGATTTATTCATACTTCAATGTTAAATCTCAGAGCGAAGTTTTACAGGCAGAGGTGGAACGGCATGCAAATCAACTTAGCGAGTCTGTTAAAAATTCGACACGATATGTGATGCTTCTAAACCAGAGAGAGCACATTCAGGAAATGATTAATAGGATAGGAAAAGATCCAGCGATTTCAAATGTTCGCATTCTCAACAAAGAGGGAGAGATAATTTATTCAGCTCATAAGGACGATATCGGAAATATGCTGGATAAACGCGCAGAAAGCTGCTATGCTTGTCATGTTGAAAATAAACCGCTCGAAAAACTTCCTATGAAAGACCGTACCAGATTTTTCAGAACGAGTTCCAATTCACCTAGAGTACTTGGTGTTATAAACCCTATCTATAATGAAAAATCATGTTACGAAGCGGATTGTCATGCACATTCCGAGACCGCAAAAGTTCTTGGGGTGCTCGATGTAACAATCTCACTTGCCGAAGTTGACGAGCAGATTAGACAAAATGAAATCCGCGAAGTGATTTTTGCCGTTATAGCAATTTCTGCAATCGGATTTATAATCGGATTTTTTGTGAAGCGCTGGGTGGATAGCCCTGTAAAGGAATTAGTAAAAGCAACAGATCAAGTAGCTGCAGGTAATTTAAGTTATTCGATAAAAGATTTGAGCAATGATGAACTGGGATCTCTGGGAAAATCATTTAATAATATGACAAGGAAACTCGACGAGACAAATCAGCAGCTTTATCAATCAACAAAAATGGCTTCATTAGGGCAGCTTGCCGCCGGAGTTGCTCACGAAATAAATAATCCGCTCACCGGAGTTCTTACTTACAGTAGTTTTCTATTGAAGCGAACAAAAGATAATCCGCAGATGCAGGAAGATCTTAATGTTATTGTACGAGAGACGATGCGCAGCCGCGAGATTGTAAAAGGATTGTTGGATTTTGCGCGTCAATCAACTCCAAAGAAAAGTATGATTGATGTTAATGAAATTATTAATCGAGCTGATGCAGTTATTAAAAATCAGATGAAGTTGAACCATGTTACGCTCGTCAAAAATTTTGATAACACACTTCCTAAGATCACGGCAGATGCGAATCAAATTCAACAAGTGTTTATAAATTTATTTGTCAATGCTACCGATGCCATCGGACAAGGCGGCGGCACTGTTATAGTATCAACTTCACAGATCAGTTTATCACCAAAAGGGATAACTCAGATAAAAAACGCAGTGTGTGCAAAGAACCATTCATTGATTGATACTGAAAATAAGATTGGCGGAATGTCTTCATTGAAGATAAAAATAAAATCAGGTGGCAACGAAGGATTTGTTTATTTAGATCCGATCTATGGAAATCATCGTCACAACTTTGGAATCTCGCACGATAAAAATAACAGCATCAATCTTTCTTGCCCTACCTGTGATATTTCATTGATCGATAAAAACAGTAAATGCCCAAAATGCGACGGACCCGTCTATAAAATACAGATTCATAATCAAGGATTTATCGAGGGATGCGCCTCATTTAAAGATGATTGGCAGAGATGGGATTTGATTGACAGTGCCGGAGAAAGAAAATTTGTTCAGATAGAAATTACAGATACGGGCTGCGGAATACCTCCGGAAAATATTTCAAAAATTTTCGAACCCTTCTTCTCCACAAAAGGTCAACGCGGAACCGGGTTAGGACTTTCTGTCATTTGGGGAATAATAGATAATCACAACGGATCAATTTCTGTTGATAGTGAAGTTGGAAAAGGAACAACATTCTCAGTCAAACTTCCGCAAGAAGAACCGACAAAAAGTATTTAATGAAAGAGCATAAAAACATATTGATAATTGATGATGAACAAGTTGTGATCGATTCCATTTCAAAAATTATTGAAATGGAAAACTATTCTTTTGATTTTGTGATGGACGCTCCCTCTGCACTTGAAAAAATTAAGATAGAAGATTTTGATCTAATCATTTGCGATATAATGCTTCCGGGAATGGATGGTTTTCAATTTTTAGCCGAACTCGAATCGAGAAGAATTGATACTCCGGTAATAATGACTACCGGTTTTTCAACTATTGAAAATGCAGTGAAATCACTTTATACAGGTGCAATCGAATTCATACCAAAGCCGTTTACAGTAGATGAACTTACAAGCGTCATTCACAGAGGAATAAAATACAGCAGACTATTGAGCATGCAGAAATTAAACGATGACTCCGTACTGCTTGTACCATCCCCTGCTAAATATTATCGACTTGGTTATTCATGCTGGATGAATAAAGAATTTGACGGTTCCGTATTAATTGGCGCAACAGATTTTTTCATCAAAACATTAGATCAGATAAAGAAGATAGATCTACTTGAAGTAAATGAAGTGCTTACTCAAGCATCGACCGCCGTAAAATTTGAAACCGAGGACGGATTGATTCATCAGTTGTATTCGGTAATTAGCGGAACCATCATTGCTAAAAACGAAAGATTATTAGATGAGCCGGAACTTTTGGAGAAAGACCCCTATTTTGAAGGGTGGATTTACAGAATTATTCCAACGGAACTTGAGTACGAAATGACATTATTAATTCCATGCAGTTCAGACAGAACATAAACAAAGTTTATTAATTCAAGGAGATATAATTATGCCGCTCTTTATTCTTGCCGTAATAATTTTCATAATCGCTGATGTAATAATTAGATATGCGATAAAGACAGTAAACGAAAAGAAAATCCGCAAGGAACGAGAATCCATTCTGAAAGAAAGCGTAACGGTTGATTTAAGCCAAGAAGCCGTTTCGCTTAAACGTGCCGAAGTACCAAACCCCAAAGCAAAGATTTTATGTGTTGATGATGAAAATGTTATCCTGGATAGTTTTAGAAAAATTCTGGTATTGGATGGTTATTCCATTGATACGGTAACATCCGGTTACCAGGCATTGAATCTAATTAAATCCCACCATTACGATTTTGTCTTCACAGACTTGAAAATGCCCGAGATGGATGGTGTGGAAGTAACAAAGTCCATTAAATCTTTACGTCCCGATATAGATGTTGTTATTGTGACCGGTTATGCAACAGTTGAAACAGCGGTTGAATGTATGAAGCTGGGTGCAATGGATTACGTACAGAAACCATTTACTGAAGATGAATTACTCGAGTTCACTAAAAAATCTTTAATAAAGAGACAGGATAGAATACATAAGCAGCTTAAACCCCGGGTTTATATCACTCACCTCAGCGAAGAAGAAAAATTAAATGTCGGTGAATTTGCAATACCCGGCGGCGTTTTTATTTCCGAAGGACATTGCTGGGCAGCAATTGCGCAGGACGGTAAGGTTCGTATAGGTTTAGATGATTTCGCAAAAAAACTGATTGGTAAAATTGACGATATCGAATTTCCGAACCTCGGAATGAATATTGCCAAGGGTCAACCTCTTTTTATCATCAAGCAAGGAAAGAAATCTATTCAGTTTAATTCTCCAGTGAGCGGACAGGTAGCTAAAGTTAATAACGATCTCGGCGATAATATCGATGCTCTCGATTATTCTACATATGAAAAGAATTGGATCTGCATCATAGATGCCGATAAATTAGATACGGAATTATCTCAGCTTAAGATTGGAAAGAATGCTGTTAGTTTTTATCAGGACGAAATTGAGAAGTACACCAAAGAGATTAAAAATTTTATTAGTAAAGAGGAAGACAGGAAAGAAAGTTTTGATCTTTACTGGGGACAGTTAGAAAACTTAGAAGAAAAAGATTGGTACATAATAACCGGAGAGTTTTTTAAGAAATAGTTTTTAAAGGAAGAGGACGTCTCAAAAGTGTTATTCTGAAGGAGCGTAGCGACTGAAGAATCTCTTTTCAATTCATTTTCAGATTCTGAATCCCGACTTCATCGGGATTCAGAATGACAATTCAAAGATTTTGAGACAACTTCTTATTTTAAATTATGCTCTTCAACTTTCTATTACCTCACTTCAAAATCATCAGAACTACACACGGAATTGTTCATTAAAATTTTCCGTAACTATATGACCATCAAATAAGTGAACAACACGACTCCCATATTCGGCATAAGCAGGCGAGTGAGTAACCATTACAATGGTCGTTCCGTTCTCATTAAGATAAGTCAGCATCTTCATTACTTCATCACCATGGGTCGAGTCTAAGTTTCCAGTCGGTTCATCTGCAAGAATTAATTTGGGTTCTGCAACAATTGCCCTTGCAACCGCAACTCTTTGTTGCTGCCCTCCCGATAGCTGCTGCGGAAAATGATTTTTGCGATGCATTATTTCCATTATCTCAAGAACAGTATGAACTTTTCTTTTTCTCTCTGCAGGAGAAACTTTAAGATAAAGTAACGGCAGTTCAATGTTTTCGAATACGGTAAGCTCGTCAATCAAATTAAAACTTTGAAATACAAATCCTATATTTTCTTTTCGCATATGAGCCCGCTGTCTTTCTGTGAATTTAGAAACTTCCTTTCCTAAAAAATGGTATTCACCTTCCGTCGGATTGTCTAAAAGTCCAAGAATATTCATTAACGTGGATTTACCGCATCCGGAAGGACCCATGATTGAAACGAATTCCCCTTGTTTGATTTCCAGATTAACGTTATCAAGTGCGGAAGTTTCAACTTCTTCCGTTCTAAAAATTTTTCTTAAGTTTTTTGTGCTTATCATTTTAACTCCTTTAATCTATTTTGATTAATTTTATTCATATCTTAAAGATTCCACAGGATTAGCTAGAGCGGCTTTGATCGCTTTGAAGCTCACTACAAACAAAGATATCAGAAGGGTCAAAACAGTAGAGAAAATGAATACCCATATTTTAATATCAATCCGGTAGACAAAATCATTTAGCCATTCTTTCATGTAGTAATAAGCAAAGGGGCCTGCAATAACCGCAGATATAATTACCATCAATCCGAACTGTTTGGTTAAGAGAAAAATAATATTTCTTACAGATGCACCAAGAACTTTACGCACGCCAATTTCTTTTGTTCGTTTTGCAATTGTTAGGGTTGTTAAACCAAGAATACCAAAGCTTGCAAGCAGTACGACTAATATGCTAACAAAACCAAGCATTTCCCTGCTGTTGATTTCCTTGTCATATTCTTTTCGCCAGGACTCATCGTAAAATGAGTAACTGAATAAAGCGTTAGGAAATAGTTCATGCCATTTATTTTGTAAAAATTTAAGAACAGCAGAAATATCTTTTTCGTTAACTGTAAAATAGATAGTAGAAAGATCCATCCTGGCATACTCTATTGCTAATGCGGGTATTTTACGTTTTATATTTCCGTAAAGAAAATCCTCAACAACGCCAATAATCGAGTAAGACTTATCAAAGAATTTGATTGTATTTCCTACTGGATTTTTGATTTTATTTTCTTTTACAAACGTCTCATTGATAATTACTGAACTAGCTGAATCGCTTGGAAATTCATCAATGTTAAAACCCCTGCCTTCTTTAATTTTTATACCGAACATATCAAAATATTTTTCAGTACGATCGGCCAAAATACCGTCCCATTTCCTTCCATCATGTTCCATCTGGATTATTGCAATAGCTCCCGGTTCACCCGCTGAATGTTTTATTAGGGGAAATATTGAAACTTCACTCGTATATAAATCTGTATTTTTCTTTCTCACCTGCCAATCCGGGTAAAAAGAGATTAGTGTATTTGTACTTACTTCAATAATTTTTTCATTTTCCGGCACATGGTGTTGATTCATTATAAAACTAATCTGTTGAGACATAACTGTTGTGCAAATCAAAAAAAAGATTGAAAGAGAGAATTGAAGCACAATGAGTGATTTAGTAAATCCGGTATTGCCGCCAATCTTTATTTTACCGCTCAATATATTTACGGCTTCATATTTTGAAAACAAGAATGAAGGAAATAACCCGGCAATTATGCCGGTCAAGAGGAATATTCCTCCTATACCCAATAATGTATTGAGACCTAGATTAAAAGTAATCTGCCTATTAAGCAGCTCATTAAATTTAGGAAGCATAACACTTACAAGCAGAACTGAAAGAGTTAAAGCAATTAAACAAAGAAAAATAATTTCTCCCCAGAATTGAAGAACGATCTGTTTCTTAAACGCTCCCATAACTTTGCGCAATCCAATTTCCTTAAACCGGGTTGCGGTTTGTGCTAAGGAAATATTAATAAAATTTATTGAAGCAATTAATAAAACAAAAAATGCAATTGCAGCATAAATTATTACAGTTCTGTAATCGCCATAACCTTCAATTCCATAATCTGCTTGTGAGTAAAGATGAATCCGGTTGAATGGTTGTAACGTAAAAGTTCTTTTTTCGTTTTGCCATTGTTTTAGATTTTTATCCAAATATTCTTTCAGTTTTGTTCCTATGGATTGATATGAGGAATGAGGATTTAACTGAATGTAGGTTTCCGCAAAATTATTTCCCCAATGATTTTCCATTTTTTTGAACGAATCGTTACTGGAAAATGAAATTATTGCTCTGCATTTAAGAGTTGAGTTTGAAGGTAAATTCTTTACGATGCCGGTAATTTTAAAAGCATCCTTACCAATATTAATTATTTTACCATAAGGGTCTTCTTCACCAAAATATTTTTTTGCAATTTCATTATTAATAACAATACAATTGGGCTCAAATAGCGCGGATTTATGATCGCCCTTTATGAATTCAAATGTAAACATCTCGAATATACCCGGATCGGCTGATGTTATTCCATTCTCTTCAAACCTCTTCTCACCATATTGAATTGAATTCCACGCTTTTCTTGAAGAAAATCTTACCGCATGAACACATTCAGGAAAAATATTTTTTATTGTAGGACCCAAAGGAATTGGTGTCCCACTGCTGTAGAAAATCCCTTTGGTATAACCTCGTTCGAGTACTTTATAAATATTGCTGCCGTTCTTCTGGAACTTGTCATAACTCAATTCAAACTGAACAAAAAGAAGTATCAGAATACAGCAAGCCATACCAACGGATAATCCTACAATATTGACGAATGAAGTAGTCTTCTGCTTTAAGACATTTCTAAATGCAATTTTCAAATAATGTTTAAACACGATTTCACCTTTTTATTAAACTCTTTAGAATTAGTTTTTAGCAAAAAAAATCATTTCTGCTAAGAGCTAAATGCTAATAGCTGTTTCCTATTTCTCAATCCACCCATCTTTTAATTTTATAATTCTATTTCCATACTGTGCATTTACATCCGAGTGAGTAACTTGAATAATTGTTGTTCCTTCTCCGTTTAATTTTTTCAACATCTCCATTATAATTTTTCCTTGATCTGTATGAAGATTACCTGTCGGTTCATCCGCAAGAATTAATTTCGGTTTGGCGATTATCGCACGGGCTATTGCTACAAGCTGCTGCTGCCCGCCGGAAAGCTGATTGGGAAATAAATCTTTTTTTGCCACTATGCTGAAACGATCCAAAATATCTGCAACCAATCCTTTCCGTTCGGAAGTTTTTATTTTTTGATACAGCAGCGGCGTTTCAAGATTTTCAAATACCGTTAATTCATCAATCAAATGATATTGCTGAAAGACAAATCCAATGTGCGACTTATGAAGCTCGGCAAGTTTTTTCTCTTTCATTTTGTGAACGGGTTCTTCGAAAAAATAGTATTCCCCTTCGGAAGCTGTGTCAAGCATTCCGATTATATAGAGCAGAGTAGATTTGCCCGCGCCCGATGGTCCCATTACAGAAACGAATTCTCCTTCTTCAATTTCCAGATTGATGTTTCTCAACACATAAGTTTTTATAAACTTGTTTTCGTAGTACTTCGAGATGTTGGTTAGTTTTATCATGATTTTATTCCGTTATTGTTATTCATACCTCAAACTTTCTATCCCGACTAGTCGGGACATGCGCTTTCCGATATTATTCATATCGTAAAGCTTCGACCGGATTTGCTGTAGCTGCTTTGATAACTTGATAACTTACTGTAACCGCAGCCAGAACGCAGGAAATGACAACAGACAGAATAAATATCCACCAAGTCATTTCGGTTTTATATGCGAAATCGTCGAGCCATTTACTTAACGTATAATATGCAATCGGTATTGCAACAATGTTTGCAATGAGAATAAGCGCTGCAAATTCTTTAGTGAGCAAATAAAAAATGTTTTTCATCTCTGCACCCAAAACTTTTCTAATGCCGATCTCTTTTGTTCTGCTTTCAGCCGCAAAAGAAACAAGCCCGAATAAACCAAGACAGCCGACAAATATTGAAAGAACAGAAAACACCTCGATGATTGAAGCAAATTTTTCTTCTTTCCTATACATTTTATCGAACGACTCATCAAAGAAAAAATAATCGAACGGACGGTCTTGAAATACACTGTAAAACTTTTTCTTAATAAAATCCATTACCGCATTAAGTTTTTCAGTCTTCAGTTTAAGAGATAAATACTTTGGAGGATTTCCGTTTAGATGCATTACGAGCGGTCCTATTTTTTCATACAGCGGTTTGAAATGAAAATCTTTTGTAACACCGACTATCTCACCCTGAATTTCCTCACCTCTTCCCATCTTTGTACCAACAGGTGAACTTAAGTTCATTTCTTTAGCGGCGGTTTCATTAATAATGAATTGTTCCGTGTTGTCATCTATAGCGCGTTCCTTCACAGTTCTTCCGGCAATCAACTTAATATTATATGTTGAGAAAAAATCTTTATCTATTGTAAGACTGCTGCAGATCAGATTACGGTTCAAATTCTCTGTGAAGAAATCCCTGCGGGAGGCAATATCATTCGGCAGATCCGATGTTAATGTAGCAATAACAATTGATGGGTTTTGTAAAAGTTCGTTTTTAAGAACCCCATAACTATCCAGCGACCTGTAATCATTTGAAGGAATAACAAGTATCTGTTCTTTGCTGTAGCCTAATTCCTTATTTCTGATGAATTGAAGCTGATGGAGAATTATAATCACCCCGATTATTAATACTGAAGTAATCACGAATTGAAACACAACCAAAACTTTTCTGAAAACCAACTGAGTATTTCTCTTTCCCAAAAAGTGTGCAAACTTTTTAAGTGCGCTGATCGGTTGAAAAGATGAAAGATAAAATGCAGGATAGCTTCCTGCGATCAAACCTGTAAAGATCGTTAAACCGAATAAACTTGATATTAAACTCAAGCTAAGTAGATCGTCAGGTTCAATTTTTACCTCGGCAAATTTGTTAAAGAATGGAAGCGAGATGCTTATAATTATCATTGCAAGAATAAATGAAATAACAGAGAGAATAATTGATTCACCTAAGAACTGTTTAACAATTTGAAACCGGTTGGCGCCGATAACTTTTCGTAATCCTACTTCAACTGCACGTTTTGAAGATCGAGCGGTTGAAAGATTCATAAAATTTATACACGCAATAATTAAAACGAGGAGAGCCAGTGAAGAAAAAAGATAAATGCTTTCTGCACTTCCGTTCACACCGAGTTCATCTTTAGAATGAGAATAAAGATGAATGTCTTTCATTGGACGAATAGTAAGATTTACCATCTGCTTATGATCTGTTTCTCTGTCGGGCAAATCAATTATCTTCTTTTCGAAATCGTTAGGAGATGAATTCTCTCGCAACTTTATATAGGTGTGATAATTCCAATTGTTCCATGAAGTTTCTTCTCCAAATTCAGGACCAAATTTTATTGCAGTTAAAAACCGAAACTGCATATGAGAATTTACCGGAACATTTTTTATAACTCCGGCAACTTTTAGATCGTTATTCTCAACACGAATTACTTTACCCAACGGATCAACGTTACCGAAATACTTTTTTGCTAATTCTTCGGTTAGAACGATTGAATTCGGATTTGTAAAAGCGTCCTTACTATTTCCTTCTATAAATTCAAAGTCGAAAATCTCAAAAAAGTTTGGCTCGATATTTAAATATCTCTCTTCATAAAATTGTTTATCCTTGTATTGCATCAGCACCTTCGGCTGGAACCACGATGGATTAAGTATTCTTGTTACGTTTTCTACTTCAGGATAATTTTTTTTCAATACCGGCGCTAAGACTGCAGGACATGTTAAATTGAATTCCGTTTCATTGGAAGAACTTTTTTCCACACGGTAAATCCGATCGTAATTTTTGTGGAATTTATCATAACTCAATTCAAACCGGACATATAGCAAAATCAAAATGCAGACAACCATTCCAATAGTTAAACCAAGAATGTTTATTATAGAAAATGCTTTGTGCTTTTTTAGGTTTCTTAATGCAATAGTTAAATAACTTTTAATCATAATGTATCTCCACTTTTCAGTGATCAGTAAACAGTTATCAATGATCATTGTTAACTGATAATTGATCATTGAAATATTCATCTTCGCACTTCGATATTACTCGTACCGAAGTGCTTCGACCGGATTTGCTTTTGCCGCTTTGATTGTGTGATAACCAATGGTTAACAATGCAATGATTAATGTGATCAGTGCAGAAAGAATAAAATAAAAGACGGAAATATTTATTCTATATGCGAAATCGTCCAGCCAATCTTTTATAAAAAAGTACGCTATGGGCCAAGCGAATAAATTGGCAATTAGAATCCACTTTGCAAATTGTTTTGATATAAGAGCTGTAACCTGTGAAATGTTGGCGCCGTGCACTTTTCTAACGGCAATTTCCTTTCTCTTTTGTTCCATCGTGAACAGTGTAAGTCCGAATAAGCCCATTAATGCTATTACGATTGCAATTGAGGAGAAATAAAAAAACATTTCTCTAAAAATCTGTTCGTCACGGTAGACCTTATCGAGTTCTTCGTCAAGAAAAGAATAGTTAAACGGCTGGTCTTGTGAAAATTTTATCCAAATGTTTTTAATTGCGTCAAGAGTTGCGGAAAGATTTGCAGTTTTCAATTTAATTGTCAAGAAGTCGAATTGATTTTGCCAGGGTGCATTTGTAATTATCAACGGCGCAATTGCATCATGCAAAGAAGCAAAATGAAAATCCTTTACAACACCGATTATAGTATGCAGTCCGTTTCTTGTAATTTGTTTACCTAAAGGATTTTGCCAGTTCATTTTTTTTGCAAATGCTTCATTCACTAAGTACGATGTTTTATCTACCTCACTTCCTTTTATAAAATTTCTGCCTTCCGTAACCGGAATATTATAAGTACTTAAAAAATCTGCATCCGCATCCAAAACATTTATCATCATAGGCGATTTCATGCCTTCGGGAAAATATCCGTTGATTGCAAAACCGTTCATCGGAATTTCCGAAGACGCCCCAACTGTAATTACACCTGCCGTATTCAATATTTCATTCTTTAAGCTTTCATAACTTGTTCTTAATTGATTACTGTTAAGAGGAGCGAATAATTGGTTTTCTTTATCAAAACCCAATTCCTTATTCTTTATAAAATTAAGCTGGCTGTTGATCAGCAAAGTGCTTGAGATAAGAGCTATAGAGATCACAAATTGAAAAACAACTAAGATGCTTCTAAGCGATATTCCTTTAGGATTAATATAAATGATTTTCTTAATGATCTGCACCGGCTGAAAAGAAGAAAGTATAAATGAAGGATAGAATCCAGCCAAAAAACAAGTTAGCAGGACAGCAATTCCGGACGAGAAAAGAAGTTTATAATCAAAAATATTGACGAAATTGAAATTTTGATGTGTCCATTTATTGTAAACCGGCAATGTGAGTCCGCATAACATAACAGCAAGAACTGAAGAAATTCCGATCAACAAAAACGATTCCATCATGAACTGTTTAATAATATCATTTCGGTTTGCGCCTAAAACTTTCCTAATTCCAACTTCGCGGTTTCTCCGGCTTGACATGGAAGTAAACAGAGTTACGAAATTCACGCATGCTAAGAGCAGAATAAATCCGGCTATAATAGAAAAAATATAAATATTAGTTTTAATATTTTGTGAATCGTAATTGTATTTAAGATGAATATCGTTTAGCGGTTGAAGATACGGTTTATACTTTACTCCTATCTGTGCAAGATCTTTATTAATGTATCCCCACATAAAGTCTGGAAATTTCGCTTCGACATTTTGTTTAAATGACATATCATTCAGTTTAATGTAAGTTAAATATTGATTGCCGCCGTCCCATCCCATAAAATTATTCGGATTTCTGTACAGCGTAGAAAATGAAATTATAGCGCCAAATTGAATGTGAGAATTTTTAGGCGGATCCTGAACTACACCGGAAACAGTAAACTGCACGCCGTCGTTTGAATTTAGTGTTCTTCCAACAGGATTTGATACGCCGAATATTTTTTCTGCAGCGGTTTTATTTAAAACAATTTGGAAAGGATTAGCAAGACATGATCTTTGACTGCCTGTCAAAAGTTCGAACGAAAAAAAATTGAAGAAAGTTGAATCTGCATATGCAACATCTTCAACTCTGAATGATAGATTGTTGTAAAGAAAAAATGCCGTTCGCGGAGTTCTAATTCTGACATAATCTTTAACATCGGGAAGGTCCTTTTGCATTGCAGGTCCAATTGGCGCAACGAATGTGTGAGAATCGTCTTCGGTAATTCCTTTCCGTTCGCTTACAACGGAAACTCTAAATATTTTTTCGCCTTCCTTATGGAAATTATCGAAACTTGTATGAAACTGAACGTAATGTAAAATTAGAATAACAGCACATATGCCAACTGCAAAACCAAAAATGTTTATTAGTGCAAATACTTTCGATCTAAATAAGTTTCTTAACGCGGTAGAAAAATAATTTTTAATCATAATTTTCTCCAGTTTTCAGTGAACAGTTATCAATGCTTATTGTTGACTGATAATTGATTATTGAATTTATTCATATCTTAAAGATTCAATCCCGCCTAACAGGATTTCGGTCTTCGATACTATTCGTATCGAAGAGCCTCAACAGGATTTGTAACTGCCGCTTTTACGGCATGATAACTCACTGTAAGTATTGCTGTTGTTAAAGAAATTAGTCCTGTTAGAAATATTGTACTGATATCAATTCCAACATGATAAGCATAATTCTGAAGCCAATTTGTCATTACATAAAAGCCAACCGGAAATGCAATTATTATTGCAATCAGAACCAGAATTAATAATTCTTTTAGTTGTGTCCCTAAGATGCCTGCTATAGAAGCGCCCAACACTTTACGTATCCCGATCTCTTTAGTTCTTCTTTCGGTTAAAAAAGCCGATAGACTAAACAGTCCTAAACAAGCTATTAGCAATGCAATAAAAGTAAACCCGGTTGAAATCTTTTCTAATTGATTTTCCTTTGCATAAAACCTTGCAAAATTGTCGTTCAGGAAATTAAACTCGAACGGATAAGCCGGTTCAAATTCATTCCATATATTTTTTAGATTATCGATGACAGTAGAAACATGTTTTACATCGGTGCGGATCAGCAGATAGTTGAGCCACGGCCAAATATGTAAAACTACCGGTTCAATTTTGCTTTGCAAGGAAGTTAGATGAAAATTATTAACTACTCCGATGATGCTGCCTTTTTTACTGCCGGGCAATTCAAATGATTTGCCCACTGCATCGGCGGAATTTTTAAAACCGAGACGCTTTACAGCTTCTTCATTAATGATAAATCCTTCCGAAGCATCGGTAGTAAAATTTTTCGAGAAGCCGCGCCCTGCAATTAATTTTATTCCTAAAGTTTTTACAAAATCATAATCTACCCACAGCATTGAGATCGTTCCAGTTTCTGAAATTCCCTTAATATGAAAACGGGTTTTTCCTACAGGACCTCCCGGCAGCAAAGCTGCAGCTCCAACTTGTTGAACTCCCGCAAACTGAAGCAGTTTTTCTTTTACAGCATCCTGGTTTTGCCGTAAACCTTCATCACGGATTGGAACAACAATTACCTGGCTGGCATCAAAACCTAAATCTTTATTCTGCATAAAAGCGAGTTGATTGTAAATAACCAAACTGCCGATTATTAAGAGATTGGTTAAAGAGAATTGTATGACGACTAAAATTTTTCTAAACGTTACTTTGCCTGCACCTGTTCTCATGTGCGCTTTAATTGCATTTACGGGCTGCAAAAATGAAATATGAAACACCGGAAAACTTCCTGCCAACGACCCTATTAATAAAACCAAAGCTGCAGGTATAGCAATCATCTTCCAATATTTTAAATAATCTATAGAGAAATTTCTTCCGATAATATTTTGAACGCCCGGTAATACAAGCACAACAATAATAAGTGCTATTACTAAAGCAAGAGTTGTAAAGAACAAACCTTCACCGAGAAATTTGAGTATTATCTGTTTATTAGTTGAACCAAGCAGTTTTCTTATTCCTATTTCTTTGGAACGTAATATTAATTGTGTCGTAGTAAGACTTACATAATTAAAACAAGCTACAAGCAGGATAAATAGGGCTATCGCCGTAAGAAGGTAAATGTAACGTATATCTCCTTCGGCGTTCAGATTATAATCTTCACGGGAATAGAGATGGATCCGGCTTAACGGCTGGAGATAAATATTTTTTAAGGGATTAGATTTATCAACGTGTTTATTAATAAAACCGGGCAATCGTTTTGCCAGCAAATCAGCTTGACTATTTTTATCTAATAGAACATAGGTCTGGCACATATAGTTATTCCAGTTTTCAACAAAATCTTTTCCCACCCAGCTATACAAAGTTGAAAATGAAACAAGAAAATCAGTATTGATCGTAGAGTTCGACGGGAAATTTTTAATAACTCCAGTTACCTGCAGATTGAGATGGTTATTAAGACGTAAAGTTTTTCCGATCGGATTATCTGTGCCGAAATATTTCGATGCTGTATTTTCGGTAATGACAACTGAGCTGGGTTCTTTTAGAGCATTTTGAGCATTACCAACAATAAATGGAATTGTGAACACATCGAAAATACCTGCATCAACAAAAAAAACTTGTTTTTCATAAAAGCGTTTTGTTCCGCTGCTTATCAACGGAAGTGGGTTATCTGTATTAAGAAAGCGGACAAAGTTTGTTACTTCCGGAAAATCGTTTGTTAATGCAAATGCTAAAGGCGGCGGAGTTACAGCATCTATGCTCGTTCCGGTCGGTGCTTTTCTCTCTGCAATCAATCTATAAATGCGTGCGCCGTTCTTGTGAAAATTGTTGAAAGATAATTCATGCTGAACATAAAAAAGTATCAGAACACAACCCGCCATTCCTATTGCAAGACCAAAAATATTTATGGAAGTGTATCCTTTGTGTCTAATAAAATTTCTGAATGCTGTTTTCAAATAATTTTTGAACATATAGTTCATCTATTTTAAGATCAATTTTTCTACATCGCCGTAATTTTCATAGGATGAAGTAATTACTTTCTCACCCGGAAACAATCCTTCAAGTATTTCATAGAACTGCGGATTTTGTCTTCCTATTTTTATCTGTCTTCTTTCTGCAAAGGAACCGGATTTATCAACAACAAAGATCCACTGCCCACCCGTTGTGGAATAGAATCCGCCGCTTTCAACAAGAAGCGCATCCGACAATCCACCGAGTTGAAGTTTTATGTGAACAGTTTGACCTCTTCTAATTCCTTTCGGTTGTTTACCAGTGAAAATCATATCAACAAAGAATCGTCCGCCTGTTACTTGAGGATAAACTGTTTTTATTTTTAATGTATAAACTTTACCGTCAAACTCATATTCTCCGGTTAGTCTTTCCGTAACTCTTGTGATGTAATGCTCGTCTATCTCGGCGCGTACCTTAAATGAATCTATGTTATCTATTTGTCCAAGCCTATAGCCAGCTCCGACAGATTGACCTATCTCTACATTTAAGGAAGTCAACTGACCTTTTATAGGTGCACGTACAGTTAAATTTGCAAGCTGTTCTTCCACAAGCGATAAATACTTTTTGGACATTTCAACATTGGATTCACCCTGTTGTAGAAGCTGTTTGAAAGTCAGAGAATCTCTTTTCAAAGCTTCGAGTAAAATTTGTTTACTTGCTATAAGAGCTTCGTATTTCTCTTTACTAATATCGTACTCGTTTTTTGCTATCAAACCTTTCTCGAAAAGAACCTTGTTGTTTTTATAAGTTCTTTCCTGGTTCAGTAAATCGAGATTTAGATTTAACAGTTGGTCTTGACGCGTCAACAAATTTTGTTCGAAGGTGAGTTTAGTTTGCCGCGACATACTTTCAGCCTGAAGAAAACTTGACTGTGTGCTCATTACCTGGAGAGAAAGATTCGGATTATCTAATTTTATTATAGCATTACCAGCTTTTAACATCACACCTTCTTCAACATATTTTTTAACAACTTTTCCGCCATCGGGTAAATCCAAATAGAATATCTGGAACGGTTCAACTGTACCTGTGATTGGAATAAATTCTTGAAAAGGTGCCCGTTTAACCTCGCTGATTGTTATTCTTTCTTTTTCAACGTTCAGTTTCGTACTCTTATCGCTGAGAACAAAGATGTACAATAAAAGGAAGATTAATATTCCGATGCCTGCAAGAGTAATAATCTTTTTCTGTGTCCACTTTTTCTTTTCTAATTGTCTATCCATTTTGCAGAAAAATATTTTAGTTGAACGTTTTATTGCTAATAATATGCCACTCTATTTTAATCTTTATTATCAAGTTTAGCTGTCAATGAATTGGTTTATAGTTCGTTATCGTTCAAACGTGTCCGAAAATGAACAAGTTGATATATCATTTCTTATCTTTTCAAAGTAATTTACAAAGGAATAATTATTGTTGAAGTCGAGAGATAGAATTTGCATAAAAGTATGAATCCAAAAGTATTAGTAATTGACGATAACGAAGATGTTCTTCTAGCTGCAAAGCTCTTGCTAAAACCATTTGCTTCTGTCATTATCACCGAAAAGATTCCGGAGAAGATCAATACTTTAATAAACGAAGAATGTTTCGACGTAATCTTTCTTGATATGAATTTTGCAGATGGTGCAATCAGCGGTTGCGAAGGTTTTTACTGGTTAAAAGAAATATTGAGAATTGATCCTAACATAGTTGTTATTTTGATTACTGCATATGGTGATGTTGAAACTGCAGTCCGCGCAGTTAAGGAAGGTGCTACTGACTTTGTTCTGAAACCCTGGCAAAATGAAAAACTGCTTGCAACTTTTTCTTCTGCCCTTAGACTTCGCGAATCCCGCCTTGAGCTGGATAAAATTAAATCACAGCAAAAATTTCTTAACAGAGAACCTGAATTCGGTTTTCATGAAATCATTGGTACATCCGAACCGATGAAGAAAGTTTTTAACACAATCACAAAAGTTGCCGACACAGATGCTCATGTTCTGATCCTTGGTGAAAACGGTACAGGTAAAGAATTAGTTGCGAGAGCAATCCATCGTAATTCGAAAAGAGTGGATAACGTATTTGTAAGCGTGGATATGGGTTCTATTTCCCAATCTCTTTTTGAAAGTGAATTGTTTGGACATGTTAAAGGAGCTTTTACAGATGCAAAAGAAAATCGTCCTGGTAGATTCGAAATTGCTTCCGGCGGAACACTATTTCTCGATGAAATAGGAAACATACCACTTGAACTTCAGCCAAAACTCTTAGCGGCTATTCAGAAAAAGGAAATTGTTAGAGTTGGTTCGAACAGATCTGTTCAAGTAGATATAAGATTAGTCTGTGCAACTAATGTTTCAATATATGATCTTGTTGCTGCAAACAAATTCCGGCAAGATCTATTATACAGAATCAATACTGTGGAAATTCATCTTCCCCCTCTTCGTGAAAGAATTGGAGATATTCCTCTGCTTGTTGAACATTTCCTTTTATTCTATAGAAAGAAATATAACAAACCAGAACTTGGAATTGATCCGGTTACTTTGAGACAATTGGAAAATTATCCATGGCCGGGAAACGTTAGAGAACTTCAGCACGCGATTGAAAGAAGCGTAATATTGTGTGACAGCAATTTATTAAAGCCATCCGATTTCTTTTTTAATCCATCGGTGCAAAAAGTTGACTCGAACGATGTAAACACATTCAATCTCGATGAAATTGAAAAAACAATTATTCAAAAAGTACTTTTGAAATATGGGGGTAATATTTCAAAAGCCGCAAAGGAACTTGGCTTAACAAGAACTTCCCTTTACAGAAGAATGGGAAAACACGGATTATAAGTGAAGAATTTCAGAATTGGTTTGGTACTAAGAGTTTTATCACTCTTTATACTTATTGGAATTTTCTTTTACCTTTTTTACGAGAAATATAATTTTTTATTTCCGCTGTTTGTCGCCGCAATAATTGCTTACCAAGTTTTCTCTTTAATTCAGTACGTTGACCGGATGAACAAAGAACTAATCGGTTTTCTTCAGGCAATAAATTATTCGGATTATTCAATGAACTTCAACTTCGGGCGCTTGGGAAAATCTTTCAAAGACATCTCCGATGAATTCAATATTGTTCTACAAAAATTTAAGCAGTCTAGAAATGAAAAAGAAGAGAGTCTATTATATCTTCAAACAGCAATGAGGCATATAGGCGTTGGCCTTATTTCTTTTGATTCAAGAGGCAGGATTGATATAGTAAACAAAGCCGCGAAAAAGATTTTAAGATTGAATAGGATTGATAACATCTTTCTGCTCAGTAATCTTAACAAAGACTTTGGAGAACTTGTTTTTAATCTGGCACCCGGCAAAAAGACTACTCACAAAATCATCCACAAGGATGAAAGCATTCAATTACTTCTTTACGCTACTGAATTTAAAATGCGGAATCAGATTTATAAACTTGTCACACTTCAAAATATTCAGCCGGAACTTGAAGAAAAGGAAATTGAGGCATATCAAAAATTAATTCGTGTTCTCACACACGAGATTATGAATTCGGTAACGCCAATCTCATCTCTCGCGTCAACGGTAAATCAATGGCTAACCGCGGATAATCACGCTGAAAAAATTACGAAGGAAACTATGGATGACATTTCCGCAGCAGTAAATACAATTAAGAAAAGAAGCGAAGGGCTTGTCGGTTTTGTTGAAAAGTATCGCAGCTTAACAAGAATCCCAAGACCGAGTTTTAAGGTTATTAAAGTTGTTCAGCTTTTCGAACAGATTCAGATTCTTATGGAAGCCGGCTTAAAGAACAGCGGAATAAAATTTCATTTTGAGGTGATCCCTGATTACTTAGAGTTGACTGTCGATCCCGACCTTTTCGAACAAGTACTAATTAATTTGTTGAATAACGCAGTTCAGTCTTTGGGCGATACACCGAGCGGGAAAATAATTTTAAAAGCCATAATAGATGATAGAGGAAGAGTCTCCATCAAAATTATCGATAACGGACCCGGCATTGCGGAAGACATCATTGATAAAATCTTTATTCCTTTCTTCAGTACAAAGAAAGAAGGTTCAGGAATCGGCTTAAGCCTTTCTCAACAGATAATCCGCACACTTGGCGGAACAATAAGCGCTACTTCAGAGCCAAATGTTGAAACTGTTTTCACTGTAAGATTATAACTTCATTTCTTTTATTGATATTCAATTTTATATCCGATGAGCATTGACAAAGTCATCTGAACTAAATATTTTAACTGCGGATATTAGTGTCTTTTATCTGATATTCTGTTCAAGAAGCACTCGTTGGGATAATTATTTAAGAGTTTCTCGAATTTTCGCAGTATCTATTTGAAAAGCAGGTTTGAAATACGTTTTGAGAACAATTAATACTGACGATTTTTGAAATATTTTGGTTAACTCAAAAGAAATTTTTATGAAAAAATATATATCCCTTCTTCTTACTTCTGTCGTTTTACTTTCATCAATATCCGCACAGAGCAAAGATGATCAAGTATGCCTCGATTGCCATGGAGACAAAACTTTAACCACCACAAGAAATGGAAAAGAGGTATCTCTTTTTGTAAATGGCAGATCCTTCGCAGGATCAATACACGAGCAGATTAGTTGTACCGGTTGTCATTCTGACGTAGACCCGGGTAATCTACCTCATCCGGAAAAACTAAATAAAGTTTTATGCGCAACCTGCCATGAAACTCCTGTTGCACATTTTGATAGAAGTTTACATGCCCTTGCCCTTAAAAAGGGATTATCATTAGCTCCAACTTGTGCATCATGCCACACCAAACATGAAATTCTGTCAGCCAAAAATCCGAGATCGAAGACATACGTTATGAATATCCCGGCACTTTGCGGTCAGTGCCATAAGGAAGGAACGGCTGTTTCTGGTTTAGTAAATCCAGATGAAAAAAAAGTTCTTACTGATTACACAGAATCGATTCATGGTGAAGGATTGTTCAAACGGGGATTGATTGTGACTGCTGTTTGTACCAGTTGTCATACCTCTCACGATATTCTCCCTCATACCAATCCGGTTTCAACAATTAATCGTAATAATATTGCCAAGACATGTACTCAATGTCATACGCAGATAGAACAAGTTCATAAAAAGGTGATTCGCGGAGCTCTCTGGGAAAAACAATCTCACAAAATTCCTGCTTGCATTGATTGTCATGCACCGCATAAGGTTCGTAAAGTTTTTTATGACGATAGTTTTCCCGATGAGAAGTGTATAAAGTGCCATTCACAAAAGGATTTGACGAAAGTTGTAAATGGAAAAATTATCTCTCTATATATCGACATAGATAAATTCAAGAATTCTGCTCATAAGATCAATTCTTGTATCAAGTGTCATACAAATATCAGTAACTCAAAAAGTCCCGTCTGCCTAAACAGCGGAAAAGTTGATTGCTCGATTTGTCATACAACACAGGTTGATGATTATAATATTAGTCTCCACGGGCAGAAACATACGGCTGGAGAAAAGATAGCTCCCTACTGTTCGGATTGTCACACAACGCATAATGTTCAAAGCAAAAAAGATATTTCGTCACCAACTTTTGCGCGTAATGTTCCTGAGCTATGTGGTAAATGTCATCGAGAAGGAAAAAATATTGCAACTTCACTTGATGAAAGCAAAATGGGAATTGTGATAAATTACAGAGAGAGCATTCACGGAAAAGGATTACTTCAGAGTGGATTGATGGTTACCGCAACCTGTGTTGACTGCCATTCGAGTCACAGAGAATTACCGAAGAAAGATCCACGCTCAACTGTTAATCCCAGTAATATTGCCGCTACTTGTGCGAAATGTCATCTTGGTGTTTATGAGGAATTTAAAAACAGTATTCATAGTCCGGAGATAACAAAGACGGATAAAAAACTTCCTGTTTGTAATGACTGCCATTTATCTCACGAAATCAATCGGGTGGATTTAGGCGACTTTAAGACTTCTATAATCAATCAATGTGGAAAATGCCACGAAAAAGTTACTGAAACTTATTTCGATACGTTTCATGGGAAAGTTTCAAAACTTGGATCAACCCGTGCCGCAAGATGCTATGATTGTCACGGTGCACATAATATTTTGCCAAATTATAATCCTGCATCCAAATTGAGCCGTGGCAATATTGTTGAGACTTGTCAAAAATGTCATCCTAACTCAAACAAAAAATTTGTCGGATATTTAACACATGCAACTCATCACGACCGTGACAAATATCCTTATCTATTCTATACTTTTTGGTTCATGGTTATTCTTCTGACCGGTACATTTGTATTTTTTGGAGTTCATACTATTCTCTGGTTTCCGAAAGCATTAAAAGAAAGCAGAAAACACAAGGAACTTGAGAAAGAAGCTCAGAAGAAGAAAGAGGAAGAGAAAGTTGCTGAGGAATACAACAGAGAAGATTGATGACTGAGACACCTTCATCAAGATTACTAATTAGTCATTAAATAAAGAAAAGAAAGCATTAATTTTATGACAGATACATCTGCAGAAAAAAAAGGTAAGTACTACGAACGGTTCGATGCCTACTCAAGATTTCTTCACATTCTTGTAATAACCAGTTTCATCTCGCTGGCAATTACGGGAATGATTATTAAATTTTCCGGAATAGGAATATTCCAGACAATCTCTGATTTAATGGGCGGATACGCGGTAACCGGCTTTATACACAGAGTTGCGGCTATTGTTACATTTATCTATTTCGGATTACATATTGGATATCTCATTCGTAAAATCAGGAAGAAAAAATCGAAGTTCACTTCCCTTTTGCATGGAGAAAATTCTTTAGTGCCCAACAAAAGAGATCTTACTGAACTGATTGCAACAATGAAGTGGTTTGTAGGAAAAGGACCACGACCGGAATACGGTAGATGGACTTACTGGGAAAAATTTGATTACTGGGCAGTCTTTTGGGGTGTTGCTGTAATCGGTTTCAGCGGATTAATCCTATGGTTTCCTGAATTTTTCACAGGTCTTGGTTTACCCGGTTCTATCATTAATATTGCAACTATCATTCACAGCGATGAAGCTTTGCTCGCTGTAGGATTTATCTTCACATATCATTTTTTCAATACCCATTTCCGTCCGGATAAGTTTCCGATGGATACAGTAATTTTTACCGGCAAAGTTCATCTCGATGAATTAAGAGAAGACCGTCCGCGTGAGTACGAATTGATAATGCAGGATCCGGAACTTCAGAAAAAACTTGGCGATGCTCCACCTGTCTTTTTAAGAAGAGCGGCAAGAATTTTTGGTTTTGCTGCCTTAACAACCGGAATAATACTTGTACTACTTATTATTTATTCAATGCTTTTCTTATATCAATAAATTTCTTTTAACGGAGCTGGCTAAATGTTGTCTTCTTCAAAAAATTTGTCTCTGAACATTTGTATATTTTTTTCCATCCTCTTTTTCTCCACAAATTCTTACTCTCAGGATTTCAAATGTGGTGATTGTCATGAGAATCTAACTCAGAAGTCGGTTCACAACGAGGTTATTAGCTGCCAGGATTGTCATCAAAGCATTAAAGATGAAAGTCACGCCGAGAAAAAAAATTATAAAAAAGTTAAATGCGAATCGTGCCATGAAGAATATGCAGATTTAGTGAGAAGAGATATACATCATCGTTTAAAAGGAAAGGTCAAAAATCCGCCTGATTGTAAAAAATGTCACGGTACACATGGAATACAAACTCCGCCAAAAGAAAACAAATTGAAGGTAAAAGAGTATTGTTCAAAGTGTCATACAAGCATGGTGCTCGCAAATCCTTACCATTCCAAAGTTGTTGAAGGGAATAAATGTATTAGCTGCCACAAACAAAACGGCTTTACAAAACTTACACAGTCGGTCCACAAAAATTTAGAATGTGCCGATTGTCATAATTATATTTCTCACAATTTATCGAATCATCCTAAGAATGTTGGTGCTATACAAAAAGCAGATTGTTATTTATGTCACTCAACCATTGCAAAAGAGCACAGAGAAAGTATTCATGGTATCTCTCTGAATGAGGGTGTTGATGAAGCAGCAATGTGCTGGGATTGTCATGGTTCGCACGAAATAAAAAAAGCAAAAGATCCTTTAAGTGCTGTTTCTCCAAAAAATCTTGGAACAACTTGTGGTTCTTGTCATGATAATCCAAAACTTGTAGAAAAATTTTCATTCGGTGTAAAAAATCCCGGATTACTCTACTCAACGTCTGTTCATGGTTTACTTGTAGCAAAAGGCCGGTTAGACGCTGCTAACTGTAGTCTTTGTCATGGTGTGCATGATATAAAAAATCGTGTACAGCCTGGATCAAAAATTTCTTCATTCAATGTCCCCGAAACATGCGGACAATGTCATCAGCAAATTGCGTTAGAGTTTGAGAAATCTATTCACTGGATTCGTGCAAAGAAGGGTGTTCGTGAGGCACCCGTCTGCAACGATTGCCATAATGAACATAGCATTCATGCCGTTAACACTGTTGATAAAAAAATGGAAGCAAAAATACTTCAGCAGCGCACTTGCATGATCTGTCATGAAGATCCAAAGATTGCAGAAAGATTTGGCGGTTCAGGTGACCAAGCTAAACAGTACGAAGACAGCTACCATGGTTTAGCCATGATGCGCGGTGACAAAGAAGCAGCAATGTGTGTTGACTGCCATAATGTTCATAAGATTTTACCCCAACAACATCCTAAATCATCTGTCAATCCCGCCAACATCACAGCTACCTGTAAGAAATGCCATGCAAATGCTACAGAGACATTTGCTAAAAGTTATTCACATAAAACATTAGATAAAACTGCCTCAAAGATTGAAGATGTTGTTACCAATGTTTATCAGTGGCTTATTATATCAGTTATTGGCGGAATGATTCTACACAATCTTCTGATATTCGTATTTGAAATCAGAAAGAAACGACGTCACGAGAAAACCGAGATATCAATTCCACGGTTTACTAAGAATGAAGTTTTTCAACATCTGCTTCTACTTACTTCATTCATAACCCTGGCTGTAACAGGTTTTGCGCTCAAGTATCACGGCAGTTGGTGGGCTGAGTTGCTGCATATGGCAGGATTAAGCGAAACAGCTCGTCAATATATTCACCGAGGTGCTGCTGTCGTAATGATTCTCGGTAGTCTCTATCATATATACTATCTTCTGTTTACTGCACGCGGCAGAGATGTTTTGTTAAATCTAATTCCAAAATTTCATGATATTACAGATGCCCGAGATAATATACTTTATTATCTAAAATTGAAAAAAGAAAGACCTAAATTCGAAGCATATGATTACACTGAGAAAGCTGAATACTGGGCTCTTATTTGGGGAACTATTGTTATGGGCGCTACAGGATTTATCCTTTGGTTTCCAACTATTGTGGGCGACTGGGCTCCAACATGGCTGATAAAGGTCAGTGAATTAATTCACTTTTACGAAGCAATTCTTGCAACACTTGCAATCCTAGTTTGGCATTGGTTCTTTGTCATTTTCCATCCGCATGAATATCCGATGAGTCTTACATGGATTGATGGTAAGATGTCTCTACACACTTATCGTCACCATCATGAAAAACATTTTAGGAGAGTTGTTCTTGAAAGAAAGGAATTTAAGAGTGGAATAAGGGACATTAAAAAAGTAAGCAACAGCACCAAATTGTTTGTATCAGCGTTAGAAAAAAATGGTTTGGATCCGGATGCAATACTTCAGCATGAAATTGACAACGATCCTGAATTGAGGGCCTGGTTGGAGGAGAAATTAGAGCCAAAAAAGGAAAAAAAAGAAAATATTTAGTTAAAAAAAGATATCAATCGAAATAGATTGTTGCCTATTAAACGTAATTGGGCTATTTTAGAATAGGATTAACAAGTTCTTTTATATAATTCAACTACATTATTTTTTTACCTATAAACAGTTATGGAGAAATGAAAATGAAATTCAGAACTTCAGTACTCGCACTATTTTTAGTAGCAGCCTATCTTATTTTACCTGCTAATTTAAATGCACAGGCAAAATATGTTGGGACAAAAACATGCGGTATGTGTCACAAATCAGAGAAACAGGGTCAGCAATTAAAAATCTGGTCTGAGAGCAAACACGCTCAGGCATACAAAGCTCTATTAACTCCCGAAGCAGATGCAATTTCTATGAAAAAAGGCGGTAAGAAAGCTGCTGAAAATCCAGAATGCTTGAAGTGTCACGTTGGTGAAAAAGCATTAGTAGAATCAGCATTTAAAGAAGATGGCGTACAGTGCGAAACTTGTCATGGTGCCGGTTCAGAGTATAAAGCAATGGCTGTAATGAAAAATAAAGCAGAATCTATCAAAAAGGGTTTAATTGAACATAAAGACGTTGCAAAATTTTGTGTGACATGCCATAATTCAGAAAGCCCAACTTTCAAGGGATTCAAATTTGAAGAAATGGTTAAAAAAATTGCTCATTCAACCCCGAAAGGTTAATTCTATTTCATAGAGCTCAAAATGAAAAAAATATTTTTCTCAGTTTTATTTTTAAGTCTGCCATTAATGATTTCTGCCCAGAATCTTAATGGCAGCATCACTTCTTCCTTCTACACATTTGAAAGATTTGATTCTCTTAATGCATCAGATACCTTTATTAGGAATTTTGAGACATTATCGCTCAATCTCAATTACAAAAAAATTTCGCTGCGAACCAGGATGAACTTCGAGACGAATCTTAGTAATTCTCTCGACAGCGATCCCCGTATGAGATTCTATAATTTGTATTTTGAAGCCAGGGATATCTTAGATTTATTTACGTTGAAACTAGGAAGACAACCTTTATTTACACCGGTTGCTGGAGGATTATTCGACGGAGTCAATCTTAAATTCAGATATTCTAATGTGTCCCTAACAGGTTTCTACGGCGGTAATGTTCCGGCTTATCAGAAATTGAAAATGAGTGATGATCTTAAAAACGATTATGTATTGGGTGGAAAATTTGAAGTAAATTTTCTTGATCATTTCAATTTTGGATTAAGCTATATAGATAAAAACTTCAAGCCGCTTGATTTTACTGCATGGCGTTTAGATGGTAATCTGAATCTGATTCAAGTACTTATAGAACAAAAATCGAATCAGTATAAATTTCTTACTGCCGAGGCGTCGTATTTCCTTGATGGGCAGATAAATTTTGACACGCGTTATGAATACGATGTGAACTTCAAGGTTATGTCTAAGTTCGAGGTTAATGGCCGGGTACAGGCTACAGATGCACTTGGCGTTGATGTTTATTATAACTACCGCGAACCAAAAATTCGATATAATTCGATCTTCTCAGTTTTTGATTATGGCAATTCACAAGAAATCGAAGGCGGTGTTGATTATAAATTCAGCAAAGATATTACGGTCTTCGGTAAGTATGGAAATGTTACATATAAAGATGAAAATTCTTCGAGACTTAATGTTGGAGCCAATACTAAATACGGCAGCATCAGTTATCGTAAAACATTTGGCTATGCAGGTGAACTTGATGTTGTTTCACTTTACACTGCGCACACTTTCGCGGACGGCTTCATAACTCCATCAGTTGGAATTGCTTTCACAACTTATAAACTCTCCAAAGACTCAGAAGTTAATAACATTACAACACTTCTTGGCGGAATTAATGTAAGACCGTGGACTGATTTTTCATTCGATCTACAAGGTCAATATTTCAACAACAAAATTTACAAGAATGATTTCAGAATTCTATTCAAAGTAAATTATTGGTTCAATACTAATCTATAATATATTATGAAAATAAAATATTTTTATTCTGCCTTGGTTATTTCTCTGATCTGTTTTTTTACTATTGCCGCCATTAGCAAAGGTGATGACATTGAACAAGGAAAGACGAACAAAGAAGTAATCAAGTTTTCACATAAGGTTCATAAGGAATTGACAGATTGTGCTTCCTGCCATACTGGTGCTGCCGAAAGCACTGCTTTGACTACACGATTACTCCCGGAAAAAACTGTGTGCGCAACTTGCCATGATGTGAATGACGAAAAAAATTGTATACAATGTCATTACACGGATAAATACGAACCGCTTATTCAGAAAAAAGCTGAATTGATTTTTAATCACAAATTTCATTTAACCGAACAAAAACAGGAATGCGAATCATGTCACAAGGGTTTGAACGATGTTGATTACAGTTTTGAATCAGTTGCAGCCAAACCTGCGATGATGATTTGCTACGATTGCCATAACGGTAATTCTGTTGCGGTCAACGTATGCGAATCTTGTCATGTTTCTACTGTTCAATTGATTCCACGAGATCACAAACAAGTATCTTTTCTGAAAGCTCACAAGTTCAGCGCCACAAAAGAGAATTCACAATGCCAGATGTGCCATGAGAATTCTTTCTGCGAGTCATGTCACGTATCAACAACAATGATAGCAGAAAAAAATACAGCGCGGGATTTCTTCGTTCCCTATTCACCTCATAAATTTATTGATAATACAAAGCAGCAAAATATTTCTCGCGTTCACGACCTCAATTACCGCTTTACACACGGCGTGGATCTGAAAGGAAAGACAAGTGAATGTCAGACATGTCATCAAACCGAAACATTTTGCGCTGAATGTCATGATTCCAAGACCAGAGATTTCGTACTGGAAGGAATAGTTCCGACTTCACACAGAGCACCAAATTTTGTAACTATTGGTGTAGGAACCGGCGGCGGACAACATGCAATTCTTGCACGAAGAGATATCGAACGATGCTCTTCATGCCATGATGTTCAGGGTGCTGATCAGAACTGTATTTTATGTCATGTTGATAACGATGGAATTAAAGGAACAAATCCCAAAACACATGCAAGAAATTTCAGAAGTGATTTAGAAGAAGGTGATTGGCATAAGGATCGCGGATCGGTTTGTTATTCATGTCATACAGATGCTAATGCTCGTCCCGATGGCACAAAAGGAATGGGTTTCTGCGGTTATTGTCATAAATAAAAAATTTTAACTCTTGGATAGAACATGCGATATTCAAAATTTTATTTGATATTAATACTAACTCTCGGATTGGTCTCTTTTTCTTGCAGCGATTTACAACAAGATCTTACTCCTCCTTCAAAAGTTAGTGTTCATGGTACAAGTGTTTATAATCTCTCCTCAGCCAATTATCATGGGTTAACTGTAAAAGAGAAAACATTGGAAAGTTGCAAGCAATGTCACGCACCGAATTTTGACGGAGGAATTGCTCAGGTAAATTGTAATACATGCCATCCGGCTGTTAAAATTCATCAGAGTGATATGAATAATCCTATTTCCGCAGGGTTTCACGGAAAATATATTGCTTCAAAAAACTGGAGTATGAGTTCCTGTACATCATGCCATGGAACAAATTATGCAGGCAAAGTTGCAAGTCCATCATGCAACACCTGTCATAAAAATCCTGGTGGACCGGAAGCGTGCAATACATGCCACGGTAGTTTTTCGAACACAAATCTAATTTCACCTCCGACAGATTTGGCTCGTAATATCGATACAAAGTTTGCAGGAGTTGGCGCTCATTCAAAACATTTATTTGACGCTAAAATTGGAGTAGTAACTGTTTGCAGCGATTGCCACATAGTGCCTTCAAGCTACTCATCTGCAAGTCACATCGATAATTCACTGAAAGCGGAACTGGTTTTTTCAAAGCAATCTGATTCTGAAATTGGTAATTCCGTTTATGATTTTATTTCTAATAAATGCTCAAACACTTATTGTCACGGTGGATTTGCTTTCTCAAAATCCAGCTCACAATATCAATTTGCCTATACCGCGGATAATATTGAAGGAAACAATTACCAACCGATATGGAATAAAGTTGACGGCTCGCAGATGGCTTGCGGCTCATGTCATGGCCTTCCACCAAAAGGGCATATGGAATCCACAATAGCGGGTTGCGCTACTTGTCATACCGGAATTGTAGATAAGTATGGTAAAATAATTGACGCCACGAAACACATGGATGGCAAGATAAACGTATTCGGAAATTGATTTGATTAGTTTATTGAAGCCGCTTTCGGGCGGCTTTTTTTATATCTGATCATAAAAGGACCAAACCAGTTATGCCGAAAGCTAAAAAGACGTGGTTCCAACTATTATTTTTCTTCTCGGCAAGCGAACTCAATACAGCTTACTTTTAGATCATTCTCAGAAGCCCTAAAGTCAATTTAATTTACTAGGAACGCATATATTTCACTTCATTTTTACACTCTTTTAATAAGGTTTTTGGAACTGGTTTTTGTTAATTTTGGCACCACAAAATCCAGCATTTGATCATTTGTGACCCATAACTAATTTGAGAATCTATGCTTCAATCAATAAATATTCTTAATGTGCTTCTTCCCCTGTTTTATGCTGTCGCATTCGGCATTTATAGTTACGACTTCTATAATGAGAGAAGGATCGTAAGTAATTCAAAGCGCATCGTTTTGTTTATAACGCTTCTGCTGCACACATTTTATCTGATATCGAGGACGATAGAATACAATCATCCCCCTATTACAAATAAATTTGAAATTTTTTCTATCATCGCCTTCTCAATCGGGTTTTCATATTTCGTCCTTGAATTGTTAACTGATATACGCGGTACCGGTGCATTTATAATTTTATTTTCTCTTGTCTTCCAGACTATCTCCTCAATTTTCATCGAACATTCATACGTCGTTCCGGAGGTCTTAAGAAACCGTCTGCTTGGTCTTCATGTTATTAGTGCTCTGCTTGGATATTCCGGTATAACCATCTCCGCGGTTTATGGATTATTGTATATGCTTCTTTACAAAAACCTGAAGGCGAATAAGTTCGGATTAATCTTCGACCGTCTTCCAAGTCTGGAAATTCTTGAAAAACTAAGTTTCTTTTCTATGGTTATTGGATTTGTTCTCCTCACTTTCGCAATTGTAATTGGCATTATTTGGCTGCCAAGCGCATTCCCTAGATTCAGTTATTTCGATCCAAAGCTTATAGGCACTCTTTTCGTATGGTTCGTCTATGGAGTTGGAATAACTAGTAAATTTTTCGGCAGTTTGTATGGTAAGAAGGTTATTCTTTTTTCTTTAATTGGATTTGCTGTTGCGATAATGTCTCTGATAATTACTAATACATTAGCTACCACATTTCATTCGTTTTATTGAAAGTTTTAAAATGAATTTAGTCGGCATATCAATAAATCATAAAACTTCCTCACTCGAACTACGGGAAGCAGTTCATCTTAATCGCAATGAAATTGTTGAATTCATTCCGCATCTGAAGGATTATTTGTTCTCTGAAGGTGTTGTAATTTCAACTTGCAACCGCACCGAAATTTTCGGATTTCCAAAAGGTCTGGGAATAGACCCGACACCTCTCATTGAAAAACTTATAGAGTTCAAACCCGGTATTGGAATAAAGCATGAACACTTTACAAAATATTTTTCCTGCGGTGCGGTAAAGCATATTTTCTCGGTTGCTTCCGGTATAGATTCGATGATAATCGGCGATAGCCAGATACTGGGACAGGTAAAGGAGGCATTTGAGATATCAGAGGATTTAAATTTTGCCGGGTCAGTTCTACGAAGAATTTTTGATACGGCTACACGAGTTGGAAAGCGGGCGATAAAAGAAACAACAATAGGCGAAGGCGCTGTTACCGTCAGTTATGCGGCTGTTCAGGTTGTTGAAAAGATTTTTGCTAATCTTGAAAAAAAATCAGCTCTGGTTATAGGTGCCAGTGAAAGCGGTGAACTTGCAGCTATTCATCTCCGCGATAAAGGAGTTGGAAAGATTGCTATTTCAAACAGAACTATTGAACGAGCAGAAATACTGGCAGAGAAAATTCATGGCGAAATTATTCCTTTCCAATTCATGAGAGAGCATCTATACAATTTTGATATCGTCATCAGCGCAACAAGCGCTGAAAATTTTATACTGTCGCTAGATGATGTTAAATCCTCGATGAAGAAAAGAAAGGGTGCACCTCTTCTTCTGATGGATATTGCCGTACCGCGCGATATCGATCCGGAAGTCAGGAAAATCGACAATGTATTTTACAACGATATGGATTCATTGAAGATAATTGTCGATCAGAATATGCAAAAGCGAAGAGATCAAATCCCGCTAATTGAAAAGATGATTATGGAAGAGATGGTCGGTTTCTTTGGCTGGTACAATACGCTCGATGTTGTCCCGACAATCAAAACCATGCGTTCTTTCTTTGAAGAGATTCGTCACGACGAATTAGAAAAGATAAAAAATAAAGTGAGTGAAGAAGATTTCGCAAAGGTTGAAGATATGACGAGGCGTATGATAGGTCGCTTGCTTCATAATCCTACCGTTAAGCTGAGGGAATTTGCAGAATCCGGTGCGAACATAAACGATGTAACGGCCAATACATCAATACTGAAAGAGCTTTTCAATCTTCCTCCTTCACCTCTCGATGGTAAAGATCTCAATGCAGATGAAAATAATTCAGAGGATAAAATTGAAAAAGAATAGACTGGTAATCGGGTCCCGCGGCAGCGAACTTGCTCTCTGGCAGGCAAAATTTATCAAGAAAGAACTCGAGCGCAAGAATAATAATTTAACGGTCGAGATAAAGATCATCAACACAAAGGGCGATAAAATTCTTGACGTGGCACTCTCAAAAATCGGCGATAAGGGATTATTCACTAAAGAGCTTGAGAACGAATTACTCAATGGTTCTATTGATATTGCCGTGCACAGTTTGAAAGATCTGCAGACAGAAATTCCAGCCGGATTAACACTTGCCGCTGTTACCAAACGTCACCCGGTTGAGGATATTCTGATCGCCCGCAAGAAAGGAACACGAATTAAAAATTTACCCGAGAACGCAATAGTTGGAACCGGTTCGCTCCGGAGAAGATCTCAGCTGCTTCATCTTCGTCCTGATATCAGAATAGAAGAATTACGTGGCAATGTACCAACAAGGATTAAGAAGTTCATCGAATCAAAGTGGGATGCAATTATTCTTGCCCGTGCCGGTGTTGAACGGTTGAAACTCAATAAGCACATTTCAAGTATCATTGCAACAGATGAAATTCTTCCTGCAGTTGGACAAGGCGCACTTGGTATTGAAATTCGAGATGACAATAAATTTGCTAAAAATATTTTAAAATCTATTCACGACGAAAAAACTTTTTCGGAGGTCAGAGCTGAACGATCTTTGCTAAAAGCTCTGGAGGGCGGATGTCAGGTTCCGATAGGCGCTTATGCACAGTTAAAATCGAACGGTCTGTATCTTGATGCCGTTGTCGGTGCTGTAGATGGCTCAGTAACCTTTAGAAAAAAAATGCGCGGTGCAAAATCGAGTCCAGAAAAGTTGGGAATTAAACTTGCAAAGGATTTACTAAAAGCAGGTGCATCAGCTATTTTACAAGATGTTTACAATAATTCAAGAAAGTAGTTAATAGTAATTATAGAAGAGATTAAATTGAATACATTGAAGAACAAGACGATACTGATTACAAAGAGTAGAGCTGAGGCTGAAAAATCATTAAATAGTTTAATCAAGCTCGGTGCAGAGATAGTCTACTTTCCAACGATAAAAGTAGTACCGCTGACCCATTCTTCGGAACTGAGCGAAGCACTAAACATGTTTGGCAGATTTGACTTTATAGTATTTACTTCAACAAATGCGGTTGAGGTTTTCTCCGATATCGCGAAGCAAAAAAAACTTGATCTTTCGAAACTAAAAATTGCAGTTGTCGGAAAGAGCACAGCCGAAGAATGCGAGAATTTGGGAATTCCCGTTGATATAATACCGGATGAATTCAGTGCCGAAGGATTGCTTTATAAATTTTCCGAATTTGATTTAGCAAACAAGAAAATATTTATCCCCGGCTCTTCCCTTGCAAGCGGTGAATTAAATATGGGATTATCGGAACTCGGTGCTCAGGTTTATTCTGTACCCATTTACGATGTTGTAAAAAATGATCTAGCCAATTTGAAAACGGAACATCAGAAGATTCAGAAAAAGCATCCGGGTGTTTTTATTTTCACAAGCCCTTCTTCGTTCAGCAACTTTTTGAAGTTAATGAACGTTGCAGATGCAGAGAGGTTTTTTGGTAAGAGTGTTATTTGCACTATCGGCACAACAACAGAGCGGGCAATTAGAGAAAGTGGACTTGTAGTTCACATCGTGCCTGAAGTCTTTTCTATTCATGGGGTTGTTGAAGCTATCATAAAATATTTTCAAACAACCGTTAACATGGCTTAACCGGAGGAAATTTGACAAAATTAATAAATGATACATTTCTGAGAGCTTGCAAAGGTAAATCTGTTGAATATACTCCAATCTGGATTATGCGCCAGGCCGGAAGATATCTGCCACAATACAGAGCCGTTCGGAAAAAATCAGATTTTATAACAATGTGCAAGACTCCCGAACTCGCCGCTGAAGTTACAATTCAGCCGGTTGATTTGATTGGCGTGGATGCAGCAATTATCTTCTCAGATATTCTCGTCATCCCAGAGGCAATGGGGATGAAACTGGAAATGATCGAGAGCAAAGGTCCTAAACTTTATGATCCAATCCGAACTCTTGACGATGTTAATAGACTTAGAACAATAGATCCTTCAAAAGATCTGAAATATGTCCTCGATGCGGTTTCGTTGACAAAGAGAGAACTAAACGGAAGGGTACCATTAATTGGATTTGCCGGTTCACCATGGACGTTGATGACATACATGGTTGAAGGCGGAGGATCAAAAAACTTTTCTGAGATTAAAAAATTCATTTACAAACAACCTAAAACTGCACACCAGTTATTAGGAAAAATTGCAGATGCTGTTGCTGAATACCTATCAGCTAAAATGGAAGCAGGCGCAAACGCTATCCAGATTTTCGATACATGGGGCGGTCTACTTTCACCAACGGACTTTGAAGAATTCTCTCTTCGGTACATTGAGAAGATCATATCACAGATAAAGAGAAAGAATGAACCGGTTATTGTGTTTGCCAAGGGAGTTCATTACAAGATGAATAAACTTGCTGATTGCGGCGCAGATGTAATTGGTCTTGACTGGACGATGGATATCGGGAAGGTCAGAGACAGAATAGGCAGTAAAGTTGCTTTGCAAGGTAATCTTGATCCCACAGTTCTTTACGCTGATAAAGATAAAATCAAGAAAGAAGCAATAAAAGTCCTTAAGTCATTTGGCAAACATAACGGACATATATTCAATCTTGGTCACGGCATTCTGCCGGATGTTTCACCGGAGAATGCAAAATATTTAGTTGATGTTGTGAAAGAAGAGAGTAAATATTTTCACCGCAGAGACACAGAGACACGGAGAAAATGAACAAAGAAAATTTAAATCAGATTAGTGGAATAATATTAGATTCTGCAATAGAAGTTCATAAACAGTTAGGACCAGGTCTATTAGAAAGTGTTTATGAAATATGTTTATTCAAGGAATTACGTTCTCGTAATTTATTTGTTGAGAGACAAGTTCAAGTTCCGGTAATTTATAAGGGCGAAAATCTGGAAGCGGATTTTAGAATTGATTTACTTGTTGAGAAAGAAATTGTTATTGAATTAAAAGCAGTTGAAATTATTTTGCCAGTTCACCATGCTCAATTATTAACTTACTTAAAATTAGCAGATAAAAGACTTGGCTTGTTAATTAACTTCAACGTGCCAAAGTTGGTAGATGGCTTCAAGAGGATGATTCACGGTTACTCACAAGAATAATTAACCACAGAACCGCAAAGACACAGAGTTTTCTCTGTGACTCCGTTTCTCTGTGGCGAAAAGAAAGGTACTATGTTTGAAATAAATTTGGATTTGATAAAAAAATACGATCGCCCGGGTCCTCGTTATACAAGCTACCCGACAGCGCCCCATTTTAATGATTCGTTCACACCGGAGAAATACTTGAACGAAATCATCCGGACAAATAATGAAGCCAATCCGCCTGAACTGTCACTCTATTACCATCTTCCCTTCTGTGATACACTTTGCTATTTCTGCGGATGTAATATGATTATAACACGCAACCGGGATCGTATACAAGAGTATGTCAAGTATCTAAAGAATGAAATTGATCTTCTTCGTACTTACATTGTACCGGGGCGTAAAGTTGCCCAACTTCATTGGGGCGGCGGAACACCAACTCATCTTGATCCTGAGGAAATCACAGATTTGATTTCATTCATCAACAAAAGTTTTGATATCAAACCTGATGCTGAGGAAGGATGCGAAATTGATCCGCGCGGATTAACAAAAGAACATTTGGCTGCCTTACGAAATGGCGGATTCAACCGCATTAGCATGGGCGTACAGGATTTCAATGAAAAAGTTCAGAAGGCGGTAAACAGAATTCAGCCTGAAGAGATGACCAGGCAGGTTGTGAGTTGGGTACGTGAACTTGGATTTCAGAGTATCAATCTCGATTTGATGTACGGTCTGCCATTCCAAACTCTCGATACATTTGAAAAAACAGTTGATGCTACAATAGACATTTCGCCAGATCGTATTGCAGTTTTTAATTATGCGCACGTTCCATGGATGAAAAAGCATATGGCTCTCATCAAACCGGAAGAACTGCCCTCTCCGGAAGTAAAACTTGATATTCTTAAGATGACGATAGAGAAACTCACCGGTGCCGGATATGTCTTTATTGGCATGGATCATTTTGCAAAACCGGATGATGAACTGGCAATTGCGCAGTGTGAAAAAAAATTATACCGCAATTTTCAGGGTTACAGCACTCATGCCGGTACAGATTTATACGGAATGGGAATTACAAGCATAAGCCAGATTGGAAAATCTTACACACAGAATTTAAAGAAGGAGCGGGAATATTTTGATGCTCTCAATAATGAAACTTTGCCAATCGAACGTGGTGTTTATTTAACCGATGATGATATATTACGGAGATATGTTATAACAAAAATCATGTGCGATTTTGAGCTGGATTTTGGAATTGTTGAAAAACAATTCGGAATAGACTTTGACAAATATTTTAGCACCGGCATTAAAGGAATGGACGAATTCATCGGTGATGGTTTGGTCGAGATCCAGAATAGAAAATTGACCGTTACACAAATGGGACGTTTACTGATCCGGAATATAGCGATGAATTTTGACGGATATATTGAGCGCAAAGAAGATACAGCACGTTATTCGCGTACAGTCTAGTTTGCGCTCCAATCAGTTTATTTGTCGTCAGTATCTATTCGTAATGAAGGGGGAGTTGAGTTAAGAATAACAATACTGTGGTTTTTGTCTTTGCCTGCGGTAAATGAAATTGTGGGTGAAACATTTTCATTTTGTATTACAGCATTAACAAGAACAGATCCTTCAGATATTTCTTGATATGAAGAAGTTGCGCCACCAGCTACATCGTTGATATTAATTGTGTTCGAGTTTTCGAGTTTTACCTGAACATTAGCTTTTGTTGACCGCTGATTTACCACTCGAACACTCGGTGGTTTTGATGAACAGGCAACAGTAGCAATAATAAGTACTAAGAGAAACGCAAATAATTTTTTCACAGATAATTCCTTTTTTTTGTATAAATACAACCCTATAATATAGATTTTTTAATGAAGAGAACGTGACTTGGATAACACTGCTGTAGTACTTTTTAATCTTGGCGGACCGGATTCGGTAGAAGCAATAGAACCTTTTTTATATAACCTCTTCTGCGATCCAGACATTTTCAATTTGCCTTTCGGACAAAAACTTTTTGCCAGAATTATTTCGAGTCGGCGGGCGCCAAAGGTTGCCGACGAATATAAACTCATTGGTGGAAAATCTCCAATCGGAGAGTGGACGGAGAAACAACGTTCATTACTTGAAACGAATCTACGTAAGAGTTTTCCATTTTTGGATGTCTATACTATCATGCGTTACTGGAAACCATTTACCAGTGAGACTGTTGCAAAAATAACTAACAAGAACTACAATAAGATAATTTTACTTCCTCTTTATCCTCACTATTCCATAACTACAACCGGTTCATCTTACAATGAATGGAAAAGATTTTATCAAGGTGATGATTCAAAGGTGGTTTTAGTAAACAACTATTATCTTGATGATAAATACATTGCCGCAATCAACCAAAGAATCGATGAGACAATTTTAAGATTTCCTGATAATGTACGAGAAGACCTGCAAATTGTTTTCAGCGCGCATGGAACACCCGTCAGTCTGGTTAAGAAAGGTGATCCTTACAGTAACCATATTAAGATGACGGTTGCAGCCGTGATGAAAGCAAGAAATAATTCTCATGCACACCACTTATGTTTTCAAAGCAAGGTCGGGCCAATGAAATGGCTTGAACCGGCAACTGATACGATGATTAAAGAATTAGCAGCACAAAACAAAAAGAATCTTTTGATTGTCCCCATAAGCTTTGTATCAGACCATGTTGAAACACTTTTTGAACTTGATATTGAATACCGCCATGTTGCCGACAAAGCAGGAATTGAGAATTATATTGTTATGAGAGGATTGAATGATTCAGAATTATTTATGGATGCACTCGCAGATATAGTTAGAACTAAGATGTAAATAGATGAATAAAAAACTGATCCGTAACAATACTCTGGAGAAGAGTTATGAAACTGAGATTTATCATTTTTTCACTAATTATTTTTATGAGCACTAATATCATACCTCAAGAAAGCAGTAACATGAGTAATCCCTTCTACAAAGAGTGGAAAACGCCATTCCAGACACCTCCGTTTAATGAGATTAAGAATGAACATTTTTTGCCTGCCTATATTGAAGGATTGAAACAGCAGTCGGCAGAAATCGCCGCAATAGTTAACAGCAAAGAGAAACCGACATTTAAGAACACAATTGAGGCTTTCGAAAAAAGCGGCAAGCTATATACAAAGGTAAATAATGTCTTCAACTCTTTGAATGGTGCAAACACAAATGACGTTCTGCAGGGAATTGCTCAAAAGACTGCTCCTATGATTGCGAAACATTTTGATGAGATTTATCTGAATGAAAAACTTTTCGAACGTGTTAAATTCATCTATCAGGAAAAAGATAAAGTAGATCTAACCACAGAACAGAAAGTTGTTCTCGAAAACTATTATCTGGATTTCGTTCGCGGCGGGGCTAATCTAAATAAAGAAGTTAAAGATAAATTCAAAAAGATAAACGAAGAACTATCGCTTTTAGGTGTAAAATTTGGAGAAAATATCCTCAAGGAAACAAACGCAATCGGATTAGTAGTTGACAAAAAAGAAGATCTTGCTGGACTACCTGAAGGCGTTATTCAAGGTGCCGCTGAGATTGCAAAGGCCAAAGGACTTGAAGGCAAGTGGGCTTTCACTCTTCAGAGACCAAGCTGGACTCCTTTTCTTCAATATTCCGAGAAAAGGGATCTAAGAGAAAAATTATTTAAGGCGTATGTCAATCGAGGCAATAATAACAACGAGTTTGATACAAAAAAGATTTTGACCAAAATGGCTGCTCTTCGTCTTGAAAAAGCTAAACTATTAGGATATAAAACCTTCGCTGATTTCAAACTAGAAATCAACATGTCGAAGAACCCGGAAAACGTCTATAAATTTTTGAATGATCTGTGGAAACCCGCTTTACACAAAGCCGGAATTGAATCGGCTGATATGCAGAAGATCATAAATCAGGAAGGTGGTAATTTCAAATTGAAACCATGGGATTGGTGGTACTATGCTGAAAAAGTTAAGAAAGAAAAATACGCCCTCGATGAGGAGATGCTTCGTCCGTATTTTAAAATTGAAAACGTAATTGCCGGTGCCTTTGGTGTTGCAGCAAAATTGTATGGTCTAAAATTTATTGAGAGAAAAGATATTCCAATATATCATCCTGATGTTCGTGTGTTTGAAGTTAAGGAAGCCAAAGACAAACATCTTGGTATATTGTATACGGATTATTATCCGCGGGATACTAAACGAAGCGGCGCATGGATGAGCGAGTATAGAGGTCAATCTAACATTGATGGTAAGTACATTACACCTGTGGTATATAATGTCGGTAATTTTACAAAGCCGACAAAAGATAAACCTGCTCTTCTAAGTTTCGATGATGTTAATACCCTTTTCCATGAATTCGGCCATGCGCTTCATTATTTGATTGCATCTTCAGTTTATCCATCCGGTAAAAGAGTTCCGGTTGATTTTGTCGAACTGCCTTCACAGATAATGGAGAACTGGGCATCCGATCCTGAGGTTCTGAAAATGTATGCTAAGCATTACGTGACCGGTAAACCAATTCCGCAGGGGCTAATTGATAAAATTGTTAAAGCTGGTCAGTTCAACCAGGGATTTGATACAGTTGAATATTTAGCCGCTTCATTGCTCGATATGGAATGGCATACAATAACAGATGTAAATGAAAGAGATGCAATCAAATTCGAGAATGAACAATTGGCAAAACATGGATTAATTCCCGAAATTGAATCACGCTACAAAAGCACAAATTTCCATCATATCTTTGTTGACGATGGATATGCCGCCGGATATTATGGCTACGTCTGGGCTGCAGTTTTGGATGCAGATGCATTTGCAGTATTCAAAGAAAAAAATAATGTGTTTGATAAAACATCTGCCCAAGCTTTCAGAAATCTTTTACAAAAAGCCGGCAGCGATGACCCGATGATTCTTTACAAAAAATTCAGAGGAAGAGAACCGAAGGTTGATGCTTTATTAAAAAAACGTGGACTAAACTAAAGTGAAACGATAAAGGTGAAACGGGAAACGAATTTTTAATATTAGGGTACTTCTAAAAACTATCTTTTGTAAATATTTAACGCAGAGAACGCAAAGAAAAAGCAAAGTTCGCAAAGGATATTGAAGTTTTTAGAAGTACTCGTTATATCGTCTTTCGTTTCTCTTTTCACGTTTTCCGAAAAAAATATGAATAACAAAAAACAAGTAACAATCCTTGGCGCCGGTATCTCCGGATTAGCTACTGCACACTGGCTTCGTAAAGATGGATTCGATGTTAAGATACTCGAAGCTAAAAGTGAACCGGGCGGTGCAATGGAAACATCATTTGTGAATGGTTTCTTAATTGACTACGGTCCTAATAGCGGTCTTGAAACTACTCCTTTAATACGTCAGCTTGTTGATGAAGTAGGATTATCCGGTGAAATGATCTATGCCAGTGAAGTTTCCAACAAACGATACATTCTTCGTGATAATAAACTTCACCCTCTGCCTATGAATCCCATCTCTCTGATCAAGTCGAAACTATTCTCATCAAAAGGAAAGTTGCGCTTGTTGGGTGAGCCGTTTGTTAGGAAATCTGATGATGGCTATTATCAAAGTATAGCTCAGTTTGTTTCCAGAAGATTAGGACAGGAGTTTTTAGATTATGCAATCGATCCTTTTGTCAGCGGTGTCTTCGCGGGTGATCCTAATAGATTAAGCGTGAAGTCGGCATTCCCAAAATTGTACCGGTTAGAGGAAGTATATGGCGGATTAGTAAAAGGTATGATTAAAGGTGCTCGTGAACGAAAGAAACGTACGGAAGAATCTAAGCAGAGTGCAAAGATGTTTTCATTCATCAACGGAATGCAATCATTCCCGAAAGCAATTGCACAGAAATTGAACAACAATATTTTATACGAATGTAGAGTGCAGAGTGTAGAACGAAGAGATAATCAATGGCGAGTTACTTATGAATTTAGCGGTAAGATTCAAGAAGCTCTTTCTGATATTGTATTATCAACTGTACCGGCGTATGTAACTTCAAAAATATTTGGTTCACTTGATGAAAATCTCATCCAACACCTTGAGGATATTTATTATCCGCCGGTGATGGTTTTATATCTCGGATTCAATAAAAAAGATATCGGTTTGCCTCTTAATGGATTTGGATTTTTAATTCCATCCAAAGAAAAGAAAAATTTTCTAGGCGCGATTTGGAGTTCTATCATTTTTCCAAATCGTTGCGATGATGATAAAGCGGCGTTTACAATTTTCGTCGGCGGTGCGCGGTCACCTCAACTTTTCGATACTGAAAAAAATATATTAATTGATAAAGCTTTGAGTGAGTTTAAACAAATTATGAACACAAAAGCCGATCCGGTATTTCTAAGGGAAAGAATGTGGCAGAAAGCTATTCCCCAGTACAATCTTGGATGCATTGAGCACGAGAATTATTTTGATAAATTTGAGAAAGAGAATCCGGGAATTTTCCTCGGCGGGAACTATCGTGGCGGAATCTCTGTAGGAGATTGTGTTAAAAATTCGGAAATCGTTTTTGAGAAAATTAAGTATTATAGAGAGTAGAACGAAGAGTGAAGAATGACGAAAGTATTTGAACCTCTTACAATGTATGGAAGTATTTTGAGTAATAAGTCGTTTAATTTTTCTGTAAGGATCGTAAAGTTTTATAAGTATTTAATCCAAAGAGATAAATCCTTTGAACCACTTTGCAAACAACTTTTAAGAGCGGGAACTTCTATAGGAGCCAACATATCTGAAGCACAAAGTGCAGCAACTAAAAAAGATTTCATTTATAAATTATCAATCTCACTTAAAGAAGCAAGAGAATCTCATTATTGGTTGAAATTACTTAATGAAACGGAAATAATTAATAAACAAGAATTCGAAAGTCTGAATAAAGATTGTGATGAATTAGAGAGATTATTAACTAGTAGCATTAAAACTGCAAAAGGTATTTGATAATTCTACACTCTACATTCTTCACTCTACACTCGAAAAGGAGAAGCAAATGGCAACATTTCCAACAAAACGATTACGCAGATTAAGATATAATTCTACTGTGCGCGATATGGTACGCGAGACAATTTTAACGAAGAATGATTTAATCTATCCGCTCTTCGTTGTACCCGGTGAAAAAGTAAAAAATGAAGTTCGTTCTATGCCGGGTGTATTTCAAATGTCAATAGATATTTTAGTTGAAGAGTGTAAGGAAGTTGAAAAACTTGGTATTCCGGGTGTAATTTTATTTGGAATTCCCGATCATAAAGATGAAGTTGGATCGGGAGCGTATGACCCGAACGGAATTATCCAACAAGCGGTTCGTGCTATAAAGAAAGAAACGAAAAGATTATTGGTTATTACGGATGTCTGCTTGTGCGAATATACGTCTCATGGCCATTGCGGAGTTTTACAAGGTGAAAAGATATTGAATGATGAAACAGTTGAACTACTTGTTAAAGAATCTGTTTCTCATGCCGAAGCCGGCGCGGATATAATTGCACCATCAGACATGATGGACGGACGAATAGGGGCAATCCGAAAGACACTTGATGAGAAAGGATTTATCGAAATACCTATCATGAGTTACGCTGTAAAATACTCATCCGGTTTTTACGGTCCATTTAGAGATGCAGCGGAATCAGCCCCCGCATTCGGTGACCGCCGTTCTCATCAGATGGATATTGCTAACAGCTACGAAGCTATACGTGAGGCTGAGAGCGATATTGAGGAGGGAGCCGATATAATCATGGTTAAACCTGCCGGAGCTTATTTGGACATAATCTGGCGTGTTAAAGAAAAATTTGGCATGCCTACAGCTGCCTATCAAGTCAGCGGTGAATATGCCATGATTAAAGCAGCCGGAAGAAACAATTGGATTGACGAAGAACGTGTTATGATTGAATCGTTAATTGCAATTAAACGAGCCGGTGCAGATATGATATTAACTTACTTCGCTAAGGATGTTGCGAAATACTTGGACAAGAGTAAATAAATTTTTCGTGATCTTGCTCATGTTCTTAATCGTGATCGAAATAAATACGAGCAAGAGCATGATCAAGATTATGAACATGATAATTTAATGAATATCCTTTCTAAAGAGCCGGAATTTATTTCAAAATATATTTTAAACAACGGTGTAAAATATTCTCCACATGAAAAACCAAAAGTAAGTTGGCAATCTACCTTTGCTGGACTCCAACACCGCAATTACCGTTTGTGGTTCATTGGACAAATCATCTCCCTCTTCGGTTCATGGATGCAGATGACCGCACAAGCATTTTTCATATTTGAATTAACAAACTCACCCGCTTTTCTCGGTTATGTTGGATTTACAAATGGATTGCCGTCATGGCTCTTCATGGTTTATGGCGGTGTAATTGCGGATAGATTTTCGAGAAAGAATATTTTGATAATCACGCAGACTATTATGATGATACTAGCCCTTGTGCTTGCAATGCTTACATTTGCACAAGTTGTTCTCCCCTGGCATATTATTTTATTAACATTTCTGCTTGGAGTAGCTAATGCCTTCGATGCGCCGGCACGTCAAGCTTTCGTAAATGAGTTGGTTCCAAGAGAAGATTTATTAAATGCCATCGCATTGAATTCAATGATGTTTCATTCGGCAGCGGCGATTGGCCCTGCTGTTGCAGGAATTACATACGCCGTACTGGGACCGGGCTGGTGTTTTACGATCAATGGAATTTCGTTTCTTGCTGTTATATACAATTTAATTCAGATGAAATTCGCTCCTTCACTAAAACGCGTTACTAAGAAATCTGCCGGCAAAGAATTAATGGACGGACTAAAATATCTCAAAACTCAAAAACAAATTCTCCTTATTATGCTAATTGTTTCTTTCACAACATTTTTTGGATTAAGTATAGCTACATTATTTCCGGCATGGGCAGTTAAAGTTTTACATGGAGATGCAACCACTAACGGATTGCTTCAGGCATCAAGAGGAGTTGGAGCCGTTCTTTGTTCTCTGGCAATAGCTTCATTCAGCAAATACTTGGCAAGAAGAAAAGTACTTATTGTGGGATTGTGTTCTCTTCCAATTTTCATGTTTCTTTTTTCGTTCACCAGTTCATTCATAATTTCCTTGCTGACTCTGGTAGGAATTGGTGCGGGTATTATTGCTGTTAACAATCTTTCGAACGGATTAACACAAACTTTAGTTTCAGAAGAATTCCGTGGAAGAGTTATGGGCATTTATAGTTTCAGCTTCTTTGGTTTTATGCCGATAGGTGCATTATGGATAGGAATGCTTGCCGAACATTTCAGTTCTCCGACCGCCATATTAATCAACGCAATTATTCTTTTAATCTTCTCGATAATTATCTGGATTATATCGCCACGATTAAAAAAGAATAATTTATCAGATTCATAAATCAATCTCTTTCGGATCAGTCTCCAATTCTACAATTCTCCATTCATTTTCTTCTTTATTAAAATCTGTTATTTTTTCGATCGGCACTTTTAGATATTTTCCCTGAGCGGTGACGGCGATCTCCCCATTTTTAAGTATAATTTCTCCGGTACCTTCGAATACTCTGCTATTTTCGTTCGTAATCCTTCCGACCACTTTAAGTTCTTCATTCAAAGGAATTGGTTTTTTAAATTTCACATTAAGATCGATAGTTACACCCCAGACCTCGGTTTCATATTTGTTCAAAATTGCGCGCCCGATGGTTTCATCCAGAATTGCAGATGCAACTCCGCCATGAAGCCTGCCCGGATAACTTTGATGTTCTTCGGAAGGTGTAAATATTGCAATCAATTCATGGTCGTTAGTGACATAGAAATGCGCATGTATTCCAAATCTATTTTTTAGTCCGCACACAAAACATAATTTTGAGTTATGCTGTTTACCGATGATTTGATGTATCATTATTATCTCCATTTGCGTTGTCAAAAATTAAATGAATATTGCATTGCAGCCAAGTCTCTTTCAAAAAAATTTTTTATCAAATGATTTATTAATTAATTTACACACTACTTTTTTATCCAATCCAATTCATAATAAGCTGGGTGACAAATGAACAATCAAAATAGCGAAAGACTTTTCGAGGAAGCAAAAAAATATATACCTGGCGGAGTCAATTCCCCTGTCCGTGCGTTTAAATCTGTGGGTGGAACGCCAAGATTTATGACTAAAGGGATTGGTTCAAAAATGATTGATGTAGATGGTAACGAATATATTGATTACATCGGAAGCTGGGGACCTCATTTATTCGGGCACAATCCAGAATTCATCAAAACTGCTCTTCTAAAAGCAATCGAAGATGGGACAAGTTTTGGCGCGCCCACGGAAATTGAAATTAAAATGGCAAAATTAATTAACGAGATTGTGCCTTCAATTGAAATGGTCCGTATGGTTAACAGCGGAACTGAAGCCACAATGAGCGCTGTCCGCGTTGCGCGTGGCTACACGGGCAAGGACAAGATCATAAAATTTGAAGGGTGCTATCACGGTCATGGAGATTTCTTTTTGATTAAAGCCGGTTCAGGTGCTTTAACTTTTGGTGTACCAACAAGTCCGGGAGTAACCAAGGGAAACGCTGCCGATACTCTCGTTGCCGATTTTAACGATATCGAGTCAGTCAAAAAATTAGTGCGGCAATATAAGAATGAAATTGCGGCTGTAATAATTGAAGCTGTTGTGGGCAATATGGGAACAGTCAAGGCGACAGATTCCTTCATTAAGGAGCTTCGCGCAATTTGCGATGAAGAAAAGATAGTTTTGATATTCGATGAAGTGATGACCGGTTTCCGGATAGCAAAAGGCGGTGCTCAGGAAATTCTCGGTGTTAAACCTGATCTTTCTACTTTCGGAAAAATTATTGGCGGTGGTTTACCTGTTGGTGCATATGGCGGTAAGAAAGAAATTATGGAGATGGTTTCACCAAGCGGACCTGTTTATCAGGCGGGAACGTTGAGCGGAAATCCTTTAGCAATGAATGCGGGATACGCTGCGCTTATGTACATCAAAGAACATCCGGAAGTTTATAAATCTCTGGAGGAGAAATCATTATATCTTGCGGATGGAATCAAAGACGGAATTAAATCGGCTGGAAAAGATTATCAGATTAATCGTGTAGGCTCTATGATGACTCTTTTCTTTACAGAATATCCAGTAACAAATTACAATACAGCAGTTAAATCAGAAGCATCACTCTATGGCAAGTATTTTCATGAAATGCTGAACAATGGAATTTACTTGCCGCCAGCTCAGTATGAAGCTCTTTTTGTCTCGCTGGCTCATACTAAGGAAGATCTGGATAAGACAATTAAGATAAGCTATGATGCAATTAAGAAAATATTATAAAATAATCTAACCGAGTTTTCTTAAAATAGCTTTCGTATCAGAGTAGGTCCAGTCATGTTCCTCATCGCTGACTAATTGGTAAAAGTCACACTTCAGACACTTAGCTAAATGAAGAGCAAAAACTTTCCGGACTTCATTTCCACATAGTGTGTTTTTTACTCCCCAGCAAGTTCTTCCGCCGTTAACTCCGCCATTAAGCTTATCTGCTCTTTTTTCAGTAGCGGCGGGACAAATCCCGAGTTCATCAACCTTGTCACCTCCAGGTTCTCTTCCGCATTTTTTGTACTCCCAACAATTTATAGCGCTAATAATCCCTCTCCTGTTTTCACCCCCATAATTGATGGTTACGTAGATTAATTGATTCTAACATCACCCAACAAAATTGAGTAATTTTTGTCTACCCCCATTATATGCGATTTAAGCCAATCACTTAGAAAGTTCATCAAATCTTTAGCCGGTAAATCGGCCTGAGTGCTGTTTCTGATCATAAATTTTTTCAATTCTTCGATCAGATGATTATGCTGACTAATGTGCAGCTTAGTCCCCGGATAACCACACTTAACCATCATCTTTTCTTCGTACGAGAAATGGTAAGCTGTGTATTTTACTAATTCATATAGAACTCTTTCAATACATCCTGCCTGCTTGTTTTCAATAGCATTCTTCATGACTTCATTTATCAGTCTAATGATTGTTTTGTGCTGTGAATCTATTTCACAATTATTCACAGAATATTTTTCTTCCCAACTAATAAATGACATATTTATTTATTCCTTAAGAAACTTATTTCGATTTTTTGTTACGAGACACCTTTACCATTAAAAAAATCAGAATATTTTTTATCAGAACCTGCAATATGTTGAGTAAGCCAATCTCTGAGGAAGTTCATCAACTCAATAGTGAGAACACCATCGCCGCTATTATAACTATCAACAAATTTCTTTACTTGTGCAATCAGATCAGCATGCTGCCTCTTGTGAATAATGGTTTCAGGGTATCCGTATTTATCAAATAGTTTCTCTTCGAATCCAAAATGATAAACAGTGTAAGCCACTAATTCATTTAATATTCCTCCTAATACTTCTTTCCCCTTTCCGCTTTTCATTCCATCATGTAAAGTGTTAATTAAATCAATCAATTTTTTGTGTTGAGTGTCAATTTCCCGGACTCGAACGGAGTAATTATCACTCCAATTTAGAAGTGCCATTATTTTCCCTTATCAGTTAGTGGTTTATGGTTATTCTATTGCTATCAGGCATTTATTTGCCCACTATATTATCGAAGTGATTATTTGCTAGTTAAGGTGGAAGTTTAAAAAATATTTTTAATCGGTAGGCTTATCGGAAAGTGGTTGAGATGTAAAGAATTCACGGTAAAATCTGTTTGTATATTCTTTCATCAGTTCTTCTATCCGTTCGTAGTTTGATGAACGGAATATCAACCCGGCGTGGAATCTCTTATTCATCTTCCAGTAAACTTCTTTATCATCAAAAGCTGATAGGTCGGGCCATTCCTGTTTTGCAAGAGACAAAATAATCCCGGCATAATTTTCAACATGTTTTGGGAGGTTGTATTCTTTTCCCTCAGAGAGAGTTTCTATTTTTGCCCATTCGCTCCAGAAATTGATTCCGGTAGAAGCTTCAATTAATTCGGCAATATTTGCACCGCCAACCCGTGCGGATGTTTCAAGAAAATAAAGTTTTCCGTCCTCTCCCTTAATGAATTCAGAATGTGATATACCCTTCACCAAGCCGAGTGCCTTCAGAAGCTTATTATTCATTTTCATCAATGCACTTTGATCCTTCGATCCGCGAATCATTGTACAACTTGTAAATACTCTTCCTTCGTGAGCAACTTCCATTGGAGGGAGTCCATATTCATGTGCTATTGCGAATACAATTTCTTTATTGAACACTATGCTGTCGACATGAAATATTTTCCCTTGTATAAATTTTTCAAGCAGGTAATATGACTGCTTATCTCCCAGCTCATCCAGCAGTGGCCATAATTCGTGCGAGTAATTTATTTTTTTTAATCCAACTGCGCCCGCCTGCATTCTCGGTTTTAGAATTAACGGTGCTTCATTCCGCTTCAGATACTCCTTGATACGGTCATAGTTCAAGACGTGTACAAAGTTTGGCACATTAATTCCTACCTCCAAAGCCCGCATTCTCATAGCGAGTTTATCTCTGAAATATCTAGCTGTTGTATCGCCCATACCCGGTACTCGTAAATGTTCACGCAGCCGTGCAGCTTTTTCAACATCAAAGTCATCAAGCGCTACTATTCTGTCAATCTGTTCAGAACGTGCCAAAAAACTTACAGCGTTTATCATATGCTCAATGTTCCATTCTTTATTCACGTCTGGCATATAAAACATTTCATCAAGACTTTCCTTTGGCCATGGTGAGTCTTCCAAACTCTGTGAAGTCAGTAGAAGGACACGGCAATCCTGCCGTTTGCATTCACGCACGAATTCAAATCCTTTCTCATAACTTGAAAGGCAAAGAACAGTTAACATTTTCTCAGACATGTTTTGCTCATCTTTCTCTTGAGTGATTTTACAAAATTAATTACGATTACTCAACAAGCATGTTATCAATTCAGGAATAATTTTTACATTTGCAATTGCAATCCTTAACCGGAATAATAAATTGAAGACGTTCATTCCAGCGTACATAAAACTGCACAATTCAGGTGAACTCAAAAAGCGTTCCGATGAAGCTGGTGAAATGTTATCATCCTGCCATGTGTGTCCAAGAGGTTGTGAGATTGACCGTTTGCAGGGAGAACGGGGATTTTGCCAAAGCGGTTCATTGCCGATTGTATCTTCTTATACTGTACATTTTGGTGAAGAGCCTGTACTTTCCGGAACACGGGGTGCGGGAAATATTTTTTTCGGCAACTGTAATCTGCGGTGTATCTTCTGCCAGAACTTTGAGATCAGCCAGAACTGGAAAGCCGAGAAGATTAATGAAGTATCACACGGGAAGCTCGCAGATATTATGATTGAGCTTCAGAATAAAAAATGTCATAACATTGGTCTTGTTTCACCAACTCATTTTTCTGCACAGATTTTAAAATCAATTTCTCTTGCAGCCGAAAAAGGATTGTGGTTACCCATCATCTACAACACAAACGGATACGATTCTGTTGAAATGCTGAAACTTTATGATGGTGTGATAGATATCTATCTACCTGATTTCAAATACGGAGATAATCAATCTGCGGAGAGGTATTCTCATGTAAAAAAATACTTTGATCAGACAAAAGAGGCAATTAAAGAGATGTACCGTCAGGTAGGAGATGAACTGGTTTATGATGGTGAAGTTGTCGTCAGAGGATTAATAATACGGCATCTGGTTTTGCCGAATGGATTAGCTGAATCGGAAAATATTTTTAGATTTATCGCTGAAGAATTAAGTCCTGATGTACATATCTCGTTGATGTCGCAGTATTACCCGACTCATAAAGCTCATACTGATATTCTGGTTGATAGGCCAATCCGTCAATCTGAATATGAGAAAGTGCTGAACCTGATGGAGAAGTATGGATTGCACAACGGCTGGATTCAGGAGATGAACAGTTCTGATTACTACCGCCCTAATTTTGCAGAAGATCGATATGATCCATTCAGAAACTGATTTTAATTAAATATTTCTTCGTGAGAATAGATTAGTTCTGCAATTCTGCTTTGCAAATGAACAACTATTTCTGACTTTATGATATAATCTGTTATTCCAAGCAAAACCATTTGTGAGACTAATTCTTTATCTCTCATTCCTGTCATAACCACCACAGGAGTTTTTTTATCCGTTATTCTCAACTCCCGAAGAAATTCTATCCCATTCATATTCGGCATAAGGATATCTAGAAAAATCATTCCCGGTTTTTCAGTTCTACACACTTCCAGACCTTGAAGACCATCTCCAGCTTCGCAAACTTCCACTCGGAACTTTTTTATAAAGAGTCTTTTTAAAAGCGCTCTTATTTTTTCATCGTCTTCAATAATTAATACTTTTCGCATAACGCCTTTGCGCGAATTAGTGAACGTATCCCCTTAATTATCGAAGAACTTGGGCAATTATTAAGCTATCTTTAATGGAAAACAAATAATTCAGATCACTGGATTCGGCTGATAATAGTCATATTCTGATGATTGCAAATATCCTTACCTTCCTGTGTGTAGAGGTAATCAATCCTGTTCTGATAAAACTCAGTGATCTTTCCTCGAACAATTTTTAATGTACTGTTCATTAATTTATTCTGCTCGGTAAATGCCTCTCCAAGAATTGCAACTGCCGATGGAATCCATCGTTCAGGGAATTGATTTTCGTAAACTCCTCCGGTCTTGAATTTCGCAATTTCACTTTCAAACATTTTCAAAACAGCTTTTTGACCTTCAACCGTGTTGTGAGATAATTTATTTTCCAGCAACCATTTCGAAACCATCTCTCTGTTAGGCACAATCAATGCGATAGTATAGGGCGACTGGTTATTGTACAACATCACCTGATCAATGAAAGAAGAATTTTCCGTTAAAGCTTCTTCAATTCCTTCAGGACTATATTTCTCCCCATCGCTGCTAATCAGTAAACTTTTAAACCGTCCTAGCACATAGAGAAATCCATCATTATCCATGTAGCCCAAATCTCCGGTGAAAAGCCATCCATCCTTAATTGTTTCTTTTGTAGCCTGTTCATTCTTCCAATAACCAACCATTACATTCTCACCTTTGACAACGATCTCACCTTTTTCACCAACCGCAAGTTCTTTGCCATCGGTGTCGCAAATTTTTAATAGAATGTCCGTAACTATAGCGCCGGAAGAACCAAGTTTATGTTTCTTCGGAACATTCGCGGAAATTACCGGTGCGGCTTCGGTCAGACCATATCCCTGAAGCATAGGAATCCCAATTGCATAAAAGTAATGCTGCAACTCAACATCAAGCAGTGCACCTCCGCCAATAAAAAATTCTAAACGGCCACCGAAATTTTCTCGAATTTTGCTAAAGAGAATTTTGTCATACACCATATACAAAGGTTTAAGAAAAATCTTACTCCCTTTTCCTTTTGTCCATCCGTTTCCATTATATGAATAAGCAACTTTGAGTGCCTTGTTAAAAAGATTCTCAACTGCTTTTCCCTTATCTGCAATCCCTTTTTCGATATTTTTTCTGAAATTTTTTGCAAGTGCAGGAACACTTAATAAAAACGTTGGCTTTATCTCCTTGATATTTTTCGGGACATTTTTCAATGTTTCGAGAGGAGTTCTACCTTGTTGAACTGATGCCATGCTGGCACCGTTTTTCATTAGCGTATAAATTCCGGCTGTATGGGCAAACGCATGATCCCATGGCAACATCAGCAGAGAGACATACCACTCGGGGACGAATAAAAGTTTGGATGATTGCTCGACATTAGCGGTATAATTCCTATGAGTCAAAATAATTCCCTTAGGATCCGCTGTCGTCCCTGAAGTGTAACATATATTCGCATAATCATTTTCAGTAATGGCATTCCACCTATTTTCAAATTCTTTTTTTGAAGTTAAGAGAAATTTCTCTCCCATCTCCAATAAGTCATCAATATAAATTTCATCCTCATCAAATTTTTCCGATTCATCAAGCAAAACTATTTTTTCTAAGTCCGGAAGATCATTCTTAATCTTTCTGATTTTGGATACATGGTTCTGAGACACAATGACCATTCTGCAGCCGGAGTGAGCTAATCTGAACTTAAGATCGCTCAACTCTTCAACCTTTGTTGAGATAGGAACGTTAATTGCCCCGGTGAATAATACTCCGAGTTCGCTCACTACCCAATGGTTTCTCCCTTCGGAGATAAGAGCAATGCGGTCACCCTTCTTGATTCCATAGTTTATTAATCCGGCCGCAAATTTGTGCACCAGGCTTTGTATTTGAATATAAGTAGTCCCTACATATCCTTGTCCGTTATTCTCCCACATTAGAACATTCTTGGCAAAACGTTTTACACTCTCTTCAAATAAATTCGGCAGGGTTCGCTGTTTCACTTGGTCATCTCCATCTTTATTTGTTTACAATTGAAATGAAATAATCTGAAGACAATTTAAGCATCAAGACGGAGATAAAAAAAATCCCCTTACAGGTAAGAGGATTCAGCATCTAATTTGATTCGACATGATCAGAAATAAAACCGTATTCCCGCGCGAAGTAGGAGTCCGCTCATATCAAATCTTCTTTCAAGAATTTTTCTTCTTCCGAGATCATCTTTTACTTCGTATTCCCAGCTTGGCTGCGAGCGATGATAACCCAGTTCAAAGAAAGCATCCGACCGGCTTCCAAGTTCATACATTACTCCCGTTCCGAGCCGCCATGCAAAATCGAACGCGCCCTGAAATTCGTTATTATCAGGATTAGCATAGTTCCTATAAAAGATCAGCAGTACTTCAATACCCGCAGAGCCGGTAACAAATGCTCTGGTACGGGGTGCAATAAGCCAATTACCATTTATACTTCCCATCAGCGGAAAAGAATGCAGATTAGTTTTTGCGCGGAGTTCATTTAATTGATAGTTAATGATACCATAGAATTCGTTGAACTGATCAACTAATTTTCTGTCTACATAATTTTTATTGAACCAATCCGCACTCCAACCGATAAGAACATTGTCATCAATATACCACCCCCCTTCATAGCCAAGAATAAATCCCGTCTCCGTTGCAGCCGGGGTGAATATTCCGGCTTTAATACTTCCGAACTTATGCTGAGCGTTTATTAACATGGGCATTAATAATATTACTGCAAGAAAGATCTTTTTCATCTAATTGTCCGTATTGTTTTTGATTCGCTTTTAACACAATATAAATGCCAATATAAAAGTATGATTAACATCTATTTTGATGGTTTAAAATAGATTTTGTTCAGAATAATAAACAGAAAAAATTATTTAAAATAAAAAAGGCGATCTGTTAACCGCCTTTTTTATTGTATGTGTGAATTTAATACTTTTCTAAAACATTCTTACTTGACTAACATCATCTTTCTTGTGTAAGCGAAGTCAGAGGCTTCTAATCTGTAGATATAAACACCACTTGACAGATTAGATGCATTGAAATTTACTTCATGCAATCCGGCATTCATATTTCCATTAACCAATGTGTTCACAAGTTCACCTGTAATTGAATAGACTTTCAATGTTACCGTTGAAGATTTAGGTAACGCAAACTTAATTGCTGTGGTTGGATTGAATGGGTTAGGATAGTTCTGTGATAACCCATAAGCTGATGGAATTCCACTTGTATTTGCAACACTAACCGGTCCGCTATGGATGCTTTTAGCATGCCTCGATGCCCAGGCTACATCTTTAGTCGTATGGCATTGGATACATGTGTAATCTAAAGTTAAACCGGAGATTCCACTGGCATTTTGTTTTATAAATTTAAACCCAACAGGAGGAGTTGCTGTATTGTTAATTGTTTCTAAGTTATCAAACATTGTAATCGGGTCGGTCAAAACTTTCCAATAATGAGTGCTTTGTTCGGCTATATAAGCTGTTAAGTTGTCTCCATTTCTAGCGGCAAATGGCATGTGGCAATCTGTACATTCTGCCATTGTCTTTGAAGCTTCATGCCCTACGATAGTTTTATTCGGATGACATGTTTCGCACTTTGCAGTTGTTTTTAGTCCGCCTAAATTGAAATAAACACCTTTATGAGCATCGTGGCATGTCGCGCAAGTAAAACCAGCTTTTCCATGCTTTGAAGCAAGCATCATATCACCCTGTTCTCTGTGTCTGATAAAGCCGCTACTAATTGTACCAACTGTTTTAGCTTGCCACTCAACTCTATTATTCCATGTATAAGTTGTGGTACCCTCGTTGCGATCTCTAGCATGACAGTTATTACAAGTGTTCAAACCTTCTTTCGGCGGTATGTTGCTTGGGTTTGTTGTATGTGCTTTTGCTGGACCATGACATCCTTCGCAGCCAATTCCACCTTCTACCCAGCTTCCTTCGATACCGGGATAAGGCTGGAATTCTGTATTCTTTGTCTTGCTGGCACCAGTTGTATGGCATTTATAACAGGAATAACTGTAAGAACCTTTGGTTAATGTACCGGAAGTATAAGGAACCCAAATTTTAGTTGATAAGTTATACTGGCGGTTAGCGCCGTAAATCAAATATCCTTCCTTATCAAGAAACCGTGCATTGGAATGATACCCTCCAACAACAAAACCAATATCGCCCCAAGTTAAACCGTCAGGTGCTTTTGGTAAACCGCTTACCAATGTATAATTAACTTGCGATCCTATTACTTTTGGTGCTGTCAGAGCTGGGTACGAGGGTGGATTTCCACCTACGATTTTTTGAATTTTATACGGGTGCCCTGATTGCTTCCAGTTTGTATGCTGGGTGGAATGACAATTTTTACAAGCTTCACTTCCGGCATATTCTTGCGCCATCATAATACCAAAGCTAGATAGTACCAGGGCGGAAATAAAAAGTATAGATTTTTTCATAGTGAACCTATTTTTATGGATAATATGATCTTAAATCACTGGAAATATATCAGACTTTGTTCTCTTTATAAAGTTAACAATTATGAAAAATTATTCATTTTTTTAATGTGGGTTTGTATCCCAATAATAATTTATCTTTTGTTCGAATTTAGAGAGTATTATGGAAGTATTGATCGTAGAAGATGAAAACGCAATCGCACAATCGTTGAAAAAAAATTTCATAAATGCCGGTCATCATGCAATTGTGGTTATTGATGGAGAGGCAGCTATGAATACAATTCTTAATATTCAGTACGATGTAATTCTTTTGGATTGGAAAATACCTAAACTGACAGGTTTACAAGTCTGCAAAAAAATGAGGGAAATAGGATTAAAAACACCAATTATTTTGTTGACCGCTTTAAGCGACATCTCAAATAAAGTTGAAGCATTAAATGCCGGGGCGGATGACTACATTACAAAACCGTTCTCTTTTGAAGAAATACTTGCTAGAATCAATGCCGTTTTACGAAGATATCAATCATCTGTCTCTGCTCTTCCGTTCGGAGATTATTCTCTCGATCTGATCGAACGCACTGTTATTTCATCCGGAGACAAAATAAAATTATCGGAAAAAGAATTTGAGCTGTTCAGATATTTTCTCATCAACAAAGGATCTATTGTAAACAGAGAACAGATTTGTGAGACTGTATGGAATATACCATGCACTCCGCAGACGAATATTGTAGAAGTGACTATTAAAAATCTGCGCAAGAAACTTGAAACCGGATTAAATAAAAAATTCATCCGTACAATTTACGGTGAGGGGTATATTTTCTTTGCGGATTAAGCACTTAAATATCGAGATCTCAAAAAGTGTTTTGCGTAACTCTTTCCTCATCGCATCTGTAATCGTCGGGTTCTTCATCCTTTATAATTTCTTTACATTCAGTCTCCTCAAACACCAGCTAAATGAGAATCTAGATAACAGTCTTAAACATGAAATGGAGAATATTAATAATGCGTTCCGTCTACAGAAAGATTCGCTCCTTATCCTAAACGCGAATGAATTTCTGGAAGCTGATTTGACCAGGATAACAGATAATCCATTCTTCATGCAGATCTATGACATAAAAGGCAATCTCCTTTTGAACAGTAAGAATACAAGTTACATTCCGCCGATACCTAAAAGAATCTATCTGTTGAGCGAGAACCTCTATTTTGAGGATGACCTTGCCGGCAAAGAAGAGATCCGTTCCGGATATAAAAAATTGACCGATGAGAATGGCGTACAAGCGGGATATCTGCAGCTCTCAACTACAAAATCCCGGTTGACAGTAATTACAAAGAACATACTCATTTTCAATCTCCTTGCATTCCCTGTGATCCTAATATTCATTCTGATCATTAGTGTTATGATATCAAAAAGGACTTATTCCCCAATCAACAAAATTATTTCAACGGCAAAAAAAATCTCGGCTTCAAATCTTAATGAAAGAGTGAGTTATGAATCCGATTCGAAAGATGAGATCGGCAAACTGAGAGACACATTAAACGATCTCTTTGAGCGCCTCGAATATCAAGTTAAACAGATCTCTTCTTTTACCGATAACGCTTCGCATCAGTTGATGAATCCTTTGACTGTCATAAATTCTGAATTAGATTTTCTCTTAAATAACCGGCACGGTATTGATGATCAAAAGAATTCGGTTATAGTCATGAAAGAAGAGACGCAAAGAATGATCAAAATTATAAAAACTCTTCTGCTGCTTGCAAAAGATCCAAAAACACTTTATGACCAGAAAACAGTGTTTAACTTGTCAAAATTGGTTAACGACACTATTAAGACGATCTATAAGGAGAAGAAAATTGAAATTGATTTTGAACAAGGCGTTTACTTACGGGGTAATTCTGATTATTTTTTAATGGCTCTTCAAAACTTGATTGATAACGCATTTAAATATTCAAATGAGGATTGGGTAACCCTTTATGCAAAACAAATGGATAGCAAGGTTATTCTAAGAGTTGAAGATTTTGGTGTTGGGATTGCCGAAGAAGAGAAAGAAAAAGTTTATGATAGATTCTACCGCTCTGAAAAAATTGAGAATCTTGGTATTAAAGGATACGGATTGGGTTTAAGTCTGGTTAAATCCATTGTTGAAGCAATGAACGGTACAATCGAAATAAAAGATAACAAGCCATGCGGGACGGTCTTTATCATTACTTTTCCCGCCATAGAAATGATCTGATCAATACCCGCGTTTCATCATATAAAAAATTTTAATGTAGGGATCAGTTTGCTTGCCCCGTTCTTTTTGCGGGGCAACCGATCCGAATTCAAAATAACAATAATCTTATGTAGGGAACGGTTTACTTGCCCCGTTCTTTTTGCGGGGCAACCGTTCCGGTAAATTATTTTTCATAAAACAACGGAAAGGTCACAGACTTTTCCCTACATTGGTATATATTAATAATTCACGTTACGCAGTCCACATGAAAAAACTTAGCCACTAAGGCACAAAGACACAAAATCTTCACAAAGTTTATGTTTTTCTTGGTGAAACCTTTGTGCCTTAGAGTCTTCGTGGCGAATCTTTCCTTTTTGCGTAACATGAGTTAATAATAAATTCATTCGTAGGGAACGGTTTACAACCGTTCCGGTAAATTATTTTTCAAAAAAACAGCGGAAGGGTCATAGACGCTTCCCTACAGGATATATAAACAATTACGGCGTTACCGGTGCCGGCTCATCCGGTTTCTTTACAACTCTTTCATTAGGCATTAAATATTGATCGAACTTGGCGCGGTTGTTCGCAAAAATAATTTTACCCGCTTTACTAACCTTCTGCATCAATTGAAAAGACTCGTTCAATTTTTCAATTCTTTCTTGTGTTACTGCGGGTCTTTTCTTTTTACTCAACTCCTGTTCGTAATCGGCATTAATTAATTCAGACTGCAATGATGCGATCTTATCAATTTTTTCTTGACTAAATCCCGCAGCTATAAGCTCTGCACTAAATTCGATTGATGTTTTATGAAGCACACCAAGGAACTGAATCATCTTAGTTTCACTTACGCGTGCTTTCTCGTAATCATTGAAGCCAAATTGAGCCCAAATCTCTTTTCTATTTGGAAAAGCTTTTTCAATAAAGTACTTCATCATTTGAAAAAAATCTTTACACTCATTCATTTTCAGTTCAACATTTTTGCTCAATTCAATTTGACCGCTTAAGTATAAAGAATCTTGCACTACATCTTTTATCACTTCAATTTTTTGAACCCAATTTGCAGCGAACGGATCGCTAAATCCTCCGTCGAAATTTGTGAATGCCGTTTTGTCTTCAACAAAAAGACCATGCATTACTCTCGATGCCTGAATCATATCGGCATCGGAACCGGTGTAGATACGAACCTTCTCATCCGCCTTTGCCATTTTACCACCCTTATAATGTTTCAAATAAGTTAATTTATTTAGGAAAAGAGGAATTTCTTTGTTTTCGCAACATATAAGGAATACTTATTCATTTTCTTATTCAAGGTACATTTTTATTGCACTTTTACACTTCTTTATGGAGTTCTACTTCCCATTTCCGACAGATCATTCAATTTTTAATCGGAATCGCCGTTTCTTTACTGTTCTACACTATTTCTAAAGTCTGTTCCGCTCTTTCTAAGAGACTCTCCGGCGCTTCTAAGCTTTGGTACGCCGTTACTTTAATGCGCTTTGCCGTTTATAAGAGACAGTACAGGTATTATTTGAAACAGCCCACAATCAATCTGCTCTTTTCCATCCCGGAAGAAAGATTAACTGCAATTAGAAGAGAATAACTATTTAGGCGAACAAGCGGGAGGAAAAGGAATTTATGTTGGAAGAAAAGAATTTACTTGCGGAATTTGTTAAATAATAAGAACTTGAATCTAACTAACCGTTAAAATATCTTTTCTTTGAATAAATGCAATGGAAAAATAAAGTACCTTCTGGGAATTGGTTGTCAGTGATTAAATAAAATAGATGGGTTTTAAAACAACAATCCCGCATTGCTGCGAGACTACTGTAAACTTTTCACTACGGGATAAAAAAAAGCCCACGGAGTACGCGGGACTTAAGAAATTCTTCTTCGGCTTATAGCCTTATTGTGATAAGCTTTCGAATGCAACATACGAGATGAAAATAAATTTTGCAAGAAAAATATTTATGTTAAATAAAAAAGTGAGACAACAATGAATAAGAAACTTGGTCTTGATCTTGGCACTAATTCAATAGGATGGACTATTAGAGATACTAGTCTTGATGAAACTCAGTTTGAAAAATATGGAGTAAATATTTTCAGAAAAGGAGTAGGTGAAGGAAAAACTGGAGAGTTTTCTCTCGCAGCAGAAAGGACAAAGAATCGATCTGTAAGAAGATTGTACCAAGCACGAAAATATAGGTTATGGGAAACATTAAGGGTTCTTATTGAAAATGATTATTGTCCGTTATCGGAAGATGATTTAAACCAATGGCGAATATATGATAAGGAGAAAGGATTATTTAGAAAATATCCGATACATGCAACCGAGTTTGAGCAATGGATTCGATTAGATTTTGATAATAATGGAGTTCCAGATTATACAAGTCCATATCAATTAAGGAAAGAATTAATCGAAAAGAAGTTTGATATAAACAGTAAAACTGCTCGTTATAAAATTGGACGGGCACTATATCATATTGCACAAAGGAGGGGTTTTAAGAGCAACAGAAAAACGGGAGATAAGGAAAACACTGCTGTATATAGTGGTAGTAAAGACTCTGGAGCTAAAGAAGTAAATGATATTCAAGAATTGATTGAGAAACATAAAACATTAGGCGCAGCTCTTGCATATATAGAAACCAACGGGGAGCGAGTCCGAAATCGTTACACTCTGCGGAAACATTATCAAGATGAAATTAATAAGATTTTTGAAATTCAAGAAATAGCTAAAGATTCAGATTTGTATAAATCTATCTGTAAAGCAATATTTTTTCAACGTCCTCTTCGTTCGCCAAAAGGATTAGTGGGTATATGCACGCTAGAACAAAATACTTTTGAAGATAAAAAAACCGGAAAAACAATAACAACCGGTAAACCACGGTGTCCAATCAGTCATCCAGACTTTGAAGAATTTAGAGCGTGGTCTTTCTTGAATAATATTAAATATAAGAATAACAAAGAGGAGAATTGGCAAGAACTGCCATTAGATCTAAAAGAAGAAATATATAATGAGAAATTTTTTAGAAAATCTGATCCATACTTCTCTTTTCTAGAGATAAGAACTTTTCTCGAAAAGAAAAACTATAAATGGATATTGAATTATAAAGATAATACTAATGTCTCCGGCTGTCCCGTATCTACCAGGTTAAAAAGCATCTTGGGAAATGATTGGAAAAACTATATAAAAGAGACAAATGAAATAAGAGTTATTAAGAAAAAAGACGGTTCTCTAAAGGGACATAAAATAACTTACATGATTGAAGATGTTTGGCATGTTTTATTTTCTTTTGAAGATGAAGAATGTGTAGGAGATTTCGCAAAAGAGAAATTGAATTTAGATGACGAACAGATAAAGGAACTTATTACTTTGTGGAATAAACTGCCCGAAGGTTATTCTATGCTAAGTTTAAATGCAATAAAAAAAATCATTCCCTTCTTACATAAAGGATACATCTATACAGAGGCGGCCTTATTCGCCAATATGCCCACGGTTTTAGGCCAAGATAGTTGGAGACAAAATGAAGAGACTTTTACAAAAAGCATAATTGAATTGATTGATAAGAACAGAAAGGAAAAACAATTACTGAGCATAGTAAATGACTTAATCTCAAGATGGCACGCAAGTGATTATAAGATTGGTTATAAAAATTCAAGTTATGTACTAGACGAAAAAGATAAACAACTAATTCTCGATACAATTTCAAAAGCGTTTGGCGAAAAAACGTGGATGCAAAAAAGCATTGAAGAACAAAAAAGCATCATCCATAAAGTAACGCATTTTTATCAATGTTTCTTCCAAAAAGATTTCGAATGGATTTACGTAAAAGACGAAAAATATGATGTGATCAAAACCGAAAATGATACATATTATAAAAGTTTTAGAAGCGGTTATTATAAGGTCCCTCACTTACTAGATTATATTAAGAAAAATCTTAAGGACAAGTTGAACATAGCCGATAAACAGCTTGACAAATTATATCATCCTTCCCAAATAGATATTTATCCAAAATCTAAACCAAATAAAGAAGGTAAAATCTTTTTACAAAGTCCAAAGACGAGCTCGTTTAGGAATCCAATGGCAATGCGCACATTATACGAGTTGCGTAAGCTAGTTAATTATTTAATCTCAGTTGACGTTATAGATGAAGAGACGGAAGTTGTTGTTGAAATTGCACGCGAATTGAATGATGCAAACAAGCGGTGGGCAATTGAGACTTATCAAAAAAGAAGAGAAGAAGAAAACAAAGAATTTGCTATAGCGATAACGGAACTACTAAATGACCCCGAAGCATTTGGAAGAGTGAAGGCAGACCCCAACAGCAAAGATGATATTGATAAGTTCCGGTTATGGTATGAACAGATGGAGCATAAAAAACTATTCAAGAAAGAACCGACGAAAAATAAGATGGATAAGGATGGCAACGAAATAGAAAATATCGATAGGAAAAAATATGATTGGAATAATATCAGAAACGAAATAATCCAGAAAGTGATTGAGGAAAAAGATTTAATTAAGAAATACCGTTTATGGAAAGAGCAGCAGTGTAGGTGTATTTACACAGGCAACTTGATAACTGTAACAGATTTATTTGATGAGAATGTGATTGATTTTGAACATACAATTCCAAGAAGTATTTCATTTGACAATTCATTGGCAAACCTTACGGTTTGTTTTGCAGATTATAACCGCAACATAAAAAAGAACAAAATCCCGACTGCCCTTGAGAACTATGATGAAGAGTGGAAAGGATATCAAGCTATTAAACCCCGACTTGATGCATGGGCAAAAAGAATTGAAGAACTCAAGAGCAATATCGAATTCTGGAAGAAAAAATCTAAACAGGCACAAGATAAAGAAGCTAAAGACTACGCAATTAGGCAAAGACATTTGTGGCAGTTTGAATTGGAATACTGGGAAAATAAATATGGTCGATTTACCATGACTGAAGTAAAGACTGGTTTTAAGAATAGTCAGTTAGTTGATACGCAATTAATATCCAAATATGCTTTTCATTATTTAAGGACAGTCTTTAATAACGTTAAAGTACAGAAAGGAAGTATAACAGCGGAATTCCGTAAGATATATGGAATACAACCTAAGGATGAAGAAAAAAACAGAGATAAACATTCTCACCATGCGATAGATGCTGCTGTTCTAACACTTATTCCTTCATCGGCAAAAAGAGAAGAAATATTGCAAAAGTCTTTTGAACACTATGAAAAATGGAAACTGGGCAAGCTTGATAAGAAAGGAGAAAAACAATACCACGAAAGACCTTATTTACATTTTCAAGTAGAACACCTCAAGGAAATTGACAACAATATTTTAATAAACAACATAGCAAAAGACAAAGCGTTGGTTCCGGCAAAGAAAATTTTAAGAAAAAGAGGAAGGATGGTGTATTTAAGGGATGAATCGGAACAAATTTTATTAGATGAAAACGGAAAAAAGAAGTTTATAATTATTACTGGCGATAGTATACGCGGCGAACTTCATAAGGATACTTTTTTGGGAGCTATTAATAAACATGTCCGAGATGAAAATGGAAATCCCAAGATTGGCGAAGATGGTAAATTCATACTTGAGGAGGAACTTTCCTTTGCCGTCCGTGAACCATTAACTTATAAAAAAGATGCGGCAAGTCCCGGGTTCAAGTCCTTAGATGAAATAAAAGACTGCATTGTTGATCCTCATGTTTACAAGATAATCGAAAATCAAGTTGGTAATAGAACACTGAAAGAAGCAATCGCAGATGGTATATGGATGCTAAACAAAGAAAGGGAAAAAGTAAATAAAATCCGCCACATAAGAATTTTTGTTCGTGAAAAAGAACCTCTGAAAATAAAGAAGCAAACATATTTGTCTAAGTATGAATATAAACAAGATTATTATGCGGCTAATGCAACAAGTTTTCTTTATGCACTTTATCAAACAGAAGACGGCAGAAGAAAATTCAGACCATTAAATTTATTTGATGCCACTCAAATAAAAAGAGATATTGATATTAGCAAAGAGACAGATTTCTTTGAAAATTCATTTGTTGCCGGACATAGAGAGTACAAGCTTTTTACAATTTTAAAACCCGGACTAAAAGTTATTTTTTATAAAGATGGTAATAAAGATGAACCGAAGGAGCTTTCTAAAATAGAATTATTAAAACGGCTCTACTATGTAAAAAATCTGTTCGATGCTAAGACGGGAACAATTCAGTTTCAACAACATCTCGAAGCAAGAGCGAATAAAGATTTAACAATAGCATTTCCACAAGAACAATATGGACAAAAAGGGAAAAATGGTTTTTCAGAACTTAATTATGATAATCCTTGGCCAAGATTATTATTAGCCCCAATCAACTTCGACTTTTTAATTGAGAAAAAAGATTTCGAGGTAACACTTGATGGCGAAATTGTTTTCAAATATTAATTATTGTCTTGTCAACATAAAACCGACAAAATGAGAAACAATTATGATAAAACGGACATTATACTTTAGCAATCCGGCTTACCTTAGTAAGAAGAATGAACAGCTTGTAGTGAAGCTGAAGGATCAAGAGCAAGATTATGAGCACGAGCATGATAAAGAAGAAAGGAAGGAAAGATTACCCGCCGTGGCAGGAAGCAATGAAGAGAAAAAGGAAGATTTACCCGCCGTGGCGGGAAGAAAAGATATTACAAGAGAAATTTTTAACACAATACCCATAGAAGATATCGGGATTGCAATCCTTGATAACCCGCAGATAACAATAACACATGGGTTACTCTCTTCCCTATTAGATAATAATGCTGCGATAGTTACATGCGATAGTTCTCACATGCCGAACGGTTTATTTATGCCGTTATCATCCAATCAATTACAGAGCGAAAAATTTAAGTCGCAAATAGAAGCAAGTGAACCGCTTAAGAAACAGTTATGGCAGCAGACAATCTCTATGAAAATTCGTAATCAAGCGGCGCTTATTCGGCATAGAAGTATTTCAGTAACTAATATGAATACATGGTCGAAAAAAGTACGAAGCGGAGATCCGGATAATTACGAAGGAAGAGCGGCGGCATATTATTGGAAAAATTTCTTCCCTATGATACCGGATTTTACAAGAGACCGTTTTGGAGAACCGCCGAATAATCTTCTCAATTATGGTTATGCTATACTTAGAGCTATTGTTGCACGGGGATTAGTAGGGTCGGGACTTTTACCAACATTAGGAATTCATCATTCAAATAAATATAACGCATATTGTCTTGCGGATGATATAATGGAACCGTACAGACCTTATGTGGACAAGATAGTTTTAGAAATAGTTGGCAACGGTGAAGATTTTTACGAACTGACAACGTCTATTAAGAAGCAGCTTCTTTCAATTCCTGTAGTTGATGTTTTTATCGAAGGTGAAAAGAGTCCGCTTATGGTAGGGGTACAAACAACAACCGCATCATTATCAAAATGTTTTGAAGGGGATGCAAGAAAGATTTTATACCCGGAGTTGCTATAGTGATAGCGCAAAAAACTGTTGAAACAGTTAGAAAAGTGTTGGGTGATTGTAAATACATCTCGATAAATAGAGGTGTTACCTGGAAATTTATCTAACACCCCGATTCATCGGGGTGAAGAAGTAACAATAAAGATCAAACGGATTTATCCGTTAATAAGGAGGTAGTTATGTCACTGCATTCTTATTCAAAATGTTGGCTTCATCTAATATGGGCGACGTTGGATAGGGAACATTCCTTAGCAGATAAAGAAATTCAAAAGAAAGTCTCGAATTATTTATTCGAGTATTGTGTTGCAAAAAATATTTACATGAAAAAGAACCACGTCAATAGCGAACATATCCATGCATTAATCGACTTACCAACACATATATCAATTGAAGAGTTGATGCACTTATTGAAAGGTAGCTCATCACATTGGATTAATCAAAACAGACTCTGTATGACCAAGTTCAATTGGGGAAGAGGTTATGCAGCTTTATCCGTCTCGGAATCGGCTCTAGAAAAAGTATTGAAATATATTGATGGACAGGACGAGCATCATAGGAAAAAAAGTTTCAGTGAAGAGTATGAGTCTTTTATCAACGCTTATGGAATGAAGTATCTAGCGGAATTAGATTAACTGTTAAAACAGTTAAAGATTCTAAAGCGTTTTGTTCAAATCACCTCGATAAATCGAGGTGTTAATGATTGTCGCAAGATACTTTTATCCTGCTCGATAAATCGAGGTGTTAACTATAATACCTTATTAACACTGGAATTTATTCCGGTGAACTAAAGTAAATAAAACAAGAGTGCGAACCGTTTCAACGGTTTATAATACGCAGATGAGATTTAACGAGTATAGAATAATGTGGATATTAGTATTGTTCGACCTTCCTACGGAAACACCGAAGGAGAAGAAAGCTTATACACGTTTCCGCAAGGAACTGTTAAGGGACGGCTTTTCGATGTTTCAGTTTTCTATCTATGTACGGCATTGCAGCAGCCGTGAGAACAAAAACGTGCATGTAAAAAGGATTAAGGAGATACTGCCTGAAAAGGGGCATGTTGGAATTCTTTCCATAACCGATAAGCAGTTTGGAATGATGGAGATTTTCTATGGTAGAAAGGAGGAGGACGGCTTTATAGAGCCGCATCAGTTAGAACTCTTTTAAAAGTCCCTCTCTTTTTAAGAGAGGGATTCAGGGTGAGTTCATTTTTCCAATCCTAAAACCAACGTAAGTTGTTTAATTTCAATGACCTATTAGGGGGTACGTTGGTTTTAATATTGTCAAAGAAACATTTGAAAGCAAATCACAACTCTGCGGCAATTGCTTTCTTCGCCACAAGGTTGGTTTTAATATTGTCAAAGAAACATTTGAAAGCAAATCACAACCAATAAAAGACATGGAAACGTAACCAAATTGTTGGTTTTAATATTGTCAAAGAAACATTTGAAAGCAAATCACAACAACTGGCACGAAAAATGTGGATAAGTGGGGGTTGGTTTTAATATTGTCAAAGAAACATTTGAAAGCAAATCACAACTGTGATTGCGGCGTTGTACACACAGTCCGGTTGGTTTTAATATTGTCAAAGAAACATTTGAAAGCAAATCACAACAACAATTATAAGGAGGTGCAAGATGTCTGGTTGGTTTTAATATTGTCAAAGAAACATTTGAAAGCAAATCACAACTGAGTATCTCCTAATGTCATCCCACCGCCGTTGGTTTTAATATTGTCAAAGAAACATTTGAAAGCAAATCACAACTATTAGTTGATAATAAAGCAGCAACAGCAGGTTGGTTTTAATATTGTCAAAGAAACATTTGAAAGCAAATCACAACTCGGAACCGGCACAGTTGCACCAACTCCACGTTGGTTTTAATATTGTCAAAGAAACATTTGAAAGCAAATCACAACTAGGAGTAGGACAGTTATCATATGGAGTACGTTGGTTTTAATATTGTCAAAGAAACATTTGAAAGCAAATCACAACTACGGGTAGTTGGAGTCGGGGCAACCAATGTTGGTTTTAATATTGTCAAAGAAACATTTGAAAGCAAATCACAACAAGAGATCATAAGTAGTTTGTTGTTGTTAGTTGGTTTTAATATTGTCAAAGAAACATTTGAAAGCAAATCACAACACAGCTGTTGGTGCATCGACAATCGTATCGTTGGTTTTAATATTGTCAAAGAAACATTTGAAAGCAAATCACAACTACCGCCGGTAATACCAGCATAATTTAAATGTTGGTTTTAATATTGTCAAAGAAACATTTGAAAGCAAATCACAACTGTTGCGGGGCGATTTCAATTATCTTGGCAGTTGGTTTTAATATTGTCAAAGAAACATTTGAAAGCAAATCACAACTAAATGGAGCACCACCATTATTGGCATAAGGTTGGTTTTAATATTGTCAAAGAAACATTTGAAAGCAAATCACAACTTCTCAACTAGGCGGCTTTAGTATCAGGTTGTTGGTTTTAATATTGTCAAAGAAACATTTGAAAGCAAATCACAACTTTCTCCCTTATTAGCCTTTGATCAATACAGTTGGTTTTAATATTGTCAAAGAAACATTTGAAAGCAAATCACAACCCTACAACTTCACGCCCATATCTTCTGTTGTTGGTTTTAATATTGTCAAAGAAACATTTGAAAGCAAATCACAACGTGTATTGCGCACGAAGATTCGTAGCCCCGTTGGTTTTAATATTGTCAAAGAAACATTTGAAAGCAAATCACAACTCGATGAAGTGATAGACGATAATTTCTATTGTTGGTTTTAATATTGTCAAAGAAACATTTGAAAGCAAATCACAACACTAGAGCCGCAACCAAGTTGGTTTTAATATTGTCAAACCTGCCCCGCTCTTTGCGGGGGAAACATTTGTCCCGCGTTGCGGGATCTATTATTACTCAAGTTGACCGCTTGACTTAATGAACCGTTAAAACGGTTGAAAAATAAATTGACTTTTCTATTAACACCTCGATTAATCGAGGTGCTAATAAAACAAAAGATAGAATTATTAACTGTTTTTGAATACATGGCGGTCAACTTAAGTTATTTATAAATTTGGAGGGAAAGGCAAATCACAACGTTCTCGACTACGCTCGAACTGACGACTATGTAGTTATAATCACTCCTTCGGCAGATAAGTATTGTCAAATCTGCCCCGCGTTTTTTTGTGGGGATAACCGATCCGAAAATGAAAAACCGGAAGTGTCAGACTTATCCGCAGTGGCAGAAATTTCTACATATAAAATAAATGGGACCGAATAAAAAAAACCTCTCTCCGTAGAAGAGATATGCATTAAATAACAGTCAACCTTTTTTAGGACGACTCATTCTAAAAGCTAAAAGCTTTAAGCTAATTACTATAAAAGCGATTCTTTCGATCTTCTGTAAGCCGAAATCAGAAATCCCGCTACAACGACAATTACGCCAAGCCAAACTAAACTGATAAATGGTTTAATGCTTGCCTCAACAGTTAAAACTTCTTTCGGTTTTTCCAAAGAACTGTTTGCATCGGATATTTTCGATAATTCAAGATTGACTTTACCCGACGCATCCATACTTAAAAGCTTAATTCTGAGATTTGCATCTTTCAAATCAACCGGTATATGTTCTTGCGTGCCGGCAACACTTTTCATTTTCGGCTCGACTTCAATTGTCTTGTAATTGAATTTGACAGAAAGTTTCGCTCCTATTTGAAAATCCTTTCCTGCCATCATTGCTTCGCGTACTTCTGTAGGAAAATCGAATTGATTGAAAGTAATTTCAACACCGTTGTAATTAGTCGATTCACCCTTCGAGATTGAAATTGTTTTTGCGTTCTGATCTTCAGTTCCTTCGGAGTAACTCACCGGCTCAACATAAAAATCTTTTGTAAAGCCTACTAAAATATCCGGCTCACGCATAAGGCTATTATTAAAATCAGCTATAAACATGACCGGTGCTATATTATTTACACTATTACCCTTTTTAACCTCAATATTCATTTTGTATTTCTTACCGTTCTCGAAAGCCTCAATACCTTTAAAGGTAACATCGTGCCCGAAAAGACTAACCGTTTCGCCTTTTACAAGATCAATCTGTTTTTGCTGCGATTGACCGCCTGTAGCAATAACTCCAATCAAGAAAATGGAGATTCCTATGTGGGCAATATATGGTCCGACAAATGATTTTCTGCCGCGGAATATTTTATAGGCTACTTCTCCATTCACAAAAAGTGCAAATGACGAGGAAAGTGTTAGTATGATATGCAGTAAATTATGAACTCCGCCTACAACTACAACGAGCATAGTAAAAATCAAAGTTGAAATCACCGAAAAGCGTGACTGTTTCCAGATATCTTTTCCTTCTGTGAATTTCCATTTTAACAGTACACTCAAGCCGTTCAGCAAACCAATTATTATTGCGATGGGAAGATTTAATTCATTATAAAAACTTGTCTGAACCGTTGTGCCAAAAATTGGTGCCGAAGTTCCTACAAGAATAATAATTGCAGATGCTATCAAAGCAACAGAACCGGTAAACAATGCCAACTCGCGCGATAGAACATTCTCTTCGAATGTGAAATTCTTAGTAAGATACTTCCAACGGTATACAACTCCACCAATTCCAATGATTGTGAAGGCAGAAAGGAGAATCACTAAGAACCAATAAACCATCATGCCCGGTTCACCGAAGGAATGTACAGATGCATCGCCAAGTATTCCACTGCGTGTCAGGAATGTACTGTAAAGAACCATTATGTAAGTCATTATACTTAAGATTAGGTTCATCTTAACGAATCTTCCGATACCGCCCTTTTCTTGTGCTTTCTTTTGTACAAGCAGTGTATGAATTGATGCGACACCGACAATCCAAGGAACAAGAGAAGAATTTTCAACCGGATCCCAGCCCCAGTAACCGCCCCAGCCAAGAATGCTGTACGCCCAATATCCGCCAAGCATGATCGCTAAACCGAGAATACACGTTCCTGTAAGAACCCATGGCAAAGCTTGCTTGACCCAATCGACATATTCATTCTTCATAATTGCAGCCATTGCAAATGCAAACGGAACTGCAGACATCGAGAATCCGACAAAAAGAATCGGCGGATGTATCTGCATCCAGAAATTTTGAAGCAGCGGATTTAATCCTTTCCCCTGAATTATAAAATCATTGACCGCTATATTGCTTGACACCAGCGAGGCATAGAGTTCTTTACCCATCTGGATAAATTGTTTATTGGATTGAGGATCGCTGAATATAAAACTCTGTATTGCTGAAAGAGAAAGGAATGCCGGATTAATATTCTTCATCTCAATAAAATCACTTTCCATCCAGATGTAATTAAACGGGGATTTCAGAAGAGGGCTGATCATAACGAGCAAGCCGGTAAGTGAAAGCGTAAAAATCATCATTACACGTTGTTCAAGATCGCCCCGCTTGGATGTATACTCGAGAAGGATTAATCCAATGATTGCGGTGAAAAATGTCCAGAGCAGAAAACTTCCCTCTTGACCTGCATAGAAAGTTGACATCAATAATCCTGTGGAAAGGTCGCCTCCGCTATAGTTGTAAACATATTTATACTGATACTGATGAGTAAGAATCGCATGGAGAAGAAGTGCCGAAGAAGCAATTATCATAATAGCAGTAGTGTGATACCCAATACGTGCCAGCTTTAACGTATTTTCATAACCCTTGAAGGTCAGATAATACATAATAACTGTAAACACACCGGCAAGTAATGCCAGAGTGAGTAAAATATTACCAATCATAAAATCTCCTAACTGCTAACCTTATGAGTTAGCCTTTTGACCCGGTTGATCCTGATATTTTGACGGGCACTTGGTGAGAATATCGGTTGCGTGAAAATTACCCTGAGAATATTTTCCAGTTACAACTACACTGGTTGATGATTCGAAGTTATTAGGAATTGTACCGTGATATAAAACCTTCATCACATTTCCTTCCGTATCTTTCATATAGAAGGTGAATATATTATTGTTTTTATCGATCTCGTAATTTTTTTCTTTTACCCATGTGCCGGTGGCTTTAATTGTCTTGCCGGATTCCATTACTTTGGTAAAATTTTGTTCGTAAGAAACATTTGTTTGTGTGAAGAGATAAATCATCACACCAAGAAATACAACTATAATACCACCGCCGAATAGATATTTATTTTTCACTGATTTATTTCTCCTTTAATTCTTTTTCGATTGCTTTAAGACGTTTATCGGTATTAAGAAGGAATATAAAAATTCCGGCCCACACCACTAATACAATAAATAGAACAATGTATATCGAGTTTTTCTCGAGGAACCCTAGAAATCCGTTTTCCAACTTCTACCTCAGTTTAATTTTTTTGAAAGATTTTCATGAATGATGATCGCCCTTGACCGGAGATTCCACATCCAATAATAAAGTATTGTGAATGCAAAAAGCGATGTAAAAAATACTAGCCGCATACTCCCGTTCATCTTAAAATCAACAACTGGATTTGTTCCCTGGACAACTTTATTTGTAACAGGATCAATTTCCAGAGAACCTGGGTGCAATCCCATCATTATCCTGGGCATTATGAAGATAAAAAATGGAACCGTCAAGAAGGCAATAATAGAATATACAGCAGAAAGACGGGCGCGTTTATCTTCGTTATCAATAGCTGAACGAAGCGCAAACAGTGAGCCGTAAATTAACAGGAGAATAAATATGCTGGTCTCGCGCGGATCCCAATTCCAGAAAGAGCCCCAGTTAAATTTAGCCCAGATTGAACCTGTTACCGTTGCCAGTATAGAAAACATCATTCCAAGCTGAAGAGCTGCGGATGATCTGGAATCATCATCTAAATTTTTATTACGCAAATATTTTACACCGTAAATCATTGCCATCAGAAAGGCCACAACAGACAGCCATGCGGTTGGAACATGGAAGAAAATTATTTTAGCTTTCTCCTCAAGACCGGGAATTATAGGAAATTGAGTCCACAAAATTGGATTAAGAACAATCGGGAATGAAATTCCAGTTATAATCACAAAACACATCAGGATGAAAAGGGTTATTTTCCAAACCATATTAGTTCTTTCTCTCAGTAAAATAAATAATAGGATAACGTGGGTCAAAAATAGTCAATTGATTCTTGATTTTCAAAGAACATAATATTCCCGCTGAGATTGGACTTTGGCCGGAATAGCCTATTTTTAGATTGAGCTTGAAAATGCTTTAGAAAATCAAACAAAATTGCAGATTAGCCGTCTAACAATTTAGAAAAATGTAGAAAATAGTGTCTAATACGAATCCGATAAAAAGGTTATTCGATCTCTATACCAGCGATTTGAGCTATCAGGAGATTGAACGGCTAATCAAAAGAGAGGCCGGAGAGGTTTATGAATTTTTTGCAAAAGAAATTCCTAAGCCGGATCCTTCTAAAAGCAAATTTTCCAGAGGTTTTGTTTTTGTAAGAAGTTTATTCAATGCCTTCATTCTAAAACTCAGTGCAGCCAGAAGGGCATTTTACTTAGTGTCGCTCCTGTTTTTTGTTGTTGGCTACACCAGTGTCAATCATGGATATGCATTACTTGCATTCATCATACTCAATCTTCTTCTTGCATTCGAACTGGCGGATAAACTTTCGGCCCGGGGCGAATTAGATGTTGCGCGTAAAATTCAATTCGATCTGATACCCAGACATTCACCGAAGGTTTTTAATTATGAGGTTGTCTCATACTACGAGCCAGCACGTGAAGTAGGCGGTGATTATTTTGATATCATTGAATCGCCTGAACGATCTTACATCGTGGTTGGGGATATTTCCGGCAAAGGAATGGCAGCAGCACTATATATGGTTCGTGTTCAATCTATCATTCATATGCTGCTTGAAAGTTTGAGTGGAGTAAGGGAAATTACAATCAATCTTAAAAAATATTTTTCCAAGAATCTTAGAAGAGAATATTTTTTAACTCTCTCGATGGCTTCTGTGGAAATAGATGGCTCCTTAAAAATCTGCCGCGCGGGACATATGCCGACCTACTGGTTTAGAAACAGCACTAAAGAAATTGAAATTGTCTGTCCTCAGGGTCTCGGAATTGGTCTGAATGATAAGGGTATATTCGAAAAAACTTTGGAAGAAGTTACAATTCAGCCAGCTAGCAAGGATATTATATTCTTCTTCACAGATGGAATTTCAGAGGCAATGAACCAGTACTTTCAGCTGTTCGGCGAAGAAAATATCAAGCGCATCATAATGAACAATGCGGATAAATCCGCTGAAGAAATAAAAAATATACTGCTAAATGCAATTGTTGCGTTTAGAGGTGCAGCATATCAGAATGATGACCTCACATTCGTAATCCTGAAAGCAGATTAATTCGCATCATAGATTTTAAACTCATCATCATCGGGTCTTAGTTCATTATACATCCGCTTGAGAGAGTTGAAAGCAGTCTCATTTCCCCTCTGCGAAGCCTGGCGATAAAAACGAATTGCAATTCCTTTACTTTCCTTCACTCCTAAACCTTTTTCATAACAAAAACCAAGAGCTGTCTGAGCAAGAACCGATCCTTCATCCGCGGTTTTTTCCAGTATAACTATATTATCGGAAACATTTTGTGAAGTTGAATCTACCATCTCGCTGAATGCAATGCGGACAGAGGCTTCTTTACTTCCCAGTTCTTTTGCCATTCTCCAATATTCAATGGATTTTTGTTTGTTCTTCTGCACGATTGTTCCGGTTGAGTAGAGCAAGCCCATTTCAATTATTGATGGAATATGTTCTTTCTCAACGGCGTTTTTAAGAAAATCGAGTGCTTGCTGGTCTGAAATCTGGTTGTCGAATCCTAGTGCAGCAATTCCGGCCCAGGCATACATGGCATTAGCATCACCGCTGGTAATTTTTTCTTTGAGTTTGATGAAAAGTTCTTTTGATTGAATCATACCGAAAAGATATTCTCCGGCTTTGAGTGAACCCAAACGGTATGCACGCAAATAGTTAACCACTGACTGGACTAAATTTTTCTTGAAAATAATTCCATTCTCATATCCGCGGCCGATAATCAGCAAAGCCTCGGGACTCCCGCTCTCTGCGGCAAACTTCAGCATTCCAAGTGTACTCGTATCTTTCGGCAAAGTTTCTTTTGTAAGATTATCCAGTCCAAGAAAATTTTTCAAATCATCGGGCTTTTTCTTGAGAACTTCATTTATCAGTTCCTCTTTTTTATCCTTTTTATCGAAATCATAAAAATCCAGATCCCAATTCGGGTTCATTAATTGTGTTGTTTCTTCTCCCTCTTTAAGCGCTCTCTGAATCTCTCTGTTAGAAAGAGAATCGAGCGATGGAGAAAAACCGCTATTTAATAATTGTTTTAACGCTTCTTTGGCTGGCTCATATTTACCCGCTGCGGATAGTTTGAAGTAGCGGTATGCCTTATTCAAATCTCTGTTGATTAACAGATTATCTGTGTATGATAATCCAACTGCAAATTGTGCATCGGGTAAACCGGCATTGGCAGCAACTTTAAAATTCTGGAATGCTTCAAACGGATTCCATGGAACGCCAATACCATTATAGAGCATTAATCCGTAGTTAAACCGCGCCGCCGGCAGGTTCTGGTCAACCGCTTTTCTAATCCAATAAATTGCTTTTGCCGTATCTGCCGGAAACCCGCTTGCCAGCAAGTAACGAAGTCCTAACTCATGCTCGGCGTAAGGATCGTTCCGGTTTGCCTCTGTTACCAGAACATATCCGGCAATGAGGGAATAAGAGGGATATTTTGCTTTAATGAGTGGGTATTTGCGCGGAAAATTATCTTTGAAAGCTTCACTTCGGGTTGAATCCTGTGCAAATATAGATATTGATACGAAAAGAAAAATTGTGATAAAATTTCGCAATGGTTTGCCAATTTTTATTTGTAATAAATTTAACTAAAAGAAAGAATAAATAATGAGTATGAATTTGTACAATGATTTTGCTTGTGAGTTTCGTGAATTAGACTTTTAATTTGAGGATAGGGTTTAAATCAGCCACTTCTTCAATATGAAATAATTTTTACCTTCCTCAGAGTAATAACTCAAATCATCCATAAGCTGTTTTATGATAAAAAGTCCCATTCCTCCTTCCGGCAAATTTTCAATATCAGAGGGATCAAAATCGAGTTCTTTAATCTCCAGATTCTTCCGAGGTGAGCCGGTATCAATAATCTCTATTTCCAGAAATTTTAGATCCTGTTTAATATTGATATCGATCCACTTAGAGGTGTCACCGCCATAAGAATGTTTTATCACGTTGTTCAGTGCTTCAGTGAGGCAAATTTCAACGGCATTGCAAAGATGCTCTTTCAGATTATTATCAGACAAATATTTTCTTATTTGCTGATTTATCTCGATGACGTTTCCGTATTCGCTTATAATACTAAATTTCTGTTCAGTCAACTATTCATTTCTTGATTTGTCTTTCACAATATAAAAAAGTGAAATTAAAGACCAAAGAAGAATGATGGGAATTTGAATTAATTCAGGAAATTGAAACTATGAATTGATAGCAGGAATTTATGGAAGGGGCACCGGTTTTGTGCCCCTTCCAAAAAAATTATTTTGTTTCAGTTTTCGTTTTACACGTTGAGATTCCAAAAGGAAGATATGCAGGGCATACACCAATGGAAGACGTAACTAGTGGAAGGATACCGACTAAGCCCCACCAGCTCTGATAGAGAATTCCTAGTGCGATTATTACTAAACCGGCAATAATACGAACGACTTTATCTGTGTGACCAATATTCTTTTTCATTTTAACTCCCTTGTTTGTTTAATAATTTAATGAAATATTATGGAAAAAGATTCAGATACTATTTTAGGTAAACCATTTTTTTTGTGTCCGTATAATCATCTGTCAGCAATGTATAAAAATATGTCCCGCTCGATAAATTAAGTTTCAGAGCATCGAATTTAATTTCATACAATCCCTTTGATTTTATTCCGTCTACAAGCGTAACAATAAACTTCCCAAGTTCATCATATACTTTTAATGAAACATGTCCATCGGTTGCTAAATTGTATCGGATCAAAGTACCAGGATTAAAGGGATTAGGATAATTCTGATTGAGTGAGAACGCAGTCGGTAATAGATCGTACTTTCCTAAGTAAATTGTTCCGGTAATTGTTTTTAGTATCCAGTTCTCTGGATCAATCTGAATTCCCGAAGGTACTCCATCAACCGGTATTTGAAATGTCTGCACCAGCATATTATTGATAATTGTTCGGGTGGTTACACCTTTCGAAGTTGTAATTAAAAGTTGTATAGGCATTGTAAAAAAATCAGGATTTGAATTTGGAGACTGAGTAAGTCTCAGATTTACTTTGTACGTATTATTCACATCGGGACTATAACCCCACTCTACAGTATAAGTGGGAAAGTTTTCTCCATAGATCCATTCGTCAAAAAAATATTTTAGATCTATACCGCTAACTCTTTCAGCAATTCGCCTGAAATCTTCTGTTGTTGCAACGTTATAGCTAAGTCCCGGTTCGAGAAGATATTCTTTTAATATCTGGAAAAATTTTGTGTCGCCAACAATTCCTCTTAACATATGAAGGACAATTGATCCCTTCGCATATGAACGTCTTGAGTTAAATATTTCTCCAATACTGCTGATGTTCTGGACATATATACTTCCAACAGCACTCTTAGCGCTGTTCATATTAACGGCTACATCATTCATAAAAATTTGCTTGCCATACTTGGCTTCAAAGTAAATGCTCTCGGAATATGTTGCAAAACCTTCATTGAGCCAGATGTTTTGCCAGTCTTTACATGTTACTTTATCACCAAACCATTGATGAGCCAATTCATGAGCTACAAGATCTTCATTGAAATTGACTAAAGAAGTAACTGTCTGATGTTCCATTCCGCCACCCCAGGAAAATTCCGCGTGTCCGTACTTTTCTTTCAGAAATGGGTACTCGCCAAATTTTTCGGAAAAAACTTTAAGCATATCTTTAGTTGTTTCCATTTGAGTTTGTCTTGCAGGTGTAAATTTTTCAGGATAGGAATAATTAGTAATTGGCAGAAATTTTCCCGGTGCGTATTCAAACTGATCCTGAAAAAGATGATAGTTAGTCATGGCAATGGAAATTAAGTAAGTAGCAATAGGATATCTGTTCTTCCACTTATATGTTTTTGTACCATCGCCGTTAGTTATAACATCTGTAAGAAGGCCGTTGGATACGGATACAAAATAATTTTCGGCTGTAATCCACACATCGGATGAATCTGCCTTATCTGCAGGCGTATCTTTACATGGCCACCAGTCTTTAGATCCGTACGGTTCGCTGAGAGACCAAATGATTTTATCGCTGCCTCTGTTAGTATAAACAAAACTTCCAAAACCTGAGGAAGCCGGTTGACCATTATATGCTATTTCTAATTCAAATTTCTCGTTGAGACTGAGTGAATTGTTGAGTGCAAATCGTAAAAAATCTCCGGAACGACTAAAGGCAATTGATGTCCCGTTCATTTTAACGCTAGTAACACTCATATTGCTGATCAGGTCAAGATAAAAAGTACTTAAATTATTCACGACAGATTTTGCTTTAACAGTAACAACACCGGTAAGCGACTTGGATGCATGGAATAATTTCAAATCCAGTTTGTAATAAGTTACATCTATATTGCTGTCCCCCGGATACATCACCATATTATTCTTATTTAAGCGCTGGAATGCGTTTATTTTTCCTTGAGAACAAAGTTCCGTTGCATCTTGACCAAACATTAAATTGACAGAGAGCAGGCAGACAAAAAGAATTGAAAAGAATTTTTTCACACAAACCCTCTAATTATTACACTAAAAGATATTCAACCTTCACTTGAAGAGAAAGGAATTTTTTTAACGCCTTACAAATAATTCAAAAAAAACCGTAATATAATTTTTTTAAGACGTGAACTAATTTCCTTAATTTGAATGTAAGATAATTGTCATTTCTTTACGAACGAAGAGCTTATATGAAAAAGAAATCATTTCCTCTCCATACAAAAATATTTATTGGTCTATTTGTAGGGGTATTGTTTGGACTTCTGTCGAACATCTTTCTTAATGGAAATAAAGATATTCAATGGTTAGTTGCCAACATTGCTTATCCTATCGGTCAGCTATTTCTTAGGCTGATCTTCATGATCATAATCCCGCTGATCTTTTCTGCGATAGTCCTGGGAGTAGCGGATTTTAGAGACTTAAAGAAGATTGGCAGAGTTGGGGGAAAAGTGCTGATGTTTACTGTTGTTATTACGGCAATCTCGGTGTTAATAGGGATGTCCATAGTAAATATTGTTCAACCGGGAAGCGGAATATCCGATGATAAAAGAGCCGCATTAACTCAGGTTATAACCAATAATCAGGCGGTTACCAATATAATAAGTACTGCAAAGGAATCGAAAACTTTTCTGCAGATTGTTGTTGACCTAATTCCGAGAAATCCTTTTGCTGAAATAGTAAATTATCTCGATCCCAATTACCGCGGCGGGGGATTGCTTGCGATAATGTTCTTCGCTTTGATCTTTGGTATTGCCTTAGCAGTTAGCGACCGTGAAAAAACCGAAGGACTTACAAAAACACTTCAGGGAGTTTATGAAGTGGTTATGAAAATTATCGATTTTGCTATGCGTTTTGCTCCTTATGGCGTTGCGGCTCTTGTGTTTTCAACAGCTTCTCAGTTAGGCCTTCAGATGATTGGAATCCTTCTGAAATATGTTCTTGTGGTTTTGTTCGCACTTACGCTTCATTTCTTTTTTACTTACGGTGTCATCATAAAATATGTTATCAAGAGAAGTCCTAAAGAATTTTTCAAAGGGATAAGCGAAGTAATCATAACAGCGTTTTCCACAAGTTCATCCAACGCCACATTGCCAACTTCTATCCGTGTCTCGACAGATAATTTGAAACTAGATAAGAATATAACCAATTTTGTTCTGACAATCGGTGCTACGGCAAATCAAAACGGAACAGCCTTGTATGAAGGAATTACAGTTTTATTTCTGGCTCAGTTCTACGGAATCGATCTATCGCTATCTCAACAACTGATTGTTGTGTTTCTTTCAATTCTCGCGGGAGTCGGGACTGCAGGTGTTCCGGGAGGTTCTTTACCTCTTGTAGTGATGGTGCTTCAAACTATTGGAATTCCTGCAGAGGGAATTGGAATAATTCTGGGAGTTGACAGGGTCCTCGATATGTCCAGAACAGTTGTAAATGTAAGCGGTGATATAGTATTGGCGAGCTGGGTGGATGCTTCGGAAAATAAAAGATTATCGGCAACTGCTTGACACATTTTATAAAAAAGAGGCTATCTCAAAAGTATTTTTCACGTCACACTGAGCGGAGTCGTCCGTAGGACTCCTTCGGAGAAGTGTGATTAGAGTAAGTAACCCCATTTCTCGACTTCGCTCGAAATGACTTTAAACCTTTTGAGACGACCTCCTTCATATTCTAAAACTTACCACCAATAAATTACTTCTTTCTTTTCTCGTCATTTTCTTTTATAACAACAGAAGCAAAAATAGAAATGCCTAAGGTTGCAATAATTATAAGCAAAGAAATCTGAACCGGAATATGAATTACATACGAAAGAAGCATCTTTACTCCTACAAATAGGAGTATAAAAGAGATTCCAAATTTCAGATAACGGAACAATCCCAGAATACCGGATAGTGCAAAAAATAAAGAACGGAGACCGAGTATTGCAAACAGGTTTGAAGTGATTGCGATGAAAGGATCGTGCGTAATAGCCAATACCGCCGGTATCGAATCAACCGCAAAAATCAAGTCTGTTGATTCAATTAAGACAAGCGTAATGAATGCAATTGTCGCGTAACGTTTATTGTTATGTTTTACAAAGAAATGATCTGAGTTTACATCCGTCTTAACGGGGAAGAACCTTTTAGTTATTTTGACAAAGAAGTTTTCATCAGGGTGAATCTCTTCATCTTTTGAGAGGACCATTTTTACTGATGTGTAAACCAGAACAGCGCCGAAGACGTAAATCATGAAGCTGAATGATTTGATAAGTTCTACACCGGCGAGAATAAAAACAATTCTTAAAACTACCGCGCCTATAATTCCCCACTTTAATATTCTCGGCTGATGTTTTTCAGGAATTCCCATTGTGCTGAAAATCATCAAAAAGATGAATAGATTATCAACAGAAAGAGATTTTTCGACCAGATAACTTGCTATGTATTCAAAACTTTTTGTGTGACCATCCGGAAAGAAAAAGAAAATTAAAATGGCAAAACTAAACCCGGCTGCAATCCAAATTACACTCCACATTAAAGCCGCTTTTATATTTACCTTACCCTGATGATGGCTTGTGTAAACCAGATCAAGAATGAATACTGCTACAAATAACACAGCAAAGATCAGCCAAAACAAAAAATGAATTTCCATGAGTACCATAAATTTGTGATTGCAAAGATAGAAACTGTATCAATATAAAAAAAATGATTAGGCCATCAATGGAGACAAATAATCAAAAAAAAGACGTTCAAGAGAAACGTCTTTTAAATTTAGAACGGTTAGTTTATAATTATCCCATAAAGAAAGAGAGAAGTATACCTGCAGCCACAGCAGAGCCGATGACACCAGCAACATTTGGTGCCATTGCGTGCATTAACAGATGGTTCTTTGGATCATACTGCAATCCCACAACCTGAGAAACGCGCGCACTATCGGGCACTGCTGAGACTCCGGCATTACCAATTAGCGGATTGATTTTATTTTCTTCACTTAAAAATAAATTCATAAATTTTGCAAAAGCAACGCCGCCAAAAGTAGCAATCATAAAAGAAACAGCTCCGAGTGCAAAAATACCTATTGAACGGGATGTTAAGAAAGTAGTTGCCTGCGTTGATGCACCGACAGTCAATCCAATCAATATTGTCACAATATCAATTAACGAGCCTTTTGCAGTATCGGCTAAGCGTTTTGTAACACCGCTCTCTTTTAGAATATTTCCAAAGAACAACATTCCTAATAGAGGTAGGGCTGAAGGAGTTATAAAACAAGTTAGCAATAAACCGACTATCGGGAAAAGAATTTTTTCAAGCTTGCTTACTTGTCTTGGTGGTTTCATTTTTATTCTTCGCTCTTTATCAGTTGTAAGCAATTTCATAATCGGAGGTTGAATAACCGGAACGAGTGCCATATAAGAATATGCAGATACAGCTATTGCCCCAACTAATTCAGGTGCCAATTTTGATGCAAGAAAAATTGCTGTTGGTCCATCAGCCCCACCAATAATACCAATTGAAGCGGCTTGCTGCGGAAGATAACCAAGAAAAAGAGCGATGGTGTACGCACCAAATATACCAAGCTGTGCCGCCGCTCCAAGTAAAACTAATTTAGGATTTGATAAGAGTGTAGAAAAATCCGTCATTGCACCGATGCCAAGAAATATGATCGGCGGATAAATGCCTTTGGTTACACCATAGTAGAGGTAGTTTAATACACTTCCATTTTCATAAATGCCAATTTGTAAATTTGCCCCTTCAAGAAAAGGAATGTTCCCTACAAGAATTCCAAATCCAATTGGAACCAAAAGCATCGGTTCATACTCTTTAGCAATTGCCAGATAAATAAAGGCAAGTGCAACAGACATCATTATAACGTGTCCGATAGTAAAATTAGCAAATGCCGTATAACGCATGAATTGGTCAAATCCATGCGCAGTGAATTCAAAGAATTTCCCCATGATTAACCCTCGATCTGAATTAGCAAGTCTCCTTCGAGAACACTATCGCCTGGTTTTACTTTTACGGCAATAATTTTTCCGCCCTTATCGGCGTTTACATTATTTTCCATTTTCATAGCTTCAAGTGTCAACAACTTGTCTCCGATTTTCACTATATCACCTTCTTTAACATGAACATTAAGAATAACACCTGGCAGAGGTGATTTTACATTTCCGGCACCTTTCAATTCATTTGGTGGAGCTGTCTTTGCGACCGATTTTACAACATCTGTAGAAGGTGATACAATAGATCTGACTAATCTTGGCGTCTTGGATGGTTGAATTTTTTTATCAATTTCAACCTGATATTTTGTTCCGTTTACTTCAACCTCGGCAATATTATCTTCGATGTTAACAATATCAACTTCGTATTGATTACCATTGATTGTAAGTTTGAATTTTTTCATCAATTCAATCCCTTATCTTGAAAATTGTTTTATTCCGTAGATCTTTGAACTCCACGGCGAATATGTTCGTGCCACTTTGTTTATGGTGAGTACTGCACTTTCATTATCATGCATTTCACTAAAGTAAAAGTGAATAGCAGTCGCGATTGCAGCGTTCACTTCGGCAGATGCTTCAACCGAAATTTTTGTATCTGTAGAATCTTTACTGCTTCTCCTTAACGATCTCTTAATTCTTGCATTCAGACCTTTGGAGATATTGAAAAACAAAAGATATAAGAGAAGAAGCGACAAAAAAACAACGGCCATGCCAATGAAGGTCATTCCAACTCCCCATGGATCAATTTGCTGGAATCGTGCCGCGTTCTGCTCGATCTTAGCTTTAGATACGGAATCAATTGCAGCGGCTGTTGCCTGTACTATCAAAGTTAGTATCATTATCTCTCCTACAACGGTATGTTAGAATGTTTCTTTGGAGGATTAACATCTTTCTTTGTTGCTAATGATTGCAATGCTCTTATAATTCTGAATCGTGTGTTGCGTGGTTCAATCACATCATCTATATATCCGTACTTTGCCGCTACATAAGGAGAAGCAAATTTCTTTCTGTACTCTTCTTCTTTCTGATTTATGAATTGTGTTCTTTCTGCCGGATCCGCTATTTCAGCAATCTCTTTGTGATTAAGAACTTCGATTGCACCGCGCGGACCCATTACAGCAATTTCTGCCATTGGCCATGCATAATTAATATCACCGCGTAGGTGTTTGGAACTCATCACATCATAGGCGCCACCGTAAGCTTTGCGCAAGATTACAGTAACTTTTGGTACAGTAGCTTCACCATAGGCAAAAAGAAGTTTTGCGCCGTGCAAAATTATTCCGCCGTATTCCTGTGCAGTCCCAGGTAGAAAACCAGGTACATCAACTAAAGTTACAATAGGAATATTAAATGCATCACAGAATCGAACAAAACGAGCGGCCTTCCGAGATGCATTTATATCTAGCACACCTGCGAGATAACTGGGCTGGTTGGCAACTATGCCGCATGAGATTCCATTGAACCGTGCGAAGCCCGTAATAATGTTTGGAGCGTAGTTGCTTTGAACTTCTAAAAATTCATTATAATCTGCTATTGTGTGTATAATATCTTTTACATCATACGGCTTGTTGGCGCTTTCAGGAATGATATCATTTAAGGAATCATCCAATCTGTCTATCGGATCATCGCATGGATGCAACGGAGGATCTTCAAGATTATTCTGCGGCAGATAACTTAAAATTTTCCTTATAAGAAGAATTCCTTCAGTCTCATCATCGGCAACAAAATGTGTTACACCCGATTTGGAACCATGAACCATTGCACCGCCGAGCTCTTCATCGGTCACAGTTTCGCCTGTTACGGTTTTTACAACTTTTGGTCCTGTAACAAACATGTAGCTGGTGTTTTTAGACATGATAGTAAAATCTGTAAGTGCCGGGGAGTAAACAGCTCCACCAGCGCATGGACCGAAAATAGCTGAGATTTGAGGAATAACACCTGACGCCATAATATTTCTTTGGAATATATCCGCATAACCGCCCAGACTTTTTACACCTTCCTGAATGCGTGCACCGCCGCTATCGTTAATTCCAATAACAGGCGCGCCGACTTTCATTGCTTTGTCCATCACCTTGCAAATCTTCTGAGCATACATTTCGGAAAGTGATCCGCCAAATACAGTGAAGTCTTGAGAAAAAACATAGACTAATCTTCCGTCTATTGTTCCATATCCCGTAACTACGCCGTCTGAAAGATAAGTCTGTTTGTCCAATCCGAAGTCGACTGTTCTATGAGAAACGAACATATCGAATTCTTCAAAACTGCCCTCATCAAGCAGCATATCAATTCGTTCACGCGCTGTGAATTTTCCTTTTTGATGCTGCGCCTGTATTCTTTTTTCACCGCCGCCAAGCCGCGCCTTCTCGCGCATTGTCATCAATTCTTTAATCTTTTCTTGAATGGCCATCTAACCTCCAATTGAATGTAGAGTGTAGAACGTAGAGTGCAGAGTGATTAATTATCTCTTGCAGTCTTTATACTACTGGTTAATAATCTTTCTAATTCATCACAATCATTAATTAATGAATCATGTTCCAGTTGATTAATTATTTCTGCTTCTTTAAAAATTCTAATCCAATATTCCGATTCTCGCGATTCTTTTAGAGAGATCGAAAGTTTATTTATAAAATCTTTTTTAGATGGAGCGCTTTGTGCTTCGGAAATATTAGCACCTATTGAAGTTCCGGATCTTAATAATTGTTTATAAAGCGGTTCATAAGATTTGTCTTTTAGCAAAAGGTATTTGAATAATTTCACTATTCGGATTGAAAATCCAAATGCTTTCTGATAAAGAATACTTTTATATTCTACTATTGGTTCTAAGACTTTCACTCTACACTCTTTACTCTACGTTCTACGTTATAAGGGTTTTTCGCACAATTCGGTAAGAACACCGTTGGTTGATTTGGGATGTAGAAATGCTATGTTCAAACCTTCGGCTCCTTTTCGGGGTTCTTTATCTATCAACATTATACCTTTTGATTCAGCTTCTTTGAGAGCTTCTTTCAAATTATTAGCAGCAAACGCTATGTGATGAATTCCTTCGCCTCTCTTTTCAATGTATTTCCCGAGTGGTCCATCAGGATCGGTTGACTCTAGCAATTCTAATTTTGTCTGTCCGATCATGAAAAATGCGGTTTTAACTTTCTGATCTTTCACTTCTTCCACTGCATAACATTTCAAACCAAGAATCCCTTCGTAATATTTAATTGATTCATCTAAATTTTTTACAGCAATTCCTAAATGTTCTATATGCGTTAATTTCATTTTAATCTCCTTGAATAATTCTTCGTTCTACACTCTTCGTTCTTCATTAAATAACAACGTGCTCTTTGTATTCACCGAAAACTTTCCGCATTGTATTGCAGATTTCCCCGACACTTGCATAAACTCTGACGGCATCAAGAATAAACGGCACTAAGTTAGCATCTCCTTCTGCAGCAGTTTTAAGAGCGGCTAATTTCTGTTTAACTTCTTCATTATTTCTTTGAGCACGGATTTGATTTAGAAATTGGATCTGATCACTCTGTACTTTTTCATTTATCTTCAGCAGTTCACCATGATGTTCTTCTTTGTCAATAAATTTATTTACACCTACAACAATCCGTTCGTTTCTCTCGAGTTCCTGATTGAACTGATAAGCTGATTTCTGAATTTCAGTTTGGGGATAACTTTCTTCGATTGCGTTTATCATTCCCCCCATCGCATCTATCTTCGCAATATATTCTGCAGCTTCTTTTTCTATCTGATCTGTCATTGCTTCTACGTAATAGGATCCGGCCAGCGGATCAATTGTATTTGTCACACCACTTTCGTAGGCAACAATTTGTTGCGTACGTAATGCGATTTTAACCGATTCTTGGTTAGGTAGAGAAAGGGCTTCATCTCTAGAATTAGTATGGAGACTTTGAGTTCCGCCAAGAACCGCAGCAAGGGTTTGAACTGTAACTCGGACAATGTTATTATCAACCTGCTGAGCAGTAAGAGTTGAACCTGCAGTTTGTGTGTGGAATCGAAGCATCTGAGATTTATCTTTTTTCGCTTTGAATCTCTCTTTCATAATCTTTGCCCAGAGGCGGCGCGCTGCACGGTATTTAGCAACTTCTTCAAGAAGATCGTTGTGCGCATTGAAGAAGAAAGAAAGCTGACCGGCAAATTTATCAACATTAAGTCCTGCTTGAATTGCAGATTCTACATAAGCAATTCCATCGGCAAGTGTAAAACCAACTTCCTGGGCGGCAGTAGATCCAGCCTCGCGAATATGATAACCGGAAATTGAAATTGTATTCCATTTTGGAACCTCTTTTGCACAGAACTCGAAAATATTTGTTATCAGTCTCATTGAAGATTTTGGTGGAAAAATATATGTACCGCGAGCCATGTACTCTTTTAGAATATCATTCTGAATTGTACCGCTGATTTTATCTCTGCCAACACCTTGCTTTTCAGCTACGGCAATATACATTGCTAGCAACACGGCGGCAGGTGCATTAATTGTCATCGAAGTCGATACTTTATCAAGGGGAATCCGATCAAACAAAATTTCCATATCGGCAAGAGTATCAATTGCAACGCCGACTTTTCCAACTTCACCAAGCGCCATTTGGTCATCGCTATCGTATCCAATTTGTGTTGGAAGATCGAATGCAATGGATAACCCGCTTTGTCCTTGTCCTAGCAAATAACGATATCTCTCGTTGGATTCCTTAGCAGTTCCGAATCCGGCATATTGTCTCATCGTCCAAAATTTTCCACGGAACATTGTTGGCTGCACACCGCGGGTAAAAGGATAAAGACCGGGAAAGCCAACTTTTTCGTTATGGAATTCCTGATCTACATCCAAAGGAGTATAAAGTGATTTTACTGGAGTGAAAGATTGAGTTGTAAATTCTTTAAGACGTTCCGGAAATTTTGAGATTGTCTTTTGATAATTATTTTTATTCCAGTTTTCGTAAGCGCTCTGGATTTTTTTCTTAAGATCGTCTGAATTCATATTTATTGTCCTTTCTATAGACAAAAAGCTATGGCAATTTGTATGCCCATACAAATATCGAAATTCTGTATCAATAATGTTGTAAAATGAATTAAAGGAAGATATTTGCGTTATACTTAAATTAGGGTTGTTGAGTCTCTTCTCATTAGTTGGAATATCTTTATCTTTTATGAAAAAGGGGAGGTCAAATTTATTTTAAAATAGGGCTTGACAAAGGAATGCGCAAAATCTATTTTTACGCCGCAAATTTATTCCGCGGTAGCTCAATGGTAGAGCATGCGGCTGTTAACCGCAGGGTTGCAAGTTCGAGCCTTGCCCGCGGAGCTAAGGAGCTCTGAAGTTTGTTCGGGTTCCTTTTTACATAAAGAGCAATTTTCATTTTGATGATTTAATAATTACCAAAAGTCTTCAGATGCTCTGTTTAATTAATTTATTTTTATCATTTTTTCAGGAGCATCTTTAAGATGTCAGAAAAAGTAACTGGAACCGTAAAATGGTTCAATAGCTCAAAAGGCTTCGGTTTCATTTCTCGCGAAGGCGGAGATGATGTATTTGTTCATTTCCAGGCTATTGTTAGTGACGGATATCGTTCACTTCAAGAAGGTCAAAAAGTTGAATTCACCGTTACTCAAGGCCAAAAAGGTCCACAAGCTCAGGAAGTAAAAGTTATCGGCTAGTTTTCCGATTAAAATTTTCTTCTTAACAAAGTTACCCCGATTCATGTCGGGGTTCTTTGTTTCTGTAAATCTCTAATTCACAGTTTTTATTAAGATCACTCCATGTGACAGTATAACAGTTCCGTATTAACCATTGTATCCACAAAGATTATTCTGTCGCCGCAAATCACGCAAATTTGCTTTTGAGTTTTTACATAACAGGGAAAGTCGCTGCTTTGGTAATTTGTAAATAAATCTGTTCACTCGAATACCTAAAAGATGTAATTTTTTTCACATCCCATTGCTCTATTGTATCATAGCTTATATTCAAGTAACGTGTAGTGCTTGAATTAGTTAATAAGCATATGATTGAATAAGTGAAATGCGGATGTAATGAAATGTATGTATGAAAGAAAAACAAAAGCCAGGAATCTTTGATTATTTTGCTGGTTACACTGTCTATTATGAGATTTGTGAATTTGTAAAACAGCGCAAGTTGAGAATTTGAAACAATTGTATTATATAGTAACCAAAATTGGTGCTACTTACCGAGGGTTGAGATGCAGAGCACAGGGACTATGGGCTTAATTTTCGTATCTTACCTTCGATGATATAGTACTGTAAATCTGTTGATTCCGATGAGAATAAAAGAGTGGAACAATAATGGACAATAGTCAGATGTTTTTAGTCTTGGGCGCAACTGTACTTCTTGCCATATTAGTCCTAAACGTGAATAGAACAATACTCTCTTCTACGGATAATACTTTTCAAGCTCAATCAATTACTGCTGCAACTAGCGTTGCACAACAAACTATTGATCTTATTAGCTCCGAATCATTCGATGAATCAACAGTCACTGCCGCTGTGACGGATATTAACAATTTCTCTGCACCGGCTTCTTTAGGGCCTGAATCCGGAGAAAGTTTAAACTCATATGACGATGTAGATGATTATAGGAATTATAGTACTATAGTTTCTACTCCAAGGTTAGGAGATGTTTCAGTATTAGTTAAGGTAGGCTATGTAAATCCAGCTCTTCCGGATGTTTTATTATCATCACGAACACGCATGAAAAGAATAGAAGTGAAAGCTAAATCAATATATCTGCCGGATACTCTTAGACTATATTATTATTCAAGCTACTGAGCGATTATTATGGGAAACATAAATCTATCTGGGTCATTTATTGTAGGCGGGATTGTACTTCTTGCGTTGCTATATATTCATTTTCGGATGGAAAATTTTAATCGTTCACAAATAATAAATGAATTTACTGAATCGAGTATTACAAATGTGGCTGAAATACTGGATTATGATTTTAATAAAATTGGTTACCGGGTAAGTACAAATCCCAAGATATGTTCTATTAATAGTTCTTCCATTGCTTTTTGGGCTGATCTCGATAACAACGGTTCGGCTGATAGTGTTAAATATTTTATACGTGTTACAAATGGCAAACAATATCTTGTAAGAAGAACTACGATTGGTTCTGTCAAAGAGTCACAAGTAGCAATAAGTAATTTTGTAATGCAAGGATATGATTCATTGAATAACAGCACTTTCACTGTCTCCAATATTAAAAGCATAGGTGTGCAAGTTGTTATCGACAATAATTCGTTTAGAAGCGATAGTACAGATACTTTTGGCTCTTATTATAAAAGAAGATATTTCATTCATAATAAATAGCGATAGATGAATTATGGGTAAAATGTTATTGTTTTTGGTAATAGGAATGGGGGCTTTATTCACATTTGCTACTTTGAATGTGAACTACAGTAATGCACGTCTGGTTAACATTACCGTGGAGAAGTTTGAAAAAACACAAGCAGGAAATATTGCAACCGCAGGGATAGATATGGCAATTTCTAACTTGAATCTTGATACAACGTGGACCGGTGTGAATGCTTTACAAATCGCAAACGGTTCTCTGACTGTTACTGTGTCAAATACCAATAGCAAATATCCGGGTGGTCCGAATATGGGTTTGGCAAGTATGAGACTGATTACAAGTACAGGATTATTGAATAATCAAACTGTAACAATTCAATCGGTTGTGCAATTAGCAAGCACTTCATCAGCTCCTCCTTTTCTAAATTATGCAATAGCCTCCGGTGAGAATTTGCAATTGCAAGGCAGTATAAATATTCGAGATGATTATAATTCCAACTGGAATGCAAATATTCATACAAATAGTAATTTGCAGATTTCAGGAAATGGTTATGATGTTAAGGGTTTTGGCACTTATTCAGATCAACTTCAGGCGGAACACAACAATTTTGAACCTAATGTAAACCCTAACTCGGATCCTGTGAATGCTAGAATTCCGCCAATTACTCTACCGACGTTTAATCCAACTGATTATTTAAGCATTGCAACTAGCGTAACAAATGGAAATCTTACATTGAGTGGGGCATTAACATTTGGAACAAAAAGTAATCCTGCAATCTATTATGTAAACGGTAATTTAAACTTTCGCGGTTCAACAACTGGATACGCGATATTTATTGTCACCGGCAATATTACTTTTAACGGCAACGTATCTGTTAATTCTTATGATCCTACTAGCAGCAATCTTGGTTTTTATTCCGGTGGGAATATTCAGGCAAGCGGAAATATTAATCTTTCTGGTCAAATGTATGCCCAGGGTGATATTCAACTCAACGGGAATTTTACTCTTATAGGTTCAATGACTGCCAAAAGTGATATTCAACTTTCCGGTAATCCTACTATTCGTTACAGACCTGCAAACTCAGCGCTTACACAGCAATTTTGGCCGACAGAAACAAATTCAAGACCTGCACCCGTTTCTTACTTTCAGTAATAAATCCCTAGATATTATTTTACGCTTGGACAATCCATAATCCTCGTCCAGTTGGTTAAAAATCAAAAAGTTTTTATCAGAGTTACTCCATGTGACGGTACAACAGATTCATATTTTTCTTTGTATTCACCAATATTCTTTTGTTTCCACAAATCGCGTAATCTTTCTTTTGAATTAAGTCCGATTTTAGAAAAGTTCATTACAAATTTTTTCGATTCGCTTCCGAGATTGAAAATTCCTATTGCTTTATGCCCATCTTCCAAATCTTTTACCCATACCTGGATGTTATCCTTTTTGACCTTGGGAGTGGCTTGTCTACCAAGTGGATCTTGATCAATCGCTATTACCTCATCATTGGTCAATAAGTTGAGTGTGAAGTCATCGAGCCGAGTTAGGTCGCAACCGATTAAGAGCGGTGCGGATAGTAAACTCCATAAACTTATATGTGTGTATTGCTCATCAGGTGTAAGTCTTGTCGGATGCAAACTTGGTCCCCATCCAACCCAACCGACAACAAGCATATCGGGATCGTTCCAGTTACCGGGTTTAGCATATTTGGCATTTTCAATTTGACTGAATCCAATTTCACTTAAACTTTGCCATGTGTCGGTAATATCTCCGGTAGTGCGCCACAAATTTCCTCCAACACTTCCGCCCCATTCCCACACTTTACTCATTCCATACTGACACAAGCTGTAGACAATATCACGGTCAATTTTTTGCAAAGCATCTTGCATAATTGTATATGGTTTTATTCTTTCAGCGCGAGAAGTGTCTTTTGCAATATTATCGTATGAACACCAATCATATTTCAAATAATCAATACCCCACGAAGCAAACGATTTTGCATCTTGAAGTTCATGCTGATATGTTGCGGTATAACCGCCGCAGGTAAGCGGGCCAGGCGAACTGTAAATTCCGAATTTAAGTCCTAGCGCATGGATGCTATCGCCAAGAGCTTTCATGTTCGGAAATTTTGAATTGCATAAAATGTTGCCGTTAACATCCCGTTTTGGATCGGGGATGTTACCAACTATCTCCCAGCCGTCATCAATGTTTATAAATGTCCAACCGTGATTCATTAATCCCTTTTCTTTATAAACTTTTGCACTTGCTAAAACTTTTTCTTGATCAACGGTCAATCCCCAAACGTTCCAACTGTTCCATCCCATTGGGGGAGTTAGTGCAATTTGGTCTCCAATAGAAATTTTCAATTCACCTTTTGCGACCCCAAGTTTGTTCTTCGCAACCAAAATAACCTTATAGTCACCTTTTTCAGGAACGTTACCGGTGATAATTCCGGTTTTTTTATCTACAGTTAATCCTTTCGGCAGATTAATTGCATCAAACATCATTGGTCTCACACCGGTTGCCGCAATTGTGTAGAGAAAGGGTTTGTTTGGTCTTTCACCGTAAACTTTTGCACCGTTTATTTTTGGCTTTGAAGATATCGCCGGAGTTAAAATGTATGGTGTCTCTTCCTTAAAAATAGTTTGTTCTTTGTTATGAGCAAATTCAAAAATGTAATTCACATAACTTGATTGATCTTGATTCACCAAACTGAAATCAAATTTCTGTAAATTGTTTGGTTTGAGTTTAAGTTCAGAGGATTTTTCATAAATAATTTCTTTGTTCAATTTGTTTTCTGCGCGGATAATGAATTTTCCGCTGATTGTCAGTTTCTCAGAATTGTTTTTGATCGTAAAGGATTTTGAAGCGGTTTTATTCTTGAACTGAAATGGAACTTGGGCATAATTTAACGAAAGATATTCGCTTATGTGCACCATGCTAATCGCCGAATTACCTGTGTAGATTCCACCTTGCCCTCCTTGATCAAACACACGAACAGCAATTACGTTTTCTTTATCCCATAAGATTCGTGGATCATCAACAGACAGAGTGTAACGGCGGTTGTAATCCCATAAATTTGTTGGGGCTTTAAGATAGGAAGTATCTGTCGGAGTATCTGCGCCAACATTCTTACCATTTATCCCGAAAATCTTTCCATTAATGAAAGACTGATCGAAATTGTTGATCTTACCTAAAAATATCTTAAGACTGTCTTTGAGATATGCTTTTTCTTTTAACGAAGATGGGATAAAAATTTTTACCCGGAACCAGGCAAAGCCATCAAGAGGATCGTATCCTTGTTGTTCCCATATTTTGTCAACTTCAATTCCTTTCCATTGTGAGTCATCGAATTCGTATTTAGCATATTCCAGGTTATCACCAACCTTAAATTTCCATCCGTCTTTTACCAAAATCGTTTGTTCTGATTGTGCCGTAGAAATGTTTAATGATAAGATAATTGCGAGGAAAATAAATTGTAGTTTTTTCATTTAATCACCCAATTGATTGATTTCTACTTATTCAAAATAGTTGATTACAGAATCGACTCAAAATTTATTTTCTTAGAAGTAAAAGGGAAGTTTACGTTTCATCTTTTATGGAAAATAAAATCGCTGTATTTTGTAAATATATTATATTGAATAATTTTCAATCAGCACGGGAGAGAAGCATGAAATACTTTTTAAATCTCCTTTTTACTCTGGTCCTTCTCATCTTTACTTATTCATCCAATTTTGGACAGTTCACAACAATTCAACGTGATTCACGTATTTCGCAAATGATTGAAGAGATCTCTTCAGCCAATCTTGAAAGTTATGTGCGTAAGATGGTCGGCTTTGGAACACGACACACTCTCAGTTCCCGGTCTGACAGAGAAAAAGGAATTGGAGCATCATGCAATTGGGTTAAAAGTGAATTCGATCGATATGCGGTTCAATCAGGTGGAAGATTGGAAGTAATATTGGATTCGGTTTATCTGGAACCCGACGGGAAGCGAATCACCAGAAAAGTTCTATTAACTAATGTTATGGCAACTCTTCATGGAACAGATCCGGATGACAAGAGAGTTTTTATTGTTGGCGGACATCTCGATTCCCGAAACGGTGATGCAAACGATTCTGTTGGACTTGCGCCGGGTGCGAATGATGATGCCTCAGGTGTTGCTGCTGTTTTAGAGTTAGCACGTGTGATGAGTAAACAAAAATTTCCTGCGACTATAATTTTTGTTGCGTTCTCCGGTGAAGAGCAGGGATTGAACGGTTCAACATTTCTCTCAAAAAAAGCCAAAGAGCACAATTGGGAAGTTGTTGCAATGCTTAATAATGATATGATTGGCAACAGCTATTCGAGCGGGACTGATCTCAAAGATAATATGCAGGTTCGTGTGTTCAGTGAAGGTATTCCATTATTAGAAACCGATGAGATGAGAAGTAACCGGCAATCAACAAACGGTGAGAATGACGGCAGATCAAGACAACTTGCGCGTTATATAAAAGAAGTTGGTGAGCGATATGTTGATCAACTGGAAGTAAAACTTCTTTACCGTAACGATAGATTTTTGCGTGGCGGCGATCATACACCGTTTAATCGCCTAGGATTTACTGCTGTTCGATTTTCTGAAATGAATGAAAATTATGATCATCAGCACCAGAACATTCGCGAAGAGAATGAAATTAAGTATGGTGACTTACCGGAATTTGTTGATTTTGAATATGTGAGAAAAACTACTTGTGTTAATCTTGCAGTCCTCGCAAATTTAGCATTGGCACCTAAGGCACCCCAAAATGTCGGCATCGTTGTAAGCGGATTGTCGAATTCATCAACATTAAAGTGGAAAACTCCGGAAGGAATAACTCCCAAAGGATATTTTGTTTTGATTCGCGAAACTTATCAGCCTCTCTGGGAGAAAAAAATCTTTACCGATAAAATCGAAATTACATTGCCCTACTCTAAAGATAATTACTTCTTTGCGGTACAATCGGTAGATACTGAAGGGCATGAAAGTCTTCCGGTCTGGCCTCTGCCAATTAGATAACGAAAGCACTAAGATATTTGTTATCGCTAGAGTTATAGAAGAATTTATGAATTAGTGGTGTAGAACCATGCTCGACGCTTGGTCTATTTTTCTCCGTTATGAACAATGAAAAATGATACATGCTCATTCTTCTCTTGCAGAACAGATGCAAGATTCCCAAATTGATTGCCAAATTAATAGGTGTTGCCTATGCATCTCATCGATTACGTTATCATCCTAATTTATTTCATCTTCAGTTTTAGTATTGCCATCTACTATTCGAAGCGTGCGGGTAAAAGTACTCAGGAATTTTTCCTCAGCGGCAGAAACCTTCCTTGGTATCTGTGCGGACTTTCGATGGTTGCTACAACTTTTGCAGCAGATACACCTCTGGCTGTAACTGAGCTTGTTGTAAAAAACGGAATTGCGGGCAACTGGATCTGGTGGAATTTTGTATTCGGCGGACTGCTTACAGTTTTTTTCTTTGCCAAACTGTGGCGCCGCGCGGGAATTATGACCGAAGTTGAATTTGCCGAGATCCGATACAGTGGAAAACCGGCAAAGTTTTTACGCGGCTTCCGTGCAATTTATCTTGGTCTTTTCATGGATGTAATTATTATCGGCTGGGTCAACCGGGCAATGATCTCAATCCTGGTGGGTATGTTCGGAATTCAGGAAAACATTGCAATACTTTATGTGTTCGGAATAATGCTGATAGTCGCAATCTATTCCGCTATGAGTGGGTTATGGGGAGTTGTGGTTACGGATGCATTCCAGTTTATTTTTGCGATGGTAGGATGTATAATTCTAGCCATCCTTGTTCTTAATTCGCCGCAGGTCGGGGGAGTTGAAGGACTTCACTCAAAACTTCCTCCATTCGTTTTTGATTTCTTCCCTAAGATCACTACCGATATTTCAACTATCGGTTCAACGTTCGCGCTTTCAACTCTCGCGTTTCTCGCTTATGTGGGAATTCAATGGTGGGCATCGTGGTATCCCGGTGCCGAGCCGGGAGGGGGCGGATATGTAGCTCAAAGAATGATGAGCGCAAAAAATGAAAAACACGCTCTTCTCGGAACATTCTTTTTTCAGATTGCCCATTATGCTCTTCGACCGTGGCCATGGATTATTGTCGGTTTATGCGCGATGGTTTTATATCCAAACTTACCCGCAGATCAGGTCCGTATGGGTTACATCTATGCAATGAGAGATTTTCTTCCCGCGGGTCTGAAAGGATTGCTGGTTGCGGCTTTCTTTGCTGCTTACATGAGTACAATTTCAACACAGCTCAACTGGGGTTCTTCATATCTGCTCAATGATTTCTATAGAAGATTTGTTAAGAAGAACGAAGATGAAAAACATTATGTAGCGGCTTCACGTGTAATTACAATTGTGCTTATGCTTGTAGGAGTTTTTGTTACTCTTTACATAAACAGAATTTCAGGCGCATGGGAATTTATTCTTGAATGCGGTGCCGGTCTTGGATTAGTTCTGATTCTCCGCTGGTACTGGTGGCGTATTAATGCGTGGTCAGAAATTTCAGCAATGATGACTCCGTTTATTACTCTGCCGCTGGTAAAATATTTCGGCGTTTCATTTCCTCTATCTCTATATTATTTAGTAGCAGCTACAACTGTCGTATGGATCATAGTAACATTGCTTACCAAACCAACGGAAATAGAAAAACTGAAAGAGTTTTATAGGACGGTTCATCCCGGAGGAGTATTATGGAAGAAGATCTCAGTTCTTCTGCCCGAGGTGAAAGGAGATTCCGGTTTTGCGAGAATGTTTTTGAACTGGTTTCTTGGAGTTATACTTGTTTATTCATCGCTTTTCGGCATCGGCAGTCTGATATTCGGATTTTACCTGAACGCATTGATCTATCTGGCTGTGGCCGCGGTGTGTCTCTTTGTTGTACTGAAAAATATTTCTGAGTAATGTGCGTGACGATGTCTTAAATTCCTTTGTGAACCATTGTGTTTTTAGTGCCTTTGTGGTGAGAGATTCCTTCTTGCCACAAAGACACAAAGCAACGCCAAGAAATATTTATTTTAATTTATCCGCAAATATTTTTTTAAACTTCTCTATCTTCGGTGTAATTACAAAACTGCAGTAAGGTTGATTTCCATTCTTGTTGTAATAGTTCTGATGATAATCTTCCGCTTTGTAAAATTTCTTTAATTGACTGATCTCCGTTACGATCGGATCGTTCCAAATCTTTGCAGAGTCAAGCTCATGTTTGCATTTCTCGGCAAGCTGTTTCTGTTCATTGTCATGATAAAAAATTGCTGAACGGTATTGCGTACCGGAATCGTTGCCCTGGCGGTTAAGTGTGGTCGGGTCATGTGTCTTCCAGAATACTTCAAGAAGCTGCGTATAAGAAATTATTTTCGGATCGTAAGTTATCTGAGTGCATTCCGCATGCCCGGTTTGTCCCGTACAGACTGCCTCGTAGGTCGGATTTGGAACCGAACCACCGCTGTAACCGCTCTCAACTTTTACAACACCTTTCAATCTTTGAAATACCGCTTCGGTGCACCAGAAACATCCTGCTGCGAATGTCGCCACTTGATAGTTGTTTTGATCCATCATTTTATCCTCAATATTATTTTTTGAGCCGGCTTTATCGGCAGGCAGGCTTGCTTCTTGAGCAGAGTAATTATTTCTTGAATTCGAATTACAACCAAGAAAAAGTAACAATGATAAGAGAGATAAATTTAGAAATGCTTTCATAGCTCTTCCTTTATAAGTCATTTGGTCTGAATACATTGTAAACAGAATTAGTTGATAAAAAATTCAAATTACTTTTTAATGGAAATTTTTTATCTTGACTCAAGATAAAAATCCCTCCTCAGTATAGCGTATGAAATAAACTTTTCTTACGAGGTGTGTATGAAAAGATTGATACTATTTTTCTTTATAATTAATTCAACACTATTTGCACAACTTATTGAAGAAAATTTTGATTATGGCAGTACAGAAACGGACCTTGTTACTGCTAGCAGTAATGTTTGGTCTAATCACAGTGGCGGTACCGGAACCTTAGATGTGCAATATATCTCAAGCGGTTTGTCATATTTAGGTTATGTCTCTTCTGGTATTGGAGGTGCCGCATCAATAAGTAATTCAAGAACGGGAGATAATAATCGAGCTTTTACATCACAATCTTCAGGAAGTATCTATCTCTCTGCTTTGGTTAATGTATTTTCTGCTACTTCTACCACAGCCGGTGAATATATACTTCACTTTGGATCGACAGGTACACATTATTGTAAATTATACATCAGAAAGGATAGTGTGAATCTGAGATTTGGTTTAGCGAAATCGTCGGAATCAGCTACATTTAGTAACAATAATTATGTATTTAATACAACCTATCTTGTTGTTTTGAAATATACTTTTAATAGTTCCGCTCAGGATGACAGAACTGATTTGTGGGTGATTAGCTCTGGTGTTCCTTCGACTGAAGATGATGCTGGAACTGCCACCATTCCAAATATTACAGCAGCAACGACAGATGCATCTTCCATAAGTACAATATCAATTAGACAAGGCATAGTTGCCCATTCAGCTAAAATAGATGGTATTCGTGTTGCTACATCTTGGTCTCAAGCACCTCTCCCTGTAGAACTCACATCATTCACAAGAAATATTGTTGGTAAGAAAGTAAAACTCTACTGGCAGACGGCAACGGAAGTAAATAATTATGGATTTGAAGTTCAGCGGTTAGCTGTTAGTAATCAGCTTTTAGCTAACAGCAAAGAGCTAAATGCTAATGGCTGGTCTAAGATTGGTTTTGTTAATGGACACGGAAACAGCAACTCACCCAAAAAATATTCATTCACAGATGAACCATTCGGTAGGAAAGAATTTAAGTACCGTCTCAAACAAATCGACTTCGACGGCAAGTTCGAGTATTCAGATGAAGTCACCGCAGTGTTTGAAGATGTAACAACATTCGAGCTGGAACAAAACTATCCCAATCCGTTTAATCCTTCTACAAAGATCAGCTACACAATTCCGCAAAGATCAAATGTAAAACTGAGAGTATATAATATGCTCGCACAGATGGAAGCGGAATTAGTAAACGAATCTCAGGAAGCGGGGCATTATCAGGTTATTTTTAACGGAAGCAATTTACCAAGCGGAACATATTTCTATAAACTGGAAGCTGGGAAATTTGTTGATGTAAAGAAATTCCTGTTGGTAAAATAATTTTATAACCGTAAAGACGCCCCGGCCTTCCGTAGGCCGCTGGAATTTCTCCAGATAGAATTAAGAGACACATCATCAGTGCGTCTTTTTTTCATCCGTATTTCTCGACTTCGCTCGAAATGACCTTTTGCATGTCCCCACTCGAAATGACCTTTTGTATGTCTCCGCATGAAATGACTTGACTAGATGCTGTCAGACCGAGCGGACATGTGGTGAGCGAAGTCGAGCCAATCGAAGTGTGAGCATATTACTATTTGTCAATCTGCATTCCGAATATTTTTGACTTCATATGAGGTTCTCTTAATTGCATGAACATTCTTTTGAACTTATTTATGTTTTTTGGTTAAAAATTGTTAAATAAGATCAACTTCACCCTATATCAGCACATCTAAATTAAACCTTTTATAAAATTGCAGTGTTCATTTTATACAACAAGTTTTATTAATTCAAAGAATGGAAAAAAAATGAAGTATTTCTCGGTTTTAACAAAATTCTTAGTTCTCGTCATCCTTCTAACCGCAACACTCGCTATTTCAGCTCAGAATATGCCTCAAAATATGCGAGGTCAGGGAAGAGGATTCGATCCTTCCATGATGCAAGCTGGGAGAATATATGGTTCGGTAGTTGACTCAAAAACTTCTGAAGCAATAGAATATGCCAACATAGTTGTATATAAATGGAGAGACTCAACTGTAGCATATGGATCTGTAACAAACGACAAAGGTAAATTTGAAATTTCCAAAATGATGCCGGGCAGATACTTCATGAAAGTATCTTATATCGGTTACGCAACAAAGAGATTCGACTCTCTGATAGTTATGCCGAATAAACCGGAATCCAATTTTGGTGTTATAAAACTAAACTCCAAAAATGTTAATATGAATGAGGTTGTTGTTCAGGGGCAGAGAGATGCTTTGACAGCAAACCTTGATAAAAAAGTTTATAATGTTGATCAGAACATGGCTCAATCCGGCGGTACCGCTGTTGATGTTATGCAGAATGTACCATCTGTAACAGTCGACGCTGACGGTGGAGTTGCTGTCAGAGGAAATTCGAATATTAACGTTCTTGTTGATGGACGTCCCGCCGCGTTGGCTGGCTTCAGCGGGTCGGATGTTCTTTCGCAGATACCTGCAAGCCAGATAGAATCGATAGAGATTGTTACAAATCCTTCCGCAAAATATGATCCAGAAGGTACAGGCGGTATAATCAACATTATCCTGAAAAAGAAATCGAATCTTGGTGTTAACGGGACGCTGATGGGAAATGCCGGAACGAAGGGAAGATACAACACATCATTAAATATGAATTTACGCGGTGACGATTTTAATATTTTCTCGAGTTATGACGGCAGATTTTTTAACATGAACGGCGGCGGCTCTTCACTGCGTACGTCAACATTTCCTTCACCGACAGGAGACATAACTTCAACGCTGGACCAGAATTCCAATTCTCAGAATTCGATGAATAATCATAGTATAAATTTAGGCGCTGACTATTATTTAGCAGAGAAAGAATTTGTCACTCTTTCAACTCAGTTCAGGTTCGGGGCATTTGACAACAAAAGTTATAACGGCAATCTAAATCTGGTTGGCGCTCTTACCCAGAGTCAGTTCAGCCGGATCACCGAGGGAATACGTGATAACAGTTCCGGCAACTACACACTGAGTTATAAAAAAACTTATGAAAACAGAAATCAGGAACTGACTGCAGATATAATGTATTCACAAAGTTCAATGAGCAGTAATTCAAAGATTACACAGAATTATTCATACCCTAATCAGTCAACATCAATTCAAAAGTCTTTATCCGACAATACTAATAAACTCTGGTTGATTCAATCTAATTATGTTCAACCGTTAGGCGGATGGGGAAGACTTGAAGGCGGATTGAGAAGCCAGATCAAAGATTTAATAATGGGAAACGATTACCTTCTCTGGAATCCGGTTACTCAATCTTACGGCGCAAGCAATCTGATTAACAATAATTATGATTATAAAGAACAAGTACATGCTTTATATGGAATCTTCTCAAACTCACTCGGCAGTTTCACAACTCAGATTGGTCTTCGTGCCGAACAAGTGATGATCAAAGGAGAAAGCTTTGTTACAGGTCAGACTTATGAAAGCAATTATTTTGAAATATATCCTACGCTTCATCTGCGTTACAATTTTAATGAACTGGATGAAATTCAATTAAGCTACAGCAGAAGAATCGATCGTCCACAGAACAGACAGCTTAATCCATACGAAGATCGCTCCGATTCATTGAACGTATTTAAGGGCAATCCGGATCTTAGACCGCAGTTTCATAATTCATTAGAACTTGGTTATACAAAAACATTAGGTAAGTCTTCACTGGTTACAAATGTATTCTACAAATTGAGTACTAATTTGATCAGCACTATAAGCACACTTTTACCTAACGGAGTTTCATATTCAACATTCCAGAATATATCTAAAGGAAAATCGTACGGTGTTGAATTGATAGGAAACTCTCCTGTTACCGAATGGATGCGGCTGAACGGAAGCGTCTCTTATTTTAACAATAGTGTTGATGATTTAGGAACACTCGGCGGAACCAATTCAAGCAACAGCTGGATGGCACGCCTGAGTTCCATTACGACAGTATCCGATGGATTGATTGTACAAATGATGTTTATATACACCTCCCCTACAATACAGCTTAGTACAGGTGGTGGCGGTGGATTTGGCGGCGGAGGCGGAAGAGGCGGCGGTGATATGGGCGGAGGAGGCGGTATGTTCTTCGGCGGTTCTGCAGCTCAAACCAAAATGAAAGAAATGTATTCGATGGATCTTATGGTTAGAAAAGATTTCATGGACGGAAGATTATCTGTTACGATGCGTATTTCAGATTTGTTCAACACACGTAAGTTCAATACTGAAACCACCGGATTGAATTATTTCATGATCAATAACAGATCTTTCGATTCACGTACAATAAACGTAGGTATTTCCTACCGTTTGGTCGATACAAAGAGCAGAATGATGGATCAGGAAAAACAAAGAAGAATAGAAGAAGGTTACGACGAATTATAATTTTCGATGCAGTTAGAAATGAAGAGGCTGTCTCATAAGCATCAAAATCGATATTGTTGGATTTGATTTCGTTTTAAAAACACAACTTTTTATCGGTAAAAATTACTTTTGAGACAGCCTCTTTTTCATTTCCGGTCGTAAAAAATTTGCTGTAAATGTTTATATTTAGCCGTGAGTTAACTCATTAACCGAGAGCCAATGAATGAACATCATATTAAAGGAAGTAAATTCTAAAGGCGAGTTGAAAAAATTTATTCGCTTTCCATTCTCACTCTATAAAGATAACAGATATTGGGTCCCCCCGCTAATATTTGATGAAATCAAAACTCTTAGTAAAGAAAAAAACCCCGCGTTTGATTTTTGCGATGCTAAATATTGGCTTGCATATAAAAATGGCGGGATAGTTGGCAGGATAGCCGGAATAATAAACCATAAGTACAATGAAAAGTGGAATCAGAAATCTGCACGTTTTGGTTGGATTGATTTTGTTGATGATGAAGAAATTTCCAGAGCACTGATTGATCGGGTAATAGCATGGGCTAAAGAAAAAGGTATGATCAAACTTCATGGTCCTCTTGGCTTTACAGATTTTGACGGCGAAGGAATGCTGACGGAGGGATTCAATGAGTTAAGCACCTTTGGTTCTATATATAATCACGCATACTATCCAAAACACATTGAAAAACTTGGCTTTGAAAAGGATGCAGACTGGATCGAATTTGCAGTTAAGTTTGATCCGAATGCCGCCGGTCCTGAAAAAGTTTCCCGAATCGCCGAGGCGGTGGCAGAAAGAAATAAGCTGCACATCTTAAAGGTGAAGAAAACTAAAGAGATGCTTCCTTATGCGAGAGAAATTTTTTATTTGATCAATGAGGCATATAAAGATCTTTTCGGATTTGTTGAATTAACAGATAAGCAAATTGATATGTACGTGAAAGCATATTTCGGATTTATTAAGGCGGATTATGTCCCGATAATTCTAGACGAAAACAATAAAGTTGTCGCTTTTGGAATTACAATGCCTTCTCTCTCCATCGCGGTTCAGAAAAGCAAAGGTAAATTATTTCCATTTGGTTTCATTCATATTCTTAGAGCAATGAAGAATAATCCGGATGTTGATTTATATTTGACAGCAGTACGACCGGAACTCCAGAACAAGGGTGTAAATGCAATGCTCATGAATGAGATGCACAAAGTTTACGTGCAGAATAGAATACAGCGTGTTGAAACCAACCGGGAACTTGAAGAAAATTCCAAGATTCAGGCTCAATGGCGGTTTTTTGAAAACAGGCTGCATAAGCGAAGACGCTGTTATAAGAAAGCAATATAGATTGCTGTTAAGCTATTTGGGCATTCATAGAAAATGTCTCTGCGGTGAAAAGGAAAATATGAAGAGGATCATTCTTTTTGTACTGCTGGCTTCATGTTCCATCGATGCTCAAGCGAATAAATCAACTCATCAAAGTGATGATCAATTCTATCCTCGTAATACTCAAATCATTAAGCAGACAGCAATTCCAATCTCAGTACACAAGAACAATTCAACCCACAGCAGTAAGCTGAAAAAAACTGTATTCGGATTCCTGCCATGGTGGGAATATGCAGCCGGGTCTCATCAAAATATCAGATTTAATCTTCTAACTCATATCGCAATATCGTTCTTTGATACTGACGGAGATGGCAATTTAATTGAGCCTCAAGCATGGCCCTGGAATGATCTGATAAATAATGCAAAGGCAAATAATGTGAAATTGATTATGGTAGTCAGCAATTTCACCAGCGGCCAGATCCATAAATTATTAACAAACCAAACATCAAAACAGAATCTGTTTAATAACATTTTGTCGAAGGTAAAAGCTTACGGATTTGACGGAGTGAATATTGATTTTGAAAATTTAAAAATCGGTGACGAAGGAAATATAATAAACAGCTTCATGAATTCTCTTACTGCTTTTATCAAAACTAATAAGCCTCTTGCTGAGATATCTTTTGATTCCCCCTGGACAAATTTTAGCGGATGGGATTTCAAAGGTCTTTCCGAAGCATGCGATTATCTTTTTATAATGGGTTACGATTTTTACGGGAGTTGGAGTGAGACCACCGGTCCCTCCTCGCCTCTTACAGGAAATAATTTTAGTCTGACAAAATCATTGACGGACGACTATAAATATGTCTCACCTGAGAAATTAATTCTAGGTGTTCCATACTATGGGAATTACTGGAAAACGAATTCGAAAAATCCTTATACAAAAGTTGCTCCGTTTGATTCAACCAAAACAGTTAATAATTGGGTTAAACCTTCTCTCCGCTATAATGAAATTATTCCTCAATATTCTTCTAAGGAAAAAATGTTGGATGGGGTTTCAAAAACGCCCTGGTTAAGATGGGGACAGGATACAATGTGGAATCAGATTTGGTATGATGATGAAAATTCAATTGGTCTGAAATACGATCTGGCAATTGGAAAAAATCTGAAAGGAATAGGCATATGGGCACTCGGTTATGATAACGGAAGATCAGAATTGTGGGATCTTATTGAGAGAAAATTTTTCCAACCCACAAATGTTGAGGCCGGGATTAATACTATACCTTATAATTTTGAATTGCACCAGAATTACCCAAATCCATTTAATCCTGAAACGGTTATCAGATATCAGCTGGCAGTAAGCAGTCATGTATCCTTAACGATTCACGATATACTCGGTCGTGAATTGGCTGTACTTGTAAACGAATACCAACAAGCCGGTCAATATGTAGAGACATTCCATTTAACATCTCTGCCAAGTGGAGTTTATATCTATACCTTACAAACAGATCAATCTACCGATACAAAGAAGATGATAATTTTAAAATGACTTTCTTCCCCCCTAATCTAAGGCATGTAACTCCGGTTTAAGTATATTTGATTGCTTGTCCTCAAACAAATTTGTACTTTCAATTTGAAAGTAGCATAATTCTAACTTAGGTATCCAACTAATTATTTAACTAAACGGAGGCACGAATATGGGATTTGTAAAAAATACTTGTGCAATTTTTTCAATTCTTTTTATTTTCACTTCTGTACAATACTCACAGCAGAACACGTTACGCGGAACGGTTAAAGACAATGACGGAAATCCTTTGGTGGAAGTAAACATTTTTCTGAAGGGGACCAAAATTGGAACACACTCTGATAAATACGGCAAATACACACTCAGATATAACTCACCGGAAGATGTTGTTGTATTCAGCATGGTCGGTTATAAAAAACAGGAAATAAAAACTTCCGGCATGACACAATTAGATATTGTTTTGCAAGAAGGTCTAGAACTTTCCGAAATATTTGTTGTAGGGACGCGCAGCTATAATAGATCGAGTACAGAATCACCAGTGGCAATTGACGTTCTAGATTTGAAAGATGCTGCTTCTCGTTTTGGTCAGTCCGATATGAATCAAATTCTTCAATATGTTGCACCATCATTTAATTCAAACCGTCAGTCAGGTGCAGACGGTGCTGATCATATTGATCCGGCAACGTTGCGCGGACTAGGACCGGATCAAACATTAGTCCTTATTAACGGCAAACGCCGTCATCAATCATCGCTTATAAATATGTTTGGCTCAAGAGGAAGAGGTAACACCGGAACAGACCTCGATGCTATTCCCCTTTCTGCAATTGATCGTGTTGAAATTTTGCGTGATGGCGCCAGTGCGCAATATGGTTCCGATGCAATTGCCGGTGTTATAAATATTGTTCTCAAAAAAAGTATTAATGAATTTAGCGGAGGATTAAGTTCCGGTGCTCATTTCGCTTCTATAAGAAACGACAGAAAATACGACGGAGAAGAATTTAATCTTAGCGGCAATTATGGTGTTTCAGTTGGTGAAGATGGTTTCTTAAATGTTACGTTAGATTACTTACGCAAAGGTAATACTAACAGACCTGCAGATCCCAAGCAATATGATATATACCGCAAACAGTTCGGCGATGCAAGTCTTGAAAACTTCGGAACATTTTTCAATTCTAGGTTCAACATAAACAAAGATGCAACCTTCTATGCATTCGGCGGATTCAACAACAGAAACACAGATGCATATGCATGGACACGCGAAGCCGATAGCGATCGTAATATTCCACAGATTTATCCGAACGGGTTCGACCCTCACATTTTATCCAACATTAAGGATCAGTCTTTATCTGCAGGTGTACAGACGAAACTTGGTGAGTGGGATTTAGATTTCAACAACACAATAGGCGTTAACCGTTTTCATTACTTTGTTGATGGAACTTTGAATGCTTCTCTTTTAGACAAATCACCAACGCGGTTTGATGCAGGTGGATTTCAACTTTCACAAAATACAACATCGCTTAACTTCACACGATACTTCAAAGAATATTTGAAAGGATTGAATGTTGCGTTCGGTACGGAATATAGAATTGAGAATTATGAAATCTTCGCAGGCGAAGAAGCATCATGGAAAAATTATGGCGTTATCGATTCTGTTATCAATAATAGAGTTCAGAAAATAGACATACTTGGTAGAGCAGGAGGTGCACAAGGTTTTCCAGGGTTTCGTCCAGAAAATGAATTGAGCGAATTGCGCACTAACCTTGGTGCTTACGCAGATGTAGAATTGGATGTTACTTCTCAGTGGATGATAGGTGCTGCTGCTCGCTGGGAAAATTACAGCGATTTCGGAAATACAGTAAACGCAAAACTCGCATCTCGATTCAAGATCACAGATGATCTTGCTTTAAGAGCATCTGTAAGTACAGGTTTCCGTGCACCATCTCTTGCACAGATCTATTTCAACTCAACATACACAGATTTTGTTGCCGGGGTTGCGGTAGGTAAACAACCACGCCCAAAGGACGTGGCTTTAATACGCCTCTAAAAGAGGCTAA
>CAYTUV010000002.1:0-184132 GCA_964441505.1 uncultured Melioribacter sp. | reverse complement strand
TTTAGCCTCTTTTAGAGGCGTATTAAAGCCACGTCCTTTGGGCGTGGTTGTTTACATGAAAAGAAAGATTTCTCACCCGATAAATCGGGTTCGAAATGACGATGTTTTGGTTGTGCAACAGACTCTACCGGCAGGCAGGCGAAGTCGAGAAATGTAATTACGTACTTGAATCACACTTCGACTCCGCTCAGTGTGACGAGAAAAATACTTTTGAGACAATCTCTACTTTAGTGTACTTCCCGATCGGTTATAAACCGATCCCAACATTTTAGTGCGGAATGACTTCTGCTAATCCAATTCCCGGATTTTCTGTAAGTATTATTTTCCCGTCAATTATTTTTGTCCCGGAATATGGATCGTTCTTTATCAAAAGATTTCCATCAAGATCAGCGAATTGAGTTTCCGGGGCTAACTGAGATGCTGCAGATATTGCACAGGATGTTTCCGTCATACAACCAATCATAACCTTCATATTTAGGGACTTTGCCAGAACCAGCATTTTGTGTGCTTCCCGCATTCCGGTGCACTTCATCAGTTTAATGTTGATGCCGGAATAAACTCCGTGAGCTTTAACTACATCAGGAATTCTTTGAACTGATTCATCACCGAATGTTGGAAGTGGACTTTTTTCAGTTAACCATGCCATATCATCAATCATCTCTTTCGGCATCGGTTGTTCAACGTATTTCACATTTCTTTCGTTTAACCAATTAATCATATCAAGTGCAAAGAATTTATCTTTCCATCCTTGATTGACGTCAACGGTTATTGGTTTATCTGAAACCGACCTGATTGTTTCGATCATTTCTTTGTCAGTTTCGCGGCCCAGTTTAACCTTGAGAATTTTATATTCATCAGCTTCTTTTACTTTTTGTTTAACTACTTCACTTGTATCGATGCCAATAGTGAATGATGTATAAGGAGTTTTCTCCTTGTTATAGCCCCATATTTTATACCAGGGTTTACCTATTAATTTCCCCACCAGATCGTGTAAGGCGATATCAACGGAGGCTTTGGCTGCTGGATTCAGTTTATCGATTTTATCAACATACTCCAGTATTGTCTCCAATTCAAAAGGATCTTTGAATTGCGAGAGATCAACTTTCGCTAAAAATTTAGTTGCTGAATCATGAGACTCACCCAGATAAGGAGGCATTGAGGCTTCTCCGTATCCGGTAATACCTTCATATTCTATTTGGGTTAGAACTACCGGAGTTGTAGATCTTGAGCTGGTCGCCAGAGTAAAAACATGTTTTAACTCCAGAGTGTAAGGTTTGAATGTTAGTTTCATATTCGAATTCTTTTTTATTACGGAAATATTTTTTGAGAAAACTTTGGTGTTAATTCCGTTTGTTAATAAAGCTCCACCAATTAATCCGGATTTAACAATAAAATCTCTGCGACTTTGTCCCATCAAATGTCTCCAAGATAAAATTTATTTTTTTTAATTGATGTAATGCCTTCAGTGTCGATAGAATTTAGAATTCTCTTGGCTCTGATAAAATGTTTTAATCGGTACTCATTAAAATTAGCGGCATCTCTATCAAATGAATTTATTTTCACTCTGCCTGCTTCATGAATGAATTCATAATTCCCTAGATATATAGCCACGTGAGTTACTCTCTCTTTTGTTGAATCTGTCTTTTGCATGCCGAAAAAAAGTAAATCACCTGCCTGTAATTTATCAAATCCATTTTGTGTATCCACCAGAGTACCGTAATTTACCTGTTGAGAAGCATCTCTTGTAATCACTATTCCGTTTAAGAAATAAACTGTTTTTGTAAAACCGCTGCAATCCATTCCTTTTGCTGAGGTTCCGCCCCACAAATAGGGAATTCCCATAAACAGTTTTGCCGTATTAATTATATCTGTTTCTGTGGGATTCGTTTTGCTCAACCACGAATTATAATTTACGCAGCTGGTTTTTTCGATGAAGCCTATTCTACCGTCAGGATATTTTACTTTGCAAAAATTATTTTCATCACCTAGATAAATTAGAATATCTCCGGCTGTTAAGTCGGAAATACGAAGAGACATATCGTTTGGTTCCGAAAAAGAAAAACCATATTCTTTAGTGTAAATTACTTTCTGGGAGTTTGTCCATTCATTAAGCTGCGTCTTGTTAATAGACGTTACGCCATCATCATCAACCCACGATATGTAATTATCCGGTGTTTGAACCAAATAAAATCCTGAAGCCTTTTTGAAAATTTTAACCGGTGTTCCAAGAAGAGCTTGAGTGGCCAATTCTTCCGGATGGTCTGGTGCCGAACGGATATTCGCAACCGATACGTTAACAAGTCCGTATATCTTATCACCCAGATTTTGCTCGGGCAATAAATGAATCTCATCGGTAAAATTCAGATGCAGGTCATTTAGCTTCTTTACTAAATGCTGTTTTGCTTCCGGAATATTTGTCTCTCCTGATAAAATAAAGATGTTTGTGCTTTCGACAGCTGATATATCAAAAATTGCTTGTCTTTTATCAGGGGCATATTTGGTTTTTATCTCTTCGATGATCTTAGTAACTGAATTCACCTTTATTTCCTGTGCAGTTAATGATGCACATAATGTTAAAAAACAGGATAATGTAATTAGTGTTTTTTTCATAGTTAACTCAAAAAATAATTAAGGGTAATTCTAAAAACTATCTTTTGTAAATATTTAACGCAGAGAACGCAATGAAAAAGCAAAGTTCGCAAAGGATATTGAGGTTTTTAGAACTACCCTTAAGCTAGTTTCTTTTTACCAAACTCTGGTTCAATTTTTACCAATGCTGCAACAATAAATCCAGGGATTGTAGAAATAATCACCCATAAAAAGAAGTTTTGATAACCGATCTGCTCTTGCAAAGCGCCGCTGTACATTCCCGGAAGCATCATTCCCAAAGCCATTATTCCTGTGCATATTGCAAAATGTGCAGTTTTATGTTCTCCCTGCGAGACCATAATCATAAACATCATATATGCGGTAAAACCAAAGCCGTAACCGAACTGTTCAAATGCAACCGCGAGATTAATCAGCACAAAATTAGTCGGTTGATAAAGTGAAAGATAGACGAACGCAAGATCGGGTGTATGCATTATTATAACCATAGGCCACAACCACCACTTCAATCCCTTTTTGGAAATTACATATCCGCCGATTAATCCGCCAATTGTAAGTGAGATTATACCAACGGTTCCATATACTATTCCCACTTCCGAAGTGGTTAGTTCGAGCCCGCCTTTGGTTCGTGGATCGAGAAGAAACGGCTGAACAAGTTTAACGAGCTGGGCTTCGGCAAAACGGAAGAACAAAAGAAAACCAAGAATATTCCAAATGTCCTTCTTCGCCATAAATATTACAAAGGCTTTCAGAAATTCTATGAAGGGTAATAAGACTTCATTTTTATTTTCCGACTTTTCAAATTTCTCAACAAAGGTAGCAACATAAGTTCTGAACAAAGCAACCACAGTTATCACTAAAAGAATTGTCGCGGCAATCGTCTTCCATGGTGAAATGATACCTGCCAGAGATAGAATGAGACTAAGGATTAAAAACGCCACGTAAAAAATTGCCGCTGTGAAAACGAATCCGCCCAATAATAATCCAATTTGAGAACCACTCATTTTTTTATCCTGCATGGTTCCTTTGTCTTCTAACGGATAGGCAAGAATTAATTTATGATAACCGAACAAAAGCAGGAATAGCACACCAGCAATTACAAATACAATTGACCACGCATTTTTAAAACCCATGGAAGGAGCTAATTGACCGGCAATGACAACAAGAAATCCTGATCCGACAATTGTTGCCACGCGATAAAATGTAGAACGAACTCCGACAAAAGCAGCTTGCTTTGGCTGATCAAGACTAAGCATATAAAATCCATCCGCTGCTATGTCATGCGTTGCCGATGCAAATGCCATCAAGGCAAAAACAATCAGTGTTAAACCCCAATACATAGTAGTAAGCAGGCTGAGCGCTATTCCAAATAACGCAACGGCAACTATAAGCTGCATTGTGGTTGTCCAGAATCTTTTAGTCTTGAACATATCGATGAAAGGACCCCATGCAAATTTTAAGAACCAGGGGAAGTAAAGCAGACTTGTGTAAAATGCTATATCGGTATTGGATACATTCAGGTTTTTGTACATCATAACTGAAACAGACATTACCATTACATATGGAATAGCCTCCGTGAAATACAATGATGGAACCCAAGCCCATGGATTTCTGCTTATTGCTTTTTGTTTTGCCATTAAAATTTTCTCCGGTAATATTTCAATTAAACGTTGGAAATAATTTATATCAGATTCTTGGCCATGAACGTCGCTCCAATTTCCGGAGGGTTTTCTGCCGGTACAATTTTTACGTTTGGTAATCTGAGCTCTACTTTTTTTCTAAACATTGCAGAATAAAAATTATCCGTTGCAATGGTTCCACCCATCAAACATAATCTGAGTGTTTCTTCGGCTAACATATTAAAGATCGATTTGATGTGAAGTATCAGCTCATCCGATTCTTCCTCAAGAATTCTATTTGCAATTTCATCTCCGCTCTGAGCGGCATCAATTACTTTTGGAGCAAAGGAAGCCGCATCAAAATTATTTCTATAAACCTCGGTTATTAATTGAGATGAATCCGCAATGCCGAAGTCACGTTTTAAAATTTCAGTCAATAATGTTTTGGCTCCTCTTCCGTCAAATTCTTTGGCCACGTAGTTTAAGCCTCTTCTGCCAAGTGTGTTGCCGCTTCCTTCATCCCCAATTAATCTTCCGAATCCTCCGACACGGTGAATCTTGTTGTTTTTATCTTTACCAAATATCACTGATCCGGTTCCGGCAATTAATAAAGAACCGGGACCGCCGGAGAATGCACCTTCAAGGGCGATCCGCGCATCACTATCTAGATTAAATGAATTGAAGGAATATCCTTTTGAATAAGCGTACTGTATAAAATCGGTTTTTAATTTATTTGCATCACTTTCTCTGCCTGCCCCGGTTGTCCCTATTAGAATTGAAGCAATATCTTCGGGCTGAATATTCAATTGTTTAATGGAATCTAGTATCAGCGAAAGGATTGTTTCGCTTACCTTTTGGGTTCCTACGATCAAAAAGTTGGATGGGCCACCCTGGCAGGTGAACAAGGGCGTAAAGCTTAGATCGGTAATGACACACTTTGTTTTTGTCCCGCCGCCATCTAAACCAATCAGGTATTTCTTTTCCATTCTGAACCTTAAGTAGAAAAGTTAAACAAAGATACTGAATGTCAAATCATTCTTTCATGTACTTTAAATAATCTATTAAACCCTCATAAATTTTTTCAGCCATATCCTTACGAAAATTATCATCAAAAAGTTTTTCTTCATCTTCGGCATGAGACATAAATGCTTGCTCAACCAAAATTGCCGGCATATCAGACATCCGTGTAACCCGATAATTAAACGATCCGACATAGCCGAAAGGTTTGAGATTTAATTCAGTCATTTTATAATATACTTTTTCAGCTAACTTTGCCCAGAACGGATTATGATAAAAAGTACATGTGCCGGAGGTACCAAGAAATTCATTTTCCGGATCGCTCGAATTGGCGTGAATGCTTATGTGAATATTTGCATCAGATTTTGTAACTATATCTCTTTTTTCGATTAGAGACATATCTTTATCCGAATCTCTAACTTGTAATACTTCCGCACCATCTTTCTTTAAAAGAGTTTCCACTTTTTTACAAAGATCTAGATTAATCTCTTTTTCTTTTAATCCGGATAAACCAACGGCGCCAATATTACTTCCGCCATGTCCTGCCTCGATGGAAAATTTTATTCCTTTCAAAGGCAAGTTGGATTCTAAAGAATAAACCGGCGGATATTTTATTCTGAAGATCAATTCTTTTCCAACTGGTTTAAGATCATATCCCCAGATTTTTGATGTCTTCAGGTTGATATAAATTTTATATGTCTCTTTCGATGTTTGCTGCCAGGTGATTTCATCAATGAAGCGCAAATTGTTTCTATGTATAATCCAGGTGCTGCTTGTTTTGACACCGTACAAATTTATAATTATTCTTTTCTGAGCGGGATCTGGATAAATGTCATACGGAATGTTTTCCAGGTAAGGAATTTTTACAATATCAGCGTTATCACTAGGTTGACCAATAATAGGATTGATGAAGTAGCCGGGAATTGCTGAAGAACTTGGAATCTCCTTTACATATTCGCGATTGATATATCCCTCTTCCGTGTCGCTTAAACGCACACGGTAGTTCTCACCAATAATTCCGTTTGACTTAAGAAATACATTTTTAGGAAGTTCGTTCCTCACCGGAGCGCCTAATCTTATAGGTGCTAAAGTAAATGTTAAAATAGAATTGTCAGAAATAGTTGTTAATGTTGGAAAATCAGAGTAATCTCTGACCAAAAGATTTTGTTTAAGAATTTTCTCAACAGAACTCTGATTAGAATTACTTTCACTTGATTTCAAGATTAACTTGATGTTGTACTTTTGGTCTTTGGAGAAATTTTTCAAGGGTATTTGGATTTTATACTGACTAAAATTGCTGTAATCGGTCCTGTTGCATTCAAATAGAAAACCATTTAGATTTATTTCTACAAATCCTTTTTGAGATTTTGTTCCGTTGAATGAAACAGTTAAATAATCTTCTGGCAAAAGAGTAATGTTTTCTGCGGGCTCAATAGGATTATCATTAATCGCTAATATAGAATCAGTTTTCAAAGGATCCTGTTTAACAAATAAAACACGATCTTCATAAATAGCTGTTTCACCGTTGTCTGCTTTAACTTCTGCTTTTAATTTGTTCAATCCCTCATTCAATTTAATTTTTTTGAAGAATATACCGGTCTTATAGATTTTCACAGAATCGCCGTTGATAAAAGCATTAGAAGGATAACTAGTTCTGCAAAGTAAATTGTAACTATCGGTTTCAGTTGTTCTGGAAAAAGGTCTTCTGAATTCAATCCAATTTCCATAACGACTGACAGTATTATCTTTGTGCAGTATATAATTGTATGGTATTACCCAATCGCTTTTGGAAATGTTGTATCGTGTATTTCCAATTTTCAACTTAACGGTATCGGTCTTCCCGGTTAGTATAAAATTAAGCTTCATATTAGCTCCGATACTCCTGTTTCTGTTGTCGTTGAGTATGTCAGCCTCACTAATATTTTTTTCTAATACTTCCGCAAGATTCAAGGTAATAAAATGTTCCGGGGAAAGTCTTTTCAGATAGTTCGCAAGAATTTTATTGCCGGGTGCAATCTTGATCTGATCGTTGATCTCAATAGAATAATTCATGCTGTCATCAATCAAAAAATCGATAATTCCTTCTTCAATAAATTTATTAATCACCTCCGCATCAGATATTCTAAATCTACTTGGTGCTGCGACAATTAAAAACGGTTTAATCTGCATAACTTCAACTACAATATCCTCGAATAGAATGTGATCATCTTTAGACGTAAAATTAGTTTCGTCAAAATATAATCCGTCTATTTCACAGTTTTTGGTTATAGAAAGAAAATTGTCTATGACAGCAACTTTCTGAGATGCTGAGAGGGTCGGTATGTTGAGTTCAGTTAAATTTATTCTTATAAAAAATTTTAACCCGTTTCGAGCGGCTTGATCAGATGCATATTTGGCAGAGGAAATAAAGTTTGAGTTATCAACGAATGGATTAATTATAGCTTGCGAAAAAATATAGGTGTCAAGAATTACAGCGTCAAATCCTTGTTTGGATAATTCTGAAATTTTATTTGCAGCCTTTTCCTTAAACGAATCTGAATCCGTAAAGTCGCTCTTCTCAAAACCTAGTAAAGCAACTTTGTCGTTATAGTATTGAACAGGCTTTTTTAATTCACTTTCCCGCTTAGCGACATCAGTCACGGAAGAGCATGCGGAGGCAATTATTAAAATCGCGGGTATTAACAGAAAATATTTTTTCATATTGATTAATACCTTTTGCTGTTGGCTATATTAAATCGCTAATTCCCCGACGCTTGCGTCGTGGGTTACAACTTTTTGCAAAAAGAATATCAACTAGATACCCCGCTGCTTGCGGCGGGGAGATTCATTTGGTAATAATTATCGTAAATACGAAATCTCTGGGATAAAAAGCAGAGTTGTTAAAACCTTGCTCTATTACGTAATTCAGAGCATCTTCATGTTCTAAGTTCCGGTGAACGATAAACAAGAAATGATGCACTAATTTATATCATAAATATTTGGGGTGCTTTCATTGCTTGTCCGGTCTACAGCAGATACCGCAATTTTACTTAGCTCGTAGTTCTTAATTATTTCTTTTCCTTCTTCATTTGTGAATTTAAATTGGGAAATGAGCGGGATTTCATATGAAGAGGTTTCGCTGTTTACAATTACGTAATTCCATCTGTTGCCGTATTTAAAATATACTACCCAATTAAAAACTTCGCTCTTTTCCCGGTGTGTCCAGGATATTTTAATTTTTTCAGAATTTTGATTAGTTGTTATTTCGGGTGAAGCGAGAATAGATTTACTAAACCAGGGGGTTTCGGGAATTAAGGCTTGTTTTTTATATGGGCCTTTTACAAGTGCATCGGCTAATTCCTGGTAGTTTAATATTGGCTTAACACTCCAGCACAAATTTCCCGGAGAGTCCGGCAGCATTCCCCTGATGGTCATTATCTGATTTACTACTTCTAATGTGTTAACATCATTATTTTCTCTGTCTATGTTAATCCCCGGCCAGAAATGTCTTCCCTTAAGATTTTCACTTTTCCACCATCCTAATAATACAGGAAAGCTCTGAGGGATAGTACTCGTTTTCCAATAAAGCTGAGGTGCCCAATAGTCAACCCAACCTTCGTTAATCCACAATTTTGCATCGGCATATAATTGTTCGTATTGATCAAATCCCTCAATCGATTCAGGATGCTGTGGTCTCCAGATTCCAAAAGGACTAAGACCAAATTTTACATCCGGTTTAATCTCTTTTATTCCTCTATAAACTCTCTGGATAAAAACGTTGATATTATGCCGTCTCCAATCTGATTTGCTTAATGTTCCTCCGCAGTCGGTATATGCTTTCCAGCTTTTCTCATCGGGAAAATCTTCATCATTATTGTAAGACGGATAAGGATAAAAATAATCGTCGAAATGAATTCCATCAATATCATATCTTCTGGTAATATCCATTACAACACTGTAAGAATAATCCTGAGTCTCTTTCTTGCTTGGATCCAGCCACCAGTATCCGGTTTTTAATTTTACAACTAAATCGGGATGTTTTTTTACAACAGAAAATTCAGAGACTTCTCCTCCGTCAATATGCTGTGCTCTATATGGATTTAACCAGACGTGTAATTCCATACCACGCTTATGAGCTTCGGCAATCCAGAATTCAAGAGGATCATAATATGGGTCGGGTGCTTTACCCTGCATGCCGGTTAAATAATATGACCACGGTTCAATCTCACTTTTATAAAGTGCGTCACATTGTGGACGTGCCTGGAAGATAACAGCATTAAAATGATTGTTCTTTAGTTTGTCGAGTATCTTAATAGCTTCTTTCTTTTGCTCTTCAGTTGACAGGTTTTTTTTGCTTGGCCAGTTAATGTTGGCAACTGTAGCAATCCATGCCCCACGAAACTCCCGTTCAACTTTCGGAATACCCGGCAATGTATTTTCCGGCTGGACAGGTTGCAAAGAAGCGCATCCTGAAATGGCTATTAAAAAAGCAATACCAACGATACCAGCTATTTTGTTTTCCATGATAGTTCCAAATCAAATATCATTTAGAGATTGATCTTGTTAAAAATGTTATCATTCGATTATTCCGGCCAAAAACTTATTCATCGAAAATGCTATGCATATCTCATTGGACGCATAACTTTTTACAAAGCAACTTTCTCTGTTATTAGTGAACATAATTAAGGCATGATAATTTCAACTACATAATTGGGTGGTTTTAATCGATAATGGTGAGCTCGATATTAAACTTCCCGAATTATTGTATTTCTCTTTTTCGAAAGAAATGTCTATTATTTGTTATCGAGGAAACGTTTTGTGTAAACCAGTCTTTTCAAGGGATTAAATAGCTATTTGGAACTAGTCGGTAATTATCTACTCAAGTCAGATTTGAATGCTTAGCACGCAAAAGAAAATATCGCTTCTCACTGCTTTTTTCTTCCTGATTCTTTCTACATGCATCCAGGCACAGTTCCCCAGAATAATGTTTGATCGTATTGCCAAAGAACAAGGTCTAATTCCCGGCAATGTAAATGATATTCTGCAGGATAGTACCGGGTTTATCTGGATGGCAACAGAGAACGGGCTGTGCAGATACGACGGATATAACTTTGTTTATTATAAAAATGAAGTCAATGATGCGGCAAGTCTCAGCTATAATCATGTCTTCAGTTTGTTAAAGGAAAATGGCGGCATAATCTGGGTTGGTACTTTAGGCGGCGGCTTAAATAAATTTGACAGCAGATCAGGAAAATTTAAACGCTACTTACATGATAATAACAATCCTAAATCAATCAGCAGTGATATTGTTTATAAAGTTTACAAAGATTCTAAGAAAAGAATTTGGGTCTCTACACTCGGGGGAGGTCTAAATCTGTTCGATCCTGTTAATGAAATTTTTACTCATTTCGTTCATAATCAGGAAGATCCAAATTCTATAAGCAGCAATATGGTAAGCGCTATCTATGAAGATAAAGCCAGGAATATCTGGTTCGGCACCTTTGACGGCGGGATGAATCAATTTATAGAAGCAAAAAACAACTTCGTTCATTATAAAAATAATCCTCTGGATAAGAATAGTTTAAGTCACAATCAGGTGATGGATTTTCTGGAAGATTCTAAAGGACGTTTTTGGGTAGCTACTTTTGGCGGCGGTATCGACTTGTTCGACAGAGAAAAGAAGAAATTTACCAGCGTTAAAAGTGATCTGAACTTCCCTATTATACCCGAGCATCAGAATGTAAGAATACTATTTGAGGATGAAGAATCTATCTGGGTAGGAACTTACAGCGGCTTGTTCAAATTTGATAAAAACACATTCGCTAAAACAGCGATATATTCTAATCCAAACGATCCCAAAACGATTAATGATAATAAAATAAGATCGATTTTTAAAGATAGAACAGGCGTTCTCTGGGTTGGCACAATCGCAGGTGTAAACAAATATGATTCGATGAAGAAAAAATTTCATCTGGTAAATTTTAATGAAAATTATCGAGCTCTCCTCGACAATCTTTATACTATTCCTTCAAAATATATAACCGAAAAAATTCTTTGGGCAGGTCCAGGAGACTCGATCATTTCTAAAAGTAAGAATAGAAAAATTAAATTCTTTGGAGAGATCGATTCGGAAAACGGTTTTCATACAGTTCTCTCTTCCAATTTTTACTTAGATGAGAAAAATTATCTCTGGGTCGGAAGCTATAACGGAATTCACTATTACAACATCAGGAAAAATGAATTCTTTAATGTTCAGTATGCCGATGATGGAACAGCATCACAGGGCAATAATTTCGTAAAGTGGTTTTATATAGATAAGAAAAATTGTTTTTGGGCGGGAACATTGGCCGGAGGGCTTAATTTCTTTGATCCCGAAAAGAAAATATTCAGAAGGTATAGTCACTTCGAAGAGAATATTAAATCTCTCGGCGATTCAAGAGTTGTCTCTGTCTTTGAAGATAGCCATGGAATTTTATGGGTTGGTACATACGGCGGACTCGATGTTTATAACAGAAAGGATGACACATTCAAACATTACCGCGTTATTCCGAACGACAGCACATGTATTTCGAATGACAGGATATATAACATATTTGAATCAAAAGCTGGAGATTTGTGGATAGGTACTTATCAAGGATTGAACAGATATAACAGGGAGAAGGATAATTTCGAGCAATATGCAACGACGCAGGGGTTAGGCGATAACACAATTTACAGTATCCAGGAAGATGATAAAAAAAATCTGTGGATCAGAACCAATGACGGCATTAGTAAATTCGATCCGGTAAAAAAAATATTCAAGAATTATAATTCCAAAGACGGATTGCCAGGAATGGAGTTAAACGGGAATATTTATTTTAAGAATAATGATGGGAGAATATTTGTCGGCTCCTCAAATGGTCTGATCTATTTTTATCCGGATGAGTTGATGGATAACCCTTACAAGCCTACAATAGCTTTTACAAAACTGTCGATAATGGATCAGGAAGTAAAAATGGGGGAAGACTCACCTTTAACAAAACCGTTGAACGAGTTGGATGAAGTAGTCCTATCCTATAAAGACAAAGTATTCAGTATTGAATTTTCTGCGCTCCATTATGCAATTCCTTCCAAAAACAGATATGCCTACAAATTGGAAGGGTTTTTTGATAAATGGGTTTTTGTTGATGCTAATAACCGGGTTGCGAAATTTACAAACTTAAATCCGGGCGAATATACTTTAAAAGTAACGGCCTCTAACAACGACGGGATCTGGAGTGATGCAGAGAGATCATTAAGAATTATTATTACCCCTCCTTACTGGGAAACCTGGTGGTTCAGGATTATTGCTTTTATCTTATTCCTGTTTGTCATCTTTTTGTTTTATGAAGTCCGTTTGAACAGACTACTTGGAATTGAACGAACAAGATCAAGAATAGCCCGCAATCTTCATGATGAAGTGGGAGGAACATTATCAAGCATTCAATATTTTGTTCGTGCCGTTGAAAAAGAAATAGTTGCAAAAAATTCGCTGGATATTTCGAAATATTTGAATCTAATTCTGGAAAGTTCTGCCGATGCACAGGAGAAAATTAAAGATTTAATCTGGACTGTGAATCCCGATGAAGATGGTCTCGGCAAATTTCTGATAAAGTTTAACAGGTATGCGTCGGATTTGTTGGATGCGAAGGAAATAAATTATAATATTGAATTACCGACTGATACAGACAATAAGACGATACTAATGGAAAAGAGACAGCATCTATGGTGCATCTGTAAAGAAGTTATTACGAATATTATCAGACACTCCCAGTGCAAAAATGTAAACATCAGACTGAACTATGATGGGAAAAAATTGGAGCTTTCCATAGAGGATGATGGAATTGGATTTAATGAATCTGAAAAAGGTTTAAGTGATGGATTGAGGAATATTAAAAACCGTGCTGAAACTCTCAAAGCAGAGTATAAATTAACAACCGGAATAAATCAGGGAACCAGGTGGGTTTTCTCGGTCAAAATATAATATTCCACCTTTGTGTGTAGTGCATAAAGGATCTAGAATATTCATTTTCTCTTTAAAAAATATGATAAAAATATCAATAATAGAAGACAACGTTTTCGCAAGAACCGCGTGGGAAACCGCACTTAGTTCTGTAGAAGATTTTGTGGTTTTGGAATCATTTGGTTCTTGTGAGGATGCTCTTGAATCCGAAGCGATAAAAAAAAGTGATATTATTTTGTTGGATATTGGACTGCCCGGCATCTCAGGTATCAAGGGAGCGGAATTACTCAGCGGCATTAATGATAATGCCCTGATAATAATGATAACAATTCAGGATGATGATAAAAGTATTTTCGGATCTCTGCAAGCGGGCGCAATAGGATACTTGCACAAATCTGTATCTCCTGAAGAATTGATTGAAGCAATTCTTCTGGCTCTCAAAGGTGGTTCACCAATGACTCCTCAGATTGCCAGAAAAGTTCTGAAGTCCTTTCACAAATTTAAGCCAAGATATACTGATGATAAACTTAGTGAGAAAGAGACAACCATCTTGAGCCTGCTTTCGGAAGGGAAATCATATAAAAAAATTGCTGATGAAATATTCCTTTCCGTGGATGGCGTTAAATACCATATACGCAGTATATATGAAAAACTCCACGTTCATAGCCGTGCAGAGGCCGTTGATAAAGGGCAAAAATTAAGAATTCTCTCAAAATGGTAAAGATTCGGCAATATTATGCCGAATGAATGAATTTTCTGTCCGGTCTCTAAATCCTGTTTTGTGTAAAAATTTTGGATAAACCCCAAAATCCGAAAACTACACATTAGTGTAGTTGAAATATGCCGTATTGTTTACAAATTAGTTTTGCGTTTCAATTTCTACTCCATACAGAAATTAGGTCCTTGATGAAAAAAATAGTTTACCCGGTATATATCATATTACTTATGATTTCTATAACAACTATTCCGGCGCAGACTTCGAGCCCTAAGAGAGAATTTAGAGGTGCGTGGATTGCATCGGTAACAAACATCGACTGGCCTTCTTCAACCGGATTATCGGTTGAAACTCTCAAGAAACAACTCACCGACATGCTTGATGCCATAAAGAGTGCAAATCTAAATGCAGTCTTTTTTCAAGTTAGACCCGAATGTGATGCTTTATATAAATCCTCCATCGAGCCCTGGTCATATTGGATTACAGGGACACAGGGTGTTGCACCTTCAGGAGATTTTGATCCCCTCAAATTTGCGATAGATGAAGCTCATAAAAGAGGTATTGAACTTCATGCCTGGTTAAATCCATATAGGGCAAGACAAGTTAGCAGTTATACTAGATCAGCTAATCATGTAACCAATTTACATCCGGAGTGGATTCTGAAATTTGGAAATCTCTATCTACTTGATCCGGGATTACCTCAGGTTAGAAATTACAATGTTAGTATCGTTGTTGATATTATTACGAGATACGATGTTGATGGAATTCATTTTGACGACTATTTCTATCCTTATCCTCCGGATCAAATTTCAACTCAGGACGCAGCTACATTTACAGCTTTTGCAAGAGGCTTTACGAATCTCGGTGACTGGAGAAGAGACAACGTAAACATTCAGATGAAAGCAATAAGTGATACAATTAAAGCAATAAATCCCAGAATTAAATTTGGTATCAGTCCTTTTGGTATTTGGAAAAATGGAGTTCCATCAGGAATCACCGGCATGGATGCTTATACTGCAATTTACGCAGATCCAATTGCATGGCTTAAACAAAAATCGGTCGATTATATTATTCCCCAATTGTATTGGAGGATAGGAGGTAGTCAGGATTATAATAAACTTATGCCCTGGTGGGCTGATTCTGCTAAGCAATATGGAAGGCATTTTTACTCGGGAAATATATTTGGAAGTTATACCTTATCAGAATTGCCAAACCAGTTGAAGGCCAACAGAAATAATAGTAAGGCAAGCGGAATGGTTTTATTCAGTGCTAAGCACATACCGGCTAATTCATTAAATTTTGCCGACTCCCTCAGGAATAAATATTTTAAAAATCCGGCACTTGTACCCGGTATGGATTGGAAGGATCAAATAAAACCAAATCCGCCGGTAAATTTAAGATATGATAAATTAGCTAATGCCAGAGGGGACGGATTATTTTGGAATGCGCCTTCAACAGCATCCGATGGTGATGTCGCTTCCATGTACGCAGTATATAAGTTTAATTCTCCTACAGTTCAGCAGAGCGACATTGATAATTCTTCCAACCTGAATAATATTGTGGGTGTTCCATTTGCAGCATTAAAAACAAATGACGTTTTGAATACGATGTATTTTGCAGTCACTTCATTAGACAAAAACTATAATGAAAGTACGATGAGTGCCGTTATCCCGGTTCAAGTTACAATTCCTGCTAAACCGATGGTTATTTCTCCAGCTAATTTGGCAGTTAACCAAAGAGATACAATCAAATTCAATTGGGAAAATACATCCCATTCTAATTTCAACAGACTTCAAATTGCATCTGACCAAAATTTTGTTAATTTAATAGTGAATCAAAATAACATTATCGATACATTCAAAACCGTAACAGGTTTGAATGGTCTTTCAACATATTATTGGAGAATATCGGCTTCAAACCTGGCAGGAGAAAGTTCTTATTCGGATGTTAGAAGTTTTACCACAGGGTTTCCTGTTCCTCCGCAATTACTATTGCCTGTTGATAAATCATATATTGCTTCTGTAACTACAAAGCTGGTTTGGAAAAAATCCACTGCAGCGACAAAATATAGACTTCAAGTAGCGGAAGGATTATCTATAATACCGTCAATTACTGTGCTGGATACGGTTGTTACCGATACAACTTTAGCTGTTAGCAAATTAAATGATAAAAAGTTTTATACATGGTCGGTCAAGGCAGTTAATGGTTTTGGTTCCAGCGCTTTAGCCGATGTATTCAAGTTTAATACAGGAGCTCCTACAGATGTTGCTGAAAATGATAATTCAATTCCAACATCTTTTACGTTGTATCAAAATTATCCGAATCCGTTTAATCCGAGTACAGTTATCAGTTATCAGTTGCCGGTTGCCGGTTATGTTTCTTTAAAAGTTTTTGACATTCTTGGAAGGGAAATAGCTACACTTGTTAATGAATTTCAGAATGCAGGCAAACATAATTCTACATTCTCAATTTTCAATTCTAAATTAACAAGCGGAATTTACGTATATGTGTTGCAATCGGGCTCCAATGTTTCGAATAAAAAAATGATGCTGATTAAATAAATTTTGTTCCATTATATTTCTTTATAAAATTGGTTTTGTTAAGAAAAATTGTAATGTAAGTCTTCCATTAAATTAGTTAATGCAATTTGAATTTTTATTCTGAAATTTAGGAGATTTCGAATATGAGAAAATTTTTACTTCTCACAATTCTTACCCTGTTTTTTGCTTCTCAACTCCGGGCAGGAACTACCGGAAAAATCTCCGGTACTGTCATCGATTCCAAAACTAAAGAACCTCTTATTGGTGTAAGTGTAGTGTTGGTAGGTACAAATATAGGAGCTTCCACAGACATCGAAGGTTACTTTGCTATATTAAATGTATCACCCGGAACTTACACGGTGAAAGCAACGTACATAGGATATTCACCGCGTACTATTAGCAATGTAAGAGTCAACATTGACCAGACGACAAACTTAGATATAACATTAAGCGAAGAAGCAATTCTTGGCAGTGAAATAGTTGTCATTGCTCAACAGCCGATTGTGCAAAGAGATGTTGCTTCCAGCCGTGTCAATCTAAATGTTGAAGAAATTAAAAATCTTCCCGTTGTAAGTGTTCAAGGTATTTTAGGTTTACAGGCAGGTGTCTTATCCGGCGCTTCGGGACCTGTAATAAGAGGCGGCGGTGCAGATCAAACGGCATTTGTTGTTAATGGTATGACGCTTCGCGATGAAAGAGATAACACGCCCTACACGGCAATTAGTTTTACTTCAGTAAAAGAAATTCAAGTGCAAACCGGCGGATTTAATGCTGAGTTTGGAAATGTCCGTTCCGGTATTGTTAATGTTGTTACAAAAGAGGGAGATAAACAAAAATATTCTGTTTCCTTCCTAGGCAGGTATAGACCTGCTGCAAGAAAACAGTTTGGAGATGCTGTCAACTCTCCAAATTCTTATTGGATCAGACCATATATAGATGATGCTGTTGCCTGGACTGGAACCGATAATGGAGTTTGGGATGCCTATACCAAGAGGCAGTACCAACAATTTAGAGGATGGAATCTGGTTTCAAAACAGTTACTATCGGATAATGATCCTGCTAACGATTTATCCCCGGAAGCTGCGCAAAGATTATTTTTATATCAGCACAGAAGACAGCTTGATATTACAAAACCGGATTATGATGCGGATGTAAGCTTCAGCGGTCCAGTCCCGTTTATTAGCGAGGCATTGGGTGATCTTACTTTTATTACTTCTTATAGAACAACCAGAGAAATGTATTTTATTCCGTTATCAACAGACGCTTATAATGATTATAACTTCCAATTCAAAGTGATCTCTGATTTGAAATCCGGCATGAAACTATCTCTTGAAGGTATATTGGGTAAACAATGGGGAACAACAAGTTCAAGAAGTGGAGATGTCGGAATTTTTAGATCCGCCGGTGGAATTGCCGGTGAGCTCGATAATCGATCCGGTGCAAGCTATCTTGACGCCAGAGTATATGCAACCGATTATTGGGCACCGACTCAGAAATTTATTTCAGGATACGGCTTAAAGTTTACAAATGTAATCAGCTCAAACACATATTATGATATAACCATTAATCAATTTGGTACCCGCTATGAAACAAATCCGGGTGCCGCAAGAAATACCACAAAATCCAATGAGTTCGGAGGACTCTTTTTTGATGAAGCTCCGTTCGGTTACTATAGTGGTACAAGCAGTGGAATTGGTTCATCGATGAATATGGGCTTGGGTTTTAGCAATGGAAGAGACAGCAGTAAAGTGAGCACATGGTCGGCAAGATTTGACATAGCAAGTCAAATTGGAAAGTTTAACAATCTAAAAGCCGGATTAGAATTTATTTATACAGACAATGCTGTGAATTATGCTTTAAGAGAACCTTCACTTCCAAGTAACGACAGTCAATCAAAATGGCAGACGTTCCCTATCAGAGGTGCTATTTATATTCAGGATAAACTGGAATTCGAAGGTATGATTGCCAACATCGGAGTCAGAGTTGATTACAGTAATTCCAATGGTGACTGGTACGTATTATCTAATCCATATGATAAAGCATTATCCGGAGCCCAGTCATCGGGAATTGATACTCTTCTGCAGAAAGAACCAACCAAAGCAAATATTGATATAAGTCCAAGATTAGGTATTGCGTTCCCTATTTCGGTGGATAGTAAATTATATTTTAATTACGGACATTTCAGATCAATGCCTCTTCCAGAAGATCTTTACTTGCTGCGGAGAAGTTCAGTTACTCAGGCTGTAACAAGATTAGCAAACCCCAACAATCCGCTTTCAAAAACTGTTGCTTATGAATTAGGTTATGAGCATAATTTATTTGATGAATATTTATTACGCGTTGCCGGTTATTATAAAGATATTTCCGAACAGCCGAGACTTGTAAGATATACAAGCAGGGATAACTCGGTTAATTATCAAATTCCTGAACCGGAGAGTTACGAAGATATCAGAGGATTTGAAGCTACCCTTACCAAAAACAGAGGAGAGTGGTTCAGAGGATTTATTAATTATACTTATCAAGTTTCTACTAACGGGAATTTCGGATTAAGAGATAATTCGGAAAATCCCGCCATTCAAAGAGAAAATGCAAGGAATAAAGCGTTTTTTGAACAGAACAAACCGATACCAAGACCTTATGCAAGAGCTAACGTGGATATTTTCACTCCGCTTGGTTTTGGACCAGAAATCTTTGGTATAAAACCGCTCGAAGATTTGAGAATGAATATTCTGGCTACCTGGCGTGCAGGCGTTTATTTTTCATGGACTGGTCCGGGTGGTGTTAAACCTCTATTTGAAAATAACATTCAATGGGCAGATAATTTTGGTGTTGACCTAAGAATTTCCAAAGCATTCGATTTTGGTCCGTTTAATGTCGAATTCTTTGCAGATATTCTAAATGCTTTCAATATTAAAACATTCGATTACAAAGCCGGTTTTGTTGACTTAAATGATTATGATGACTACATGAAATCACTTCATCTACCTGAAGATTATAGGGAATTTGGCAGTAGTTATAAATTTATTGCCGGTACAGATAAACCCGGCGATGTTAGAACCGGAGCTTATATTCCCTGGGATGATAACGCAAGTGATTCTCAGAAAGACGAATGGAGAAAAAATAAATCTTACATAGACATGCCCAATTTAGATTTTACGGCATTCTTAAACCCGAGATCAATTTTTTGGGGAATTAAAATTAATTACGATCTAAATTAAAATTAATTAGAAAAATTTGAGGAAATAATGGACTCAGTTTTTTACAGAATTAAAAAATGTCTTCCGCTGCTTCTATTACTATCAGTTGGAATCCAATTTGTAACATATGGACAATTCAAAAATGTTTGGATGTCTGCGGGTTCGCTGCACAATTGGTATTCCGAAATCGGTTCGGAATTAGAAGAAGCTGGATTTCTTAAAACCCAACAATTTGGAATGCAGTGGCCGGCTATCTATTCTTATCAGGATATTCAAGCTGCCAGAGGAATGTGGATTGGGGCAAAAGATTTTACCGATGAGAACGGTCAGAATTTCCCCTACAAAGTTGTTACTGTAGGGCCCAGAGCACCTCAATTTTATCCTTTCTATCCTATCAAGATGGAATTGACCGCCAAATTCGCTTCATCAAATGTATATGTAAATGGAGCTTTGTCTTTTCAAAAAAATGTTGAAATAGACAAAGTCGATAAAACAATTCCTTACGATAGAGTGATAGAAAATGTAGTTAACACGCAGCTCGGTATTACGGTTCAAAGAAAGATATTCGAGTTTGCTCAACAGTATCATGACAACTACATTGTCTATGAATACACATTTACCAATACCGGCAATACCGATGCTGACCCTGCAATTGAACTTCCGAACAATACTATTAAGGACGCATACTTTTGGTTCACCTACAGGAATTCAGTAAATAAATCTGTTCGATTTGTAATCGGAAATAGTACTGGATGGGGTATTAATACTATGAACGATACCCGTGGTGATGGTGTAAAAACCGATCCTGTAAATGAAAAGTATAGAGCTCAATTCTCATGGCATGGATATTTTCCCGGCAAGGATGTTAGCTATGATAATATTGGCGGACCAATTTGGGCTCTTAATAATACGGCAGCTCCTTTCAATGATAAAGCTGATACAGTTGGAAGATTAGGCGGAACACAATTTATTGGTCTGCTAACAGTGTATGCAGATAAGATTGCAAGGACGCTAAGTGGAACTGTTCCATTTGATAATGATGATCTAGCTCAACCCAAAACTACAGACTATATTAATTCAGATGACCCGCTATTACTGGCTGGAGCTAATGCATTGAATAAAGATAGAATGACTCAGGAATATGCATTAATGTCGAAGGGACATAAAACACCGAGACACGCTGATGCAGTTGAACCGAGCGGCGATTTTGCAATACAAAAAAACGCTCCGAATGTTGGCAATGCTTCCGGAGGTATCTCTTTTAATAACGGTTATGGTCCATATACTTTAGCTCCCGGCCAAAGTGTAAGAATTGTTATGGCTGAAGCTGTAAATGGAATAGGTAGAAAACTTCAACTTGATACCGGTATAAAATATAAAAAAGGACAAATAACTGCCGATGCAAAGAATAGAATTGTAATGCAGGGGAAAGATTCTCTTATGTTAACATTTAAGAGAATTACTGAAAATTTTAATTCAAGTTGGAAAATACCTCAACCGCCTATGCCTCCAACAACTTTTGAAGTTAATTCAGGCGGAGATAGAATTTCTCTTAAGTGGGATATAAATGCCAGCGATCCTAATCCACCGACCGCATTTAGAATTTACCGCGCACTTGGTAATGTTGACAGTAATTATACTATGATTTATCAAACTGGCAGTGCAAGCGAGAGAAGTTACGATGATAAAGATCTGGTTCGTGGATTCAATTATTACTATTACATAACCGCTGTTGGAGCCGCTACACCTAGCGGACCCGGTACACCCGCTGCAAGACTTGAAAGCGGAAGATATTATACTCAAACGTACGACTATGCCAATCTTCAAAGGGAAGCCGGTAAAGAATTGAGCAAAATCAGAATCGTTCCTAATCCATATAATATTTCTGCACAAGGCAGCGTACGTTTTCCCGGTGTGACTGATGAGAATAAAATTGCATTTTATAATATCCCGGGTCAATGCACAATAAGAATTTATTCTGAGATTGGAGAATTAATTAAAACCATAGAACATACAAACGGTAGCGGTGATGAGTACTGGTACCAGGTTACTTCATCTAGTCAAATAATTGTAAGCGGTATTTACATTGCTGTTATTACTGATAAGAAGACAGGCCAAAACCATATAGCTAAATTTACTGTTATCAGATAAAAATAATTTTGGGTAAATAAATGAAAAAATCTACAATTATTATTTTGCTAATCTTGGGATTAATCGCTCATACCTTAAACGCACAGGATAAAAAACTTGCGCAGACAGGTATGAAGTTCCTTAGTGTTTCCACCGATGCCAGAACAAGCGGTTTTTCTGAGGCTGTTACTGCGGTGGAATTAGCTTCGGCTTCTTCAATATTCTATAATCCTGCAACCATGGCTTCAATTAAAGAATTTACTTCTGTAACATTCGGCAATGTGAACTGGATTGCCGATATCAATTACCTTCACGCTGCAATTGCTTTTGCCCCTTTTGACGGCAATTACGGTGTAGTAGGTGTTTCTTTTCAAACAGTAGACTATGGTGAATTCTTCGGAACAGTTGTTGACCCCAGTGCCCCGAATAATGCAGGTTACAGAGACGTTGGCACTTATTCACCAAAAGCCTATGCGTTTGGAGTCGGATACGCAAGAGCGCTTTCAACAAAGTTTTCTGTAGGCGGCAACATCAAATATGTTAAACAGAATTTGGGCAGCAGCATAACTGATATTGATAAAACCGGTAATACAGTAACTGAAGATAATGCATTAGGGGCTTTAGCTTTTGATTTTGGTATTCTTTACAAAACAGGTTTTAAGAGTTTGAACTTTGGCATGAGTGTCAGGAATTTTTCGAAAGAATTAAAGTATAAAAAAGAGACTTTTCAAATGCCGTTGATGTTTAAAATCGGATTATCAATGGATGCGATGGATTTGTTAAGCGTTGATAAAAACACTCATTCATTTATAGTTGCCGTAGACGCATCTCATCCCCGCGACTTTAGCGAACAGATTTACGTTGGAGCCGAATACACATTTATTAATACATTTTCTATTCGCGCAGGATTTGTTTCTCCGGCGGATGAATACAATTTCTCGGCAGGATTTGGTGTTAAGCAAAATATTGCCGGCATGAATCTCGGTATTGATTACGCTTATCAGCCGTATGGAATTTTTAATAACGTCCATAGATTTTCATTTAACTTTTCTTTCTAACTAAATGCAGAATGTTCATTTAATTGAAAAATTAAAATTCATTGGTATGGAAATATGAAAAAGCAAAAACATTTTTTTTCTCTGGTGATGATAATTGCGCTAACAGTTATAATTTGGAGTTGTAACCAGGATCCTGCACCGAGTTTATATGAACCTGAACCAAAAGGAAGCACACCGGTTATTGCATCTATACTTCCTTCAAATGATGCACTGGCGGGAGTTACAGAAATTACAATAACGGGATCTAACTTCTCCAGAGTTAAGGAAGAGAATTTCGTTTATTTCGGAACCGCGCAGGCAACAGTATTACAGGCTACATCCACAAGTCTTGTTGTAAAAGCTCCAGCGCTTATTAAAAACAGCCTTGACCTTAAAGTTGCCGTGCAAGGTGTTGAAAACTTCAGCAATATTATAAAGTATAATCTGCTGGAAGCTGTTGGCGTTTATTATGCTTTTGCAAAAGGTGTGGATGACCCTTATTCTGTGGCTGTTGATAAAAATGAAAACGTATTTGTATACCTGAAAGATAAAGGAATCAAGAAAATATCTTCTACCGGAACCCTTACTGACTATGCGCCTAAAGGCGGAGAGTCTTTCTTCTTTGATATGAAAATGGGTCCGAATAATATTCTGTATGGCACAAGAAATTTGAGATTGATCTCTCAGGTAGAGGAAGGCAAGGCAAGTGCTACGTTTGTTACATTCCCAACCGGCATTTCGATAGTTGCGATAGACTTTGATGAAAATAAAAATATCTGGGCATCAGGAAGCGGGGGAAATATATATAGTGTTACACCAACTAAGTTAATTACTGCTTTCCCGATTGATTACATCGTCTCGGCGTTGAGAGTATTTAACGGATATCTCTATGTCGCTGGTAAAAATAGTACCGAAGAAGCAATCTATAGGTATAAAATAAATTCAAACTTATCGCTTGGCACTAAGGAAAAATATTTTGATATTGGCACTAAATATGGATTAACTAAAGTGCTGGTAGGTGCTATGACTTTTGCTGAAGACGGCGACTTAATAGTTGGAACCGATCAGACCGATTCCTTTATATCGGTTAATAGCAACGGTACTTCCTTAAATTTATATCCCGGTGTAATTAGTCCAATAGCTAAGTCTATGGCGTGGGGTACTAAGAAAAACTTATTCTATATTAGAGAATATTTAGACGCTGGGGCAACACTCCACACATTGGTTCGTGTTGATATGCAAAAGTTAAGTGCACCTTATTATGGAAGACAATAATTATTTATTAAAAAAATATTGATGCGTTAATAGCGTTAATAAACTAAAACCAAAATAACAGGAGGAATCATTATGTTAAAGAAATTTACTTTTATTCTTGTATTAGTTTTTATTACTGCGAGCCTGAGTCATGCTCAATGGACTAATCAAGGTGCTTGGCCGGTTAATCCGCCTACAGATGCTCTTTACAAAACAGGTCAGAATCACGCAATGGCAGTTGACCCTGATGGAAAAATATGGGTAGGTAGATATTCTAATGTTGCAACTACACTTTTTACTAATCCAGCAACTGGTAAGCCTCTCCGTACTGCCTGTTATCTTACTTATATTTTTAACCCTGATGGTACTCAAGCTACTTTCTCTCCTATATTTCAGGTTATGGGCGATACAATGTATAATACCTCACAACGGGGTATGAGAGCAAATATTGATGGTAATATTCTGCTAGTTACGGGCACAACTGCTCCTAATGGTCCAATGATGTATTTGATAAACTACAAGACCGGCGTAGGTCTGAAGAAAGTTATGTTAGCACCCGTCACAGTAGGCGCACCTACGGCACCATGTGTTTCCTCAAACGGAACAATCTTCGTCGGACCAGTTATAGGCGGTCAATATCCGCTCTCAATGTATGATCAGAATCTAACCTTAATTGGTACAGCCATACAAACCACAAGGGATTTCTCAAGAAGTTTTGAAGTCTCAAAGGATGGAAATACTATTTACTATGCTGGTTACGGACTTGGTAAAGTATTTGTTTTTTCGCGGGCAGATGAATTTTCCAGCTTTGCTCTAAAAGATTCAATAATGATTGGAGCTAAAGTCGAATCATTCACATGGCATCCAAAAACAGGATATCTCTGGATGTCGGGTGGATCGCAAAATGATCTGCCATCGCCTCCATTTACAAAAGGAACCTGGTATGCTTATGATGTTGTGCAGAAAAAAGTTGTTGATAGTTTAAAATGGAAATTTGCCGTTCCAGCAGTTGCAGACGAAAGACCAAGAGCTTTAGCTTTTACCTCCGATGGAAATACTGCATACATTGGAAGTTTTGGTGTAGGCACTGCTGATTTTATCCAAAAAGTTGTTCGAGGCGGTTCTGATGTAAAACAATTAGATGAGCTCCCAACCGGATATCAATTGTCCCAAAACTATCCGAATCCATTTAACCCAACAACAAACATTAAGTTCTCAATTCCTGCATCGGGATTTGTAACCTTAAAAATTTACAACACTCTGGGACAGGAAGTTGCATCACTTATCAATGAATTTAAGAGCGCGGGTACATACCAGGTAGATTTTAACGCTTCGAATTTAACCAGCGGAATGTACATTTATACACTTACTTCAGGTAATTATAAGATTTCAAAGAAAATGATTTTAATGAAATAATGTTCTCGTGAAATTGTTCAAATGGTATTCAGATTCCCCTCTTGATAGTTTTTTAAGAGGGGAATTCTTTATTAAGGAAATTGTGAATTATTACTTTTTCGTATTTGTTAATTTATTCTGTTCTCGAATATGCTCTATAATAATATTTTCTTGAAAGTTAGTTCTTTCAGTGATTATTCTACGTCTTGATACAAAATATTAACAAGGCTATTAAGCCAATGATTATAATATTAACCCCACGCTTCAGCGTGGGGGATATAAGACTATGAATAATATCTGGCTTTAGCCCTGAGGATAAATATGTCGCATGTAAAAATTTGGATTCATGCAGTTTGGGGTACGAAGAATCATGAACGCATTCTTACTAAAAATGTTAGAGAACAGCTTTTTCAGCATGTGCGACAGAATGCAAAAGAGAAGCAGATTTATATTGATTTCATCAATGGAGATTTGGATCATATACATTGTCTGTTAGCATTAAATGCAGATATGACGATCGCAAAAGTTATTCAACTGATAAAAGGGGAAGCCGCACATTGGGCAAATAAGAATTCTTTAATAAAACCGAAATTAGAATGGGCAGATGAGTACTTTGCCGCATCTGTCAGTGAATCAAGTCTAAATAAAGTACGGAATTACATTAATAACCAAGAAGAGCATCATAAAAAAATGACATTCAAGAACGAGTATGAAAAATTTATAGCAAAGTTCGGCTTTAATAATCATGGCTAAAGCCTTTATCTAATTGTATGTAGTATTACCCCACGATAAATCGTGGGGTTAAATTGCAAGAAAGCGTTTTTAATGAAAGAAAGAAGTGTGTTTTAGATAGGAGATTAAGAAAACATGATTACTGTATTTCTTCCTTATAGTGGTTCGCAGCATAGCAATGATACAATTAAGGAATTACTTAATTGTAAACTCGTTTCTAAAGTTTTTTTGCTCGCCAACGATGAAAACAATAAAGCACCAGAGAATTGTGAAATTTTATACGTGGGCAGTTTAACCAGCTCAGCTACAGTGGATTTGATCAGACAAAAAACTCAAACGAAATATATATTGCTGTTTACTCAGGATAATAAATACCAGCTTGGTCAATTTGCCGTTGAGAGATTTTATAACGTTATAGATTCCACAGGAGCCGGATTAGTCTATTCAAATTATTTATCAATCAAAGAAGACTCGGTAAATCGGCATCCGTTAAATGATTATCAGCTGGGAAGTTTAAGAGATGATTTTGATTTTGGTTATCTGTTGTTTATAAATGCCGGGTTGCTCAAATCGTTTAAAACTGAGAACGAATATAAGTATACCGGAATTTATAATTTGCGATTGCATATCTCCCGGGAAAGTGAGATTCTGAGAATACCAGAATTTTTATATTCCACGATCGAAACGGATTCAAGGAAGAGCGGGGTAAAACAATTTGATTATGTAAATCCCAAGAACCGTGATGTTCAGGTCGAAATGGAAAAAGCGGTTACTGATCATTTAAAGAAAATTGATGCTTATCTCGCTCCGAAGTTCAAAGAAATTCAACTTGATGATGACGATTTCGAATATGAAGCCTCAGTAATTATTCCGGTTAAAAACAGAGTAACAACAATAAGCGATGCGGTAAATTCTGTCTTATCGCAAAAAACCGATTTTAAATTCAATCTTATTATTGTTGATAATTATTCAGATGACGGGACAACTGAAAAAATAAAAGTGATAGCTGAGAAAGATTCCCGGCTCATTCATATTATCCCGGAGAGAAAAGATTTAGGAATAGGCGGATGCTGGAACGAGGCTGTTCACAATAAATTGTGCGGCAGATTTTCGATCCAACTGGATAGCGATGATATCTACGCAAATGAAAACACTGTTCAAATAATAGTCGATACTTTCAGAAAAGAAAAATGCGCAATGGTTATCGGTTCTTACAAGATGACCAATTTTAACTTGGAAGAGCTTCCCCCCGGAGTAATTGATCATAAAGAATGGACACCGGACAATGGCAGAAATAATGCGTTAAGAATTAACGGACTTGGTGCGCCGAGGGCATTTTACACTCCTATACTTCGCAAATACAAAATCCCTAATGTTAGTTACGGTGAGGATTATGCGGTCGGATTATTAATCTCAAGAGACTATCAGATAGGTAGAATTTATGAGCCCATTTACATGTGCAGGAGATGGGAAGGTAATTCTGACGCTGCCTTAGATATTGAAAAACAGAACACATACAATGAATATAAGGATAGAATCAGAACGATAGAGGTGCTTGCCCGTCAGAGGAAAAATATAAATGCAACCCGGGTTTTTTAATAATCTGTATTTAGAGGATGATGATTCAGTCCTATTGCCCATAAAAGCTGAAAGATTATTTGAACTTCAGGTCAATTATTGGTCACTCGCTTCGAACGGATATCAAAGTTTAGCAGCGGTTCAGACAAAACAATTTGAATTTGATAACTTTGAAATCGAGGCTCACTTTAATCCGGGCAGAATCATTTCTTCATCAGCCAAAGTTGATGCAAAATCGATTGAAGCACGTCCCTGTTTTTTATGCACAGATAATTTACCGGAAGAACAAAAAGCAGTTAAAATAGTTAATGATTATATCCTGCTGGTTAATCCATTCCCGATCTTTTTAAAACATTTTACTATCCCTCTGGTTAAGCATATTCCTCAGGCAATTTATTCAGAAATAGAAAATATGCTGACCATTTCTTCAATGCTGGGTAAAGGCTATACGGTTTTTTATAACGGACCCAGATGCGGTGCTTCGGCACCGGATCATATGCATTTCCAGGCGGGTAATTTTGGATTTATGAAAATTGATAATGGTTATAAAAGAATTCAAAACACGTATGGAAAAGTAATTTTTGAAGATGCTGAATTGGCAACGACTTCAATAACCGGCTGTCTTCGCAATTTTATTTCTGTTGAATCAAACAATTTTCTAAAAATTGCAGAGGAGTTTAAGCGCATCTATGATGTTCTGCGCATAGGGTCATCCGGTGAGGAACCGATGATGAATATTATCTGCAGCTACGATAATCACTGGAGACTATTAATATTTCCAAGAAGCAGGCACAGACCTTCCTATTTTTTTGCAGAGGGTGATGAGAAAATATTAATTAGTCCGGCAGCTGTAGATTTGGGCGGTGTTTGTATTTTCCCTAGGGAGGAAGACTTCAATAAAATTACAAAAGAATTAATTGTTGACATATTTGATCAAGTTACATTAAACAATGATGAGTTTAACAATATACTAACAAGGCTGAAGAATAAATGAGCATTAAGGACCTTTTAGAATGAATTCAGCTACTTTACATCCACTGGAATTATTAAAGGAAAAGTTTGAGGGGGATATTCTATTAGATGAATTATCAAAAGTAATTTATGCAACGGATGCATCTGTTTACCGTGAAAAACCACAAGCTGTTGTTCTTCCTAAAACAAAAGAAGATCTCAAACAGATAATAAAATATGCCGCAGAAAGTAATTCTCCCATCATTCCAAGAGCCGCAGGCACTTCGTTAGCCGGACAAGTTGTAGGCAACGGTATTGTCGTAGATATATCCAAATACATGAATAGTATTATTGAGATCAATTCCGATCAAAAATGGGTTCGGGTTCAGCCCGGGGTTGTGTTGGATGAACTGAATTATGAATTGAAGAAATACGGTCTCTTCTTTGGTCCGGAGACTGCAACAAGCAATAGGTGTAATCTCGGAGGAATGTTCGGTAACAATTCGTGCGGTGCCCATTCAATTCTGCATGGCTCCACACGTGACCATGTTCTTGAAGCTGACGTAATACTGAGTGACGGTTCAGAAGTATGTTTCAAATCTATGACGAAAGAGGAGCTTGCTAATAAATGTACTGGTGCTTCTCTCGAGAATAAGATTTACAGAAAACTGAATGAAATATTATCGAACACGGCAAATCAGGAAGAAATTATTAATGAATATCCGACTCAGGAAATAAACAGAAGAAATAACGGATATGCTATTGACCAGCTTTTGAAATGCAACGCTTTTGGAAAAAGTGAAGAAGATTTTAACGTTTGCAAATTGTTGGCTGGTTCCGAAGGAACATTAGCATTCACAACTGGAATTAAATTAAACTTGCTTCCTCTTCCTCCCAAAAACGTTGGCGTAATACCGGTTCATATGAACTCTTTGGAAGAAGCTTTCAAAGCAAATTTAATTGCACTAAAGCATAAGCCCGGTGCAGTTGAATTAATTGATGGAAAGATTCTTGAGTGTACAAAAGTCAATATTGAACAAAGTAAAAACCGTTCCTTCATAGAAGGTGATCCGGCGGCGTTATTGGTCGTTGAATTTGCCAGAGAGACGGAGGATGAAATTAAGAAAATTGCAGAGGAACTTGAGAAGGATTTAAAAAGCGAGGGCTACGGTTATCACTATCCTCTTTTATTAAACAATGAGGCAAATAAAGTTTGGGGAATTAGAAAAGCCGGATTAGGACTTTTAGGGAATATCCCTGGCGATAAAAGAACAGAGCAGTTTGTTGAAGACACTTGTGTTCGTCCGGTTGATCTGCCGGATTTCATGAACGAGCTCCAAAAGATATTGAAAGAGAATAATCTTGATTGTGCTTATTATGCTCATATCGGCTCGGGTGAACTTCATTTAAATCCTATGCTTAACCTGAAAGATTCTTTCGATGTAAAATTGTTTTATGCAATAACAAAAGATGTTGCTCATCTCGTAAAAAAATATAAAGGCTCATTAAGCGGTGAGCATGGAGACGGCAGATTAAGAGGGGAATTCATTCCAATTGTAATTGGAGAACATAATTACGGACTTTGCAAAGAGGTTAAGAAAGTTTGGGATCCAAATAATATCTTTAACCCGGGCAAAATTGTTGACTCTGTTGCAATGAATTCCAATTTGCGATATGAAATAGATAAAAAAGCAAGAGAAATATCCACCGTTTACGATTTTTCCGGTACGAAGGGTATCTTAAGAGCTGCCGAAAAATGTAACGGTTCTGCAGATTGCCGGAAAAGCGATTTGATAGGCGGGACTATGTGTCCCAGCTACAGAGCAACGAGAGATGAAAAAAATTCAACGAGAGCCCGTGCCAATACATTAAGGGAATTCTTAACCAGATCTCAAAAAGCAAATCCATTCGATCACCATGAGATTTATGAGGTGATGGATTTGTGTCTGTCGTGTAAAGCATGCAAATCTGAGTGTCCATCAGGTATTGACATGGCTAAACTTAAAAGCGAGTTCTTGCAGCATTACTATGATACGAATGGAATACCGATAAGAACCAGATTAATTGCTTATCTGCCTAAAATTAATTCCATCGTTTCTGTTTTCCCCGGGGTAGTTAATTTTTTTCTAAGGACAAAGTTTACAAATACATTGATAGGATTCAGTTCGAAGCGTAAACTTCCACTACTATCAAAAATTACTTTTACAAAGTGGTATAGAAAAAATAAGGATAAGTATAAAAAGGCAAGTTACCCGAATGGACAAGTGTTTCTATTCATTGATGAGTTCACAAATTATAATGAATCCGAATTAGGTGTAAAAACTTTTCTTCTTCTTACTCACTTGGGATATGAAGTATTGGTTCCCAAACATTTAGAGAGCGGAAGAACATTTATTACCAAAGGATTATTAAGAAATGCCAAAAAAATCGCAAATGAAAATATCATCCTCCTGAAAAATGTTATTAATCCGGAAACTCCGCTGATCGGTATTGAAGTATCGGCCATCCTGTCGTTCAGGGATGAATATCTTGACCTGGTTGATACTAATCTAAAAAGTTTTGCCGAAAAAATTTCTGAATCGGTTTTTACATTTGAGGAATTTATCTCGTCAGAAATTAAAAGAGGCAAAATATCATCGCAATCTTTCACGCAGGATTTTAAGAAAATAAAGCTTCATGGGCATTGCCAGCAGAGAGCAATTGCCTCTACAAAAGCAACAATAGAAACACTTTCGCTACCTCAAAATTATGAAGTGGAGGAGATTCCATCCGGATGCTGCGGAATGGCCGGTGCTTTTGGTTATGAAAAAGAACATTATGAATTGTCAATGAAAGTTGGTGAATTAGTTCTCTTCCCTGAAATTAGAAAGGAACAATCTGATGTGCTGATTTGTGCACCCGGCACAAGCTGCAGACATCAGATACATGATGGAACTAAACGAGACGCATTCCATCCAATAGAAATAATCTATGAAGCACTCATTAAATAACCGAACTCATGAAAAAAGAAAATCTTGAAAATATTGAGCAGCTTAACTTAATGGACAGCGCGCCCGGCGCCAAAACAGTAATCAATGGTAAAGAGTATAATTATTTCGGAGGGACAAGCTATTACGAACTTCATAAGAATGAAGAAGTGATAAATTCAGCCGTAAATGCATTACTGAAATATGGTATTAATAGCTCATCTTCCAGAAGCAGTTATGGAACCACACAACTTTTAATAGATGTTGAAAAAGAGGCAGCCGATTTTTTCCATTGTGAGGATGCTGTCTATTTATCTTCCGGATTCTTAACCGACTTAGCGGCAATGCAGGCATTCTTAAATAAAAACATGTTCGATGCAATATTTATTGATGAAAATTCACACTACAGTAATGAATATGCTGCCAGGCTTAGTGGAAAACCAATTCATAAATTTATGCATCTTAGCGAGGCTGATCTGGAAGAAAAGATTTCAAAAAATCTTGAACAGGGCCAAAAACCTTTAATAATTACAGATGGAATATTCCCGATCTTCGGTAAAATTGCGCCGATAGATAAATATTCCGGTATAGTTGAAAAATATAATGGAACATTGTGGGTGGATGATGCGCATGCGCTCGGTGTAATCGGAAAAAACGGAAGAGGAACATTTGAACATTTTGGTCTAACCTCGGATAGATTTTATTTCGGAGGAACTTTATCTAAAGCTTTCGGGGGATTTGGCGGAATTATTCCCGGAGATAGAAAATTCATCGATGAGATTAAAAATTCTCAGATACAAAATGGCACCACTCCGCCACCTTCATCTGCTGCTGCCGCAAGTCTGAAAGGATTAAAATTGCTGAAAGAGAATCCGGAGATGAGAATCAAATTATGGGAAAATGCGGTTAGGCTGAAAAACGGGTTACGAAATCTTGGAATTGAAGTTGAGGATACCAACGTACCTATTGTAGCGTGGACTATGAACACTAAACTGGAAATGCAAAAGTTTCAGCATGAACTGATGAAACAAAATATTGTGATTCAGTATATGCAATATGTTGGTGCAGAAGAAAAAGGTGCCTTGAGAATAGTTGTGTTTTCAACGCACACTAACAACCAAATTGAAAAACTTATATATGAGCTAAATAAGATTCTTTAATAATTACTGAATTTCAAATACACCATTACAAAAGACAAATAACAATGGATAATCTTGCTGCGATTGATAGTAAATCATTTCTTAATTACGCGGAGAAATATGGAACGCCTTTATATGTATATGATGGAAGGCTGATTGTTGAGCGCTACAAAGAGCTTTATAAGTACATCAAGTGGCCGAAATTAAAAATATTATACGCTATGAAGGCAAATTATAATGTCGCTATAATAAATTTGCTGAAAAATTGTAATGCTTTTCTTGATACGGTTAGTCCCGCCGAAGTTCATCTTGGTCTAAAATTGGGATACAAAAAAGAAGATATTCTATATACGGCTAATAATATAACCATAGAAGAGATGCACGAGATAAAAAAAACCGGCGTGCTCTTTAACATTGGATCGATAAGCGGATTAGAAAAATTTTCTTCCGCTTATCCGGGAAGTGAAGTTTGCCTTAGATTCAATCCGGATGTCTATGCCGGTGCACATAAGCATGTTAAAACCGGCGGCGATATCACCAAGTTCGGAATATTGCGGTCGGATATTAATATTGTTAGAAAAGTTACCAACAAATACAATATAAAGGTTGTAGGACTTCATGAACATACCGGTTCCGGTATCGGCGAGACGGAAAAATTTTATGAAAGCATGCACAACTTACTTAACATAGCAAACCGTGATAATTTCCCTGATCTTGAGTTCATCGATTTCGGCGGAGGATTTAAAGTCCCATATAAACCGACAAGCAAGAGAATCGATTTTGTCAGTTTTGGAGAAAATATCACTTCGATCTTTTCTGATTTTTGTAAAACATACGGCAAAGATTTGGAAATGTATTTTGAACCCGGTAAATATATTGTTGCCGAATCTGGATACCTTATGATTGAAGTGAATACCGTTCAAAATAATAGAGGAAGATATATTGCCGGTACCAACTCCGGATTTAATCACCTTATTCGTCCCTTACTTTATAACTCATATCATCAGATAGAAAATATTAGTAATCCCAACGGCGAATTAAAAATTTACGATGTATGCGGAAATATCTGCGAGACTGGCGATTGCTTTGCAGAACAAAGAGAATTACCCGAAATACGTGAAGGGGACAAGCTTATTATTAAAAATGCCGGGGCTTATTGTTATTCAATGGGCAGTATTTACAATTTAAGGTCGATGCCCTCGGAATTGTTGATTTCCGGCGGAAAGGAATATCTGATTACGAAGCGTCTTTCTAATATGGAATTGGCAGAATCAATAATTGCTTCGGTTAATGAAGATATTCATTACTAACAGTTATTGATCGATCGTTCCGCTAAAAAAACATGGAGAATTAATCCGGTAGCATTTCTGAAAAAATATTTGTGCAATCCTTTAGCAAATGTCGATTCATCACATCCATTCGTAACGCAGGCCTCAATCGCGTAAATTATTTTTTCCCATCATTTTAGCAGTAACTTCTCTTGTATCAATTATAAGATGTATTCATTATATTTATAATAGAACGTTAGCATGTTAAACCCTAAGTATTCGAATAAGATAATCTATATTCATCATTGCAAGTTCATTATGGATCGTGAAATAAAAATAGTTTTAGTAGAAGATGAAGAAAGCATAACCAGTCTAATAAAGCATAAACTATTAAAAGAAGGATATGATGTGATACACTTTCCCAATGGAGAGGGCGTCATTGATTATCTTTTAAATAACAAACCAACATTAATAATTTCCGATGTTATGATGCCCATAATAGATGGCATGACCTTGTTAAAAAACATTAAATCTGATCCGAGATTAGCGGGTATACCGGTAATTTTATTATCATCATCTTCTCAGGAGAGCGCAATTCTAGAGGGTTTAAAGGCAGGAGCCGTTGATTATATAACAAAACCTTTTTCACCATCTGAATTGCTGTTAAGAATACAAATCACACTTTTTAGGTAGCCATTTCCTACTAATGATGTTTTAATCATTATACGGATTTTGTAATTAGGAAGAATAAATGCCAAGTAATTTCTTATTAAATATCCTTATAGTGGCATTTACACTTCTTTTCATGACCTCCACATTTTTAATTTGTATCCTCTTGATGAGATTTCGTGATCATTTAGAAGAAATCCGTCAGAAAAAATTTATATCAAAATGGCAAAACCGTATTTTTGATTATATCTCATCCGATGAAGGGCCACAAACACTTATCTCCACAATACCTAGATTACAGTTCAACAATCTCTTAACCTTATTAAGGGATCTCCTGTTTAACCTGAAGGGTACAGATGCCGAAAGGTTAAAAGGATTAATAGCGGAACCGGTTATTCTAAAATATATTTACTCACAGCTCAGGAGTTTTAAAAAGAAGAAACGTATTAAAGCTATCTACTTTTTAAGATTTGTAAATACTCCTGAAGTCATTGAATTACTATCAAAAAAATTAGAAACATCTAATGAACTGATATTCGGGACAGTTGTAGAAAGTCTGGCATCTTTAAATGCAGCCGGAAAAGTAGATCGTATTCTTGATCTGATCCAAAAACAAAAACATTTGAATGCTGACAGTATGCTCTCCACGATTAATAATTTTGACAAACAAATCTGCCCAATAATTACAAGAAGATTGATAACGGAGAAGTCAAGTATTATACAACAAGTATTAATCGCAATTTTATGGAGTCATAAATATGTCGAAGCTGCCAAAGAAGTTTCATCAATCCTGATTCATAGTACTGATGATAAAGTTGTTTTAGAGGCGATAAGATATCTTGGAGAAATTGAAGCTTCCGGTTCACTTGAAACCTTACGAATGGGTCTATATAGTTCGAAGCCAGAGATCCGTATTGCCTCAATTCAGGCAGTCGGCAAAATTGGGCTTGGACCAGTGGAAGACTCGGTAATTGAAAGGTTTTACGATACACAAGCTCAGGTAAAAATAGCTGCAGCGAGAGCACTTATCAGGCATTCTGTTAAGGGAAAAACATTGCTTTATGAGTTAGCAAAGCAAGCATCCGACAATGTAGATGTTATTATTGCGAAAAGAGTATTTATCGAAAGAAGAATTTTTGGAAATGTTTGAGACATTAAGAAATATCTTATTATCGTATAATTATTTTATTCTATACTATTTTCTGGTGATAGGCACCATCTACCTATTGTTGAGTATTATTTCTTTCTTCAACTTGCGGATGTATACAAATAGATATGTCTATAAAGATTATAAAAATATTTTTAGACTGAAAAAATATAAATCAATTTCATTAATTGTTCCCGCGCACAACGAAGAAGTGGGAATAGTCGCATCAGTTCAGGCATTACTTCAACTTGAATATCCGGATTATCAAATAATCGTGGTCAATGATGGCTCAAAAGATAATACTCTCAGTATTTTGAAAGAAAATTTCAAAGCTGTGGAAATACCATACCTGCCATTGCATAATCTTGAGACTCAAAAAGTTAATTCAGTATATATTTGCAAAGGTTTGCGGAAACTATTAATTGTTGATAAAGAGAATGGCGGTAAAGCGGATTCTATAAACGCTGGAATAAATTTATCTGATAACAGCTTGATAATAGTTGTTGACGCCGACTCAATTGTTGAGCGTGACGCTCTCCTCAAAATTAGCAGTCCATTTACAGAAGATGAAAATATTGTTGCAGTCGGCGGGACAATTCGGGTAGCAAATGGGTGTGAGATCAACAAAGGATTTGTTTACAAGATCGGATTGCCTACATCCTGGCTGGCAAAATTTCAAGTTGTAGAATATCTTCGAGCATTTATGTTTGGAAGGAACGGTTTAGATGTTGTCGATGGTATTTTAATAATCTCGGGTGCGTTTAGCTGTTTTAAAAAAGATGAAGTAATTAAAATTGGCGGATTCCTTAGAGATTGTATAGGTGAGGATATGGAGATAATCGTAAGGATGCATGAGATTTTAAGAAAAAAAAATCCAGATCTTAAAATATCGTTTGCACCCGATTCCATCTGCTGGACAGAAGCACCCGAAAACTTGAAAACCCTTAAACTGCAAAGAAAACGCTGGCAGAAAGGAACCATTCTAAGTCTGTTGCTTCATAAAAAATTACTATTTAATCCCAAATATGGACTGTTGGGGATGGTGGTGTATCCATATTTTTTCCTGTTCGAAATGATCGGACCTTGTATTGAAGTACTGGGATATGCTGTTTTTATACTTTCAATAATTCTTGGTATTGTTTCATTTAATTTTGCATTTGTACTTCTAGCCGCGGCAATTTTGTATGGTGTTGTTCTTTCATTACTCGCGGTTATTTTTGAGGAAATTACACTCTCAAGATATTTAGATTTAGATCAGCTGCTCGAACTTTTCGTCCTAGCCGTTCTTGAAAATTTTGGGTACAGACAAATGACTTCGTGGTACAGGTTTGTTGGTACGATTGAATATATTCTGGGCGATCGTAAATGGGGTAAGATGGAGAGAAAGAGGACGTAACTTATTTTCTGTTTATTAATACGAAAGCATTCAGGCTACACTACATTTTATGGAATTAGAAAATCTAAAAAATAGAATTAAAGAAAATTTAGCTATTGGACTAAGATATTTCACTTCTGTTTCTCTGGGTCTGTTGCTGTTTATATTATTGATCAGAACATATGAAGTAATTTATATATGGCCTACGATGTTACACCGAAGTATAGAGCTGAATTATTTATTACAGATATTCTTTTATGATCTTGTTACATTCTTATATGTTTCAGCGATAATCGGTTCATTCTTCATAATTGTTTTTCAATTCCATAAGCTTACAGCAAAAATATTATTAATTATCGTACTGGTATTACTTACATTAATTAGCCTGATGCTGGTTTTGTATTTTTCCAAATCAAAGATTCCTTTGGGGTCGGATCTATTCGGATATTCGCTTTTTGAAATTAACGAGACAATAACTTCCGCCGGTGGATTAACCATAGTAAATATTGTTATTCTGGCTTCAGTCATAATTGCATCAGCATTCATCTTTATTCTATTCGGACGGATTAAACTGAAAAAATCATTCGGGTATTCATACTGTTTCCTGGCAGTCATTACATTCTCATTTGTGTCAGATCTAAATCCACAACCTGAAAACTTCTCAAGTACGGCAGATTATTTTGCTTTTGTAAATAAATCTCAATTTTTTACTTCAAAGACGTATTCTTATTTCTTCGAAAAAGAATTGGACGAACCTATCTATAGTTTTTACATCGAAACAGAAGATAGCACGGACATATCTGTTAAGTATACAGACAGTAATTATCCCTTTCTCCATGAAGAGAATACTCCAGATGTATTATCAAATTATTTTAACGTGGGAGATAAAAAACCAAATATTGTTTTTATTATTATAGAAAGTTTGGGTAGAGGTTATTCAGGTGAAAATGCTTATTTGGGCAGTTTTACTCCATTCTTAGATTCACTTGCTAAGCAGAGTCTTTATTGGGAAAATTTCCTTAGCACCGGAGGAAGAACATTTGCCGCCTTACCTTCATTATTAGGTTCTTTGCCGTTTGGTGAGAAAGGATTTCTGGAAATGGGAAGCAGCATGCCCAGTCATTTTTCGTTAATTAAGTATCTGAAAAAGTATGGATATAAAACTCATTTTTATTATGGCGGAGATTCACGATTTGATATGATGGATGAATTTTTGAAAAAGCAAAAAATTGATCTTATTATTGACGAGAAAAATTTTGGGAATCGTTATAATAAAATGCCCTCCGGCGGGAGTGGATTCTCATGGGGGTATGGCGATAAGGAATTGTTCAAACGCAGTTTTGAAATAATAGAAAAGGTCAAACAGGAAAATCAGCTTAATATCTTTCTCACTTTATCAATGCATAGTCCTTTCATAGTTGAAAATATGGATTACTATCACGATAAATTTGAAAAAATTTGCAGTACTAATAAGTTAGGATCAGAGATATCAAATACCGTTAGGACTTATAAGGAAATGCTCTCATGTGTCTTATATACGGACGATGCGGTTCGTGAATTCATAGATGAATATAAAAAGCGGGATGACTTCGAGAATACTATATTTATTATTACTGGCGATCATCGTATGCCCGAGATTCCAATTATTGATCAAATCGATAGATTTCATGTGCCTCTGATAATATATTCTCCGCTGTTAAAACGTTCAGCTAAATTTTCCTCGGTATCATCACAATTTGATGTTACTCCATCCTTGCTTCCATTTCTTTCCATTCACTATCAGATGGAGGAAGTAACGCAATCTACCTTTATTGGTTCAGGGTTGGACACAACACGAGAATTCAGAAATACCCACCGCTATCCGTTAATGAGAAATAAAAATGAACTCTTAGATTATTTATTTAAGGATTATTTTTATTCCGACAAAAAGTTATACAGGATTCTTGATAATCTTGGAATTGTGCCTATCGATGATAATTATAGCGAGAATGTTATTAGTAATGAATTCTCTGATTTCAAAAAAAGAAATGATGTAATGATTAAAACAAAAAGATTAATACCGGATACATTATTAAAGTAAATTCATTCGAAACTTAGATCGCTACTTTTTAAGTTCATTCTGATAATTATTCAAGATTCTGTGTACCAACGGTTGATAATATGACCAGAAGAAACTTTCTCGTTCAGCAGGATCGTTTTTAGAAAAGAAAATCCATTTAAAATTTGATATACCGTAAAATCGAGAAAGAAACGATTCAACCGGATTATCACTAAAATCCCCGCAGAAATAGTAAAATTTACTATCCTTGTCGTAGTGTTCAATTACTGCAGGAAAAGGATTTGGAATATCCATCGATTTTAATAAAGAGTCGCCCCTGGCATTGCAGAAGATTTGATAGACTGATACTACATTATTTGATCGCTTGGTTTTCATCACATCGAACCAGTATGAATATTTCAGCTTTTGTGGAATTCCAAATCTCTTCTGATTTATACTATTGGATATTATCTGAGGCAATCCATCAGTAAGATCTCTCTTATATTCCAGGATTTCCAAACGCCCGGTCTCTTTCACAAAAACGATACCGGCTCGTGTAAATGGCCATATATTATTGTGCTGATTTTTATAGTCACGAATTACCCAGACAGGTAGTTCTTTATTTATTGTTGTATCAAGATTGTCAAAATATCTGCCAACCCATCCAGTCCACTTCAAGCCGAACATCGCTTCAAACTGTACTCTAATATTCATTGTCGTCGGAGAGGCGATAGTGTTGAATTCAGAGATGATTAATTTGTGCTCGGCCTTCATCATTTTTAATAAGTTGATCTCTTTTTGCGAGGTCCCTCCATATATCAATGGAGAATATTCGCTGCGAAGATTACTGCCGAACCATTCTTTCTTGTATAAACCATAAGTATCGGTCATGAAGATAGCATCAGTCTTATCAACGAATTTTTTGAGCATAAGTGAATCAAAATTCTCAAAGTCCCTGACTGCATATTTCTTATCTTTTTGCGGAAAGAATCCGTAGTAGTCATCAGATACTGAATATAACTGCCTCTCGAGTGTGCAATACTTATCATTGGTGAGAATCCAATTCAACGATTTATGTTCGTTGCCATCTATAGTTAAAACCGTTTTATCAATTATGGCCAGTTGTAATTTTTTCTTGGGTTGAAATACCCACGTGGCGTACATAATAAAAGGTAAAATAGAAATTAGAATTGTGAGAATAACGGCTAGAACGATGTATATTTTTTTCATACGGTCCGAGGTCAGAATAAAAATTTGAGACCAATTCCACCGGAAAATTTTTGCCTAAATTCACCAGCAATAAATTCTTCGCGACTGTAATCACCAGATAGATTTAACAAAATTACCCGGCTTATTCTTGTCTGATAGGCCAATCCAATTTTGTCAGATTTTAACCAATTACCCAATAGGTCAACCGATGATTCCTCTGGAGAAATACCGGTACCAATAGTCAGACTAAAATAATTATCAGCATCGGAAGGGTAATACCTCATCAGTAAGGAGTATGAGTGAGACGCTTTTTCAACTTGCGGAGTAATAAATGTCCTCAAGGAGAACCAATAATTTCCAATGTACTTTCCTAGTGCCGCAGTATAAATCCATATATCTGAAGAATATTTTAATATCCGGAAACCACCGTCAATTTCGAAACTCCATGGCAGACTGAGGTAAAGTGATGCACCATATCTTTGTGAAGGAAAAATATCATCTTTTGAATAGCCAAAATTAAGATAAGAGTAAATTCCATCCCCAAAACGGGGGTACATATCTACTTCAAATTGAGTTCCATTTTCTTCAAACCTCCTTGCTAAATTCACTCGAAAAATTGCTGTACCTATCGGTGTTAATCTTGAATAACTGATCGAACCCAAGTGCCATGGATCAAATGTTTTATCAAATTTATTATATTCATAAGATAATGAGATTGAATTTTTTCTAAATTTTTCTTTCAATCTTTCGGCAAAAATAATTGCTTCAGGATTTGAGTTGTTTATTCTGAACAGTTTGTCCAGTGTGCTAAACGCTTGATCATAATCCTGCAGATCATCCAAAACTTTGGCTTTCTTTAATAAAAAATCTGTTGAGTTCGGATATTTTGCCACACCAAGATTGCAAAATTCCAAAGCGGTTTTTGAATCCCCGGACCAGTATTCCAGGTCGATTGTAGCACTAATTGCGTCACTGTTTGAAGACTCTCTCCTTATCACTTCATAAAAAACCACCCGGGCAGAATCATAAAGACCATCCCAGGTATATAATCTCCCGAGAAAAATTGAAACATCTGCGTAATTAGGACTCTGCTTTAAAATTGCTTTACAAATTTCTCTTGCTAATTTTCTATTGCTTTGATTAAAAGCCGCATCCTTAGCTTTCATGAAAAGTTCATCCGATGATAATTTATTCTGTGCAAAAAGGCTAAAGCTAAATAACAAAATGATAGAGATAGTTACTTTTCTCATTGGATACTCGTCATATAAATGAACTATTCGATTAAAAGAATTGTATAATTAAATGTACTTGTAAAATAGTTATTATTCTACAAATACTTTTGAAGAATGAATGGACTCATAGCGGTTCAAACATTCCAACACCAAATCAGTTAAAACCTTACATTAACTTTTGGGTGATGTAAAGTTTAGCTCCGAATGGCCAAAAAGATGCTAAATTAATCATACACAATTTCAGGTATATTCCGTTTCATTTAGTAACCAACAAATCTGATGATGAAGCAGGAATAATAGAATTTAAGCTCGAGCAGAATTATCCCAATCCGTTTAATCCGGAAACTGCAATTAGCTATCAGATACCAATCGACAGCAAAGTGATACTTAAGATATTTGATGTCTTAGGCAGAAAAATAGAAACCCTTGTTAACGAGGATCAATCGGATGGCTGGCATAAAGTAAAATTCGATGGGACAAAATTATCCAGTGGTGTCTACTATTACCAATTAAGTGCCGGTTCATTCATGAAAACAAAGAAATTCGTGCTTACAAAATAATGCGGCTGTTCTAAAAAATATTTCAATCCCGGCACAATATAAGGCACCACCAACTACTTTGTAAGTTTCATCGAGCTATAATAACCGATAAAACTTTTTATATTCGGTGAATCAGAAAAATATGAATGAATAAGAATCGGCCGCTCCGATTCTGCAATTATTTTTGAAAGCATTTCAAATTTCTTTTTTGATGGTTGATTTTCATCCATTGGAAAAAACCGCAGGGATATTTTGAAAGTTTGACACAACAATCTTTCTTTATTTGTCCATAAGGTGTCTGTTGAGTTATCGGGGTTAAAAAGAGATATAATATTTCTAAAAGAGCCGTTCAAGATATAGCCGGTAAATTCATCATCGGTTGGATAAGGTGTTAAATAAATATCACTATCTAATTTTATTATTTCTCCTCTTTCAAATTTTTCAAGGCCCGTTATAGACCTGGCTTTTAGCTCAGAGTTGATTTTTACAGCGCTGTTCGAAGTCTCGATAATTCTTTTAGCAAGATTTACTCTGTCTTTTCCAAGGTAACAGTGTATATAGTATTTGCCTTTGAAATTCTGAGCAATGTCTTTTAACTTTTGCAAAGCTGCTTCATTTTGACTAATCCACGGTAACATAGGAACATTAATAAATTTTATTCCAGCATTGGAACAATTTACTATTTCGTCTTTTAATAGATTTGGTTCAAAAGGAACGACAGCTTCGTGCAAAAGACTAATTACGGCTGTGAAATTATTTATTTTAAGTCGTTGAAGGTCATATTCATCTGGATAAGGTCCGAAGACAAATTCAGTATTCTCTTTCATAATTGACAATGTTTGTGTATCGGATTGAATTAATTTTGGATTTGACCAAAGCCAAACGCAAAACCCAGATAGAATAATAAGTGCAGCAACAAATACATATTGCTTAATGCTACTCTTTGCATTTAAAAATGCCTTTGTAAAAAGAAGAGAGCTTACAAATGAGATAATCACAAGTACAACGATTATTCCTTTGATGAACGAATCTTGATTAGATTGTGACCACTTTTGTTCTATGGAATAGTTGGTTGCCCAACGGACAGGCCAAATTAAAGTTAGCGTACCAAGAAAATAACCGATCATTAGCCAGAAAAATAACAGCAGGAAAATATTTTTGAATTTTAATTCAATAATTTTGATCTTAAGATTCATGATCATTTCTCTCTTATATTAAGAAAGCTATAAATTAATTGTACAGCTATTTCCGCAGTGCTTTGAAATATTTACTACATATTAATTGAAAATATATTAGCAAGAAACTAAAAAAAATATTTTGTGCTCTGCAAGGTTTTGTACTATATTGATAAAAAATTTAATAATAATAAGAACTGCACATGTTGTTATTTTTACTTACTCCTGGCCTCACTAAAGATATTTGATGTTTTAGGTGCAAATAGAAAAACCCCGTTAATGGGGGCCAATCGGATGACTGGAATAAGGTATAATTCAATGGGACAAATCTTTCTAGTGGTATCTACTATTATCAATTAAGCGCCGGTCCATTAGTAACAACAAAGAAATTTGTACTTATGAAATAATATGACCAAGAAATTTGCAAAGTCTAATACCCGTTTCAAATTTAATTCTAAATCATTACTTTCATGAAGTGAGCATTTAAAAATGTGAATAAGATTAAAATTTTTTTTATTGGAGAAATAAATGTCCACAATAGGTGAAAATTTCAGTTATTCTGTATTGGGTTATGAAAAAATGGTAGATGAAACCATTAATGAATTGAAAGCAGAAAAAATTATCGACCGTATTTGGGAGAAAGATTACACTGTTTGGAGCAATAGTCCTGCGGAAATTTCAAATCGCCTTGGATGGCTTCACAGCCCGGAAAATTCCATGGCCTCGCTCTCTGAAATAAACAAATTTGTTAGCGAGATTAAAAACGAGAAATATGAAAATGCGCTCCTGCTTGGAATGGGTGGTTCTAGTTTAGCACCGGAAGTTCTCAAGAATATCTATGGCTTTAAAACCGGATCTCTTCAACTCAGTGTTTTGGACAGCACCGACCCCGGGGCGATTTTGAATATGACCAATAAATATGATCCGGCCAAAACACTCTACATTGTTTCCACAAAGTCTGGTGGAACAATCGAGACAATCTCTTTCATGAAACACTTTTACAATTTTGTCTTAGGCAAACTCGGCGCAGAAGAAGTGACAAAGCATTTTATAGCTATTACCGATCCGGACAGCGGGCTTCAGCGGATGGCAGAAGATCTGAAATTCAGAAAAATATTTTTGAACGATTCGAATATTGGCGGGCGTTATTCAGCTCTTTCACTTTTCGGAATCGTGCCGGCAGCGCTGATGGGCATTGATGTGGAAAAACTTTTATCCCGCGCACTGGAAGCGGGTGATGAAAGCAAAAAAGAGGAGAGCATCAGCGGAACGCTTGGGGCCATCTTGGGAACCCTGGCAGAAAAAAATATTGATAAAGTAACATTGGTAACCTCCGGGCAGATTAACCCTTTAGGCGTATGGCTGGAACAACTTGTTGCAGAGAGCACAGGCAAGAATGGCAAAGGAATTCTTCCGGTGGAAAGCGAATCTATCGAATCATCCGAGTTCTATTCCAAAGATAGAGTATTTGTTTATATCAAATTGAAAGGTGATAAAACAAACGATACTAAAGCTCAGTTGCTGCGTGATGCGGGCTTTCCTTTTCTCGAAATTATCTGGAACGATCTATATGATCTCGGTGCCGAATTCATGAGATGGGAATTAGCAACCGCAATAGCTAGCTGGAAATTAAAAATCCAGCCGTTCGATCAGCCGAATGTTGAATCGGCAAAAATACTAGCCCGTGCCATGATCAATTCGTATAATCTGGAAGGTAAATTGCCGTTACTCAATCCTATTGTTAAAGAAAATGGAATTATGGTTTACGGTGATGTAGTTGGAAAAAACATAAAAGACGTACTGAATGGATTTCTTGAAGAACTCAGCAATAAAAATATTGTACCGCTCAAATATCTTTCACTGCAAGCTTATCTTACTCCGGAAGACAAAACAACAAAAGCACTACAGGAGTTAAGAACAAAAATTCAGAAGAAATTTAAAGTTGCAACTACTGTCGGTTATGGCCCACGCTTCCTGCATTCAACGGGACAACTTCACAAAGGGGATTCCGGTAACGGATTGTTTATTCAGTTCACATCACAAATTCAACAGGATGTAGCAATACCGGAAGAAGCAGGCAAACAGGAATCAACACTTAGTTTCGGAACTTTAATTCAGGCTCAGGCATTAGGCGATCTCAAAGCGTTGCAGGAAAATAAAAGAAAAGTAATCCGATTCGATTTGGGAAATAATGTGGCCGGCGGTATCAAAAAACTTTCTGAGATGATTGAACTATTCTAATTGCTAATTCCCTTTGAGAGAAAAGCCGGTAGGTGCAATTAGATTTCTTAATTAAAATATGTTGGTAGTAAAAATGAAAAAAATATTTATCCTCATTTCCCTAATACTAATTGCGACTAAATCGCTAAGTGCAATGTTGGAACAAGATCGGTCATATGTCAAAAAAGAAATTAAAAGCGGATGGATGTTTCGTCAAGCAGAAAGCAGCAAGTGGTACGCTGCTAAGGTGCCGGGATGTGTTCATACCGATCTTTTGGACAATGCTTTAATTAAAGATCCGTTCTACCGCACCAACGAGAAAGATCTACAATGGATTGATAAATCCGATTGGGAATATGAAGCAACAATTGATATAGAAGAAGCATTTCTGCGATACGAAAACATTGAACTCATCTGTGAAGGTTTAGATACATACGCGGATCTTTATCTGAACGGTAAAAAAATATTATCGGCAGATAATATGTTCCGTCAGTGGAAGGAGAACTGTAAATCATATCTTAAGCCAGGTGAAAATAAATTGCGTATCTACTTCCATTCACCGATAAAAATTGATCTTCCAAAATTTGATAGTCTGCCCTACGCTTTGCCTGCTTCAAATGATCAGAGCCAAACCGGCCAGATGGGTAATAAACAGGTAAGTATTTTTGCACGTAAAGCACCTTTTCATTATGGATGGGACTGGGGTCCGCGCTTTGTAACCTCCGGAATATGGCGACCTATATTTTTAAAAGCATGGAATAGTGCAACAATTGAGAGTATCCAGTTTATTCAAAACAGTTTGAGCCGCGATCTTGCAACAATTACTGCAAAACTTACCATCAGATCAAATGTGAGTGGCTATGTTATTCTAAAGATCAAGAACGCAGAAGATGAATCCGTGAATAAATCAATTCACCTGAAAGAAGGATTGAACGAGATAACAGCCTCTTTTCAAATTGAGAACCCAAAACTTTGGTGGCCTAATGGTTTGGGTGAAGCAAATCTTTATTCCTTTGAAACTTCGATCTCAAAAGAGAATAAAGAAATCGATAAAAATTTTAATAAGATCGGCCTACGGACAGTAGAGGTTGTCCAGGATGAAGATTCTTCCGGAAGAAGTTTTTATTTCAAAGTGAATGGAAAACCTGTTTTTATGAAAGGGGCAAATTATATACCGAGCGATATTTTTCTGCCAAGAGTCACCAGAATTGATTATGAGACTATTATTAAATCGGCAGTTGATGCAAACATGAATATGTTGAGAGTCTGGGGAGGTGGAATTTATGAGAATGATATTTTCTACGACCTTTGTGACAAGAATGGAATTCTTATCTGGCAGGATTTTATGTTTGCCTGCAGCATGTATCCCGGTGATGAACATTTTCTTAAGAATGTTCGGCAGGAGGCAATTGATAATGTAATACGGCTCCGCAATCATCCGTCAATTGCTATTTGGTGCGGCAACAATGAAATGGAGGATGCCTGGAATCGCTGGGGTTGGAAAACAACTATACCACAAGACAAACATAAAGAGGTTTATGGTGCCTATGCAGAACTTTTCCTGAATATAATTCCAGCGGTTATTAAAGAATATGACGGCGCAAGATTTTACTGGCCCTCATCTCCAAGTTCAGATTATGGGAGACCTTCACTTAAAGAGTCTGGTGACATGCACTACTGGGGCGTCTGGCACGGCAAAGAACCATTCGAAGCTTTTCAAACTAATATTGGCAGATTCATCAGCGAATATGGTTTTCAGTCCTTCCCGGAATTTAAAACTGTTAAGTCTTATACCATACCGGAGGATTTGAATATCGAATCGGAGGTTATGACATCTCATCAGAGAAGTGAAATAGGAAATTTGAGAATCCGTGATTACCTGAATATGTATTACAAAACTCCGAAGGATTTCGAATCATTTTTATATGTGGGGCAGGTTCTTCAGGCATATGGAATCAAAAAGGCGATAGAAACTCATCGCAGAAATATGCCATATTGTATGGGTTCGCTCTACTGGCAGATTAACGATTGCTGGCCGGTTGCCTCATGGTCAAGCATGGATTATTATAAACGCTGGAAAGCAGTTCACTATCTTGCCAAAAAATCTTATGAACAGATAATTATTTCGCCAGAACTTAGTTTCGATGATCTTAAAATTTTCATCGTATCGGATAAACTGGAACCTGTTTCTGCGGATCTTGTTGTTTCTATAATCGATTTCAAAGGAAAGGAATTATTCAAAAGATTTTTACCGGTAAAGATTGAAGCTAACAAAAACCAGATGTTTCTAAAACTGAACAGGAGAGACTTAGCTGGAAGCGGTTCGGAAGACAAAATTGCAATCGTTTTAAAACTTGTTGTCGGAAAAGAACTGCTTAGCGAAAACATAATGTATCTAAAGCAGCCGAAAGATTTAATTCTCGAGAAGCCCGAAATCAAAATGGGGATTGCTAAAAATGCTGAAGGATATGAAATCGAATTGAGCACGAATAAATTAGCAAAAGATGTTTATTTAAACATGGATCAGGATGGTTTCTTCACAGATAATTATTTTGATTTACTGCCGGGTGAAGTTAAGAAGATCTGGTTAAGAACAAAGAATGAACTTGCTGACATTAAAAGTAAAATTAAGATCGTGAGTCTGATAGACAGCTATTGATAGATTAAAATTCGGATTGTGCTCCAGAAAAATCTACATTCTCTTATTCTCCAACGATGGTTCATTAATGTTCGTCATTCATTAGCAGTTTTGTTAAATGCCGAACAACAACTGAAAGTTGTATCTCATATTATTCTTTGCAGTACCATTGATTGTCAATCTCTCGTTGATGACATTAACCATAAAATAAGTACTGCCTATAATTCTATAGTTAAAACCGCATAGAATCATTCCCATCTCATCATCGTTTTTTCTTTTATCATTGTCCATTATTCCAGCTTGTCCAACCAGCATTAATTCGGGGCTGACAGAGTAGTTGATGTAAAACATATAAGAATTTCCATCTGTGCCAGTCTTCGTGTTATGTGTAAAATCCAATTCTATTCCTGAATCTATTTTTTTTGTTATAGCATACTCAATTCCTGTTCCCCATATTGTGTTATGCGATGCATTGTCATCTGCCAGATAGTAATCCAACATCGTCCACCCGAAAAAAGTAAAACCAGTTTCCGGGGGAGTTATCCATACATCAGAAATAAAATTCTTAGCGCTATTGTTATCATGCGCGTAGCTGTAACTATTCATATTTGCAACGGCTGCTCTAACAAATCCCCATTTTTGCGGGAAGTTGTATTTTAACATTGCACCAGTAACAGCTGAGCTATAGCCGAATTCATAATAACGGTCGAGCCATGAATTTTCTATTGTGTTATGATAACTTTGTGGACCTGGTTGTTCGTAATTTCCGAATGTTGCATCAAGACTTGTGATTCCCAGGAAATCAATAAATTCAAGGTAAGCATATTTGATCCTCACACGAGTTCCGTCGTTCGCATTGATTGTCTTACCTGAGAGATTAGCAAGTGCGACTCTGTTCTCATTATCAAAATCAACAGTGAATCGGGAACGGATTTTATCGGTGAGTTTAGTTTCCAGTGTTAAATATCCTCGCTGGAAATAGAAATAATTTTCAGTCTGATTTGTGTAGAAGTCATTAATCAGGTATCTAAAACGGAGAGTTGCCGATATCTTTAAATTCCTAAATGCGTTATCCCAAAAACCTGAATCTTGCTTAGCCGAAGAACTATCTGTTACTGTCTGCTGAGAAAAGTAATTATGTGATGAGATGAGGAGTAAAAGAAAGATTTTAATAATTGTTCTTGACATAAAATCCTCCGAAATGAAAAAGAGCAATCCGATACGTGGTCTTTAACAAAAACTATATCAATAACGGTATTGAATTTTATAAATGCAAGAGTTAATTAATAACAACTATAGGCTTTGCTGAGAATTCGAACCACGAAAAAATAATGATTCCACATGCATATAATGTCCTTACTATACTGCTTTGCTCTTCTGTATCTGGCTTCAGTACAAAAAGATCTAAAATGTTAATAGAACAGATGTTTACCTTGTTCTATCACCTCTTTGCCAACTGGAGGTGATAAAAATTCATATAAAGTTGATGCAATGCCCGATTCTAAATGCTATTTGCAATGGTCAATCAGTTTTAAAAAAATACCAATGCCATGTATTATTATTTTTTTATTGCTTCTACTTAGTTCAAAGATTATGTTGAAATTGTAATTATAATATTTACGCCCAAGGATTATCGGATGATGATTCCTAATGCCTACAACTCTACTTTAGCAATACTCCCTCTAATTCCCACATACTCTTTTACATCAATTAAATTTGTTTCAATCTCCTCCACTTATTGGATGTTCATTTTATCACATAGATAGTCTTTTACGAATAATTCTCTTTTCCTCTGATTAGCCTGCCGATACTATCGGGAAGATTTTTATTAGGGAAAAGATATCTGTAAATTTCACCGGATTCTGACAGAAATCATCAATAATAAATGTAGCATAATTGAATCGTTAAACAGAGAAGGTAACAGACTCTACATGCTCTGATGATTCATTATGTCATTTTAATTGAAAAATTGCTAAACGATACTTTCAATTTCGGAGAAAGAGATGAATACTTATCACCACAATTTTTATTCGATTTTTTACTACCTGTTCATTCTGGCAATTGCTCTTCAATCATGTTCAGAAAATAATATCCTGGTACCCCCCGTTGAGGAATCTTCAATTGAAATGAATGTATCATTTGCACCACGGGCAGTAAAATCAACTGATGGAAAGGTAAATATTTTATACAGCGTTGAGGTTTCCAATTTTGATAAAGAAGGATACAAGTTGAAAGATTTTCAAGTTTATAATGGGGCAAGCAATACATTGCTCTGCAATATCAGCGACACTAACAAATTTTTGTTGATTCATAAACCGTTGCAAGAAAACTTATCCGATGACTTTTATTACTATGCTGGAGTGTATCATGCATCTTATCGCTTTAGTGTAGGATTAGTTCTGGACCCATCTCAAGTTCCGCAAAAGATTAAACACAGCCTAGTTCTAGTTAAGAATGCGAAGGAGGAAATTATTGAAATCGCAGAAACAGCAGTATTACAAGGGCAAATACCTGTAATTTCTTCTCCGCTTAATGGGGAAAGAATAATCTCGGCACTTACTACCACATTAATAAATAATCATCACCCTACATATCAGCTTACGTATAAAGGAAAGACTTTTGTCCCCGAGAGATTTTGTGCGGATTGGAATAAGATAAATGCAACCGGCAGTGCTTCGCATGGAGATCAAAATGTTTGTGAAAACTGGTATGTATACGGACAGAATGTATATGCTGTCGCAGATGGTTTTGTAGTATCAGTAAATGATGGAATGCCCGATCAATCTCCTGTTGGCTCTGTATCAAATGATTTGAGCACTTACAATTCAGCGGGTAATTCTATTACAATACACATACCCGGTGCCGGATTTGCAATTTATGGACATCTTAAAACAAATAGCATTTTAATGAAATCTGGTCAAATGGTTCAAAAGGGACAAATAATTGGCAAGGTTGGCAATTCGGGAAATTCAACTGCCCCACATCTTCACTTTGGGCTTCATTCTGACTTCCCATGGTACATATCCGAGGGTCTTCCTTTTTATATCGATTCACTGGAAAAAATTGGCTCAACCGGAAAGCCGGGCGGCACTTTTATTACACTCCCAAATCCTGAAATTCATACTAATGAGCTTGTTGAAAATTGCGGAGTATATAATATAAAATAGGAGGAAACTGTTAACCGTGGCTTTTAATAAGATAAATATCTACAGACGATTTTCAAAAGTCATGATAAGTCTCCGGAATGGATTATAAAACTTTTATCAAATATAAACCCGAGGAGGTTGTATGAAAAAGTTATTGACAGCTGTAATAATTATTCTTGGATTAGCATCAAAGGTAAATGCTCAATTAAGTGTTTCTGCTTATGGTGCTTTGTCAATCCCTAACGGAAGTTTCAGCGATTATTATAATTCAGCATTCGGTGTAAGGGGTAATGTTCTTTATTCAACGGGTGGCTCTTTCCAATTCATCCTTCACTCAGGCTACAACGTGTGGAAATTTAACAATGAAAAATTTAACGATTGGTTTCACAAAGAAAGCGGTGTAGGAAATTTTAATCTTGAGATTCCAATTACAGCTGTCCCTTTATTGCTTGGAACCAGATACTCAAGAGATTATTCCGGAAACACGAAACTATTTCTTGAGGTCGCTGGCGGTGTATATTTTATAACTACCGAAGCGTCGGGCAAATTTACTGATAATACTGGTACCTACGATTTGGGTAACGATAAAAAGAATTACACGGAATTCACAGTTCATCTAGGTGCAGGTTTGAGTATTGCATTAAGCAATCGAGTGAGTCTGGAGCCCGGAGTATATTTTGACTTTATTACCAATTCCGAAGCAGCTAAACAGGCTAAACCAAAAAATTCCAAAGAATATTATGAAGGAAATCAGGTTAGAACATTGATCCTTTGTCTTGGTTTTAACTACAGGTTATAAATAACTGTAGTTGTAATCTTATTGGGAAAAGGAGGTCTGCAATGAAAAGGGTTTTCATCTTTATAAATGAAAGCCAAAAAATTACTTCTGGTTCTTTCTCTAAAAATAGACTTCAATGAATTGAATAAAATTTGCTGAAGATCAAAAAAAAAGTTAAGGAGGATGGTATGAATAAAGTAGTTAGTATCATTTTAGTAATGATATTCTCATTTCTTTCTTCTACAGCTTTTTCAAGTTATGCGGCTTCAGAAGGAAAAGAAATTGCTTCCTTTGAAGGGGGAAAGCTCTTCTCCTCACCAAATCAGAAATTCTTTATTGCGGAACTTCATGGAAGTTTTCGACAGATGGGCAGGCAGTATGGTTCATTGATGAAAGATCAGATTAAAAATTTTTATGAGGAAGCTGTAACAAACTATTTTTTGAAAGAAAAACAGTTTAACCTTGATGAAATAACAAAAGCCGCTGCTGGTTATTACCTTTCTCTTCCGCAAATGCACAAAGAGTTTGTTGACGGTATCGGGGAAACCAGCGGATTGAATAAAGATCAGACAAATATCATTGCTGCCCTTCCTGTCTTTTTGGCAATGAGCGGATGCAGCAGTTTATCCGCCTGGGGCGAATATACAGGCGGCGGACCGCTGGTAGTGGGCAGAAACTGGGATTTACCAGCTCCGTATATGACCCGCTTCTTAAAATATCTTACCGTTGTTGTATTTAATCCTGACGGCAGCGGCAACTCAATTGCGAATATCGATTTTGCCGGTTCCTTCTTTTATCAAACCGCTATGAATAATAAAGGAATATTCCTCGAACTCCAAAACGGACAGGCGTCAGACACAACTCGCTGCGCCGACAGAGCCGGTGCGAATCCAATACTTTTCAATTTTTTACTTAATGGATCTTCCCTTGGAGAAATAGATGCCATGTTTAAATCAACTCTACCCGGCGGAGGAATAATAATGAATGTCTCAGTCCCTACTCTCACTTACATTTATGAATGGGGCACCTCAAGATTAGCAAGGCGAGAGGGAAGAGGATTAATCTCAGCATCAAATGACTTTTTTGATTCCTCTTGGGCTCAATATAAAATACCGATGTTCAATCAAACTAATGAAGGTATAGGCAAGACTTATACGCGGAGGACTAATCTTCTCGCACGCGGTGAAGAGAATAAAGGGAAGATTACTCCTGATGTAATGATGAACATTTTCGACACAACCATTCCGAATAATGGCGCCACTTTCCCCGACGAAGGTTTGCTGAGAACCCTCTATCAAGTTGTTGCAGTACCGGCTCAGTTAAAGATCTGGCTGAAAGCAAGAGGTTATTCAAATTGGGAAGAGATCGATTTAACGAAATATTTCTCGAGATAAATAGTTTTCTTTTTAACAGGAGATAAAAATGAAACTCGTCTTTAAAATTTTGGTAATCACGCTAACAATAACAACTATTGGTTATTCCTGGGATTATAACGAGCATAAGGAATTAGGTGATGCTGCATTTATGAAAATAATGAAACGGTTATATGAATCTGGATATTTCAAAGATCAATCCGAAGCAACAATCTTTCTTGACAATTATTTCCAGATGAAATATAACTCAGAGCTGAAGAAATATTATTTCTATAACCTTTCCCATGAAGATAATGCTGTCACGTATGGAACTCTGAATGCATTGGCGGGAGACCATTGCGGTAATCCACTGGATATGAATGAGTTTTTACGTTATCGCTCTTCAGTATTGAATAGAATAGTAAAATTACAAGGCGAATATTCTGCTAATTACGAGACCGGTGCTGCAAATATGGATGTCCTTAGCAAAGATTTTAAATATCTTTTACTCGCACTAACAGATATGTCCCACTTTCACGACTATGGTACACCGTTGGCAAAACAGATCGGAGCATTCGATAAGAAGCTAATTCTGAAATTACAAAGACCATTTTCAGTCGATACTGTTATGAGCGAATTGAATTCCACTAATTCAATTAACAAATATATCTCCTTACATACCTTTGCAATTTATCTTGCAGAAAAAGCCGGTGCAATTCTAAACAAGGATGTCGAAAAATCAAAAGAGTTGATGTATTACTCTCTAATCTTTAACTCATTTGCCGATCATTTTCTTGAAGATATCTTTCCTTCCGGTCACATGGTGGTTAACCGTTCATTACTAAGCGGGGTGATTAATAATCGAGCTCTACATGATTTTTATAATAAGGAAGGGTTAAACGTTGCCAATCTCATGGGTGAAACATGGAAGCAGTTCGGAGATGGGACATTGAACAGCAGATTTTCCTACTGGAAGACAAAAGATGATTACTCAGACATAGTATACTCGGAATACGCGGAAGATACAGAAAGGATTAATAATGCGGTTGCAGAATCAATCGCTGAAATATTCTCTTCATTTAAGTCAGCCTCTGCAGATCAAAATTACAAATTTATATTTGACCGAATACCAGACGATGAAAAAAGTGTTACCGATTTCTTTCTCACCGAATACAAATGTCTTATGTATATCCCAATTCCATTTAACACCGATGTTAGCGGATACAAATTACCAGAAGGCAATTTAACTGAGATCAAAAGAAATACTCAGCTGCTTCCAAACTGGAGTTTTGTAAAAAGCAGAGTCGCAAATTCGATCTCACTTGGATTAGGTCTTATATCTGATGATATAGAAAAATGGCATGAATATGATTTAAGACTTTCATTCGGTTCGGCATTTTATTCTTACAATTATAATTTCGACCGTACAAAAGCGTGGACTGTTGATTATTGGTTCGGGACAACGGCTTCATTCTCATTATTAAAAGGATTCGCATCCCTTAATGGAGTCGAGGTGGATCTATGGGCTCATATACTTAAGGGAGGAATCGCTTACAATTATGATATATGGATCTCTGAGAGCAGATTTTTGGGAATATATGGTTATATAGAAGCGGGTTGGCTCCGGTTTCACTCATTCCCGGATCTAAGGATAAATGAGATGGGGCAATATATAAGAACTGAAGTTCCAGGGGAAAATCAGTTTTTATTCAGTCCTTCGATTGGTCTGCAGCTTGGTTCTTTGATAGGGATTAACTATTACGAATGGCCGGTATGGCTTAGAGTTCCAATTCAATTCTTGCTTCCCTTAAAATTTAGGTATTCAGCTAAAATCAGAACAGTCTCTTCTCCTGAATATCAATGGATAGTAGAATTGGATTTAGTCTTTTAGTTAAAAAACAAGGAATTGGATTTTATACAATTAATCCAGCACTAAATGTTTTGTCTCAATGGAGGATAAGATGAGTTTTAGAAAATTTATTAATCTAACTGGTCTATTTATTCTTTCGTCCATATTATTAATAACTTATTCTTGTAAAGAGGGCGTTGCAGAACCACACCTTTCTGTGTTAACTACAGAAACGCTTGTAAAATTACAAGCAGCCTCTGATAAAATAATTACAACTTACAATGCACCGGGAATGGTGGCTTATATTTCTGTTCAAGGTGAGGGAGAATTATTTATAACCCGCGGTGTAAGTAATCTCGCAACAAGTGAGCCGATGAACCCTTCAAACTATTGGAGAATAGCGAGTGTAACGAAAACTTTTACAACTGAAGCGGTTCTGATACTTGCCGACGAAGGGAAAATTGATCTTAACAAATCAATCTCTTCTTATCTACCGGAATTAAAAATACCAAGCGGTGATAAGATCACGGTGCGCATGTTAGGTAATATGACCAGCGGTTTGTATAACTATACTGCTGATTTTTCAAATGATTCTACTATAATGTCGCAAGTGTATCTTACATATGGACAAAAAACATTCACGCCGGAGGAACTTGTAGCATCATCGTTCAAGCATCCTCTTAATTTTACTCCGGGTTCCAAATATGAGTACTGCAACACCAATACTGTAATACTTGGATTACTAATTAAAAAGGTAACCGGTAAAACTGTTAGCCAGGTATTCAGTGAGAAAATATTTCAGCAATTGGGGATGGCTAATACTTTCTGGCCTTCATCACGCTTTTTGCCATATCCATATTCTCACGGATATTCTTTCAAAACAGGGTCACTGCTTGATGAAACAAACTGGAATCCCTCCTGGGGAGATGCTGCCGGAATTCTGATCTCAAATTTTAATGATCTTAAAATTTGGATCAGAGAGATATATGAAAGAAACTTACTCTCGGCGAATATGAAGGAGGAACGATTCAAGTGGGTGGACGAAAATGGTAAAGGAGAGGATTTTTACGGTTTTGGACTAATGAAGTATAGTGGTTGGATAGGTCATACGGGAATAATTGAGGGGTATAATTCTGTTGTTTTTTATTATCCTGAAAAACAGATAACCGTTATTGCATTCACAAACTGTGATGATAATCAGCCGGCAGCGAATACATTATTGGAATTCATGAAAATACTTACTCCCTAATGAAGCGGTTGAAAATATTGTCTGACAAAATATTTAAAAGGATAGAAGTTGTTTCACTAAAAATATCATTAATAATTTGGGAATATTGCCTAATGAAAAATTTTATTTGTCATTCAGCATTAGTTGTGATCTGCAAAAAAAAATATTTTATCCATTTGTTTTTAATGTCACTCACCGTTGGATTAATTCTCTCATGTCAGGAAAATTCGAATCCTTTATCTCCTCCAAGCAACGATAAACTTACATCCATATTCGAACATCTGACCGATTCCCTCATCGCAAATTCGAAGGTGCCAGGTTTAATTGCAGCAGTCTGGGCGCCAGATCAAAACCTTACATGGATCAGGGCAAAAGGAAAATCAAATACTGCAACTGGCGAGTTGATGGAAGAAGAATTAAAATTTAGGATGGGTAGTGTAACAAAGACATTTACCTATACAGTACTTTTACAGTTGGTTGATGAAGGTAAAGTTGCTCTTGAGGATAAAATAACAAAGTATCTTCCAAATTATTCAAAATGGAATAATATTACGGTTAGAATGATTTGTAATCATTCGAGCGGAATATTTAATTATACAGATAAACCCGCTACGTTAGCTGGACCCGTAAAAGCTAACCCTATGAAAAATTGGCAGCCGCAAGAGTTAGTTGATATTGCATATCCGGAACCGCTTTATTTCAATCCTGGAAGCGCTCATCACTATTCAAATACAAACACAATAATTGCAGGAATGATAATTGAGAAGATTACTGGAAATACATTTGTCTATGAATTGAAAAAAAGAATCCTGGAGCCGCTGAAACTTTATAATACTACTTACCCTGCAGATAACTTTATGTGGGGAAATTTTTCTCATGGTTATAGTTGGACTGAAAATGAAACTCCACTGCCTGATGTAACAGAATCTTTTAATCCTTCCTATGCTGGTGTTTCCGGTGCAATGATAACAGATATATATGATTTGAAAACCTGGGTGCAGGCGCTTGTTAAAGGTTCTCTCATATCAAAATCTTTACAAACAGAAAGACTAAATGCAATTAGCTCCGGTCAGATATCGGGATACGGACTTGGAATCGCGAACTTGGGTGTTACTAACGGAAAAAAAATATGGGGACATGCCGGAACAATTTTTGGTTTTAAAACTCTTGCCTACTACTGGCCAGAAAAAAACATCACATTTGTTTTTTCGTTTAATAATGCTTCTTTTGATCCAACGATGGTAATGTTGGAATTTTATGATAAAACAATAGATTTTGTAGAAGGTAAATTATAATATCAGATAACTTTCCGACTTAATGGGAAAAGGAAATCATGAAGTAAAGTTTGATGGAAGCAGCTTATCCAGGGTTATCGATTTTTAAAGATTGACTGCGGGCAATTATGTTGAAACAAAAAAAATAATCGCTAAGGGTTAAATTCCCCGTCGCTTGCAGCGTTCTGTTGTCATTGCGATTCCGATGAAATCGGGAGAAGCCTGTCTGCCGAGCGTGTTGCGCAAGTCTTTCTTCGTGCAACTTCGATCCTTCTTTGTGTAACTTTGTGTAACTTTGTGTAACAAAAAATCCTTTCACGAAGAACCACGAAGGTTTTTTCACGAAGGGACACGAAGTAAATCGTAATTTTTTAGTTCTGCAACAGACTCTGCCGCCAGGCAGGCAATCTAAGTTTGAGATTACTTCGTCAAGCTAAAGCATGACTCGTAATGACTTGCTTTTGATACCTCGCTGCTCTGCGGCGGGGAGCTTCGTTTAGCTTCTCCAAATAATGATAAGCTTATTTCATTCTTCTAACATCTAACCGATTCACTTGTAGCGAATTCGAAAGTGCCAGGTTTAATAGCTACGGGTTGGGGGTCTGATCAAAGCCTTACAAGGCTCAAAGCGAAAGGAAAATCAAATATTTCAACTGGCGAGTTGATGAAAGAGGAACTGAAGTTTAGGATGGGAAGCGTTACAAAGACATTTACCTATAGTACATTTACAGATGGTTGATGAAGGTAAAGTTATTCTTAAAGACAAAATACCAAAGTATCTTCCAAGCTATACAAAATGGAATAATGTTACAGTCAAAATGATTTGTAATCATTTCAGCGGAATTTAAAATACCATTTTTGACAATATCTCTCGATAATTCAAAAAAGAAAAAGGTCTTGGTCTAAGAGAATTTAGAAAATTAAAACGTAGGTGTTGTAAATCATTACAATTCGTTATTATTAAACACCATGTTTTTGCATAATGGTTATTAAAAGATGTGAAAAGATTTTTTATAACTTTTCATTTCCTTTTTAAGGGTACTTCTAAAAATTATCTTTTGTAAATATTTAACGCAGTGAACGCAAAGAAAAAGCAAAGTTCGCAAAGAATATTGAAGTTTTTAGAACTACCCTTAATTCATTCCACAAAAAAAATCATAAAAGGAAGGCGGTTATGATTAAAAGGACAATAGCATTTTCCCTTCTCACCCTCTCCATCGTTTTTATTTCATGTCAGTCAAACAATAAGGATCAATCAATGGTTGAAAAAAAATTATTCGGTAAGCTCGCCGATGGCACCGAGGTGTTTTCATATACTCTTAGAAATACCAAGGGAATGGAAGCAAAAATAATTACTTATGGTGCTGCAGTTGTTTCCTTGACGGCTCCGGATAAAAACGGAAAATATGCCGACGTTGTATTAGGCTACGATGATATTGATGGATATGTTACCGATAAATCTTACTTCGGTGCGATAATTGGGAGATATGGCAACAGAATCGGTAAAGGGAAATTCAAATTAGATGGGAAAGAATATCAACTTTCAATTAACAACGGTGAAAATCATCTTCACGGCGGCACCGGAGGATTTAACAAAAGAGTTTGGACAGTAGTTGGATCAGACGCAACTCCGATCGGTGCGTCGATTTCTTTAAAATATGTCAGTCAAGATGGAGAAGAAGGCTATCCCGGAAAAGTTGAATTGACTGTTGCATATAACCTGATGAATGATAACGAATTACAAATTAATTATACAGGCACTACAGATAAGACAACAATTCTAAATCCAACGCATCATTCATATTTTAATCTAACAGCAGATCCTAGCAATACAATTTTGAATCATGAATTAAGGATTGATGCCGCTGACTTCACCCCGGTAGATGCAGGATTGATAACTACCGGAAAATTTGCAACCGTGACAAATACTCCAATGGATTTTCATTCAGCAAAAAAAATTAGTCGTGATGTTGAGGCTGATTATGAACAGTTAAAGTTTGGCGGCGGTTATGATCATAATTGGGTGCTGAACAAACATCAGGAAATGATATTCAAGTGTGCAGATCTTTACGATCCTGCGAGTGGCAGATTCATGGAAATGTGGACTGATCAACCCGGCCTTCAATTCTATTGCGGCAATTTTCTTGACGGGACAGTTAAAGGAAAGAATGGAATTATGTATCAGAAGAGAACCGGTTTATGTCTGGAGGCTCAACGCTTTCCGGATTCTCCAAACAAACCTGATTGGCCGAGTGCAATTTTAACTCCTGATAAGGTTTACCGGCAGACAACGATATATAAATTTTCCACAAAATGATTTTGCTAATTACATAATCACTCATTAATAAATATCGAGGTTAGTGTAAAGAGTGTTATTCAAACTTTAGATTGGGTTGCAAAGGCCGGATATTTTGCTTTAATAATCGGCTTAGCAGAGTGGTTCCTTATAAAACTACCATCTAAATCAGTTGTGCTAATTCAGCTAAAAAAATAAAATGGTGCTATATGAAAGCTATTAAAATCACGTTGATGTTACTGATTCTCCTGACACTCGATCAGTCATTTCCGCAAAAAAATAAAAAAGATTATCCGATCAGACCTGTTTCTTTCACAGCGGTGAAATTGACAGATAGTTTTTGGGCACCACGATTAACCCTCGATCACAACATCACCATTCCTCTCGCTTTTAGAAAATCTGAAGAGACCGGAAGAGTAAAGAATTTTAAAATTGCGGGCGGGTTGGAAGAAGGGAAATTTTGTTCACAGTATCCGTTTGATGATTCCGACGTTTATAAAAATATTGAAGCTGCTTCCTATATCATTCAGGTTAATCATGATAAAAAATTAGAAGCTTATGTGGATACATTAATTCACTTTATAGAGAAAGCCCAGGAAAAAGATGGCTACCTTTATACTAACAGAACCATTGATCCCAAAAACGCTCATGTGTGGGCCGGCAGTGAGAGGTGGCAGCATGAAGAAGAACTGAGCCACGAATTATACAATGTAGGACACATGTATGAAGCGGCGGTTGCGCATTATCAGGCAACCGGTAAAAAAAGTTTCTTAAACGTTGCTATTAAAAATGCTGATTTAATTGATAAGGTCTTTGGCTGGGGAAAATTGGAGAGAGTACCCGGTCATCAAGTCATTGAAATGGGTCTCGTGAAATTGTATAGAGTTACAGGCAAAGAAAAATATTTGAAACTCGCTCAGTTTTTTATTGATAAGAGAGGAAAAGGTGAAAATCAGAAGTATGGCGACTATGCCCAAATGCACAAACCTTTTATTGAACAGGATGAAGCAGTTGGACACGCGGTTAGAGCAGAGTATCTGTATTCTGGTGCAACCGATGTAGCGGCTCTGACAGGAAATCAGGAATATGTCAAAGCGCTCGATAAAATTTGGAATGACATAGTTAATAAAAAAATCTACGTAACAGGCGGAACGGGCGCTACAGGCGGAAATGAAGGCTTTGGGTTACCGTATGATCTTCCAAATTTATCTGCTTATTGCGAAACATGCGCATCTGTTGCAAATGTTTTCTGGAATCAAAGAATGTTTCAGCTAAAAGGTGAATCGAAATATTTTGATCTGCTTGAAAGAGTACTATATAATAGCATGCTATCAGGAATTTCATTAAGTGGCGACCGTTTCTTTTATCCTAATCCGTTGGCATCAATGGGAAATCATCAGCGGGTTGAATGGTTTGGATGCGCATGCTGCCCGCCGAATATAACACGGACGATCGCCTCGATCCCAGGATATGTTTACGCAGTAGGAGAAAAAGGAATCTTTGTGAATTTATTTATTCAGAATAATTCCACAATCGAGTACAAGGGACAAGCAATTAATGTAAAGCAGACAACAAATTATCCCTGGGATGGAAAAATATCGATCAGTATCAATCCTGTAAAGTCATCAAACTTCTCAGTGTTTATTAGAATACCCGGTTGGGCGTTAGAGAAACCAATGCCGGGCGATCTATATACCTACAAAGAGAAAATGAATTTGCCGGTGGAGTTGGCTGTCAATAACGAAGAACAAAAACTTGATTATGGAAAAGGCTATGCTATAATAAACAGAAATTGGAAAAAAGGAGATACAATTTTTCTTGGTCTTCCGATGCCGGTTCGAAGAGTTGTTGCTGATTCAAAAGTTATGGCTGATAAGGACAGAGTTTCTTTCCAACGGGGTCCGCTTGTTTACTGTGCGGAGGGAATTGATAATCCAAACCAAAAGGCTATGAATATTGTTCTTGATGAAAGCGCTAAGTTCAATACGGAATTTCGTCCAGATTTATTAAACGGCATACAAATAATAAAAGGAACAGCAAAAGGGACTAAGAAAATTGGTGAAGATAAAATTGGGGTCGATGAACAGGAATTCACCGCAATTCCTTATTACGCATGGGCTAATAGAGGGCCGCAGGAAATGACAGTATGGTTTGCCGAGAAGCCTGAAAAATCAAATCCAATTCCTTACCCGACGATTGCGTATACAAGTACCATCTCCGCTTCACACAGTACGGCGACATTAAAATCAATTACAGATCAGTTTGAACCTGTTAACTCCAACGATAATTCTATACCTTATTATCATTGGTGGCCTAAGAAGAACAGCGTAGAATGGATACAATTTGATTTTGACAAAGAAGAAGAAATTTCATTCTCAGAAATTTACTGGTTTGATGATGAACCGAGCGGGGGCGGTTGCAGAATTCCCGAGTCGTATAAATTGTTCTACCGGGATGGAATTGATTGGAAGCCTGTAAAAAATATTAGTGAGTATAAAATTGAGAAAGATAAATTCAACCGGGTGAATTTTGATAAGGTAAAAACAAAAGGAGTCAGGATTGAAGTGAAACTTCAGTCAAATTTTGCAAGCGGAATTTATGAATGGGTGATAAAATAATTCTTATTACACGAATTCTTATTTGCCTTGATTAATATATCGGAATAGACAGTTTAAATTACTAAATTAACAATAGGTACAGACTCCCGCTATTAACTTTATTCTGGTCTTGTGAAAAATAACGTTATTCAATGGAGAGGTTATGAATTCACGATATCAACAAATTACAGAAAAAATTTTGAATCTTGCCGGTGTGAAAATTAACGGGAATGACCGGTGGGATATTCAAGTTCACAATGAAAAATTTTTCAAACGTGCTATAACAGAAGTGGAACTTGGAGTCGGTGAATCCTATATGGATGGATGGTGGGACGCCGAGGACATTGATGAGCTAATTTATAGAATAATACGAGCAGACCTTCCTGAAAAATTACACAGAAACTACAAAATTGCTCTTCAGCTTTCCGGCTTTTATCTGATTAATATGCAAGCTCGCCGCAGAGCTTTCGAAATCGGGGAAAGACATTACGATTTAGGTAATGAACTATTTCAAAACATGCTCGATAAACGAATGAATTATAGCTGTGGATATTGGAAGAATGCAAGGACACTTGATGAAGCTCAGGAAGACAAACTCGAATTAATTTGCAAAAAATTATATCTTCAATCGGGAATGAAGGTGCTCGATATTGGATGCGGCTGGGGTGCATTTGGCAAGTATGCTGCGCAAAAATACGATGTTAAGACAATTGGAATTACGGTCTCCAAAAATCAGGTTGAACTCGGGAAAAAATTATGCGAAGGGCTTCCCGTTGAGTTTCGGTTGATGGATTACCGCGGAGTTAATGAAAAGTTTGATAGAATTGTAAGTATCGGGATGATTGAGCATGTCGGATGCAAGAATTACAGAACATATTTTGAAATCGCGAATAAATGTTTGAATACCGATGGAATATTTTTGCTGCATACAATTGGGGAAATCCGCTCTCTTAAATCTATCGATGCATTTACTCACAGATATATTTTCCCAAATGGAATGCTTCCTTCGGTAGCCCAAATAGGCAGAGCAATTGAAGGATTATTTGTGATGGAGGACTGGCACAACTTCGGTGCAGATTACGCTAAAACACTCGTTGCTTGGTATCATAATTTCGAAAAAGGTTGGGAAAAAATTAAAGATCGGTATGACGAACGATTCTACAGAATGTGGAAATATTTTTTACTCTCTTCTGCCGGGTCATTTAGAGCAAGACACAATCAACTTTGGCAAATTGTACTTTCAAAAAATGGAATACTTAACGGATATATTTCAGTACGATAAATCAATTATTTTTTGTTGAAGTATTGTTATTCATATAACTGAGTCGATATGTCAAAATTAGGACTTGCACTTGGCGGCGGAGCCAGAGGGTTGGCCCACATTGGAGTTCTCAAAGTACTTGATTCCGAAGGAATAGAAATCAATTCCATCACGGGATGCAGTATGGGCGCGATTGTAGGCGGTTTATATGCCTATTTTGGAAATGCAAGGCAAGTCGAGGAATTAATAGTTGAGGCAATTAATCATCCCAAATTCATAAGTCTTGGAATTGAAAGATTAAACGGAAATGGAAAAGGTCCCGACAAAAATTACTTTGAACAGTTTTTTGATTACATAGGAACCAGGCTGCAGGCGTATAAATCTTTAACCTGTCTTTCGTACTTCGATGAAATTCATACAAAAGATATTTATGAGATGATTCCTGATGTTGCGATCGACGGTCTGAAACTAAATTTCTCAGCAATTGCTACAGACTTGAATTCAGGAGAAGAAATAAATTTCACAAAGGGAAGTTTGAGAGATGCCATTCGCGCAAGCTCTGCAATTCCCGGTATTTTTCCTCCGGTTAGATACCAAAGCTATTTTCTTGTAGATGGAAGTGCATCCGAGAGCGTACCTGCAGGTAAAGTCAGAGAAATTGGCGCAGACAGAGTTTTGGCTGTAGATGTAATCCGTTCATTAAAAGTGGTGAATCAACCTCAAAATATAATTGATATTCTATATAGAACAGAAGACATTACTTCATTTCATCTTTCCGTTTTACGACTGAGAGAAGCAGACCTCGTCATACGTCCTCATGCAAAACAACTTTCCTGGAGTAATTTTGAAAAAGCCGAAGAAATAATTGCCGCAGGTGAATTCGTTGCTAAAGAAAATCTAAATGAAATAAAAAAACTTCTGCATCGTAATTCTTATCTGTTAGAGTTAGGACGTTATATCAAAAAACTTAAGTTGGAACCAGAGAAAGATGCGGTTGAGCTATGAATAGAGAATTGATGTTGCAAAATCTTAATTCTTACCCGAATAAAATTTGGAACGTCATTATTATTAGAGGAAGTGCAATCGGATTAAGCACCGCTATTGACACCACATCGGGAGATTTCGCAACTTTGCTCATAGAGCCATCCGATTTTACAAAAGGTACATCAAGAAAAAGAACCAAATAAGTTCATTGAGGATTTTTTAACGCATAGGATAAGGGCATTATTTATTGATGCCGGAGAAAGCGATGAGATAACGCCAATTATTGCATCACTAATGGCGCAGGAATTACGGAAAAATTCAGCCTGGGTCAAAAAGCAGATTGAAGATTATACAGAACCCGCGCATGGATATATTTTATGAAAGATAAACTTCCTTAAGAGGAGATTCATTGTTAATCACAGCAATTTCAAAAAATATTTCTATGAAGCTAAATTTAAAAACTGAAACGCTAATAGTTGCTCATCGCGGGGCATCCTATATATTACCTGAAAATACCATTCCCTCCTTTCAGCTGGCATTTAAGGAGAATGCCGATTTTATTGAGGGCGATTTTTGGCTTACTAAGGATAATGAAATTGTCTGTATTCACGATAGAAATACATCTCGAGTAACCAACAATAAAAATAATTTGGTCGTTAAAAAATCCACTTTATTCGATCTCAAAAAAATTGATGTGGGAGTTTGGAAGGGCGAACAGTACAAGGGAATATCAATTCCAACTCTTGAGGAAGTATTGCAGATTATTCCGGAAGGAAAAGGAATTTATATTGAGATAAAAGACTATCGAGAAAATTTTACGAAAAAGCTTGCAAAGATATTAGAACAGACCTCTGCTTCAGAGGAAAAAATCCGAATTATTTGTTTCAATTCGGAAGGGATTCGATTAGTAAAAAAATATCTGTCTCATATAAAAACATATTGGCTTTTCAGCTGGTATCCGACAAAAAATAAATGGTTAATTTCTGCAGCACAGAGAAAAATATTACGAACTCTAAAAACACTTCATTGCGATGGAATTGATTTAAATCCAGCTCCTTTTGTAGATGCAGATCTTGTAAAATCAATTCGCGACAACAATTTGGATTTCTGTGCGTATAATGTGAATGCTATAGAAACTGCAATAATGTTGCTTAATCTCGGGGTGGATTCTATTACAACTAATTCGCCATTGATGATGCGAAAGTTGATTACGGAAAATTTTAATTGAGGCCGCATGCTTGTCTTTGCTTGGGCGCGTGATCTTTCTATGCAGGCAATCAAAAGGGGGGAAGAGAGCTTTAATAAAGAACTCTTGCACTCCAAAAGTTAAATCATTATTCATATGCTTGAAATATCTTATACTCCGACCATTCACAATCTAACATTTGTAATTCATTCATGTCTAAGACTAAAGAACGGCAGTTGATAGTAAAATATCAATGTAACGTATCAAGTGCCCTTCGTTCCTAAAAATAAAAAATCTTTCTTTCTTCATTAATAATTTCTATCTTCTAAATGTAAGAGTAAAGAATTCTACATAAAAATATATGAGGGTCTCATGAAGTACCCTTCTTTGAAGAATTATATTGATGGTAAAACCGTCGATGGTGAAGAAAAAACAATTGACATTATTTCACCGATTGACGGATCTGTAATCTCAACCGTTCCGATTTCAGGAATAGAGGCTATAAATCTGGCTGTAACTGCTGCTCAAAAAGCATTTCCCGCTTGGTCTGCAACACCAATAAAAGAACGCGCACAAATATTTTACAGGTACAAATCTCTTCTCGAAAAAAATATGAATGAACTTGCTGAGTTGATTCATGAAGAAAATGGGAAGACGATTTCTGAAAGCATTGCCGAGATTGAGAAGAGTATAGAGATCACTGAATTTGCTTGTTCACTTGAGCAACTTGCTGCGGGTGAAGTGATGGAAGTAAGCAGGGGCGTTGAATGCAGAGTTGAGCGGTTCCCTGTCGGAGTTGTTGCATGCATCACTCCTTTCAATTTCCCTAATATGGTTCCCAATTGGACAATCCCAAATGCCCTTGTCCTTGGTAATTGTATGATCCTAAAACCATCCGAACTTGTGCCGATAAGTGCAAATAGAATTGCCGATCTCCTCAAAGAAGCCGGATTGCCGGATGGAGTTTTTAATGTTGTTCATGGTGCGAAAGAGGTTGTCGAAGCTATCTGTGATCACCCTGGTATACAAGCCGTTTCATTTGTCGGATCAACGAAGGTTGCAAAGATTGTTTACACACGCTCAACATCAAATCTGAAAAGAGCCTTAACACTCGGTGGCGCAAAAAATCATTTATTCGTTTTACCCGATGCCAATGTTGGAATGACGGCCTCAAACGTTGCAGCATCAATGTCCGGATGTGCAGGGCAGCGTTGTATGGCTGCATCTGCTATGGTTGCGGTCGGTTCAGTAGATCATATTATTAATCAGCTTGTAGAAGAAGCAAAAAAGATTATTCCGGGTAAAAATCTTGGCGCAGTAATTACAAAAGAAGCTAAAGAGCGGATTGAGAATTATATCGCGGAAGCGGAACGGGATGGTGCTAGGGTACTTCTCGATGGCAGGAATTGCAAAGTGCCCGGAAAAGAAAACGGTTTTTATGTTGGGCCAACAGTTATTGATCATGTAAGACCGGAAATGAGGATTGCGAAGGAAGAAGTATTTGGCCCGGTTCTCGCAATCATAAGAGCCGAAAACGTTGATACAGCACTTTCGATTCAACAAAGTTCTTTGTATGGAAATGCGGCATCTGTTTTTACACAAAGCGGCGGTATGGCACGATATATCAGCGAACGTGCTAGCGCTGGTATGATTGGTGTAAATATTGGAGTGCCGGTGCCAAGAGAACCTTTTTCTTTTGGCGGATGGAACGAATCGAAATTTGGAACTTGCGATATAACAGGAAAGAGCTCCATTGAATTCTGGACAAAGCTGAAAAAAACCACTGTAAAATGGAATCCGGAATCCCAAATAAACTGGATGAGTTGATGTTGGTTAGCAGTAAGGAGTAAGAAATAAATAATCAGAAGAAGAAACAAAAGTTTTATAAAAATTATCTATAAGAAAAATTAAAGGAAAGAATATGTCAAGAACAGTTCGTGGTGGTTTGATTCAGGCAACTCTTTCAATGTCAGCCGAGCAGCCTATTGAAAAAGTAAAACAATCAATGATTGAAAAACACTTATTAATGATTGAGCAAGCTGCGAAGAAAGGTGTACAAATTCTCTGCATGCAGGAGCTGTTTTACGGACCTTATTTTTGCGCGGAACAAAAAACAAAATGGTATTCTCTTGTTGAAAATATTCCTGACGGACCAACAACCAGATTGATACAAGAGATTGCAAAAAAATATTCAATGGTGATAGTTCTACCTATCTACGAAGAAGAGATTAAAGGTGTTTACTATAACACAGCCGCAGTTATTGATGCAGACGGAAAATATCTTGGTAAATACCGGAAGCATCATATTCCCCATTGCGATCCCGGATTCTGGGAGAAATTTTATTTCAAACCGGGTAATCTTGGGTTCCCGGTTTTCAAGACTGCGTTTGCAGATATCGGAGTTTATATTTGTTATGATCGACACTTTCCTGAAGGAGCTCGTATTCTTGGATTGAATGGGGCGGAGATTGTTTTTAATCCTTCTGCTACTGTAGCAGGACTGTCGGAATATTTGTGGGAACTTGAACAACCGGCACACGCCGTTGCGAACGGATATTTCGTTGGTGCAATAAATCGTGTTGGAACAGAAGCACCATGGAACATCGGGGAATTTTACGGTAAAAGTTATTTCTGCACTCCGCGTGGTAAAATTATTGCCCAGGCATGCAGAGATAAAGATGAATTAGTCGTGGCCGATCTGAATCTTGATGAAATCCTTGAAGTCAGAAATGTCTGGCAGTTTTACAGAGACAGACGACCAGAAGAATATGGAGCCATTACTGATATTCAGAAATAGGAAGTAAGAAATCGGAAGTTAGTAATAAGAAATAAGAAGTAAGGAGTAAGAATAACTATTAGGAGGGAATGGTGGATTCAAAATCAAAGAGTTTTCAAGATTTAATTGTATGGCAAAAAGCTCATCAATTTGTTTTAAGTGTTTATAGGATTACGAAATTATTTCCGAAAGAAGAATTATATGGATTAAGTAATCAATTTCGGAGAGCCGCTGTTTCTATCGCTGCTAATATTGCGGAAGGATTTAGAAAAAACGGAAAGTTAGATAAACTACGATTTTATAATATTGCTCAAGGATCCTTAGAGGAATGTAGATATTATGGGCATCTCTAAAAACCTCGAATGCTATCTGTGAAAATCCGTTTTATCAGCGTTTATCTGCGTTCTATTTTTAAAAAATTAGTTTTTAGAGATGCCCTTATCTTGTATTAACACAGGATTTAGAATATGCTGATACATCACAGTTATTATTTTCACTCGAAGAAGTAAGTAAAATTCTTAATTCGTACATGGAAAAAATTAGAATTTCAAAATGAATTATTTTATTACTTATTTGAAAGAATTCTGATTTCTGATTCCTTATTTCTGAATTCTTATTTATTAATAAAGAGGTACAAATTGACACCTGAAGAAGTTGTTGCTATAACTGCCAAGCATACTTACGGAACATGGAGATTTCAGAAAAATTGGACGCCACTCCAAATTGTTGATGCAGAAGGATGTTACTTCACAGACCCTTCCGGCAAAAAATATCTTGATCTTTCATCACAGCTAATGTGTGTTACACTCGGACATAAGAACAAAGCCGTAATTCAATCTATTGAAGATCAGGCAAGGAAACTTGCTTATGCCGCACCCGGATTTGCAACGGAAGTTCGTGCTGAGCTAAGCAAATTATTGCTGGAGGTTTTGCCAAAAGGATTAGAGAAATTTTATTTTTCTACATCGGGCACAGAAGCAAATGAAGCTGCAATAAAGATTGCAAGAATGTATACCGGTAAGTACAAAATCATTTCACGCTATAATTCCTATCATGGATCTACAGCCGCGTCTATTGCCGCAACTGGAGATCCCAGAAGGTGGGCGGTTGAACCATCTGGAAAGATTGACGGAGTAATTTTTGCACCTGAATGTAATTGTTATCGCTGCCCTCTAAATCATTCTTATCCGGGATGTGAGATAGCGTGTGTCCATTACATCGAACATATGATTAAGAATGAAAGTAATGTTGCAGCCGTTATTCTAGAACCTGTTGTAGGAACGAACGGGATATTAATTCCTCCAAAAGAATATATGCCGAGGCTGCGGAAAATTTGCGATGATCACAATGTTCTGCTTATCGCCGATGAGGTAATGAGCGGGTGGGGAAGAACAGGAAAGTGGTTTGCTGTCGATCATTGGAATGTAACACCAGATATTCTGACGACTGCTAAAGGAATTACATCGGCATATATGCCTCTCGGTTTAACAGCGACTACTATGAAAATTGCGGACTATTTTAACGACCATTATTTCTCGCACGGACATACTTATGAGGCTCACCCGTTAACTCTGGCTCCTGCAATTGCTGCTATTAATGAGTTGAGAAATCATAAATTGATTGACCGTGCAATTGAAATTGGTGAATATCTTAATAAAAAGTTAATGGCAATAAAATCGAAACATCTGTCCATTGGTGATATAAGAGGCATTGGACTTTTTTATGCTATTGAGTTAGTTAAGAACCAAACAACTAAAGAACCGTTCAATACAAAAGAAGATAAAGTAAGTGGAAGACCTTTGCTCGTTGATAAAATCTCCGCTGAGATGATGAAACGTGGCGTCTACTTACAATCATGGGTAAGCCATTTTATCATTGCACCGCCATTAATAATCGAAAAGAAAGATATTGATTTTGCTGTCGATCAATTGGACCAATGTATTACCATTGCTGATGAAGCCTTAAATATATAGTCGTTCATTTTCACATTTTAGATTGGGTCAAGTTTATGAAGAATGTCGCTCCAGAACTTCCAAGTGAACAATACGAGAAAAATTTTTCAGATCTACACCCTCCATTCACGCAAAACTCCGCCGTTGCAGAGGCAAACCGTTGTTTCTACTGCTATGATTCTCCTTGCATGAAAGCATGTCCTACTCATATAGATATCTCCACTTTTATCAAAAAGATTTCAACAGGAAATCTGCTCGGATCCGCAAAAACTATATATGAATCGAATTGGGTTCCTCTTACTTGTGCAAAAGCCTGTCCGGTTGCTGTTCTTTGCGAAGGAGCCTGTGTTTATAATGATAAGGGAGAAAAACCGATCGAGATTGGAAGACTTCAGCGTTTTGCAATAGAGAATTATTTCGAGAAAGGTATGCCGGTATTATTTACCAAAGCTTCTAAAAAGGGAAAATCTGTTGGCATCATTGGCTCTGGTCCCGCAGGCTTGGCGTGTGGTGCTGAACTTGCTCTCCTGGGATATGAAGTAATTATCTACGAAGCCAATAAAATTCCGGGAGGATTGAATACGTGGGGTATTGCTCCATATAAATTAAGAAGAGAAGATAGTTTGAAAGAAGTTGAATTGGTAAAAAACTTTGGCGTGGAGATAAAAACTGAAGTCATGATTGGTAAGACCGTTAAAGTTGAGGATCTTTTAGCAAAACATGATGCGGTTTTTCTCGGTGTCGGTTTAGGTGAAAGTCCCCAACTCTCTGTAGAAGGAGAAGAATTATCCGGAGTTATCGGCGCTCTCGACTTCATTGAAAAAGTAAAAACAGAAAATTGGAGAGATGTCCGGGTTGGAAAACGCGTGGCTGTCATTGGTGCGGGCAATACATCTATTGATGCAGCTACGGAAGCCAAACGCCTGGGTGCGGAACAGGTTTATATAATTTACAGGCGAAGCGATATTGAAATGTCGGCGTATGAATTCGAATATGAACTTGCCAAGAAAGACGGAATTGTTTTTCATTTCCTTACTTCTCCAAAGAGGATTGTTGGTAAAGAATCGGTTGAAGGAATTGAATGCTTAAAAATGAAACTTGGTGAGCCGGACAACAGAGGACGAAGAAAACCAGTACCAATTCCCGGATCAGAATTCATAATTCCAGTTGACATGATAATTAAAGCGATCGGACAGGAAACTAAATCAAACTTCTTAAGCACAATTCCCAAACTCAAACTTGATGATGAAGGCTGTGTTATTGTTGATCAGACTACGTTTCAAACAACCAACGACAAGATTTTTGCCGGAGGTGATTGTATTAACGGAGGTAAAGAAGTTGTAAATGCAACTTATGATGGAAAGCATGCCGCTCAAGGTATTGATGCTTTTCTATCTCAACAAAAGAAAGGAGAAAAATAATCGATGGTGGATCTATCAATAAATTGCGGCGGTATAAAATCTCCAAATCCTTTCTGGCTTGCATCTGCACCCCCCTCTAATTCCGCCTATCAAAATTGTAAAGCCTTCGAACAGGGATGGGGAGGAACAGTCTGGAAAACAATCGGTGAACCGGTAATGAATGTATTCAACCGTTATGGGGGATTAGATTTTAACGGTCAAAAGATTTTTGGATTGAACAATATAGAATTGATCAGCGATAGACCGATCGAAGTTAATCTGAAAGAAATTGCTGAGACAAAAAAACTTTGGCCAGATCGTGCTGTTGTAGTTTCTTTAATGGTTGAATCAAAGAGAGAAACTTGGCATGAGATAGTTAAACGTACCATTGATACCGGTTGCGATGGGATTGAGTTGAATTACGGATGTCCGCATGGAATGAGTGAAAGAGGTATGGGCGCCGCTGTGGGTCAGGTGCCGGAATATTGTCAGATGATAACCGAGTGGGTCACCGAGGTTTCTACAATACCTGTTCTCGTTAAACTTACTCCGAATGTAAGCAACATACAGTTACCGGCGCGTGCTGCAAAAACCGCAGGCGCTCATGGAATTTCCCTTATTAATACTATTAATAGTATTATCGGAATCAATCTGGATACATTCGAACTAAAACCAAATGTTGGCGGCCTGGGTGGACATGGCGGTTATGCCGGTCCCGCAGTAAAACCGATTGCGCTTCATCTCCTATCGCAGGTTGCAATAGATCCACAAGTCAATCTGCCGATTTCAGGAATTGGCGGTATTAGTAATTGGAGGGATGCACTTGAATTTATTTTACTTGGTGCATCAAGCGTTCAGGTTTGTACTGCGGTGATGCATTATGGCTTCCGTATTGTTGATGATATGATTGATGGAATGTCCAACTGGATGGAATCGAAAGGAATTACATCTCTAGATCAGGTCAGAGGTAAATCTCTCCCGCGCATTAATGATTTTGGAAATTTTGATCTTCTTAATAGAACAATCGCCAGGATTGACCAGCAAAAATGTATTCATTGTAATTTATGTTACATTGCTTGCGAGGATGCGGCTCATCAGTGCATTGATTTGACCCCGGTCAACGGACATAACAAAACGGAAGTCCGCGAAAAAGATTGCGTGGGATGCGCATTATGCTCATTAGTTTGTCCGGTCGAGAATTGTATTTCAATGGTTCGGATTGATGACGGTTCCGCATCAAAAACATGGAACCAGTTAACTGAAGAATTTAAAAAAAGCGGAAAACCAATGACCTGGGAAAATCTCGCAGAGTTTCAGCATAAACATGGGATAGAAATTCATTAACACATTATGATGTTGCAAAATGCAACATCAAACAAAGCGAGGTAAAAAATGTCCATCATAATTAAAAACGGCCGCATCATTACAGCAGAACAAGATTACATCGCCGATATTTTCATCGAGAAAGATAAAATCAAAACAATAGGCTTATCTCTTGACATCCAGGCAGATAAAATTATTGATGCAAAAGGAAAGTATGTAATACCGGGCGGTATTGATGTCCATACCCATCTTGATATGCCCTTCGGCGGAACTACATCTGTAGACAATTTTGAAACGGGAACACGAGCTGCTGCATTTGGAGGAACAACATCCATAATTGATTTTGCTATTCAGGCAAAGGGAACAAAAATGCGAACGGCTCTCGATACTTGGTGGAAGAAAGCAGAAGGGAAAGCGACTATCGATTACGGATTTCACATGATTGTTACGGATTTGCCAGAGGCTGATCTTGGTGATATGAGCGATATGGTAAAGGAAGGAGTAACAAGTTTTAAATTATTCATGGCATATCCAAATGTTCTGTTGGTTGATGATGCAACAATTTTCCGCGCAATGAGACATACAGCTGATACCGGCGCATTAGTTTGTATGCACGCCGAAAATGGCGGTGTCATAGATCTGATTGTTCAGAAAGCTCTGGCTGAAGGCAAGACGGCACCGATATATCATGCCTTAACACGGCCGACTACCGCGGAGGGTGAAGCAGTAAATCGTTCTATAGCGCTTGCACAAATGGCCGGTGCGCCTGTTTATATAGTACATCTTTCATCTAATGATGCATTGGAAAAAGTTGCCGAAGCACGCGACCGTGGCCTGCCGGCATTTGCAGAAACTTGTCCTCAATATTTGTTTTTATCACTTGATGACATGAACAAGCCCGGCTTCGAGGATGCAAAATTAGTATTCACTCCTCCGCTTAGAGAGAAGTGGCATCAGGAAAAACTTTGGGCGGGAATTAAGAAAAATACACTTCAAATTGTTTCCACCGATCATTGTCCATTCTGTTTTAATGAACAAAAAGAATTAGGGAAAGGTGATTTCACAAAAATTCCGAACGGCGGACCGGGGATTGAACACCGCATGCAATTACTCTATGACGGCGGAGTTCGGGCCGGACGGATAACACTTAATCGTTGGGTTGAAATTACATCTACAGCTCCTGCGAAGATGTTTGGAATGTTTCCTCGCAAAGGCACTATCGCACCCGGCAGCGATGCTGATATAGTGATCTGGGATCCAGAAAAAGAATATACTATCTCAGCCAAAACTCATCACATGGCAGTTGATTATTCCATGTATGAAGGGAAGAAGGTAAAAGGCAATACTGATATTGTGATTTCTCGCGGTGAGGTTATTATGAAAAATGAAAAATTCTCCGGTAAACCGGGAAGAGGCAATTTTGTGAAGAGAGATACGCACGGTACCGCATGGAATTAGTTAATTGTTCTAAACACTTTCTTATGTAATCAATTCATTATCATATTTCTGAAAGGAAATCCATGGGAAAATCTTTTTCCGAGGGCTTGGTTGAGACGGATCTTTCCGGTCTTACAGATACTAAACTATTTAATAAAGATCTCGCGCCAACAAAAATAGAACAAAGAACCTGGGGCACATACAACATCGCCTCACTGTGGATTGGAATGAGCGTCTGTATTACAACATATATGCTTGCCAGCGGATTAATTGCCGGGGGAATGAATTGGTGGCAGGCGTTGATGACGATTACACTGGGCAACGTTATTGTCTTAATACCTATGATTCTTAATGCGCATGCGGGTACTAAATATGGAATACCTTTTCCAATACTTGCGCGGGCGGCGTTTGGTACACTTGGCTCAAACATTCCCGCACTTCTACGTGCGGTTGTTGCATGCGGCTGGTTCGGAATACAAACATGGATTGGCGGACAAGCATTTAATTCTCTAATCATTGTTCTCTTGCCAAGCTGGGCAGTATTTAGCTGGGGACCGGCAATTGGATTCTTAATTTTTTGGGCGATGAATGTTTATTTTATTGTAAAGGGGATGGAATCGATTAAATGGCTTGAAGCATTTGGCGCGCCTTTTCTTCTAATCGTTGGAATTGCCCTACTCATTTGGGCTTACATACAGGGTGGGGGATGGGGACCAATTTTAAGTCAACCTAGTAAATTTCAAACCGTAGGGGAATTCTGGAAATTTTTTATTCCTTCATTAACCGGAATGGTTGGATACTGGGCAACGCTTTCATTGAACATTCCTGATTTTTCCCGGTTTGCAAAAAGTCAAAAAGCGCAAATGCTTGGTCAGGCTATTGGATTGCCTCCTACAATGGCTTTGTATTCATTCATTGGTGTTGCTGTGACTTCCGCAACTGTCATCATTTTTGGTGAAGCTATTTGGGATCCTGTAACACTTCTTACAAAATTTCATAATCCGATCATTGTTATTATTTCTTTACTTGCGTTGATGGTTGCAACCTTGACAACAAATATCGCAGCAAATGTTGTCTCACCGGCAAATGATTTTGCAAATCTTTTTCCAAAACAAATTACTTTTGTCCGCGGCGGATTAATGACTGCAATTCTTGGTATTATGATAATGCCATGGAAACTATTAAGCGATTACAGCGCCTATATTTTTGGCTGGCTTGTTGGGTACTCCGGATTCTTAGGACCTATCGCCGGAATTCTGATTTGCGATTACTTTCTCGTAAAGAAAAAGAAATTAATTGTTGTCGACCTCTATAGAAGAAATGGTGAATATGAATTCACAAAGGGATTTAATCTGAAGGCAATTTACGCCTTACTTGCAGGAGTGTTCGTTGCACTGATCGGTCTGATAGTTCCGTCACTTAGGTTCTTTTATGATTACGCTTGGTTTATCGGTTTTGCTATTTCATTTATAGTCTACCTACTAATCATGAAGAAGAATAAATAAAAGCGTCTGCGCGAGGAATAATCAGTGTGTTCAAACTTTTTACTCATCATATATATGATTAAACATTTTGCCATAGATAATTTTTTGCTTCACTTTAAGCAAATGAATTTTATCTATTAGCGTTCATCCATAGAAATAGATATCAATTCTTAGATCAGACAATGGACTCCAAAGCACGCATTCTGAATGAAAAAAGCAATATTTATTATGGACATTAGGTGTCATATACTTATATTGAAATGAATATTCCGATCTTATCTCTGGTGTTTCTGTCAAATTAATAATAGTCGAGAGTAAACATGAATCACAATATTAAACTTGAAATTAAAATTCCCAAAGTCCCGGATATAGAGCTGGTGGCTCTTGAGGGTTTACAACTTATGGGAGGACATTTAGGAATTCCTAAAGACAAAATAGGTGAGGCTAAAATAATTGTGACTGAAGCAATTATTAATGGTCTTGAACATGCCGGTGATGAAAATCCCTATGTCAATGTTGAATTTACAATGACAAAGGAGCGGTTAATAATTCTGGTTACTGACTTTGGCCATGGGTTTGAACCTGAAAAAGTAGAAGAGCCGGAAATTCATGAAAAATTACTGAGTAAAAACAAAAGAGGGTGGGGCATTAAGCTTATGAAATCTATGTCGGATGATTTTATAATTGAATCCGGTGCGACCGGCACAAAAATTACAATAATTAAAAATTTAGTTTAGGAGTTTGAAAATGTCATCAGAATTTAATTTAGCAACTGAAACGAAAGATAATTGTGTTATCATCAATACGATGGGCTATATAAATAACATTGGCGGGCAAAAAATAATAGATGAATTCTACAAGTACAATGGAAATGGGATTAACAACGTTATTCTAAATTTAGCACAGTCAAATGTTGTTAATTCAATTGGTATTTCTTTCCTGATCGAGATAATCGAGAAACTTAATCAGTCCAACGGAAAGCTGATATTCACAAATCTTGATCCATCCATTGAAAAAACATTTACAATAATGGGCTTGTTCCAGTTTGCGAAAAAAGCGGAAAATTTGGATGAAGCATTGGCACTTCTCTAAGTCAATTAATTCCACGGGATATTTTGAAAATGAAAGGATTATTCATTCTCCAATGAATGCGGTTGAGTATAATAATATTATTGATAGACTATCGGTTCAAGTAAAATCGTTGCAGGAGGGATTCAGCATACTCTCAAGATCGACTTCACTTAAGGAACTCGGTGTCAATTTTTGTCACATACTACGCGGAAATTTTTTCATTATTGATGTCAATTTATTTTTCAAGAGTGATGAATCCTGCAAGTGGGATTGTGTGAAGATTTTCAACGAAAGATGTCTTGAATATCAATCCTATTTACGGACATCAACCGATGTGTGTATTGAATACTTCAGTAATAAAGAGTTCAGCATCATTGCAACGTTGCCGTTAACCGACGGATCTTTTTGGGGTTTAGTCATTGGAAACAAAATAGATAAAACTGAAATAACCGAGCTCGATAAAATTACTCTTCAGATGTTTCTTCAGCTATTAGATAATGCATACCAGTCTTTTATTTATCAAAAAAAAGAGAAGCAATTAAATTTTTCATTAAATCATAGAGTTGTTCAGCTAAATAGTTTAATAGATACCGGCATTGAAATTTCCAAACTTCATAAAACTTCTTCATTGCTGGAACTTTCTTTGGAAAGGGCAGCGGCATTAACCAATGCATCTCGTGGTATTCTTCAAATAATTTCCGGGGATGAATTAATATCCGCAATTGGATTCCCTGAAGATTCCAATATTAAAAAAGTTTTCGATTCAGAAAAAAGGATTGATACATTCGTTGAGTTTGAGGGAGTAAAATATCTCTTTACTCTTGCAGAAAAAGAGAGTAGAAAAGGAATTATAGATTTTGATCAGACAGATGAAATTTTGCTTACGGCTTTTGCAAGACAGGTTTTAGCTGCAATTGAAAATGAACATTTGCTCAACGAAGCCATCGAAAAGGAACGGATGCATCAAGAAATTGAAATGGCCGCAACAATTCAGAGAAGGATTATTCCGCAGACTCTTCCTGAAATTGATGGGTATGATCTTGCCGGAATTAATATTCCTTCTTTAGAAATTGGCGGAGATTATTATGATGTTACAAAACTAAAAGATAGAAGATATCTTATAATAATTGCAGATGTTGCCGGAAAAGGAGTTGCTTCCGGATTATTAGTCAATACATTGAATGCGTCTCTTAATGCTTACGTTGAAAACGATTTTAAATTAACCGAAGTAGCCGACCGATTAAATAAAATTATTTTCAAAGCATCCACACCCGAAAAATATATTACCGGTTTTATAGCTATTCTAGACCCCTCCAATGGCTCTATCGAATATTTAAACGCCGGGCACAACCCTATCTTTTATTCTTCTAATGGAAAATTGATGAAACTAGATAAAGGCGGCTTTGCTTTTGGTATGCTAAATTTCGGATTACCGTACGAAAGTGCAATCATTAAAATTGAGCCGGGTGAAAAAATTCTTTTTTATACAGACGGAATTACCGAGGCAATGAATAAAAATAACGAAGAGTATTCCGACGAAAGACTTGAATTATTTTTCTTAAATAATAAATCCGCCAAAGCAGAATCATTTATCGAAAATCTTATGCTAGACATAAAGACACATACTGCAGCTACACCGCAGAGCGATGACATTACCGCACTTTATCTTGTCAGGAAGTAAAAATTTTTACATAAAAATCAGACACACTGTATAGAATATTCTAACGAGGTTACGATGTGCCCAGTTAAAGAGAAGTATAATTATTTTAAAATATTTTTGTTGATCATTTCTTTCTCGCCGTTAATAGCGCAACAAAAATATAACTTCGAACATATTTCTATCCCGGATTGATCCTGGTGATCAAAAATCTTTAATAAATGATTTTATTTAATCACTCGTTACAATCGAGGAATCTATGGCAGTTGCATCATCAAGATTGATTATAGTATCATTATTGTTTCTTGCTTCATCGTTAACTTTATCACAGCAAAGACAAAAAACAGAAGCTAATTCTGATATTGTTGAGTTTACAAATAAAGAAGGTTTGCCTACTACAAACATTTCCAACATTGTTCAAACTAAAGATGGATACATATGGATTTCCGGAATTGAAGGGACTTACAGATTTAATGGCTATGAATTTGAAGAAGTAGGTCAAGAATTTGATTTACCCAAAATGCAGAGCATGTATTATGATTCCACAAAAAATATTCTCTGCTTCGCCTCACCTAAAAAGTTTATAACCTTTAACGGGAGAGAATTCAAAGCATATTCTGAAAAAGATGGTTACAGCATTAACGGACTTTCCGGACAGGTAATTAGGTTTATCTCAGCCGATAGTAAAGGCAGAATATGGATTGGATCTGCAACTCCTTTCATTGATAGAAAATTTAATGGGGGATTAACCAAATTTGAAAATGGTAAATTTTCAGTTTATGATTCTACAAATTTCCCTTTGGACAATGCGACAGATGTAATAGAAACTCCTTATGGCGATCTCATTTTTTCCTCTGAAGGAAGAAATACTCAAACGAGGGAAGGATCATATATTGCTTTATATAAGAATGGCATCTTCAAAAAAATAGATGAATCTGCCGGAATAAGATTGCAGAGCGCAGCAATTTTCCCTCAGGATATAGCAACTTCAATTGATAAGGAAGGCAATACCTGGCTGGCATTTTCCGGAATAATTGCATCTACAACAGCAGGCAAAAATACTTCCGGTGTGTTGATGTATGACGGTACAAAATTCCATCAGTATACAGATTTTATAGATGATCTTGGGAAAGATTTCTTCCCCTTGCAAGTTTATTACAGCAAACAGCTTGATAAGATATTCTTAACTATGTCTACATCTTCAAATGTGATGGAGATTTTTACTTCTAAAAACAAATCCATCTATGAATTTAAGAACGGTAAATGGGGACCCTCCAATATCATTGAGAATATTAAAAATATAATAGATTTAAAGACAGGAAAAAGTATTAACGATTTTCACTATTCTCGGACATTTTTTATCAAAGGAAATAAGTTTTTCCCTGAATTATTAGTCTTCCAAACCACGCAAGAAACACAAGCACAAAGTTCCAAGTACACAAATCAATTATTTGCATATAAAAATGGGAAATGGGAAAAGCATGATGCATTTACTGCATATCCTTTCAATGGTACAAATGACGGATTAATAATGAGCACAACGAAAGGGTTTGGAATTTATTATCCAAATTTTTCTAAAATGCTTAACAGTAAAGATGGCTTACTCCAATTGCTTGGCGGTATTCCAACTTTATATACCGATAAAAACGGTATTGTCTGGATTTCTTATTCTTTTTCAGATTTACCGGCTTATGCACAAGCATTTAACACCGGAATAAATATCTGGGATGGTAAAAAATTAAGAGGATATACCGAAAAAGATGGTCTGTTAAGCAATATAACTTTCAGAACTTTTCAAGACAGTAAAATGAGAGTCTGGATTCCAACATCAAAAGGAATTACATCTGCAAGAGAGATTATGAATAGTGACGGCGAACAGATATTAAAGTTTAAGAATATCGAAACTGATAAACGCAAATTATATAACACAACAAATGTTATGGAAACTAAACAAGGTGAAATTTATACATGGCAGAATTATGTGAGACCCGAATCGAAAGATCTTTTTAAGGCTGATTTTTACTTTGGAAAGTTTGAAGGTGAAAAATTTACCGAAATAAAATCTCCATTTATTGATGCGGATAATAATAAAAAATACCAACTCTTTGATCTTCGGGAGGATAATGATGGAAGGCTGTGGTTTATAGGATTATTCTCAGATAACATTAAGGATCTTACTTCTATTAGATCAAAAATTATGTTATATGATGGAAAAACTTGGAAGCAGCCGCCGCAAAACTGGAATGTACCCGGTGATCAGCTCCACTATGTAGGTAAATTAAAAAGCGGGATGTACTTTTTGACAGCCGGCGGGTTTTATGTTTTTAACGGGAACAAGTTTATTAACCTGAGTGATAGTGTGAACACAACTGCTGACTTCAGAATATTAAAAGGTGCCAGTGTTGCCGGAACGAAAACTGATATACAGGCTGGTGAACGATTGTATATCCGTCTCAGAAACAGAGGACTTGTAATTTTTGACGGTACTCATCTAAACTTTTACACAAAGAAAGAAGGTTTGCCCTCAACAAATATTTCTAATCCGGTGGTTGACTCGAAAGGGAATTTGTTTTTTGGATTTCCTTCCGGTGCATTGCGTGTACAGGGGGATAAATTCCAGACCTATTATGATGACGAGAATGTTGTTACAGGTGGACCTTATGGAGCTATTATGGATGGCAACGGAAACCTTATTGAATTATATAATGGTGTCGGGCTATACATTAACAAAGCTGAAAACAGAAGTTATCCTTTAAAAATTTCATCCGTTATTGTGAACAAACAATATTACTTTTATAATTATCCGGAAGAGCTTAAGTATTCTCAAAATTCATTTGTTTTTAATTATGCCGCATTAAATTATAAAGATCCGCGTCAGACTACATATGAACATCTTCTGGAAGGATACGATAAAGAATGGTCACGCCCTTCAAATCTTGCATTTGTCGAATACCAAAATCTTCCTACCGGAAAATATCGGTTTAGAGTTAGAGCAATAACTTCAAACGGAATGAAGACCAATGAGGATTTCTATTCGTTTACAATTAATTCTCCTTGGTGGCTCACATCGTGGGCGTATGGAATTTATATAATAGGATTTGTTGGAATATTAGGTGGAATTAGAAAGTATGAACTAGAGAGAAGAAGAGAAAATGAAAATAAAAGATTGCTAGAAGCTGAAAACGCACGCAAGACAAAAGAATTAGATGAAGCTCGTCTTCTTCAGCATTCCATGCTGCCTAAAGAACTTCCACAATTACCTCATCTTGATATCGCTGTATATATGAAAACCGCTACTGAAGTCGGCGGTGATTATTATGATTTCCATGTTCACCCCGACGGAACTTTAACTGTTATTCTTGGTGATGCAACCGGACATGGAATGATGTCAGGTATGATGGTCTCTATTATGAAATCACTTTTCATGTCCGATAGATCAAACAAGGAATTAAAGCCCTTCTTTGAAAACGCAAGTGCGGCTATTAAAGATATGCAGCTTGGCAGATTGATGATGGCATTAACATGTGTTCAGATAAAAGCTAATAGAATAGTAACAACAAATGCTGGAATGCCTCCCCTCTACATTTATAGAAAACAATCACAAACGGTAGAGGAAATTGTGATCAACAATATGCCATTAGGCGCGATGAAGGGGATAGAATATGATGTGAAGGAATTAAAGATAGAGAGAGGGGATACACTATTGTTGATGAGTGACGGATTTGCTGAATTGAAAAATGAGAATAAAGAAATATACGGTTACAAAAGAGCGAGGAATAGTTTTGAAGAAGTAGCAAAAAAAGAACCGGAAGAGATAGTAAGATATCTAAAAGAAGAAGGCAGGCGTTGGACTAATGATAAAGAGCCAGAAGACGACGTTACGTTTGTTGTGATTAAAGTTAGATGAAACAAAATATTCTTTTATAAATGGAACTTCCCAAAATTTTTAGTTCTAAAAATTTCATGCAAAGTGCGCGGAAAAATAAATGTATTCTTCAACAAACAAAAAGGAACTAGTACTATGAAACATATATCTCAATTCATTGCAATAATCATTGTTGCATTCTTTCTTTTCAATGGTAACAGCTTTGCACAGGATGCTGTAAAAGTTGATTCCAAACATTACAAAGTCGAATTTGAAAATGATCAGGTTCGTGTACTGCGAATTACTTATAGCCCCGGAGAAAAATCGGTGATGCACGAACATCCCAACGCAGTTGCCGTATTCTTGACTGATGGACAAGTCCAATTCACTCTTCCAAATGGAAAGACGGAAAAGAACAACCCCAAAGCCGGAATGACCATGTTTACTCCTGAAGGAAAACATTTACCGGAAAATCTTGGCAACAAACCTTTTGAACTCGTTTTGGTTGAACTAAAATCCAAAAAGAAATAAAAAAGAGTAAATTTTTATAAATGTTCTAAATAATGGGCATTTCTAAAGACCGGAGAATTTGGACTAAAGTCCCTTAATTAGCTGGGTTTTCTTAACCCCCACGCTGACCCGCTTCGCCTAGCGTCTTCAGCGAGGCGAGAGCGTGGGGTTATTTAACGCCCGTCAAATAAGGGCTTTAGCACAATTTATTAAATGCTGTCAATTAAAGCACAAATGTGTTCAATGACAGATTCTTATAGTTTTTAAAGAAGTGCCCTATACTTAAAACGCACTATTTATAACACAAACACTAAAACGCAATTATGAAAGGCTTAACTAAATGAAAAAAATAAACTTATTAATTATGGCTCTTTTATTTACCGGCTTTCTCCGGGCGCAGGATACCGGTACGTTTTCTTTTACCTTCAATCACTTGGCTCTTTCCGTAAAAGATATTAACCGCTCAGCCGAGTTCTACAAAAACATTTTGAAGCTTCCAGAAATTACAAATCTAACAAAAATTCAGGGTGTTCGATGGTTCTCATTGGGAGAAGGAAAAGAACTGCACCTTATTTCAATTCTGCCAGAACAAGTTACAATTAATAAAGCTGTACACCTTGCTTTAACAAGCCCCAACTTCGATGTTCTTATCAATGTGCTCAAAGAATTGAATATCACATATTCTGACTGGGCTGGTGTTCCAAATACTGTCAACATACGTGCAGATGGCATTAAGCAGATTTATTTTCAGGATCCGGATGGTTACTGGATTGAAGTGAACAATGTTGCGCAGAAGTAATTATCAATAAAGAAACAATGAAAGCAAAATCAATAAAAGAGAAACAGCTTGAAGAAATAACAAACGGAAGTCGGGAATTTCGTGCTACTACCTGCTGTTAATGGTAATTGCTTACTGGCAAACCGAGACTTCAAACCAACAATAGACAAAAAAAATAAGGAATAAAATGAAGAACATTATTAAAACTTTCAAAAAGCCGGCTACATTGGCATCTATTATAGTTTCAATGTTTTTTTTAGCAAGTTGTAATAGTTCAGACAAATCCGAAGAGACAACTGACAAAGTAGCTAAACCAAATGAAACTGAAAAAATTGAGTATTTCAGTCTTCGACCGGAAACAGAAAAAGCCTATGGTTATACTCACGCAGTAAAAATTGGTGATGATATTAAGATTTCTGGAGCAGTTAGTATGGACGATGCAGGTAATCCGACAGCCAAAGGCGACTTGTTACAACAAATGAAAAATTGCTACTCTGATTTGGACAAAATTTTAAAACATTATAACTGCACATTTGACGATGTTGTTGTTGAAAATGTTTTCACAACCAATATGCCTGAATTTCTTAAACAATCGGCTTATCGAAATTCAATCTACAAAAAACAGTTTCCGACAGGTTCTTGGCTTGGAGTTAAAGAATTGGCTTTACCCGAGTTTATGATTGAAATTGAATTGGAAGTGCATATAGCCCAAAAGTAACTTGTATACTTGGACAACAAGATACGTTACCGCTAGCATCGGTTTGGCAAAAGCAGGGCTGACGTGCATTATAGGAACATCCAGCTATAGCAGGACATTTATTCTTCGTATTAACTGTTGTGCTAAATATCCATGCCTTCGCCAATCCGAAAACTGTTGGGTCGCATTGAAAGAAAAATAAAATTATAATCAGATAGGATTAGAGTGAAAGCAAAATCAATAAAAGGAAATAACATAAACGAAATTAGAATAGCTTTAGAACAAAGCATAACCGAGCACTTTAATCCAAAGCTGGCAATTGTGTTTTTGTCAATTGTTCATAATAGGGAAGAGATAAGTAAAATATTTTCGGATAAAGATATTTCGATTTTTGGAGCTACAACAAATGGAGAGTTCACCGGCGAAGGGATAACTGAAGGTGGAATTTCGGTTTTAATGCTAGATGTTAACCCCGATTATTTTTCTATTCTTTTTTCAGAATATCCGGAAAAGAATTACAGAGAAACCACACAAGCAATAGCTAAAAGAGCTTTAGAGAAATATGAACATCCCTGTTTTCTGATTGCCGGAAGCAATCTAGAAACCGATGCCGAAGCTTTACTCCATGGATTTGAAGATATAATCGGTCAACATGTTAATGTTTACGGAGGGATGGCTGGCGATGATAAACAGTTTACAGATCAGTTTGTTTTTACAAATGGAAAATGCAGCAACAGAGGAATTGTAGCATTAGTATTTGATGAAGCCAAGCTTACAATCAAAGGAATAGCAACATGTGGTTGGAAACCGATGGGTACATTGAAAACTGTTACTAAAAGCGAGGGAAATATAGTCTATAGTATTGAAAATGTTTCTCCACTGGAATTGACTAAAAAATATAGTGGTCTTGATAACCTAACTGCTGAAAATGCAATGGCTGGTATAGAGATAGCAACATCATTCCCTTTTCAATTACAAAGGGAAAAAGGAAATCCGGTTATGAGACCAGGATTAGTAGTTAACTGGGAAGACGGTTCATTTATCTGCAGCGGATCTGTACCACAAGGTTCGAAAGTTAAATTTTCTCTTCCTCCCGATTTTGATGTAATTGAAAAAGTAATTGATGGATGTAAAGAACTAAAAGCTGCTGAGATGCCGGAAGCTGATGCGCTGGTTGTATTCAGTTGTGCGGGCAGATTAATTAGTATGGGACCAATGATGAGTGAAGAGATTGAAGGAGTAAGAAAAGTTTGGGATGTACCTATGGCAGGTATGTTTTCCAATGCTGAATTAGCGAGAGCAACAAATGGAAATTTAGAAATGCATAATCTTACTACATGTTGCGTAGTATTAAAAGAAAACTAAAATGAATAAGAATCTTCAATTCATATTCGATATTGTTCAGCAATCCGAATTTATTAATGAAGAACGAAAGACTTCTGTTTTAAAAGCATTAAAAGATGCAGATAAAGAATTAGAGATAACAGCGTTCAAGCTAGAAAGAACCGAAAAAGTTAAAAAAACAACTGCGATTTTACTCGAGGAGACAATTGAGGAACTAGAGCAAAAGAGGAAAGCTGTTGAAGAACAAAACTTGAAACTGGAAATTGAAACTGCTTTAGAAAAAGTTCGTTCATCTGCATTGTCTATGAAGAAACCAAGCGATATGCTGGAAGTATGTCAAATTATTTCAGAACAACTTAATGGCCTTAATGTAAAAGAGATAAGAAATGTACAGACCGCAATATTCTATGAAACAAAAGGTGTTTATCTCAACTATGAATTCTACTCTAAGCATAATAAAAAAATAATCACTGAAGTTGATTTCAAAACCCATGACCTACAGAATCTATTTGCAAATCAAATGCTTAATGGTGCAGAAGAATTATTTGAACATACCTTGCAGGGTAAAGAACTTAAAGATTGGTATGATTATCAGAAAACGACCAACCAGTTTGCAGACTTTTATTTGGAAAAGGCTGAATCTCTAAATTACTATTGGTACTCATTGGGCCCAGTGGCTTTAGGTATGTCCACTTATTCTTCATTAAATGAAGATGAAATAAATATATTTAAACGTTTTCGCAATGTATTTGAACTTGCTTACCGCCGATTTATGGATATTCAACAAGCAGAGGCACAGGCAAGAGAAGCGCAGATCGAAGTCGCACTCGAAAGAGTAAGATCAAGCGCAATGGCTATGAAGACATCTGAAGAATTGAATGCATTGATTGGAAAAGTATTTACTGAATGCACAAAGCTGGATTTAATACTTGATAGATGTATAATAATGATTTATGATACTAAAACTTTAGATGCAAGATGGTGGATGGCAAACTCAGAGGTTCCGGATCAGCCTATGAATTATTTAGTTAAGTATCATGAGCATCTCCCGAATTTAGCATATATAGATGCATGGAGAAAAAGAACTTTAAAATGGGAATATTTACTCGAAGGGGATGTTAAACGTGAATGGGATGAATTTGTATTCTCAAGCACTGAATTATCCCAGCTTCCGAATTTTGTAAAAGACGGTATGCGAGGATTAAATAAAATCTATTTGAATTCATCGTTTTATAATTTCGGGAGTTTAACGCTTTCAAGTCTTGAACCACTCTCGGATGAACACTTTGATATACTTCTAAGGTTAGCCAAAGTTTTTGATTTGACTTACACACGCTTTAATGATCTTCAGATTGCCGAAGCACAGAATAAAATAATTCAAGAGGAAAATGAACGAAAAACAAAAGAACTGGAAGACGCACGCAATTTGCAGCTCGCAATGCTTCCGAGAGAACCTCCCAAACTGCCTAATATCGACGTTGCTGTATATATGAAAACCGCAACAGAAGTCGGAGGCGATTATTATGATTATCATGTTCATCCTGATGAAACTCTAACGGTTATACTTGGCGATGCCACGGGTCACGGAATGATGTCCGGTATGATGGTCTCAGTAATGAAATCTCTTTTTATGGCGGGTCGCTCTAATATGGAATTGAAACTATTTTTTGAAAATTCGAACCAATCTATTAAAGACATGCAGTTTGGACGATTAATGATGGCACTGATAGGAGTTCAAATTTCTTCTGAAAAAATAATTGCTGCAAACGCCGGAATGCCATCACTGTTTTATTTTAGAAATAAATCACAAAAAGCGGGCGAGTTCATTCTAAATAATATGCCATTAGGAGCTATGAATGGAATTAAATATTCGTTAAAGGAAATAAAACATGAAAAGGGCGATACGCTTTTACTTATGAGTGATGGATTTGCTGAATTAAAGAATGAGAATAATGAAATGTTTGGATACCAAAGAGCATTAAAAGAATTTAAGAAAGTCGCAATTCAAAATCCGGATGAGATTATTGAGCATTTGAAAGAAGAAGGAAAACTTTGGACCAACAGCAAAGACCTGGAAGACGATATAACTTTTGTAGTTATTAAACTAAAATAGAATTTATTGTGTTATTCATTAAAGAAAGGAATTATGTATGAAGATTATGGTGGTAGATGATGAACAGGATATGAAACTGCTCTTTGAACAACGATTTAGAAAAGAGATTAAATCAGGTCAAGTTACGTTTCTCTTTGCTTTTTCAGGAGAAGAGGCTTGTGATTATTTCAAATCAAACGGTGCTGCCGATGTGAATCAGATATTATCGGACATAAATATGCCGGGAATGAATGGACTTGAATTGCTTAAATGGATAAAAGAAAATTACCCGGAGTTAAAAGTTGCTATGATAACAGCATATGGCGACCAGAATAATTACAATCAGGCTATAGAATATGGCTGCGACGATTATATGACTAAGCCTATCGATTTTGGTCAATTAAAGGAAAAAGTTTTACAATAATCTTATGGACCTTAACTACATTAATTTTAATATCAACCTGGATTTTGAATGAAAGAAAGTGGTATAGTAACTAAATCTCCAAATAAGGAAAAAGAATTATTAAAAAAGCAATTAGCCCAAAAAGAAGCAGAGCTTGCAATTATTGGAAGTGTTAGTGAGGCTATCTCAAAGCAGCTTGATATTAAAACCATTACTCGAATTATTGGCGACAAAGTTAGAGATATATTTAATTCAGAAGTGACTGAAATTCTATTACTCGATGAATCCACTAACATGATCCACATTCCTTATTCTTTTTATCGTGAATATCAAACTGCAGAACCATTTCATCTTGGGGAAGGATTAACTTCAAAAGTGATTAAATCAGGCAGACCTTTAGTTATTGGTACATTCGAAGAATCCGTGAGATTGGGGGTCATAATTCAATCCGAGGAAGAAAAAACCGAAACATATATCGGTGTACCAATTATTGTTAATGATAAAGTAACAGGTGTTGTTAGTATTCAGAGCTATAAACAGAATGACTTCAATGATGAGAAAGTGCGGCTCTTACAAATACTATCTACAAATATGGGTGTGGCTTTACAGAATGCAAGGCTTTTTGAAGAAACAAATAAATTATTGAAAGAAACCGAACAACGTACAGCCGAACTTGCAATAATTAATAGTGTTCAAGAAGGGCTTGCAACAAAACTCGATATGCAGGCAATTTACGATTTAGTCGGCGATAAGATCCGCGATATCTTCGATGCACAAGTTGTGGATATTGGTTTGTATGACCAAAATGAAAAGCTAATACATTTTCCATATACCATCGAGCGCGGTGTTCGCTTTCCTGATGAACCGATGGAATTGATTGGTTTCCGCAAACATGTAATGGAAACACGACAGCCGCTGCTCATTAATGAAGATACAGAAGGTGCCGCGGTAAAATTTGGCAACCCCCTTGCGATACAAGGAGAAGCTACTAAGTCAATATTGTATGTACCGATGCTTGTCAATGGAGAAGTAAAAGGGGTAATCTCTCTTCAGAACCTTGACCACGAAAATGCATTTAGTGAATCAGATGTGAGTCTTCTCACTACACTTGCCAACGCCATGAGCGTTGCATTGGAAAACGCAAGATTGTTTGACGAAACAAACCGCTTGTTGAAAGAAACCGAACAAAGAACGGCAGAGCTGGCTGTTATTAACAGTGTACAAGAAGGATTAGCTAAAGAACTGGATATGCACGGTATTTATAATCTAGTTGGTGACAGGGTCCAAAATTTATTTAACGCACAAGTTGTAATCATTGCAACATTAGATACCGAAAATAAGATTGAGCATTTCAATTACTTCTATGAAAATGGTGAAAAAGTAAAAGCTGAACCAAGACCACTTGGAAAATTAAGACTTCATCTGATAAAAACTCGAAAGAAGATAATAATCAATACTCAAGAAGAGGGATTTAACTGGTTCGGAACACAAGTCGTCGCAGGAACAGAACCAATAAAATCAGCAGTATTTGTTCCTCTAATAATTGGAGATAATATTACCAGTTATGTTTCTCTTCAAAATATTGATAGAGAAAATGCATTTACTGATTCAGATATAAGATTGTTAGAAACATTATCAAACAGTATGAGCGTTGCTCTTGAAAATGCAAGACTCTTTGACGAGACCAACCGCTTATTAAAAGAGACCGAACAGCGTACAGCCGAACTTGCAATCATTAATAGCGTTCAAGAAGGGCTTGCAACAAAACTTGATATGCAGGCAATTTATGATTTGGTTGGCGATAAGATCCGCGATATCTTCGATGCGCAAGTGGTGGATATCGGATTGTTTGACCGCAGTGAAAATATATTGAATTTTCCATACACCATAGAGCGGGGTGTGCGTTTTCCAGATGAACCGATGCAAGTAATTGGATTTCGCAAACATGTGATCGATACAAGACAGCCTCTTCTTATTGCTCAAAACAATGCCGAAGTATCTGCGCACTACGGAAACCCGCTTGCAATTCAAGGTGAAGCCGCTAGGTCGATATTGTATGTTCCCATGCTGGTTAGCGGTGAGGTCAAAGGTGTTATCTCACTTCAAAACCTTGACCACGAAAATGCATTTAGTGAATCGGATGTAAGTCTACTCACTACACTTGCTAACGCCATGAGCGTTGCATTGGAAAACGCAAGATTGTTTGACGAGACCAACCGCTTGTTGAAAGAAACTGAACAACGTACCGCTGAACTTGCAGTTATTAATAGTGTGCAAGAAGGATTGGCGAAAGAACTTGATATGCGCGGTATTTATGAACTGGTTGGTGAAAAGATCAGGAAAATTTTTAATGCTCAGGTGATTGATATTGTTACGTACGACAAAGCAGCAAATTTGATTGAAGATAAATATTCATTTGAAAAGGGGGACAGAACATTATTAGGACCTCGCAAACCGCAAGGATTCAGAAAGCACCTGATCAAGTCCGGACAGTTGCTTTTAATCAATAAAGATTATGAAAGAACCAGCATTAAGTATAATAATCCCGTATTGATTGGCGAAAAGCCGAAGTCCGCGGTTTTTGTTCCTATGTTTATCGGCGATGAAGTAAAAGGTTCAATCAGTCTGCAGAATTTAGATTCGGAAAACGCTTTCAGTGATTCTGATGTACGGCTGCTGACAACTCTTAGCAATAGTATGAGCGTTGCACTCGAAAATGCCAGACTATTTGATGAAACAAATAAACTGCTGGATGAAACAAAACAGCAGGCAATTGAACTTGGAATCGTGAACAGCGTTGGTGAAGGACTAGCAAAACAATTAGACTTTCAAGCCATTGTTGATCTCGTTGGAGAAAAAATAAGAGAAGTATTCAATGCCCAAGTAGTTTCTATTTCTACTTATAATCCCGAAAACGAAACTATTCATCACAGATATGTTGTGGAAAAAGAAGAGAGATACTATTTCGAAAATCCACAAAGCGTTGATCCGGATAGAAAAGAAATTATTCAGACTAAAAAGACATTGCTTTTCGGGACCAGCCAGGAAATAATCGATCACAGCGGTGAGGGTACTGTTGCCGGCGATATGCCCGAATCTTTTATGGGTGTTCCGATTTTTAGAGGCGAAGAAGTTACAGGTGTTATTACAGTACAGGATTTGGACAGACAAAATTTATATTCTGAAAAGGATGTTCGTCTACTTATGACACTTGCTTCCAACATGGGCGTTGCTCTTGAGAATGCAAGATTATTTGAAGAGACTAAAAGATTGTTAAATGAAACGCAGCAGAGAAATGTTGAACTCTCTATCCTGAATACAATTCAGGAAGGATTAGTTATGGAGATGGAATTTGAATCTATAATTAATCTTGTCGGCAATAAATTCAGAGAAGCTCTTGATTTCCAGGATCTTGGAATAAGACTCTATGATAAAGAAAAAAAAATTCTTCATTTTCCTTATGAATATGAACATGGAAAAAGATTACTGATTAAATCGATGGAACCAACCAAATTATCACAGTATGTACTCGACTCAGGTAAAACGCTGCTGTTAAAGAAAAACACCGATGAAGAAAAAGCGAAACTAGGTATTATTGGAAAGACCACAATTGTTGGCACAGACAGAAGTAAATCTTTGATAATCGTTCCTATCATGTTGGGAAATGAAGCCAAAGGATTAATTATAATAGAAAATTATGAAATGGAAGATGCCTTCAGTGAATCTGATATACGTCTTCTAAATACTGTTGCTAACAGTATGAGTGTTGCTCTCGAGAACGCACGATTGTTCAACGAAACCTTGCGCCTTCTTGATGACAGTAAAAAACGTACTGCCGAGTTAGGAACAGTTAACAGCATTAGTCAGGCAATAGCCGGACATCTTGAAATAAATAAACTGATAAACCTTGTAGGGGATAAAGTACGCGAATTATTTAATGCCAAAATAGTATATCTGGCACTTCTTGATAAAGAAAGAGAAATGATTGAGTTTCCTTACGGTTATGGTGATGACTATCCGCCGTTGAAATTTGGTGATGGATTAACCTCAAGTATAATAATCAATAAAGAACCGCTTCTAATAAATAATGAAGTCGACAAAAAGACTGAAGAGTTAGGTGTAAAAAGAATCGGTGCTCGCTCAGCTTCTTATCTTGGAGTTCCTATTCCGGTAGGTGATGAGATTATCGGTGTACTTAGTGTTCAAAGTACTGAAAGCGAAAACGTTTTTAACGAAGATGATATGCGGCTTCTCGAGACTATTGCGGCTCATGTTGGAATAGCGATTAATAATGCCAATGCTTACGAAGAATTGAATAAGACTTTGCAAAACCTTGAAGCAACTCAGGTTCAGTTAATTGCTCAAGAAAAACTTGCTTCTCTCGGACAGTTAACAGCAGGCATAGCTCACGAGATAAAAAATCCACTGAATTTTGTTAACAATTTTTCTGAACTATCTGTTGGATTGGTTGATGAGTTGAAAGAAGAATTTGACAAACTTAAAGGCAAAGTTGATGCTGCTGTTCTTGAGGAATTGGATGATATTCTCAAAACCTTAAAACAGAATGCGGAAAAAATTAAAGAGCACGGAAAGAGAGCTGACAGTATTGTCCATAGTATGCTTCAGCATTCAAGAGGAAAAACAAGTGATAAACAGATTACAGATATTAACTCAATGCTAGATGAAGATCTCAATCTTGTATATCACGGAATGCGCGCGCAGGATAGCACTTTCAATATTAAGATTGAAAGGGAATATGATAAAACTATCAGCAAGATAAATGTTATTCCTCAAGATATAAGTCGTGTGTTTTTAAACATTCTTACGAATGGATGCTATGAAGCTCATCGTAAAAAGCTGGAATTAAAAACAGAAAATCCTGCTAAGATAAAAGTAAAAACTTTAGAGACCGATAAATTCATTGAAGTGCGAATCACAGATAACGGTAACGGTATCCCCGAAAAAATCAGAGGGGATCTCTTTACTCCATTCTTCACAACAAAACCTACAGGAAAAGGTACTGGTCTTGGATTATCCATCAGTTATGATATCGTCGCGAGAGAACATCAGGGAGAACTTCTATTCGAAACTGAAGTAGGAGAATTCACCGAATTTATAATCAGACTACCTAAAAATCTTAAGAACTAGATGAATGTGAACTCACTAATACCCAAAATACTTGTTGTTGATGACGAACCTGATCTGGAACTGCTCATAAACCAGAAATTCAGAAAAGAGATTAAAGAAAATAAATATAATTTCATCTTTGCAAGTAATGGTGTAAGGGCACTTGAAAAACTAAAAGAAGATAATGACATTGAATTAGTGCTAACAGATATTAATATGCCTGAGATGGATGGTTTAACACTGCTTTCCAAAATCAAAGAATTAAATAATCCTTTGTTGCACTCTGTAATAGTTTCTGCATATGGCGATCTATTGAATATCAGAACTGCCATGAATGGCGGTGCTTACGATTTTGTTGTAAAACCAATTGATCTAACTGATCTTGATATTACAATCAAGAAAGCACTCGAAAATTTAAGTACTTTTAAAAAAGCTCTAAAAGCTAGGGATGAATTAATTGCCGTCCGAATGGAACTAGAGGAAGCTAGAACACTTCAGTTATCTATGTTACCTAAAACTATTCCACAGGTAAACGAACTTGATATCGCTGTTTATATGAACACAGCAAGTGAAGTTGGAGGGGACTATTATGATTTCTCGCAAAAAAAGGACGGATCATTAAATATTGCGGTGGGGGATGCAACCGGGCATGGTATGCGAGCTGGTATCATGGTAGCGATCATGAAAACACTTTTTATCTCTGATTCCAACGGATTGGATTTGGTTAATTTCTTTGATGTTTCTAACAAAACGATAAAGACATTAAATCTTGGAAGAATGATGATGGCCTTTACGATGCTCAATATAAAAAAGAATCGTGTTCAATTTGTTAATGCTGGAATGCCTCCAATCTTCTTTTATAAAAAATCCGTAAGAAATTTAACAGAATATAAAAACCATTATATGCCCCTTGGGGCTATGTCAGAATCAAGTTTTCAGATTACAGAATTTGAATTGAACTCAGGCGATGCTATATTGATTCTGAGTGACGGATTGCCCGAGTTATTTAATGAAGGAAAAGAATATTTTAGTTATGAACGTCTACAATCAGAATTTTTAAATGTAGCAGAACAATCATCTGAGGAAATTGTTCAATATTTTAAAACATCTGCTTTTAAGTGGAGTGGAAAAAACGATCCAATTGACGATATAACATTTATTGTAGTAAAAATAAAATAACTTACACTTTCAATATTATTATATTTTTATAGAAAAAAATGAATCAACAATAAACTAACAGCATAAACAATCAAATTCATCGGAGGAATCATGAAAATCAATTTAGTAGAAAAGTATACAGCTGCTGTGCTTGAGCTTAAAGGCGACATCACGGGTACGGCAAAAGATATGGAGTTTAGCGAAACATTGCGTAAACTTTTAGCGGAAGGTAAAAAAAATATAATTATTGATCTTAAAGAAACCGGATTTGTAAACAGTTCCGGTTTGGGAATGCTGATTGGCGGCTATACAACCGTTAAGAATGGCGGTGGTGATCTGAAACTTGCCAATGCGACTGAAAAAATTGAGAGCTTACTTGTTATTACCAAACTGACTTCAATATTCGAAAATTATAACTCTGTAGATGAAGCTGTAAAAAGTTTTAAGTAGTAATGATTACTTTTAACTCTTCAGTAAATTCTTAGTAATAACATATTTAATAGTTCAATGTTTTTATAATTAGTTTTATCTTTAGACACAAAACAGAAGGAGAGTTATATGGAATGGACAATTATTGGTTTGAATGTTCTTTATGCTGTTATAGGAGTGGTGCTTATGTTCGTTTCTTATAGATTGTTCGATTTGCTTTCGCCAAGGATTAATTTTGAAGACGAATTAAAGAAGGGAAACATCGCTGTAGCTATTTTTATCGCCGCAATATTTATAGCCATAGCATTAATTATTGCCGGATCATTAAATTGAAAAAATGGATTCTCTTCGGTCTGCTAGTGTTCTTAAGCAGCCTTTCTTTTGGTCAGAAGCACTTTTCGAAATATGATGAATCATTCAAAAAATATAGTAAAAGATTTTTTGGCCCTGGTTTCGATTGGAAAATATTCAAAGCTCAGGGGATTGCTGAAAGCGGGTTATCGCCGGATGCTATAAGTCAAGTGGGTGCCCGAGGTGTTATGCAATTAATGCCCTCAACTTTTAAAGAAGTGCAAAGCAGAAATCCAGACTTTGTTCAGATAGAAGATCCCGAATGGAACATTGCGGCTGGTATTTACTATGATAGATATTTATTTAAAAGCTGGCAGGAAGTTGAGGCTGAATCTGAAAAAATGAATTTCACATTCGGCAGCTACAATGCAGGTAAGGGAACAATACTCAAAGCTCAAATGAGAGCTAAGTATGACAGCTTGGATCACAAGTCTTGGGGATCTATATCTAATGTTGCTCATAAGGTTCCGAGATGGAGATACCAAGAAACGCTCAATTATGTTGAGCGAATAAAAAAATATCATAAAGATTTTACAAAATAGAATCTGTCCAGCTATTTCCGCGAAGGATCAATTTCTACTGAAACTTTTTAGTAGGAAAATAAACCAATAAGATATTCCATTATTTCGGAAGGATTAAATAATTGGTTACTCAACCGGTGCTATTATTTCAATGAAAATTCTTGCCTGAAAATTTTGAAATTTGGATAAAAACCCCCTCAATTGCAGTAAGAACTGCTTAATGATTCTATTCAACTCTCAATTCATTTTAGCCCAAAAGATCGCCTTTTGAACCGAATTATTGATTTTCCACCGGGGAGAGGGATTAGAGATGGATAGGATTAAAGTTTATTCTAATTATTTCGATAATATTTCTGAGAGCCAATATTACGACGACAGAAGACTTCTCAGCTAACAATTAAGGAGAAGGGAAATGGAAATCAATACGGTTGGGTTAATTTATAAAGATCCGCCGGTCACAAAGAGAGATTTGATCAAAGCTCAGCAAGCTGTTGAACCGGTGAACTTTCCATCTTATAAAGCGGAAATATCGGAAAAGGCAAAAGCCCTTGCAGTTAAGATCTCGGAAGCGGCAAGTAAAAATGTGAAAAGTGACACACGAACCGACTGAAACCGGGAAACAAGTGACACATTTTGAAAAATCAAAATTATTTATGACTGATTTATCTGCTATAGGTGTCGTCTGCATAGTTTGCTGTATTTACAAAAACGGGTTTAACAATCGATCCACTGGTGCAAATTAACGCGTCAGACAACTTCTAATGCATTAGAAGTCTGTTGTCACTCGACAATTTATTCAAAGCCTACCAAAGAATAAAAACTTTTCACAATTTGAAAATCAATTGTGAAGATATCAGATAATAATTTGATCGCTATCTAACGCCAGTTTCAAATTGAGAGGCAAACATATTACCCGGCAAATTTTCTTACCTCATCTAAAATCATGGGTAAAATTTCTCCCGATTTTCCGAAGAGTGAATAATCGGCATATTGGGTTATCTCTGTAGGTTCTATATTAATTTCAACGACATACGATCCCGCCTGTTTCGCGGAAATCGGAATATATGCTGCGGGGTAAACTACGGCAGATGTTCCAACTACAAAGCAGAGATCGCTCCACTGGGCTGCTCTTTCTCCTTCGTCGAATTGATCCTGTGGAAGCATTTCACCAAACCAAACAACATCGGGGCGAATGAGTCCGCCACACTTTGCACATTTTGGTGAGGTGACTGTTATTTCAAGATCTTCGGAATTGTAAAAGGAATGGCACTCAATGCAGAAATTTCTTTCGATGTTTCCGTGGAGTTCGTAGACTGTTTTGGATCCGGCACGCCTATGCAGATTGTCAATATTTTGTGTAACAACTGAGACTTCAAAATATTTTTCAAGTTCGGCGATTGCAGCGTGTCCGGGATTCGGGACTACTTTATTGATAATATCTCTCCTGTGCTGGTACCATTCCCAGACTAAATCAGGGTTCCGCATAAAAGCACCGAAGTTTGCTAATTCCTCCGGCTTCATCTTGTTCCAGATACCATCTTTCCCACGGAAAGTTGAAATACCGCTCTCAGCAGATATTCCGGCTCCGGTAAAGAATACAATTTTTTTTGCGCTCTTTAATTTATCGAGAAATTCTTTTTTGAATTGCATTATCAGAATTAGTTTATCATTCTGAAAAGTTCATTTTCTTTAGTAGAAGTGATGTATCAGAATATGTTTTGGGAAATGATGTCCTCCCGAAAAATCGGGAGGACTCAGAATGATTTGGAATAAACTATTCGTCTTTTATATCGTTTAACAATTTCTTGGCTTCAGCCAGACGTTTTTCATCATCTTGGTGTGCAATTGGTGTCTTTAATGCTTTGTTTAACATTTCACGGGCTGTATTATAATCATCTTCGCGAATAAGAGAGATTGCGTAATCAACATAAAACATTATGTAGGTTGGATACAACTGAATTGCTTTTTTGTATTCAGCTATTGCAATTTCATTATCTGCCCAGCCGAGTCCTAGTACAGATCGTGCAGGTTTCCATTTATCACTTGTCTTAGCATGAGTTCTCGCAAGAACATAATGAGCCACACCCTGAATAAAATTACCGCCGTTACCGAGTTGAATCGATTTTTCAACATCTGCCCGTACAGAATTAACGACTCCGGCTACAGAAAAAATACCTTTAAAGAGCGCGATCTTTCCGTTTGCAATAGCGCGACGGAGATGACCTACAGAATTACCATCATCTTTTTTAATTGCTTTGTCCGCATATTCAAGTGCTTTCTTATACACCTCAAGTTGAGCGTCTTCCTGTTCGCCGGTGCTTGTTGGCATTTTATCTGCGATCTCAACATATGTTCTGGATAGGCGCCATAAAACTTCAATATTGGTAGGATCTATTTTCTCAGCTTTCTGAAAAGCCTCGAGTGCTTTTTCATTGTTGAATTGCTTGTAATATTTCTCCCCGTCCTCCAGAAGAGCGTCTAGCGATTGAGCGTTTACTCTCAAAAAGGATGATAAAATGAAAATGATTAGTAAAAAGAAAGGTCGGTTTGTTTTTACCATGATACATTCCTCGATTGATTGGGTGAATAATTTATTTATCATGAATCTGTTTAGTTTGATTCTTTTTCAGGAATAAATAGTGCTGTTTCAGCCAATGGAAGATACCTCGTCCATCGGCTGCCCTTATTCTTATCTGCTTCAATTGCGTATTTATATGCGTTGGTTTTGGCGCTAAGCTCATCAGCCTGATAGAGAACTATTGCTTCCAGGGTCTTAGGTTCAACCGGCGATGCAAACTCCAACTTACCCTGATGACTTAGCACGAGATGAATCAAATGGATTTTTAAATCTTCGGGAAAATCGGGAATTGATGCCGCAACTTTTTCTACTGTAAGTGCACCAATCATTATGTGACCAATTAATTTTCCTTTATCCGAATAATCAAATACCGAATCGTAAGTCAATTCTTCTGTCTTGCCAAAGTCGTGTAGCAGTGCACCGCATATTAATAAATCGCGTCTCAGGTCCAGATGAATTGAACACATTAATTCACAAATGCGAACCATCTCAAGAGTATGTTCAAGTAAACCATGAATATAGGCATGATGCCATCCTTTACCAGCCGGAGTACGGAAGTATTTTTCCAGTCCTTCACCGGATAGAATTTTTTTTACCAGCTCGCTTAAGTAGGGATCGGTAAGCGAATCAATTACTTTATTTAGCTCATCTATCATTTCAGTAAGAGGGCGGCGGGATATTGGAAGAAAATCTTCCGGTTTTACATTATCATTTTCAAGAGCCGGACGGATCTTATCAATTTTTATTTGAGGTGAACCATTAAAATCTTCAACGAGCCCTGCAACCTTTACAACCGTTCCTTCTTTCAACTTCTTTGCATACTCTTCTGCATTATCCCATACTTTGGAGGGGAGTGCCACAGATTTATCTCTTAGTTCGAGATTAAGAAATAATTTTCCATTCTTAGAAGTTTTTACTTCACATTTGCTTACGATGAGAAATATCAGAAGTTCATCACCTACTGAAAACTCATTAAGTGGTTTTTGATCTAACATAATTGGAATACGTGCCCTTTGTTGTATTTCAATTTACTAAAAAAAATAACTGGATAGGAAAATATTACTTTTCGAGAGATTTGATAACGCTTTCTTTCGGAAGTCTGACCATGACGGAACATCTCAATAATTCAACTGAAACGGCTAGCCATTTGTCCTCTTGTGAACCTGTTACAACGCCAACCACATCTTTGAATGGACCATCTATGATTTTAACTTTTGAGCCGACTTCTATTTTATCGCTGACAAAGACATCGGGATTCTCGATCAGCATTTTTTTGAGACTTTCAATCTGCCACTCAGGAATTACCGAGGGCTTCCCGTTAAAACAAACCGTTTTGACAATTGTTGATTGTGACACTGCGAGCATCCGTTTTTTTTCGTCTGTATGAATGAAAATATAACCGCGGAATAATGGCTCGGTAACCTTTTTCTTTCTGTCGCTCCATTGTCTCTTAACGGTCATAGTAGGGAGATAATGCTCAATTGATACGCTCTCAAGTTGTAAGGCAGCTTTGAACTCGTGACGCGGTTTTGTGTAGAGGGCAAACCAATGTTTTGAAATAGTATCACTATCGGCAGTCATTTTTTTTCAGCTTTGTTAGAATTGAGAATTTTGATAAACCCTAGTCTAATATAGACATTCTCTAATCTGTTGTACTAGTAATTCATGTTCTACCGGTTTAGAAATAATTTTATCAACACCAAGTCGTAAATATTTTTTAGTAATCTCATCGTTGAGTTTAGCGGAGACAACTATTATAGGAACAGTTCTGTTCGATTCCTTTTTCTGTATTGCTTCAACTAACTGAATTCCGTTCATCAGCGGCATATCATGGTCTGTTATAATAATTGTAGGCAAAAGGTCCCTATACATTCCAATAGCCTCATAACCGTTATTGGCAAATTTAACTTCGAAATTTGGAAGAGCCTGCTCGATTATTTTTTTATAAAGTGCTCTGATTGCCTCGTCATCTTCAACCAACAAAACCAGGTTATTTGCCTCAGGTACGGTAAAATGAAATTCACTTCCTTCGCCGATTTGCGAATAGAACCAAACTTGTCCGCCATGTTTCTCTATAATTTCTTTCACTAAAGTTAAACCAAGCCCGCTTCCTTTTTCGCCATTAGTCCCAACGAGAGAAAATTTCTGGTCTATCTTAAATAGTTTTGTTTGATTCTCTTCCGATATACCAAGTCCTTCATCCTTTATTACAATTTCGATCATTCCCTCTTTGAATCTGCTTGAGGAAAGGTGAATCTCTTTTCCTTCCGGCGTAAACTTGATTGCATTTGTTGCTAAATTTACAATTGCCTGACTTATCAGACGATCGTCGGCGTTAATATAAAGATCAACAGGAATCTCAATTTTTACATCTATGTTTTTTCTGACTGCATCTCCCGTCAGTGGAGTAACAGCCGTAGAAACAACAGATTTTACATTCAAGCGGACCGGTTCGACTTTAATTCTGCCGGTTTGCAATCGGGACCAATCAAGCAGACAATTGATCAGATTGAGCTGAGACTTAGACGCATCATATATATAACGGATATATTCATTACGTTCATCTTCGGTGATGTCCTGCTCATTGAGCAGAATTTCGGAAAAGCCGAGAAGTGTTGTAAAAGGTGCACGCAAATCATGGGATACGATCGAAATAAATTTGTCCTTTGAAATATTCATCTCACGAAGACTATCCATCGATTTCTGAAGTTCCGATTCCGAAGATTTAATGTTGGTAACGTCTAACACCAGACTTCTCTTCTCTATTGCTGCGGTTCCATCCTCTTCGCGATCGATTCGTACAAATTCCTTCAGCCAGACCTGTTTACCAGATTTAGAAGTAATTCTGTAGTTTAATTCAAATGAATTTTTCGAACTATCAGGTTCAAATTTTTCAAGACTTTTTCTGACCTGAAGCTGGTCTTCTTCGCAGATTAGTGAGTGATGTCGATCAGGAAAACTGATTATCTCTGCAGCAGTATAGCCGGTAATTTGCTCAATGGAATCAGAAACAAAATCCTCCCTCGATCCGTCGATATATGCAATCGAAAAGAAAATATTATCGAATCCACTATTAAACTCTTTCAAGACTTCGAAATTGATCTTATCCTTTTCCATGCCCTTCGATTATAGATGAAAACTGAGTCAAATATAATAAATTATATTTTAATTCAGCATAGATCTAAAAGTAACATCTAGGAAACTTATTTAACTTTGGGTGTGTTTAGCTGACAATAAATTAAAACCATTTAGAGGAATATGAAATACCTAACTGTCTTAATTGCTCTCACTTTACTATTTTCTAATACACCTGCTCAGAATATGAAAGGAATTATTTCCGGAAAAATTGTTGATGAAGTATCAAAAGAACCTATACCCGGAGTTAATGTTCAAATAATCGGGTCAACATTGGGAGCCTCAACAAATCTTGAAGGAGATTTTCAAATATCTAACGTTGAAATCGGCACCTATCAGATTCGTATATCTGCCGTTGGATATCAAACGATTATAAAACCCGATGTGATTGTCAACAGCGCAAGACCAACAGATCTGATGATAAAATTGACGACATCTCTGATCGAATTTAATGAAATTACAGTACGATCAGATTATTTCGAGATGGATCCAAGTGAGATTGGAGGTGTTACTCACTTAAGTTATGAAGAAATCCGCCGAACACCGGGGGGATTTGAAGATGTTGTGCGTGCTCTTTCCATATTGCCTGGTGTTGCACAGGCAAGTGCAGGCAGGAATGATTTAATTGTTAGAGGCGGCGCACCTTCTGAAAATCTATATATAGTTGATGGCTTTGTTGTCCCAAATATAAACCACTTCGGAAGCCAGGGCGCAACAGGAGGACCATTGAGCTTTATTAATTTAGATTTTGTAAGGGAAACCAGTTTTTCAAGCGGAGGATTCTCCTCTCTCTACGGTGATAAACTATCATCAGTACTAACTATTGATACAAGGGACGGAAGAAAAGACCGGCTGGGCGGTAAAGGAACTATTGCCGCATCACAATTCGGTTTGAATCTTGAAGGACCTATAGGACGAAAGGGAGACTTTATTCTTTCTGTACGCAGAAGTTATCTCGATTTTATTTTTAACGCTGCGGGTTTCAATTTTGTACCCGAGTATTATGATGCGCTTACAAAATTTACTTTTGATCTTGACGAGAAAAACCGGATTTCATATTTGTTCATTGGTGCATTTGATAAAGTGAAATTTAATAACAAAGACTCGGAAGACTTTTACGAGAATTCAAGAATTCTCGGTTCAAATCAGAACACTTATGTATCAGGTCTATCTTATAGACATCTGTTTGAAAAAGGCTTTTTCAATATAAGCCTTAGCAGAAATTTCACCGACTTTGACTCTTCACAACGAGATACATTACTGAACCCAATCTTTCTGAATAAATCTCGTGAAGGAGAGAATGAGTTGAAAGGTGACCTAATCTATAAAGTATCCTCTACTTCTGAGTTAAATATAGGCGCCTCTACCAAGCTGATTAAATTTTCGGCAGATATCAAACTCCCTAATTTCATTACAACGTTTGGAGAAAGATTAAGCATTACTTCACTGAATACCCAAAGGAATTTTACCAAGTTGGGATTGTACACACAGTACTCAAATACAATGTTGGATAAATTCAGAATAAATGTTGGTGTAAGGGGCGATTACTTCAGTGAGATCAGTACAAGTTTTTATGTAAGTCCAAGGTTTGCGATTGCCTATATGTTCAGTGATTTGGCAAGCATAAACTTCAGCGCCGGTGTTTATCACCAGAGCCCTTCATATATCTGGCTTGTGGCTGATGAGCAAAACAAAAATCTGAAGGCTGTACGGGTTAATCAGTTTGTCCTCGGTTATGAAAGAAGATTACAAGATGACATACGAATGAAAGTCGAGGGCTTTTATAAAGAATACAAAAATTATCCCGCAAGTGTTTTAAGGCCATATCTGGTCTTAGCAAATACGGGTGCTGGTTATGGCGGCGGTGATGAAAATTTTGCTTCATTTGGTCTGGAAAAACTTGTCAGTTCGGGTTCAGGAGAAGTTCATGGTGTTGAATTATCGATACAAAAAAAATCATCTGACACACCGCTCTACGGAATTATCAGTGCTACATGGAGCGAATCAAACTTCAAAGCACTTGATGGAGTAAAACGTTCCGGAAGCTTTGGTCAAAATTGGATTGTGAATCTGACTGCAGGTTATATCTTCAATAAAAAGTGGGAAGCATCGATGAAATTCAGATTTGCCACCGGAAATCCATATACGCCGTTTAATAACGATGGGACACAAAGTGTAGCAAATTACAACACCGGCCGGTTTAATTCTCTTCATTCGCTGGATCTTAGAGTTGACAGACGATGGGATTTTGAAGGCTGGGCGCTGATAACCTATATAGATATACAAAACATCTACAATAACAAAAACACAAATAACATACGATGGGATTACCGAAAAGGGATGATTGATGATCAGTCATCAATCGGATTGCTACCTTCAATTGGCGTGAGTATGGAGTTCTAGTAATTTTTTTTCTAAAAGCAGCTAACTCTCATCCTCTTTGGCAGTTCTTGTTGGTATTCCGAGCTCGTCCATTTTTCTGTAAAGAGAAGAAAGACCAATTTCAAGAGCTTTGGATGCCTCATCTTTATTGTAATCAAATTTTCTGATTGTTTTTAAGATGTGCTCTTTTTCAAAATCTTTCATGGCGTCCTTGAGTGCATCGGGATAGCCTTCCTGAATACTTCGCCCGCGGACATGGTCGGCTAAATCAGTTGCTGTAATATTATCTTTGGAAGCGAAAATCATTGCACGTTCAATAACATTTTCAAGCTCGCGCACACCTCCGCGCCAGTCGTGTGCTAATAATACTTTCATGGTCTCGTTATCCACACCCATAATCTTTTTCCCCATCTCTTTAGAATACTTATCTATAAAGTGATTGACAAGCAGGGGAATATCCTCGGTTCTTTCATTCAGTGTAGGCAATTTTATTTCAATTACATTCAGCCGGTAATAAAGATCTTCCCGGAATTCATTGGTCTTGGTCTTTTCATAAAGATCCTGATTGGTAGCAGCAATTATCCGGACATCGGTGCTAACTGCTTTAATTCCTCCTACAGGAATAAATTCTCTATCCTCAATTGCGCGTAAAAGTTTTACCTGAAGATTTAGAGGAAGTTCTCCAATCTCATCCAGAAAAAGTGTTCCGCCATCGGCAACCTTAAATAAACCGGTTTTATCATCCGAAGCGCCTGTGAATGATCCCTTCTTGTGACCGAATAATTCGCTCTCAATTAAATTCTCCGAAATTGCGCCGCAGTTAATAGGAAAAAATATTTTGTCTTTACGATTACTGTTATAATGAATCGCTTTGGCAACAAGTTCCTTTCCGGTTCCGCTTTTACCGAATATTAAAACGTTGCTGTTGGTAGGCGCGACCTGCGAAATAACATCGAACACTTTTTTCATCGGCTCGCTTTTGCCGATCAGATTTACGAATCCTGTATCGGATGAAATTCTCTGCCTCAAGGATTTATTCTCAGCGGCCAGTTTTTTGTAGTCGATCAACCGCTTCACACGAATGATTACGTCTTCAAATTCTACTGGCTTGATCAGGTAATCAAACGCACCATGCCTGAGTGCGTCAATAGCTGTCTTTACGGATGCATAAGCAGTCATTATAATAAAAAAAGTTTCCGGAGAAATTTTTGAAGCAGATTCAAGAAGCTGCATCCCATCCATCTTCGGCATTTTTATATCTGAGATTACAACATCATAACTATTTTCCTGAATTTTCAGAAATGCTTCTTCACCATCGCCGGCTACATCAGCAGAAAATCCTTCTTCAGTCAAAACCATCTTAAGGGAATCCCGTATTGGCTTCTCATCATCAACAATTAAAATTTTTGAAAGCATTAATTCTCCAAACTAATTATCTATTATAGGAAGACTTATTCTAAATAAACTTCCTTTCTTTAATTCACTTCTTACTTTTATCTCACCGTTGAACCGATTTATTATTCCATAGCTGACAGACAACCCCAGACCCGTTCCTTTCCCCACTTCCTTCGTGGTGAAGAAGGGATCAAAAATTTTCGCAATTGTCTCATCATCCATTCCGCATCCGTCGTCTGTAATCTCAAGATAGATATTATTTTTATCATAGTCGGATTTAAGCGAAATTGTTCCATTACCTTCAATTGCATCCAGGGCATTGATAAGTATATTTATAATTACCTGAAGAAGCTGATCTGCCGCCACACGAACGGAAGGCAAAACATTTTTAAGGTCTGTGTCGAACTTAACTTTGCGAATTCGTTTATCGTACTTAACAATTCCCAGCGCCGTTTTGATCACATCCGTAATATCCTGAACAGTAGTCTCATAGCTTGGAGGACGTGAAAAATCTACAAGCTCGCGAACAATTTTTGTGATACGTTCGATATTCTCTTTAATATTTACCAGCTGTTCACTAATGAATGGATCCTGACTTCTTCTCTGCAAAATTTGGACGAGAGCAGAAATTGAAGTGAGAGGATTTCCTATTTCGTGTGCGACTCCCGCTGCAAGTTGACCGATCACCGCTAATTTTTCTGACTGATCAATTTGTGCCTGCAAACGTTTGAACTCAGTGTAATCCTTAATAATAATTGACCTTCCGGCATACTCACCTTTGCTGCTCGGCAATCGTGAGACACTAAGGCGTACTGTGATTAACTCTCCATTCTTCTTCTTGCGTTCGGTTTCAACAATACTTTTGTAACCAATTTTTTTTGCATCCTCAATAATCTGCTGAAGCTCTTTTATATATTTTTCACCTTCGGGAAATAAAAGGGAGGAACTTTTGTCAAGAATTTCCTCTTCGGTATAACCAAATATCTTTTCTGCTCCTTTATTCCATGCAATAAATTTTTCGTTGTGATCAACCATCATTATGGCCTGATCCGAAGAATGTAAAATATTTTTCAAGTACTGTTGATTCAATTCGAGTTTTGAGGCAAGACGGTCCCTGTCCAGTTCCAGTTCTTTCATCTTAGTATCCTGATGAAGAACACCATAGCGAGCATAAATCTGTTCGATCAATTCATCGAAGAATCCAAGCAGAATTACAGGATCTGTATTACTCATTGCATCTTTTTCGATAAAGTTGAGAACAGCGAATCTGCCCTGGCTGAAAACCTGGCTGACTTCAAGAAGATTTACTCCTGCCTCTGAAAATAAAGTATATGTATCTATAAGAAACTGGTCAGCCGATTTATAGTCGCTGGTCTCAATTACTTCAATAAAAGTATTTAAACTGCTCTCAACGAATGTTTCAATCTGCGGTTCGGAAAGTTTGCCGTTCAGGATCGGTAAAAGTTTGGCTGACCAATTATCGGCGATGGATGAAAAATATTTTGTTAGTAGTTCGAGTAACAGTTTTTTCATGGATTCCAGTCAGAATGAGGAATGATTTATTTTCTCATTTTATCGAATGGAAAAATAAAGAAAGATGATTTAGAATGAAAGGTGATTACGCCATTGATTCGCAATCCCTGTCATTTGGAACAGATAAAATTCTGGACATGTATAAGCAGTAGTTTTATTATCTTTGAATAAACAGCGGGAAAGAACAATGAAAAAAATTATGAGTACTATATTGATCATTTCCTTCTTCTCATCGATTTCATTCGCGTCAGATGAGATAACGGTTAAATCCACCCTTTCAAATGTTAAGGTCTTTTTGAGAGGTGCGCAATTAGGCTATTCTGCAACAGCCAGGATTGAGAAGGGAGTCAACGATATTGTCTTCACCGGATTAGCCTCGAATATTGACCGGAACAGTATTAATATTTCCGCAAAGGGCGATGCTGTAATTATGTCTGTGGTGCAGAGGTTTGATTACCTGCGTCAATCTGAAAAAACCCCGCAAATAAAAGCTCTGGAAGATTCACTCGAAATTCAGAAGAGGATGCTGGCATTCAATCAGAACGAGGTTGATGGATTGAAATCCGAAATCGATTTGATACTTGCCAATAAAAATATCGGTAACGAAAAGATTGGAGTCTCGGTAGCCGAGTTGCAAAAGATGGCTGAATTTTACAGAAAACATCTGGCTGAAATTAAGAACAAAATTTTCGAGTTAACCATAAGTCAGAAAAAGATTCAGAAAAACATAGAGCGGATTCAGAACCAGTTAAATGAACTGAACAATCAGATTAACAAACCGACAAACGAAGTTGTTGTAACTGTTTCAGGAAAAACTGCCGGTACAATCGAGATAAATCTTTCATATTTGATCTATGACGCCGGATGGCAGCCGATATATGATGTCCGTGTTGATAAAATAAATTCTCCTGCTCAGTTAAGTTATAAAGCTAATGTCTGGCAGAACAGCGGTATCGACTGGAAAGATATCGACATTATACTTTCCACGAGAAATCCAAATGTTAATAACAACAAGCCGGAATTAAATCCATGGTTTATTGATTTTATTCGTCCAATTGCATTTCAAAAAATGATGAAGGCAGGTGCCGAAAAAAGAATGGATAATTTAGCTGCTCAGGCAGTATCTGAAGCCACGGCACCTTCAGAAACTATGGCAGATTATATTAATGTTGTAGAAACGTCGCTTTCTGTTGAGTTCACACCGACAATCAAATCTTCAATACCATCTGACAGCAAACCGCATTCAGTATCTCTTCAGGAATTTACTATTCCGGCAAAGTATGAGTATTACGCGGCTCCGAAACTGGACAACAATGCTTTTCTTGTTGCCCGTTTAACGGATTGGAGTAATTACAATTTGTTGGCAGGGCAGGCAAATATCTATTTTGAAAATTCTTATGTCGGACAGTCATTCGTTGATCCTATGACTACGAAGGATACACTTACTTTGTCGCTTGGACGGGATAAAAATATCTCTGTCTCACATGATATACTGAAAGATTTTTCGGAAGATAAATTTCTCAGCAGCAATGTTGAAAGAACTTTTGCTTTTGAGATCAAAGTTAAGAACAACAAAAAAGCAGTTGTTAATATTATAGTTGAGGATCAAATCCCAATCTCCAAAAATGAAGATATAGTTGTTAAGTTGATCGAATCGTCGGGTGGGATATTTAATACCGATAGCGGTAAACTAAAATGGGTAATAGATGTTGACGGAGGTAAATCTGTTTCAAGAAAACTGGTTTATTCCGTTAAGTATCCCGGAGACAAACCTGTGCAAGGTTTATGATGATCTTGTTTAATGAGGGGAGTGGAGAGTTTCATGAATTGGAGATTCTTCACTTTCTTGAGAATGAGTTATCCGTTTTTCTTAAAACTTCTGAAAGCGAAAATGAACTGTTCGAAAAATTATTAGGGAAGAAAGTTTTTAAACCATATTCATCCGCGTGTTCTCCGGTTAGGTAAGCTGTTCCGAAAAGCCAATCCCAGATGGCAAATTTTGTAGCAAAATTTCTGTTACGTCCTTTTCCGGTTGTATGATGAATGCGGTGCATCTCGGGACCATTAATGATTTTTTGTAACCAGCCGATTTTCACATTTAAATTGGAGTGAATAAACATGCCCCAAATTGCGCTGATCACACCTTTGTATGCGATTACCTCGGGAGGAGAACCAAGCAAAACAATTGGGAGAAACTCGATTGTCTGATTGATCAGAATTTCAAAAGCGTGGGAGCGTGAGCCGGATAGCCAATCTACTTTTTTAGGTGAATGATGCGCTTCATGAATTCTCCAGAGGAATTTATTGCTATGCTGCCAGCGGTGCATCCAGTAAATATAAATATCGTGTGTAATGGTAAAGATAATTAACTGAATCCAAATTGGTATGTCTGTAAATAGCTGAAGGCGGGAAAGTCCTGTTGTATTATCAAGCGTTCTGATGACAAATGTAAAGATGATAATGCCAAGAATATAACTCTGTGCTATTGTGTAGAGTGCAAGGTCATTTAAAAAGCCTTCGCGTAAAACTTTCTGTCCTTCGTTATACGGAAAGAGTCTTTCGAGTATTATGAAGAAAAGTGCAGCAGACATAATAAGCGCATAAGAAAATATTTCATATGGCTGCAGACTAACTATTAAATCATTCAGCATAATTTATAGAGTGATGTTCGATTTAACTCTTCTTAATTTTTCTATGCTTTTATATTCGCTTTCATAGACGTGCTTGATTCCGTCTCCCAATGCTTTTTCAACATCGCGTATATCCTGAACCAGCTTCAACATTCCGTTTACTTCAACAGATGCTGCCTGGTCGGTGCCCCACATCGCACGATCGAGCGTAATGTGTCTTTCAACAAAAGATGCACCAAGTGCTACTGCGGCTAATGTTGGAGCTAATCCGGTCTCATGACCTGAGTAACCAATCTGCACACCCGGGAATTTCTCTTTGTATGTTCTTATAACGTTAATATTAAGTTCCTCAATAGCACATGGATAAGTAGATGTCGACTGTGCGATTAGTAAATTTTCTTTACCTATCAATTTTAGTGCTTCCTCGATTTCCTCAATTGTCGACATTCCTGTTGACAGGATCATCGGTTTACCAGTAGCTCTGACTTTTTTTAAGAGTGAGTGATCGGTAAGGGAGGCCGAAGAGAGTTTGTAAATCACCGGTTTGAACTTTTCCAAAAAATCAACGGCTGTTTCATCCCAGGCTGATGCGAACCAGTCGATACCTTTTTCTTTACAATAACAATCAATCTCCAAATATTCTTCAAAACCAAATTCAACCTTCCGGCGATAATCGATGTACGAAATTCTTCCCCAAGGTGTTTCCCGCTCTATTTCCCATTGATCCCTGGGAACGCAAAGCTCCGGTGTCCTTTTTTGAAATTTTACCGCATCGCATCCGGCAAAGACAGCGCCGTCAATTAATCTCCTGGCAAGTTCCAGTGAACCGTTATGATTTATGCCGATCTCTGCTATTATGTATACAGGCTCGCCTTCTCCAATAAAATTTTTCCCGATTTGAATTCTGCTATTCATGTGTTCCTTTCTTTTTTTTCGTTTTCGACTGCTTAGCAGTGATTATAATTTCCGCAAAATCTCTTACCGCGCCAAAGCCGCCTCTGCTTTTAACGATTACATCAGAAACATTTTTTGCAAAACTGGTCGCGTCATTGGGACAAGCGCTTAGTCCGGCTTTCACCAGAATCTCAAGATCGTTGGTGTCATCTCCAATGTAGGCAACTTCCTCCGCCAAAAGATTTCTTCTTAAAAGAATTTCATCTAATGTTTTATCTTTCTCGAAAACTCCAAGATGCAGTTCGTCAATTTTCAATTTCCGGGCCCGGCTTTTCACTATCTTTGAATTTTCACGTGTGATAATTCCAGTTTCAACACCAACCAGTTCTCTTAATCGCTCAATACCCATTCCATCGCGAATTGAGAATCGTTTCATCTCTTCGCCTTTGGCCGAATAATAAACACCTGTATCGGTTAGAACACCATCAACATCCGTTAGAAGCAATTTAATCTTCGATGCCTTTTTCAGGATTTGTTTTGGAGTTAATTTTTTCTTCGACATAAAATTTCTTTAGTTAGTTGAAAATAAGCATTCATTTAGTCAAAAGTTACCAGGCAGTCCATCCGCCGTCAACAACCAGGTTTGCGCCGGTCATATAATTTGATGCATCACTCGCAAGGAAGACTAATGCACCTTTGTAATCAGCAGGTCTGGCCATTCTTCCGAGCGGAGTTCTCGCAGAGTATTTCTCAATAAAAAAATCATCCTGAGAATTTTCTACACCGCCGGGAGACAGAGTATTAACACGCACGCCATTCTTGCCCCAGTATGCGGCAAGATATTTTGTAAAGGCAATTACAGCACCTTTTGTTGCAGAGTATGCAGGAGGTTTGTAAAACAGTTGAGTTCCATCCTCTTTGATGTAAAGAGATTGATCCGGAGCTGTTATTCCGTAAGTAGAAGCAATGTTAATTATACTTCCCGATTTTTGTTTTGCCATTTCCGTTCCCAAAATCTGTGAGCATAAAAAAACGCCGGTTAAATTTACGTCAACAGATTTCTGCCACAACTCGAGCGGATAATTTTCAAACTTTGATTGCTCGGATGCTGCTTTCGGATTTTCAAACATATCGTTGATTGCCGCATTGTTCACCAGAACGTCGATGTGAAAGAATTTTTCTAAAACGGAATCCCGCATTCTTTTTATTGATTCCGGATCAGTCACATCCATTTCAATACCAATTGATTCAGTCGACAATGATTCAGAAAGCTCAATGCATTCGGATTCATTCAAATCGGCCACAATAACGTTGGCGCCAGCTTCGCTTAATGCCTTGCAATGTTCTTTGCCAATTAATCCCAGTGCACCGGTTACGATTGCAGTCTTATTTTTTAGTGAAAACATATTCATTAGGTATTCCAGTTTCAATTGGTGATTTGATAACTAATGCTGCTCTGGATGGCTTATTCTTTTACCAGGCGTATCCAATATCGAATCTTACAGCAGGAACGTTTCCGTCGTAAGAAGTAAATGCATCTTTCGAATCAGAAAGAAAGTAATGGTCAATTCCAATTCCCAAGCCCATCGCAAAGTCATTTCCCGGAAACCATTGCCAGCCGGCTAATACACCTATTGAGAAGGCTTGAGCGTTTGAATTTGTTCTTGATGTTGACAGATTATTAAATGATAAATTCGGTGCAATATAAAATCCTCGTAGAGCTTTCTTACTGGGATGTATCCTGAGCTCTGCATTTACACCAAATCCACTTATATCTTTAAGAGTCGGCAACTGGAATCCTCCGCCGAGTACAAGGGCATTATCAATTTTACGGTAGAAGCTCAGATTGTAAAACAAAAAAAACTTCAACGGATTGATTATCAGCATATTCTCACGTGGTGTAATATCCTCGGTTTCGGAAATAATCATCGCTTCGGTGCTATCTTTCTTTCCCTTAGAATCTGTTGTAATTCTTTTCTCGGTTGTTTTTTCCTGAGCAAAAGAGATCTGAGATGCGCAAAAAAAGAATAATCCTAAGATCAAGATTATCTTTTTCATAATGGTTCTCCGAATTAAAATGAATATAAAAGGCCATTCAACTTGAGTTGAAAAATATCCCATTACAAATTAAATATCTATCGATAACGGTTGAGAATTATTTTTTTACCGGTTTCATGTTGAAGTTATCAACTTTTCTAAAGACGGGTTGCACCGGTTCTCCATGGAGTGTTTCTCTTAACTTGTTTTCCTGAACAGCCTTTTTCAATACCAAAAGCGATTCCTCCAAAGCTTGCATAGTATATTCGACATCAATATCAGTGTGAGAGTATGACATATTGTGGAATCCCTGCCACAGAACCCCGCGTTTGATCATTTCCTGCTGCATCAAAGATTTCTGTATTAGCGGATCTCCTGCCTTTTCATCGAACGTTGCCATGGAGCGCCAGTTGTATCCGATTGCCTTCGTAAAATCCAATCCTAGTTTAACTACAAGTTTGTTGTATCCGTCTTTTAATTCTGCCCCCTGCTTATCCAGATACGCCGGAACGTTTTTTTCACGAAGCTCGTTAATCGTTATTTTTGCCGCGGCCAATGAAAGTGCTTCACCGCCAAACGTTGTGTAGAAAAATATATCTTCATCTGCGAGATCCATAATTTTTCTTTTGCCTGTCAGAATTGAAATTGGCATTCCATTGGCAACCGCCTTAGAATATGTTGCAAGATCGGGTGTAATTCCAAAATACTCCTGGGCTCCGCCAAGAGCCATTCTAAATCCTGTCCACATCTCATCAAAGATAAGAACAATTCCTTTCTGCTCACACAACTCAGATAGTTTATGAAGAAAATTATCTTTTGGTTCATTAAAAACTACCGGCTCGAGGATTATTGCAGCAACATCATCATCAATAGAATTCTTAACTGAATCAAGATCATTATAATTAAATGTATAGGACATTGCCTGGACAGCTTCCGGAATTCCGTGATTGCGCGCAGTAACCGCAATATACCAATCATGCCAGCCGTGATAGCCACAGCAGAGAATTTTATTTTTTCCGGTATATGCGCGTGCAAGCCTGACTGCTGCGCTTGCTGCATCCGCTCCGGTTTTACTGTAGCGGACTGCTTCGGCGTTTGGAATTATATCGTGAATCATCTCGGCAACCTCAACTTCAAGAGGATGCATCATAGAAAACGTAATCCCGTCTTCTAATTGCTTTTTTATCGCCTCATCAACTTTTGGGTATGCATATCCAAGTGAAAGGGGGCCGACCCCCATCATATAATCTATGTATTCGTTGCCATCAACATCCCAAACGTGAGATCCTTTTCCCTTCACCAGATATTTTGGCGCAACGCCTTTAATCCATTGCGAAGGCCCCTTAGCGAGTGTTTGAGTAACAGATGGGATTAATCCAACTGCACGATTGTAAAGTTCATCCGATTTTGTGATGGATGGAAAGTTGTTTGTTAAACTAATTTTGTTCGGCATCGTGAATCTCCAGCAGTTAGCTATTGGCTTTTAGCCATTAGCAATTTTAATCATCAATGCATTTAGCATTTTCTTAATTTCATTTATTTCTATAATTAAATCGGCTGCGACTGATTCTTTTATAAACTTTAAATCTTTGGATAGAATTATTAAATATTCAGTTTCACTAGCAGAACCAGCAGCAATACTTAAATATCTGGCAAATTCTTTTTCAGTTTGTTTTCCACTTCCTTCAGCAATGTTTGTTGGAATCGAAATTACTGCCCTCCTTAATTGAGAAGTAATCCCATAAAGTTCTTCTTTTGGAAAAGATTTAGTCAACTTATAAAGGTTTAGAGCTAAGTTATGAGCTCTTTCCCATACTTTTAATTTCTTAAAGTCTCTCATGTCTCTTTCCTGATTATTGCTTAGAAATAAGCTAACATCTAAACGCTAATAGCCAACAGCTTGGAAATTCTTTCCGCAATTTTCTCGCAAGTAAATCCCTCGTACTCGAGTACATCATTCAGCAATGCTGGTTTAAACCATTTATTCATTAACGCAAAGGGGAGAACGTTTGCTGTTTTTCTATTTCTTAAAAGGACTTCGGCAAGAATCGAATATAATCCGCCGGTGATAAAATGATCTTCCATGGTTACGATCAATTTACATTCATCAACAGCTTCTAAAATAGTTTCTTCATCGATTGGTTTAGGAGTACGAATATTTATCAATCGAACCGAAAATCCTTTCGATTCCAGAATTTGTTTTGCATTGAATGCTTGACCGAATAGAAATCCGTAGACAAGAATTGCTACGTCTTTTCCTTCTCCAATAACTTCGGCCTTGCCAATTTCAAATTTGGCATGCTTTACAACAGGATCTGTATTGTTGTAACGGATATAAAACGGAGATGGACTTTTAAAAACCGCGGCCAATCCTTTTAACATATCATCTTCATCAGCAGGGCAAAATACATTCATATTCGGAATACCCCGCATGATCGACACATCTTCTATTGCCTGGTGGGTCGGACCGTTACCGTCTGATAAGAATCCGGGTACCGCACCAACAATTTTTACAGGCAGATTCCCAATTCCAACATCAGTCCGGATAAATTCAAATGCCCTCATCGTCAAAAATGTAGCAAGCGCATGAACGATTGGAATTCTTCCGCGAAGGGCCAGCCCCGCAGCCATTCCAATTAATGTTTGTTCTGCAATACCGGTGTCAATAAAATTATTTTTAATTAACGGCGGAAGGTTTCGAAACGCCGCTCTGTTTTCCGAAGTCATGATCATATACCGATCATCTTTGTTGATAAGGTCAAGTACAATATCTGCATATGTCATTTTCATCTCGCCACAATTGTTTCTGAAGTCAATTTGGTTTTCTTTGAACCATGTAATTCTTTAAGAAGCTGGTCAACTTCCTCTTGTTTGAAGTTTACAAACCATCGATCCGCTCTTTTTTCTATACTTGGCAAACCCTTGCCCCGAACTGTTTCAGCAATCACCACCGATACTTTTCCTTTCTCGAATGGAAATTGTTTAAAGGCCTCGTGCATTTTTTCAAAATCGTGTCCGTTTACTTTTTTTACCTTGCATCCAAATGCATTAAATTTTTTAGGCAGTGGTTTCAGCGGGATGAGATCTTCTGTGGGCATATTTGCCTGAAATTGATTGCGATCAACAACGATTAAAAGATTATCAAGTTTGTAAGCTGATGCAACGAGAAGTGCTTCCCACATTGATCCTTCATTCAATTCACCATCGCCAACCACAACAACAATTTTATTTTTTTGTTTACGAAGCTTACAATCCATAGCCACGCCCATTGCAACAGACAAATTGTGACCGAGCGATCCTGAATGAAACTCTATACCCGGAATATTTCTGTTGGGATGCCAATAAATTGTGTCATTGGTCTTTAGATGGTTTTTAAGCCGCTCTTCTTCGAGCCAGCCCATTTCAACATATGTTCCATAAAGTGCCGGAACATCGTGTCCTTTCGAAAGGAAGAAATAATCTCTTGCCGGGTTCTTGAAATTATGTGGACCAACATTTAAGAATTTCTTATAAAGATATACTATCACATCCGTACATGAAAGTGAGGCGCCAATGAAGCATCCGCCGTTTCCGCTGAGCCGGATAATATGTTCACGTACACGCATGGCCATTTGTCTGAGGTCAATTAATTCTTGCTTTTTCATTTTTCCGGGAATTTATTTTTGTATTCGTTAATGTTCTTTAACTCATCCAGGTGTTCTTCATACCAATACTTACCAAGATACTGTTGATTGATTTGGGCTATATGGGGTTTTTGTTTTAACAAATTTAATATATCCTTAAGACTAAAAGATGGATTCGTCTGATAAAGTTCTTCATAGACCTTCCTGATAAACTCGTAATCTTCCGGGAAATCAATTGTCCAGCGATGACTGGTTGAGAAATCATACCCCGTTTCCCATGTAACGTTTCCAATTGCAAAGAATTCTTTGTTCTCCCAGATGAAAGGTGTTGTATGCTCACGTTCGAAATCTCTTGTCGCATCTTTCCACGCACATTCAATTGCCTCGAAGGAAAATATTTCAACATCGTTTCCGTCTGGATAGGATGCCGGGTGAAGGTTACTTACATAATCAAATTCATCCGAATTAATATAATGCTCGAGCACTTTGTCAATTACATGAGGATCGATGAGAGGGCAATCTGACGGAATTTTTACTACCGCTTCCGCACCAAATAATTTTCCGACCTGATAATGACGGTCGAGTAAATCGGTAAGATGACCCCTGAAGCATGTAATTCCATTCTCGCTGCATAGCTTTTCAATTTCATCATCTTCGGTATTGGTTGATGTTGCCACGATCAATTGACCAATCAATTTTGCTGATTGTACTCTTTCGATCATACGAATTAACAGCGGCTTGCCCAAAATAGGCAGCATTACCTTTCCCGGTAATCGTGTTGAGGACATTCGCGCTTGTATGACTGTTAAGATTTTCATTTTTAATTGTAATGGAACGCAGATTTTTTATGATAGTTATGATGGTTTATGATCTTAACTAATCATAAGCGATCATAATGATCAGCGTTCCATTCCTTACTCTATTTTTAGATCAAACTTCCGGTGAATTTCTTCTAAAGTTGCTTCAGGTACTTCAACTAAGTGATTACCAATTCTTGCAATTCGTTCGGCAGAAGTTCCGTTGTTCTGAATTGGCATCAACCGTTTTAATCCTTCAATATCAAAAGCGGAGTGAACTTCTTTGCCAAAGGCTAGTCCAACATAAACAGTAGAAGAAAACTGAGTGATGAGCGCTTCACAGTTTGCAATCATGTAATTAATATTTCCGCTAGTATAAACCAATGCACCGGGAGCGAATTTCTTAATTTCTCGTGTTGCACGTTCAATATTTTCGTTAGGATGCAGTTTGAAGATAAGCTGTCGTCCGTTTGCAATTCTAACACAATCTTGAATTAATCTTTTTCTGTTTTCGATTTTGTAAGTCTCGCGTGCATCCGAAGTTGCAACCAGAACAAAATTTTTGTGGGGGAAATTGCTTTCCGAAAACTGCTGCAGGCTGTCGAAATTTGGAATTCCTGTAACAATAATTTTTTCAGCTTTGGCTCCTTTACGAATGAAAAAATCTTTGTATCCATTTGAAGCCACACAGAAGAGAGTATATTTATCGGATATTCCCATTGCTGAAGTACTTGCGAGCCAGCGTGAAAGTTTAAGATACTTCACCAGATAGAACATTAAATTTTCCGGATCGGTCATTCCTTCCTGCACAAGTATAACATTTTTCTTCCGGATATTCCTTGGCATGATTAAATCGGCGCATGTGTAAACCAAATCGTAATTATTGCTTTCGCCACGGTAATCTATATTAAGATTATGCTGCTGTAAGTATTTCTCGGTATTCAATCTGAAAGGACCATTCAATATGGAGAATTTTAGATAGCCCATGCTGACAAGAAATTTGATGTATCCGTCACCGTAATATGGAGTAAAATAACACTCGTAATTCTCCAGATGCTGTGAGATCTGGTGCATCATCGAAGTTTGATTTAACGAACCGCATATAAAGAGAATTTTCTTTTTACTCATTAGGTCCCAGCAATTTTTGTAAATTCAAAAAATACTCTCAGAAAAATAGAAATTAATAAGTATCAAACTCTTATCTGAATGTTAAAAAATTGTTAATAAAAAGTGAATTATTAGTCCCTGAGCCTGAATTATTCAAATTACCTCATAAATTTAATTATTTTCCTAAGTAAATGAATATTTGAGTCATATTGGAATTGAAAGATTGACCAACATTATATATTATCACATGGGCCAAACAAAGTTAAGGGTGCATGAATATGATTAAAGACAGATTAATGATCTTTGGAGCCAACGGTTATTCTGCACAACTTATCATCGAAGAACTCATCTCACGCGATATCAAACCAATCCTAGCCGGAAGAAATGAATCTGTCTTAAAGCAACTAGCTCGGAAATATAATTGTGAATATGTTGCATTTAACATCTCGGCCGATGAGCAGGTTGATGAAGCTCTCCAGAATGTGCACACACTTTTGAATTGTGCAGGCCCATTCAAAAATACTGCAAAAGAATTGATGGAGGCGTGTCTTCGTACAAAAACTAATTACCTGGATATAACCGGAGAGATGCCTGTGATGCATCTCGCTTTTTCTCTTAACAATGCTGCGAAAGAACGAGGGATTGTAATCTTGCCAAGCGTCGGGTTTGATATTATTCCAACGGATTGTCTTGCCAAAAGGTTGAGCGAACAGATGCCTGATGCTACTCATCTTAAACTTGGCCTCTTTAACAAAAGGGGAAAAATATCAAGAGGAACTTGGCTGACTACCTTAGAATTTCTTGGTGGAACGGGAAAAATTCGCCGTCACGGAAAGTTGATCGATTCCAAAATTGGTGAATTTACAATCGCATTTGAAAAAAATAATTTTTCATTCAGCGGAATATCTATTCCTTGGGGAGATGTTTATTCCTCATATCATTCGACCGGGATAGAAAATGTAGAAGTCTATCTTGCGATGCCCAAAATAGTTGTTGCTATAACCCCTTTACTTGTGCTGTTTCTGAATCTGATTAAGATTCCTGCGATTAAAAATATTGTTGGAAATTATATCAAAAGGAATTTTACCGGACCTTCAAAAGAAGAGCGGAATTCAGCTGAAACTTATATATGGGGAAGAGTTGAATATGCTGAGGCGGAGAAGATCGATGAGGTTTACCAGGTTATGGAAGGGTACACTTTAACTGCCAAAGGAGCGGCAGAGTGTGCTGTTAGAGTCCTGAAGAATTCTGTTAAACCGGGCACCTACACTCCCTCGATGGTATTTGGAAGCAATTTTCTGGATTTATTTGTTATCAGGAAAATAATTTGATTTAGCCGATTTTTTTGCGGTGCTTAATCTTGTTCTAATTCTCTTTTGATCAACAAACGAAGTGTAATTTTATTTGAGTAACTCACCGTCTTTATATTCAACAACACGAACAACTTTACCGGATTCATCATACGAGTAGCATTTTCCATCAAGAAGATTGTTTTTATAAGTGAGCAGATCGGAAAGCATTCCATTCTGATAATATCTTTTTACTATTCCGTTTTTAATGCCGTCCTTATATTCTTCCTCATCGGCAAGCGACCCGCCTCTTGAATAAATTTTTACTGTACCATTAAGCAAATCGTTTTGATAAATTTGTACTGATTCAATTTCTCCACTCGGGTAAAAAGTTTTTGCGGATAGCTCACGTAAATTATTTAAATAATTTTCTTCCGCAATTTTAATCCCGTCTTTGTTGAATTTTATCGATATTCCATTTTTAATTCCACCAGCAAAATTGGCAATTTCAGCAATCGTTCCGCCGTCATGATAAAATTTGCACTCTCCCTCTATAATTCCTTTATTATAATTCCATTCCGATTTGAGAAAACCACTCGCGTAATATTCTTTATTAAGTCCGTCTAATTTTCCTTCACGAAAGTGCACCTGTCTCTTTAATGTGCCTTCTTCCCAATATTCATCAAAATTTTCTTCGACTTTACTGACCTTGCTGTCATAATCGAAACGCTCCCGTTTTATTATTTGTCCTTTCTCATAAGTATCAACCACTTTTATTTTACCATCCGGGTAGTAAAAGTATGAGGTTCCATCGAGCAGATCGTTCTTGTACTTTGCCTCCAGAGAAAGAGTACCGTATTCGGAATAAACTTTACTTATCCCTTCGAGTTTATCATTAACATAATTCCGTTCTACTTCAACTTTGCCATTTTCAAAAAATATTTTGGATATACCATTAAGCTTACCGCCAACATAATTCCATATGGCCTGCAGCTTCCCGCTTTTGTAATACGTTTGACCTGGTCCTTCTTGAATATCATGGACATAGTTTGGCTCAGCCCAAAGCTCTCCGCTTTCGTAATACCATTTTGATTTACCTTCGAGCTTGCCCTTGCGGTAATTCCACTCCATGCTCTTGGTGCCGTCTTCAAAATACCAGATAGAAATATTCTCTTCTTTTCCGTTTTCGAAATTCCATTCCTTCCAAAGGTTGCCGCTTTCATAAAACTCTTTGTAAATACCGTTGCGCACCCCATAAAGATACGATCCTTCGGATTTCAATTTACCATTGGGATAGAACTCTCTTTTAATTTCAGATTGTTGTGCAGATGCGCAATTTGCGAAAATGGTGAGCAGAGCCATAAACAGGAGATAAATATTTCGAGATCTCAAAAGTTTTCTTTTTTGTTCAAGGCGAAATTAAACACAAAAAAGTTAATGTGAAATGAAGAAGAGTTGTTTAAATTACAAATGAGAAAATGAGGATTAACATGTTTACTACCAAAGTTAAAGTCTATTTCTATGATGCGGATCCAGCAGGCATAATATTCTACGCCAGCTTATTCAAATTTGTTCATGCTGCCTATGAAGATTTTCTGCGAAGTTTGCATACCGAGAGAGATTATTTTTTTGATAAGGATTTTATACTTCCAATTATTCATGCCGAAGCGGATTATGTGAGGCCAATAAAAGTCGGAGACGAACTTCGTGTTGATGTTGTAGTTAGTTTATTGAAGAGTTCTTCATTTGAATTGAGTTATAAATTTTACAAATCAGACGGTCAATTTACCGCCATTGCCAAAACCGTTCATGTTTGTGTCCTAAAAGAAGAGTTCAGAAAAATAGAATTACCGACAGAGTTTTTCGATAAGATGAAGACTAATCTAAATTAAGCCTCTTTAAGAGTTCTACCCGATTCACTTTTCCCATCTCATTTCTAGGAATAAGATCCAAAAAGAAGAATTGTTTTGGAATTTTGAAGCCTGCAATTTTTTCTCTTAAGAAATTTATAATCCCTGATTCCGAAACTTCATTTGATACAATGGCGGCACAAACTGTTTGACCCCAAGTTTCATCTCTAATGGCAAACACAAAAGCATCTTCAATCCGGTCAAGAGTTTTAATCAGATTCTCAACCTCAAGGGCACTTACATTTTCGCCCCCGCTAATAATTAAATCTTCTCTTCTCGATGAAATAAAAAGAAATCCTTCTTCATCAAGCCAGCCAAAGTCGCCAGTACGGTGCCATCCGTTTCTGTATACTCTCTCGGTGGTTAGTTGATCATCATAATACTCTTTGAATAATGATTGCGATGAGACGACAATTTCGCCAATCTCACCGACGGAACATGATTTATCTGATTCATCACTGCTTGTATGCCTGACCATAATTTTATTAGAGCCAAATATTTTACCGGCTGAATCAGGCTGTTGTTTTACTTCAGTTGGATGAAGAACAGCAACCATCGAGCATGTTTCAGTTGAGCCGTAAACTTTTGCGATTGGCCAGCCCTTATCAATCGCTTGTAAACAAATTGCAGATGAAGCAGGCCCACCTCCAAGAAAAACAAATTTCAGATTTGCTGACGGTACAAATTCATTATTAAGGAAACGGCCGAGCATCGTAGAAACTATTGAAATGTGTGTCGGATTAAAAATCGTAAGTGCTTTTGTGATATCCTCATGCTTAAGTGAATTCGGAATTGCTATTGTTCCGCCGGAAATAAGTGCGCGGACCAGAATCATAAAACCGCCAATATGGTAAAACGGTAAAGATGCAAGCCAAACATCACTGCTGCCAAGATTAGCAAAAGAATCCATATTGTTTACGCTTTCAAACAGACTTTTGAAATTGTGTACAACTGCTTTTGCGCTCCCGCTGCTGCCGGAAGTGAACATGATTAAAGAGGAATTAAGAATTGAGAACCTGCCTGCCGGCAGGCAGGTTGGAGAATTGAGAATTTCAATTCTCTTCTTAAAAGCTCCGAACGAAGAGGTTTTAGAAATTTGAATTTTATTGTGAAAGTTAAGCACTGAATAAAATCCGGAAATATTCTCGTCAATTATTAAATGCTTTATATCCGCCTGATGAAGTTGACACTCGACCTCATGTTTTGTATTACGTGTATTGAGAGGAACGGGAACTGCACCAATCATCCATAGCGCGTTTACAATTATGAAAAATTTGTAATTGTGTCCGAATAATATGCCGACATGATCTTTCTGTTGAATTCCAGCTTGATCGAAGTAATTGCATGCACAAAGACATTCATTCCAGATCTCTGAGTATGACAGAGAACTATCTTCTGTAATTATCGCTGCCTTAGAAGGGAGTAATTTTTTTTGTTCCTCCAGCCAATGAATGGTGTTGTCTAGGATTATCATGGAAGCACAAAATCAAATTGTGGTGGATAATTTTTACAGTCAAAGACTATTTTTCCGTTTGACACTTCATAAGAATCAGTGCAGATATTCTTATAAAAATTTTCCGAGGTGTCAAGTCCGTGAGCAAATGAATGATTTGTCGATGCGGCAAGCAATACCAGAGCGCTTTTACCCAATGCACTTTCAAATGATGAAGAGATTATCACATTCTTTTCCATTCGCTCAGCATCACGGATTATTCGTAAGCTTGATATAATTCCTCCGCAGATCATCGGCTTCAGAATGAGAAAATTAATAATACTTTCATTAAGCACTTTGACAGCGTCATCGAACGATGAAATTGATTCATCCAGAGCAATTGGTACAATCGAAGATTGCGCCAGTTGTAAATTGCTTCCTAAACTGTTGCAAGGTTCTTCTATATATTCAACATTGTATTGAGAAAGTCTTTCTAAATACTCTTCCACGATTTCGCAATTCCATTTACGGTTTGCATCCAGTCTGATATTAATGGTACTGCCAAATTCTGTTTGTATATTTTTAATAAGATTATAATCCAACTCAAAATCATCTCTTCCGACTTTTATCTTGAATGTTCTGTATCCATTTTTGAATTTGTTTCTAATTCGATTCAGAATATTCTCCTCATCGCCAAAACCGATCACGGCATTAACATCAATTTCCGATTTTGTGTTTTTGAGGTTATTGCTGAGAAAATTACTGTTTCGTTTACAAAGCAAACTTATCATTGCTTGTTCAAGAGCAAATTGAAGAGAAGGAACGAGTGTAAATTCTGAGAGTAATTCAGAAATTGCTGTAATATTTTCTTCAATACTGAAACCGATTATCTGATGCTGCAAACCCTTTAATATTCTTTCGGCATCTTCAATAGTTTCTGAACTAAATCCAGGAAGAGGAGAACACTCGCCAAATGATCTATTGCCCAGCTCATCCGTTACCATGATAATAAATCCGTTTCGTTCAGTGATTGTTTGAGAGGATGATTGAAATGGGATATTGAGTTTGAGAGAAAACGGTGTGTATTTGAAATTGCTGATTGTCATAACAGAATACCGGCTGCAAATAGCAAACCGTAAAGAGCCGAAAGCTTAGCAGTTAGTTCCAATGTTTTGTTTAATTCACTTCCTCGTAAAGTGTAAATCATCCTAATTAGTTTTATTGCAAGCGGTAGACTCAAAAGAGGAAAGAAGACGACTAATTCTTTCTTGAATGTAAAGTAAACAATAAAAAGAATCGAGTATGAAATTAACATAAAGAAAACATATTGAATTCGACCAAAGCTTTCTCCGAAAATAACAATCAGAGTGTTCTTCCCGTTTGAGCGGTCTTCTTCGCGATCGCGGTAATTATTCACAACTAATATATTTGTTATTAACGCGCCGACGGGTACAGAAGACCAAAATGCGAATGCGGTTATCTGATTCGCTTGAACATAATACGTTCCTACAGTTCCGATAAAGCCAAAAAAAAGAAATACTGCAATGTCGCCAAGCCCGTTATATGCAAGCGGAAAAGGACCCGCCGTATAAGCGATGCCAGCAAGAATTGATAATACTCCGATTATAAGAATGAACCAGCCGCCTAGATAGATAAGATAAAGTCCAAATATAAAACCCAGTCCAAAAGAAAAATAAATTCCAAGTTTCATTTCGGAGATTGAAAGAATGCCGGAGACAGTTGCACGCTGCGGTCCGATGCGATCTTTTTTATCTGAACCGTGAAGAAAATCGAAAAGATCGTTTACAAAATTTGTACCCACCTGAATAAGCAATGCACAGATAAGTGCAAACACTGCTGCGATTGGTTTGAATTTTTCATCGTGAATTGATATTGCAGTGCCAACAACAACCGGAACAATTGCAGCAGCTAATGTTCGCGGACGGCTTGCAAGTATCCAAGCATCGAATTTTGTGATTGTAGTTGTAGTTGATGATAACATTATTTTTCTGTTATTGTAATTAATTCTTTTATGGTCTCTTCAAAATCAATTAGTTGCTCAGTGATAATTTTCCAGACAATTCTTAAATCAACTCCGAAGTATTCATGAACAATCCTATTTCTCAAACCGACAATTCTTATCCACGGAACAGCCGATTTATCTTTTAGCTTCTTTGAAACATGTTTAGAAGCTTCACCTATGATCTCAATATTTCTAACAACTGCATCAATTGTTTTTTGATCTTTAGCAAATGTTCGAAAGTCTAAACCTTTTGTATAAAGAAGAATTTTGTGGATTGAATCGAGTATATCGAGAAGTAAAAGCTTATCGTTTCTTTTAGACATAGACAATTTCTAGTTTGATGAACTCATACATTCTTTTCTTCAAAGCACCTTTGGAAACCAAATCAACTTTATGATTCAATAACTTTTCTAATTCCTCCGAAAGATCTACGAACTCTAAGCCGATCGGTTTTTTAAACGAAACCAACAGGTCAATATCACTTTTTCTGTTTTGTTCACCTCTGCTATAAGATCCGAATATTCCTATCTCATCAATAAAATACTTTTTTTGAAGATAGGATTTGTTCTTCTTTAGAACATTTTTTGCTTTTGATAAAGTAATCATAGTTAGGGTACTCTTGGAAATTTTTTGAAATCCGGTTTCCGTTTTTCGTTGTAAGCGTTCTTACCTTCTTGAGCTTCTTCGCTCATATAATAAAGAAGTGTTGCGTTGCCGGCAAGTTCTTGAATACCGGCTTGCCCATCTAATTCTGCATTGAATGCTGATTTGAGCAACCTGAGTGCAAGCGGGCTCATCTCCAAAATCTCTTTTGCCCACTGAATACCTTCAGCTTCAAGCTCATCAACAGGTACTACCTTATTTACAAGTCCCATTTCAAGTGCTTCGTGTGCATTGTATTGACGGCAGAGGTACCAGATTTCACGTGCCTTCTTTTGTCCTACGAGACGTGCCAGATAGCTTGCGCCAAAGCCTCCGTCGAAGCTCCCAACCTTTGGACCGGTCTGACCAAAGATTGCATTGTCCGCGGCAATGGAGAGATCACAAACCACGTGTAATACATGTCCACCACCGATTGCATAACCTGCAACAAGTGCAATTACCGGTTTTGGAATACTGCGAATCTGTTTTTGTACATCGAGTATATTAAGACGGGGAACGCCATCTTTACCTACATAACCTTTGTCCCCGCGAATCGATTGATCACCGCCGGAACAGAATGCATACTTTCCATCTTTCGAAGGACCTTTACCAGTCAATAATATTACGCCAACATTTGCATCTTCACGCGCATCAGCAAAAGCATCAAAAAGTTCAAGTGTAGTTTCAGGTCGGAACGCATTTCGCTTTTCGGGACGGTTGATTGAAATCTTGGCGATGCCTTCCATTTTTTCGTAAATGATGTCTTTATATTCTTTCGCTATCTTCCAGTTGGAGCTCATGACGGCCTTTCATGTGTTGTCAAAAAATCGATGACTAATTTAGTAAAAAGCTCCGGCTTTTCTAAGTGAACATTATGACCGCACTGAGAAATAGTGTCGTGCCGCGCATTTGGCAGTTTCAATCTCATCGCTTTGTTTATCTCAGTGTATTTTGTATCAGACTCACCGCTGATTAACAGAATAGGGAAATTAAGTGATGGAAGTTTGTCCCAATAACTCATCATCAATCCGGTGCTGAAGCTCATCAGTGAATTTGATAATCCAGTTACACTGTTTTTATTTCGCTTATTCTTTATTGCTTCAAAATTAGGGAGATTTCTCAATGATTTAAAAAGCGGCGTATCAAACCAGTAATTTATAAAGGATTCGACTCCTTCTTTTTTAATTTTGTCTGCAAAAAGAAGGTCAAGTTCAACACGTTCTTTCTTCAGACAGAAGTCTTCAATACCGGCTGTGGTACTTTCCAAAATAGCTGCACTCACGTGTTGCGGATATTTGAGGCAATATGAGAGCGCTGCTCTTCCTCCCATAGAATAACCTGCAAGTATTATCTTTCTGAAATTCAATTGTGCAAAGATGGAATCAAGCTGGTGGACTATGGCGGTGCATGTATAATTAACCGGATTTGGGTGGGAATCAGTTTTTCCATGTCCGATAAGATCGATAGCTACAGGAAGTAAAGTATCGGGAAGTTGATCAAATATAAATTGCCAATCGGTTGAATCTCCAGTAAATCCGTGAAGAAACACAACCGGAGTTTTAGCTTGGTTGAGATTGGTTTCGTTTAAGAGAAGATTAAACTCAATATCGTCAACTTTTAATTTCATTGATGAATTGTACAATTCTTTCTGAAACAGCGTTCCAGTAAATTTGGCGTTGGAGTTTAGATTCTTTTGCGTCGGTCTGAATCTCGAGGACAGTAAGTTTTTTATTTCTCGAGGATAATATCACTCTTTCTTTGAAATCTTTCCAGCTATTTATTTTATGATATTTTCCGCCATAGGCTTCTACAAGCTTCTTAAAATCGACCTTGAGCGGAGTGGAAAAATTCTCCTTGAACAGATCTCTGTAGCCGGAAATGGGGAGGGATTCGAATATTCCGCCGCCGCTGTTATTTACTAATATAATAGTCAAAGGAATTTTGAATTTGATTGCATTGTGCAAGCCGTTCAGATCATGATAGAATGCGAGGTCGCCAATTAACAGAAAGCTTTTCTCTTTGGCCGCTTTGGCTATACCGAGGGCAGTCGAATTAATCCCGTCTATACCGCTGGCACCTCTGTTTGTATATATTTTCAATTGCTTGCTGATTGCTGATGCAAAAAAATCTGTATCGCGTATCGGGAGCGAGTTTGAAATCATCAAATTTGATTTATCAGGAATCGCATTTAATAGTTCGGTTACTACTTTTCCTTCAAACGGGAATTTGACCTTTTTAACAAATTGGTCTTTCAGTTTTTCGGCATGACTATTCATAACGTGATAGTCTATTAGCCAGCAGCTATCACGGTTATTTTTGTCCTTCTCACTCTGAAGAATTGTTTCGATGAACTCGGATGGGTCAACCGGTAAAATAGTTTTTGCGGTAAATGAAGGATCGTTTTTATCGCCGAACTCGTTTACTAATATTTTTTCAGCACGCGACTTTTTAAAAAACTCGAGCAGAACATTTGATGTAGGTGCACCGCCAAATTGTATTATTATTCTTGGATCAAAATGTTTTTGGAAATCTTGAGCACGCATGAATGCGGTAAAGTTTTCAATTATATTTTCTTTAGAGTGTTTACCAAACCTAAAAGATGATGCACCATCCACATAAACCGGGTAGCCAAATTTTCCCGAAAATTGTGTAACCTGCTTAGCAAAATCTTTTCGATAATTATTGAAGCCAACTATTATCAGTCCACGATCGGTTGACCACAATTTCTTTGCAACGGCTTCATAATTAATTTTAGATTGATTCCCCGGCGCCAATTCAAATGATGAGTCTGCAAAGATTTTCTCAATTTTCCCGAATTCAATTTTGTCTGTATAATTTTTCGGTTCGAATGGTTTCTCAAATGGAAAGTTTATATGAACCGGACCCTTCTCGGTTAAACACGAATTTCTGATCGAATCTTCCGCAATCTTTTTAATGAACGAAAGATTCTTGACGTCAGGTAAGCCGGCATCAACAAAATAGCGGATATGATTTTTATAAATGTTCTGCTGGTTAATTGTCTGATTTGCACCTCTGTTCCGTAATAGATGCGGCCTATCTGCCGTGCAGATTATCAACGGAACTCTTCCATAATACGCTTCGATAATGGCGGGATAGAGCTCTGCTACTGCTGTTCCAGAGGTGGTAACAATTGCCACCGGTGTATTGGATTTCTTAGCAAGTCCTAAAGCGAAGAAGGCGGAGGAGCGTTCATCAACAATCGGAAAAACAGTAATAGATTTATTTGTTGCAAAGGCAATAGTCAGTGAAGTACTTCGCGAACCAGGTGAAATGCAAGCGTAGCGAACTCCTAGCTGTGAAAGACGATTAACGAAGAGATCGCACCAGACGATATTACGATTTATTGACAGTTTCATGAGTAAATAGATTTAGTATTGGTTTAAGTTTTAGTTTGGTTTCGTTAAATTCAGAGAGTGAATCGGAACCCTCAACAATGCCGCAGCCTGCATAGGCCAGAAGCTGATTTTTTCTTAATAGTGCCGACCGGATTCCTACAAAAAATTCAGCATTGCCATTTAGATTAAACCAGCCAAGTGCGCCGGCATAAAGTCCCCGGTCAAAAGATTCCAGCTTGTGGATTGTATTTAATGCTTCCTTGCTTGGAAAACCGCATACAGCAGGAGTCGGGTATAACTTCTCCAATAATGAAAAAAATGATATATCATTTTTAATCTTAGCGCGTATCTGGGAATAGAGATGCTGGATATTTGAATAAGCTTTTATCGAAGGCTGAGAATCGAAAAGAATTTTTTCTGTTACAGGGGTTAACTGATGAAGAATAAAATCAACAACACTTTTATGTTCAGCTAAGTTTTTCTCATCATGCAGAAGGAGTTTTTTAAAATTTTCGTCCTCTTCTTCATTAGCACCTCTTCGTATTGATCCTGCTAGTGCGTCTGCTTCCAGAAAACTATCCTTCACGCTAAAAAGTTTTTCTGGTGTTGCGCCAAAAAATACCGATCCTTTTGACTGATACGCGAAGGTAATACAGTTACCGAATGTAGTTTCGAGTTTTTTTAGCTGCCGCCTAATATTTGGAGTGCTGCTTAATTCAATTTTCTCATAACGTGATAGAACCACTTTATTCAATTTTGTATTTGAAATTATTGCAAGTGCAGATTCCACATTAACTGACCATTCATTGATTCCAATGTTTGGAACACTTGCGAGAATTTTTACTTGTGTCTCATCATACTTATCAAATTCATATTCAGAATGTTCTATTATAGAAAATGTCCCATCAAGGTCATGCTTAAATGTGTTTATGGTAATCTTAAAATCATTTCCGTTCTTAATTAAAAGGATTTGTGGCATACTCCATTTAGCAAACTCAAAGTCATTCCAGGTATCCTCGCTTTTCAGGGAAGGAAATTTAATACCTCCCAAAAATAATGGATCTTTCGATTCAGTTATTTTCCCATTATTAGAAAGAATGTTGAATGGCAAATTTTGCAATTGCTCATCAAGATATGATAAATCTGTAAAGGTATTACCTTTGATAGCGTAGACTTCTCCATAAGCTAGAAAAGTATGATGATCGGAGGGATCGCTCCAGTAAAACAAAAAATCACTACCCAATAATTTCTTAGAAAGCAGGAAATATTCATCCTCAGCAACCATCCGGGAGAATGAATATAAATGAGCTGATCCTGGATTGTCGAAATCACTTTCAGCAATGAAATCCAAAATTTCTTGTTTATTTATCATCAATATCCAGATTAGAAAAATTGTTATTCCTTGCGATAATATAATTTATCCGCGCTTAGTTTCAAACCCCCGGCCAAATTAATGAACTCCAAAACCCGCAATTAATGTGATTATGCAACATTAATGAACGGGATTGATAAATATTCTTTTTTTTATTCAAAGAAAAATCTATTTTAACTGTGTATTTGAATAGGTATTGTTTGTGATTAACAAAATTTGAACAAATTGTTCAGTTAATAAAAAGTGCTCTATTGAATATTTTTTAATTAACTAAACGAAAGGAAAATACTATGGCAAGCGAGAAAAAACAGTTGGCTTTGGACTTATGGGAAAAGTTGTCGAAAGCTTATGACAAGTACAAAAAAATTCAAGCAAAACAGATGTTCGCTGAAAATCTGACTGCACCCCAGTTTGGTGTTTTGGAAATCCTTCATAAAACCGGACCAGTTCCTTTGAAAAGGTTAAGCGAAGAAATGATGGTTACCGGTGCTAATATTACCTGTGTTATGGATAACCTGGAGAAAGAAGGATTCGTCAAACGAATTTATTCGAAGGAAGACAGAAGAGTTATTCTGGCGGATCTTACTGCAAGCGGAAAAACTAAAATCGGCTCTATAATGCCAAAGTATGCAGATAATATCGCCTCGCTTACTTCAGTCCTGAGCGATCACGAACAGAAGGATTTGGCAAAATTATTAAGCAAGTTTCAGCCATAATTATTTATTCAGCTGAAAGACAAGAGCGCACCATTCATCTAATTCGGACTTGTCAATTGGTTTAAAACCAAATTGGGCAAATTTTTGTGCTATATCTTCTTCGTCAATTATTAAGAGACCGGAAAGAATTAATGTTCCGGTCTCTTTCATTTTGTGTCGGATCTCTTCGGCAATCTCCAGAAGAATATGTTTATTGATATTTGCGACTATGAGATCAAAATCTTTCTCAACTATCTGACCAATTTCTACTAAACGGATTTCAACCTTACCATCAACATTATTAGCCTTAGCATTTTCATTCCCGTTCAGCGAACACCACTCATCGTTATCGATACAGAGGGCCGATTTCGCACCGAGCATTACAGCTCCAATTCCAAGCACTCCGGTGCCGGAACCAACGTCCAATACGTTATCGCCGCTATGTAAATATTTCTCAATGAACTGAAGAACCATTCGAGTTGTTGCGTGTTCACCTGTTCCAAATGACATCTTGGGATCAATCGCAATAATGACCTGACCAACCCTAGGGGTATAATCTTTGAATGAAGGTTTAATTACGATGCGGTCTGTAACTTCAATTACGCGTACATTCTTTTCATATTCCTCGTTCCAGTTTTTATCTTCCAATGTCTCTTCACTGATTGTAAATGATTTTATCTGATTTTCCGTAACCATTTGTTTTAATATTTTTTCTATATCACTTTTGAGAATATTTTTTGAAGAACCAACATAAACAATCAACCCGCTTTCCGATTCATTTATACCGTCAATGTCCAGCTGCCAGAGAAGCCCGCTCACTTCATCAGCATTAATCGGGTTTGTAAAAATTTTGAATTGTTTATAAGTTTTCATTAACCACCGGTTGTTTAGTTCACTTCAAAAAGGATATTACAAATATTATCCTGTATTGTACGTGCTTGAGTAGTTCCTCCAGTAAAATTCTGAATGAGGATTGAAAATGCGATCAAATGATTCTTTCTGCTCAATAAATAACCCGATAGACTACTCACACCCCGAATCGAGCCGGTTTTAGCAAACACACGCATGAACGCTCCGGACTTTTTCATTCGATTACTTAAAGTGCCATCAAAACCCGAAATAGGAAATGAACTACAAAGCTTTTCGTAGAGCTCCGGCTTTTTATAATAAAAATACTTAAACAACGAAGTCAACAATTCTGCGGAAAGTAAATTATAGTTCGAAAGTCCTGATCCATCCGCCACCATATAATTTTTAGGATTAAGTCCCACAACCGAAATCAAACTGTCTATCAAAACAATTCCTTTTTTTGCGGACGCCCTTCGACCGGAATTATTTAATGCCAGAGAACGCAATAACATTTCTGCGCTCAGATTGTCGCTTATTTTATTTGTATTTCTGATAACCGGATCTATACCGCGTTCAAAAGCGAATATGCTCTTTGCATCTTCATCCAATGTCATTGTATCAACTTTCCCAGCGATAGAAATTCCACTTCGCAATAAACTTTTGTTCATGAGGTGGAGAAAATAAAAAGTGGGATTAAAAACGCTTAATGAAACTGTATCGCGTTTGGCAGATTTTAGAAGTTTACCTCTGACTATTATGGTGTTGCTGCGTTTCATCCAATCTCTGGTAATATCCATCTTCGTTTTGCCGGTATCAACTGTCTCCGATGTATTTACTTCTTCTACGAAATTCGTTTCCGGGATCAATCCGATTTTTGCCGGTTGACCAATATTGCCGGGTGCGTAATCTACAAGGATACTATTTTTATTGATGGTTAACGGTGTTAAGAAAGCAGCATAAGATTCCGGTTCATCATCCCACATCCATCCCTCACCCCAGTAGAGTGAATCCATTGCAGAGACATCGGCATAAATATTCCCGCTGATTTTTTTTATCCCGAATTTTTTAATCTCACGGACGAGAGAGTCTAAATCATTAGTGGTGAAATCCGGGTCAAATCCTCCAACTACAAAAAGATCGCCGCTGCATACCGAATCTTTAATCTCACCGGTATGGTAAACGGATGTTTTGAATTTGTAATCAGGTCCAAGAAAAAGATATGCCGCAGCGGTAGTTAAAATTTTTTGATTGGATGCAGGACGAAGTAAAAGCTTTTCGTTATGCTGGTACAGAGGCTTGTTATCCGTCAAATCGTAGGCAACTATTCCCGCCTGAGAAGATTTGAAAAAATCCGAACTGAGCAGGCTATCGATCTTATTTTGATTTGTTTCCGGGATGGACCGAAAGGTCGAGCATGCTTGAATTGCCAGCGAAAACAATATTACAGGCAAGAGCAGGATTTTTTTCTGAATATTCATGAGTCCTCTTATTCTAACTAGAAATATTCTCTTTCGCGGAAGTCAACACCAACTTCTTCAGTCACAAATTTTTTCGCTGCTTCTGAATCAACTTCACTCAAACCTACGATTGACAGAACAACATGTGTGTACTCTTTCGCCCTTTTGGCAAAGTCCAGCATTTCACCGTGAAGCGATGGATCTACCCGCATTAATTTGCCATACTGTTCCGGATCAGTTGAATTCAAACTGATTGATACGGAGTCAATCAAGCCTTTCAACTCGGGAGTGATATCTCTCTTGTTAATAAAATTGCCATGTCCATCGGTATTCATGCGGGTCGAGCCGCCGTTTTCCTTAATATATTTGGCTAACTGCTTAACAACATTCCAACGTATTGTTGGTTCGCCATATCCGCAGAAAACAATTTCTTTATAGTTCTTCGGATCACCAATTTCTTTGATGTAGGCTTCAGCATCCGGCTCTTCAGACTTTGTCATTTTAAGACTATAACCATTAATGACAGCTTCACCTTTGCGGTCACAAAAAACACAATCCGCATTACATCTGTTTGTAACGTTGATATAAAGAGATTGTCCGATTCGATAGGTATAACTGAGCCCTGGTTTCATTCCAATACCAAATAATTTATATGCGTTGTAAGATGTTGCCCGGCCGACATCGGCAACAGTTAAATGATGTATTTCAGCGATTCTTTCCGCAATCAGTTTTATGTATGCCGGTTCATTTCTCTGGCCACGATGAGGAATGGGAGTCATGAATGGCGAATCGGTCTCGAGCAATAAATTTTCCAATGCCACACGCGATAGAACTTTTCGAACACTTTCAGCATTCTTGAATGTAATTATTCCAGAAAATGAAATATAATGATGCATTTCAACTAGTTCACGCGCATCCTCGATTGATCCTGCAAAGCAATGATACTGCGCGCGCAATCCTGAGTTCCTATATTTGCGCGCTATACTCATAATATCTTCATTCGATTCGCGGTTGTGAACAATGATGGGAAGTTTTAGCTTCAATGCCAGTTCAATCTGAGCTTCAAAGGCTCTGAGCTGAATCTCGCAGGGGGAAAAATCATAATAGTAATCTAAACCAATTTCACCGATTGCTACAACTTTTTTATGATGCGCTAGTTCTTCTAGTTCATTGATAATCGAACCGTTCCAGGCTTTCGAATCATGTGGATGTACTCCGACTGTAGCATAAACGCAATCATATTTATCGGCAAGTTCTATTGCCTGAAGTGAGGTAGCTATATCTGTACCGGGGACAATAATAAAATTGACGCCAGCATGTTTTGCACGTTCGATTACCTGCTCAACTTCACCTTCGAAGTTATTATAAAACAAATGTGCGTGTGTCTCTGTGAACATATTCAGCTTTTCCAAAATTTTTTTTCATGATCTTGCTCTTAATCTCATGTTTATCATAGAGATCATGAGTAAGAACATGAGCAAGAATAGAACTGGATTTATCTAAATTACTTCTCCAACAATAATTCCTTTTTCACCAGATGCTTCGGAAATTTTGAGTAAGGAATCGACATCAGATTTGTCAACGATGGCTATCAATCCAATCCCCATGTTGAAAACAACTCTCATCTCATCATCTGCAATACTCCCTGTATTCTGGATCAATCTGAAAATTGAAGGTACTTCCCAGGAATTCCAACTAGTTCTGAGATTGAGTCCTTTAGGAATAACACGTTTTGTGTTGCCTACTATTCCGCCACCGGTAATATGCGAAAATGCGTGAATCGAAATTTTTTCCTTCAGTTCTTTTATCAGTCCCAAATATGATTTATGAACCTTCAGCAATTCTTCGCCGAGAGTTTCTTTTAGCGTGTTGACTTTATCTTTAACTGAATATTTTTCTAATAAAACTTTTCTTGCAAGTGAATAACCATTTGTGTGTAGTCCGTTGGAAGTAAATCCAATTAGTATGTCGCCGGCTTTAACATTTCGTCCGTCAATAATTTTTTCCCGTTCAACAATTCCAACGATAGTCCCAGACATATCGTATTCATTTTCGTCATAGAGACCCGGCATCTCCGCCGTCTCTCCGCCAATCAAAGCCACACCATTCTCTTTACATGCAATAGAGAACCCTTTAATGATTTGTTCGGCTTTTTCCGGCACAAGTTTTCCGAACGCGAGGTAATCCATAAAATACTGTGGTTCGGCTCCGCATACTGCAATATCATTGACACAGTGATTCACTAAATCCTGACCTACCGTATCATGCTTATCCATTGCGAATGCGATTTTTAATTTAGTGCCAACGCCGTCAACACTAGAAACGAGAACTGGATTTTTCCATTTATTCAGATCAACTTCATAAAATGCACCGAAGTGCCCGATACCAGATAAAACATTTTTGTTGAACGTTGATTTTGCGAGCGATTTAATTTTTTCTACAGTTTCATCTCCGGCTTGTAAGTTCACTCCGGAAGATTTGTAAGTGATAGACAAGATTTCCTCAAAAAATTTCTCTCTAAATATAACTATAAACCGGATGGTTTTAATACTTGGCTTTTTGAAAGAAATGAATTAGTTTACTCACACTTAAAAGGAATATACCCGGAAAATTGGCTAGTGAATAATTATTAATAGAAAAAATATGATTTCCCAAAAAATAAAAAATAAAGCCGCTATTGATGAAATAGGAAAAACTGCGGTTGTTATTTTACCTCTTGAAGATTACGAAAATTTGAAAGAGGAACTAGAAATACTTAGTTCAAAAAAACTTTCTAGTGAGATTACTAAAGCACGTCAAGAAATCAAAAAAGGGGAAGTTTATTCAATCGAAGAAATAAAAAGAAAGTTATTGTTGGATAAATAAAACGGTCATTTAATGAACGTTGTGTTTTCTAAAAGTGCCCTGCGGAGTTTGGAAAAACTTGAGAAGGCAATCCAAAAAAGAATAGTTGACAAGACTGAATTTTATTTTTCACAGAAAAATTTTCTCTCACACGCAGAAAAAATGAAAGATACCCGCTTCGGTCAATGGCGTTTACGAATCGGAGATTACCGTGTTTTATTCGATGTTGAAAAAGGTTGTGCATTTATTCTTAAGATTGGACACAGAAGAAAAGTGTATAAATAGAATTTAGATAGGAGATTGATTAAGTATTTTCCCCAGTCCTCCTTTGGAGGATTTAGGAGGCAAATTTTTTAACGCAGCTATTGCGTGTTCTTAACCGAAAACTGCCACTTTTCAAAACTCAAGAACAGCAAGAGAGTTGCGTCCAGAAATGGACGCGCTTTCTTATGTCTTTGAGTTGGGCATGGCAGTGCCTCGGTTAAGGATGTAATGAAAGTTGCGTCCTTTTTTTATTTTAATCAGAAATATGTTAGAAAAATTAAATCCTTTCTAACGAGTGTAGTGGAAATTTCAATTATTTTTTAAGGAGGCCAAAATGAGATCAAAGTTATTTCAAATCATTTTAATTATTATGATCGTTACGGGAATTTATAGTTGTTCCGGAGTAACTTGGGCTCCATTCTCACAACAAGTGAGTGATGATAATAATTGTTCGGGAATAGAAATAATGGATCTATACCAAACAGGAGCTTATGGAGTAAACAAATATTTTATCCGTGTAAGGAATAATACCACTACATCTCGAGTTGTTACTATTTCATTCATGTCTGTAGGCAAAAAATATGCAGAGGGGATAGTCAAGGCAGGAGATATTACAGACATCGAATTAGGTGTTTTCAGTAAAACACCATCAATTTTTCATTTAGTTAAATGCAAATAAAAATTCTGTTAAAAATATTTTAGGAGGAATTGTGAAAAAGATATTAATGCTCTTGATTTTGTTTTTTTGTGTTCAAATAGAAGCTCAAAAAAGAACAATGGTCCTATCAGGTAACATCGGTCTGATGGTTCCTATAGGTGATTTTGGTGAAGTTACTCGAACTGGAATTGGGGGTACTGCCAATTTAAGATATTTACTATCTGAAGAAGTTGAAATTATAGGAGTTTTTGGTTATTTGCTTTCTGGAAGCAAAATTTTGCAATTTACAAATAAGGTGTTACCTGGTCTCATCGGATGTAGATTTTATCCCGTTGGGAAATTTGACCAGTTAATAAAACCTTATTTATCTGGTTTAGCAGGTTTCCAGTATACTAAAATTGGTTTTAGTAGATGGAGCTTTGATAGTAAGACGTATTACGGTGCTTCTATTGGCGGTGGATTCTTATATGGAATTAGTGAGAAACTTGATTTGGATGTTGGTCTTTCAATATACCTAATGGATAAGGCAAGCTACATAACATTTATGGTGGGACTTTCAAGCCCATTATAATAATAATCGAAAGTTTTTCCCGATGCTTGTGGTGGGATATTCAGACAAACAATTAGAAAGAAGAAGCGCGGGATGTGATATAAAACAGTAATAATGTGGTGGTAAAGTGAATAAGCATGAGCAATTTATTTTAGACATTGTCAATAGAGGTGGACCAACAATTGATGTATATGACTATGTTTTAGAATCATTCAACGAAATCGGTAAAATAATTAAAGAATTTAATTTCAGTAATGAACAGCTGATTACATATTGGCGTCAATTTGGCGAGGCCTTTAACTCAAATACACTACAGTCTCATGTTATAAGAAAGCCATATGGTTACGCTGGGGATTATGAAATAATTGATAAAATTTATACTCGCTGGACTGCCTCAGATGAAATATCTAAAAAATGGGATTTATTTTATCAATCACAAAAAGCTCCACACGCAGTTAGAGCAAGAAAAGACTATTTTAAAACACTGATCAAACAAAAACTATCAATTTTACCTAACAATAGAAATATAGAAATATTAGATATTGGTTGTGGATCATCAAGAGATATTTACGAATTACTAAATGAAATTGGTGAGAAGAAGATTACATTTTATTGTATTGACATGGATGAGAATGCAATAAAATTTTCGAAGGACCTTTGCAAGAATTATTTATCACAAATCAATTTCATACATAAGAATGTTTTGCGATTCAATGTAAATAAAAAATATGATATTATATGGTCTGCTGGTTTATTTGACTATTTAGATGACAGGGTATTTAATTTCCTTTTGAAAAAGTTACTTTCACTTACGAAAAAAGACTCTGAAATTATTATTGGTAATTTTTCACCTCAAAATCCTACGCGTTATTATATGGAATGTGGTTACTGGTTTTTGCAATATAGAGATAAGGTGAAACTCTTAACATTATCACATCAAGTATCCGATAGCAATTTCGATTGTTATATAGACAGTGAGGAAGAAGGCATAAACCTTTTTCTACATGTGAAAAAAGATAGTTAAGCTATTAAGTTGTGTTGGGCATCTTACAATGTATATAGGTCCAGTTATGTTACTCAACGTCGCCCAAACAAAAAAATTAGTTTTAGCTCAATAATGTAAGAGCAAATCGGCGATTCGCTCTACAAGGCATGCTTATAAATTTACTCAGCAAATAATCTTTAATTGAAAGGCACTTCTAAATCTTTACATATTTTCTTAGCAAGCAAATCATTTATTTCATTATGCCGAGGAATGGTTGATGCTTTGTGGGCTTTGGGATTTATAAAAACAGTGTGTTTCCCGCCTTCTCTTAAAAATCTACATCCATACTTTTCTAGATGAGCGATAAGATCTTTCTTTTTCATTATGCAGAAAGATTAATTGGTTCTCTAATCACATTTTTATCAGATAGCAATTCGTTCAAGAAAAATTTATTGGATTCCAGCACAAGTTGAATAGCTTCCTTTAGATTTTCCCTAACTTCTTCTAATGTTTCTGCTTGTGTATTCGCACCGGGAAGTTCTTCAACAAAGCCAATATATCCTTCGGTAACCTTTTGAATTATTGCAGTAAACGACATGTTCATTTCCTCTTTCATTTAATGCAAAAGTAAAAACAATATTGCTAAAAAGAAATTTATTTGATTTAAAATTAAGAAGGAAATTAGAGGCGCTTCTGGCCTCTCACAATTCACCTTTCTCAAACACCTCAGCAACTTTTCTCAATTTTTAATAACTTTCAACCCGCTAAAATTGAGTATCTTTGATTTGCAATGACTGAATATCAATTAAAAGACAGAGAAAAAGCGATTCTGCGGTTTGTGATCCATCAATTTATCCTTACCGCAAATCCGGTTGGCTCGCGAAATATTTCGAAGAGATACGATATCGGTTTGTCACCGGCATCCATCAGGAATATTATGTCTGATCTCGAAGAGTCAGGATTTTTGAATCATCCGCATACATCAGCCGGAAGAGTACCAACCGATAAAGGTTATAGGTTTTATGTTGATTCTCTGATGGATCCACCAATGCTCGATCAAACGGCAAAAAATTTAATTGATGGCAATTTGAGTTCTGCACCTACCGGAACCGAAGAACTTCTGAGAGTTACATCAAACATTTTAAGCGATTTGACTAATCAACTTGCTATGGTTACTTATCCTAAGTTTGAGCAGGCAGTACTCCAAAAAATTCAAATTGTTCAACTCTCTTCAACAAGAATTTTAGTTGTTGTAAGTGTTAATTCCGGAATGATAAAAACAATTACTCTGGAGATTGACGCCGAGGTTAATGAAGAACAGATTTCATCAGTTCAACAATTTTTAAATGAACGCTTATCGGGATTAAAATTTTCCGAAATCAGAAATTCATTTGAAGATAGAGTAAAAGATTTCGATTCGGAAACTTATCGCCCTATCATCCGTGTGTTTCTAGAATCGGTGGATAAAATTTTTAACGACTTAAGCAGTGAAAAAGCAATCATCTCCGGAACGAAAAATATTTTAAAACAACCTGAATTCGAAAATGTTAATCATCTTCAAAGCGTAATTGAACTTGTCGAGAATCAGGATATCATTATTCACATTTTTGATGAGAAGAAACAACCACCAGAAGGTGAAGTAACAATTACTATTGGTCAGGAAATTAAAGAGGAAAAATTTTCGGATTACAGCATGATTTCAAAAGAATATAAAATAGGCGATATGCACGGAACCCTTGGTATTATGGGGCCTAAAAGAATGGACTACTCAAGAATTGTTGCCGCAGTAGTTTACATAGCTGAGCAACTTACACAAGAATTAACAAAATCAAGATGAATTACTAACAAACAATGGAAGCTGAAAAATTGAATAAACAAAATGAGTCGAAAGAAATAGACGCTAATAAAATTCCTATTGAAAGAGCAGAAAATTTAGCAGGAGAAAATGAAATTCTACAAGGCGAAACAGTTTTGAACGAAACTGAACTTAAAAAAGCTCTCGAAAAAATTGCAGAAGTTGAGAAACAAAATACTGAATTGAAAGACGCACTTCTGCGTAAGGCTGCCGAATTTGAAAATTTTAAGCGCCGCAACGAAAATGATCAGTTTAATATTATTAAATATGCAGCTGAATCTTTCATAAGAAATATTCTACCGATCTATGATGATCTCGAACGTTCGCTTTCACACATTGATGAAGCAACAAATTTTGAATCTACAAAGAAAGGATTATCTCTTGTCTTTGAGAAGTTTGGAAAGATTCTCGATAATCAGGGCGTGAAAAAAATTGAGGCGAAGGGAAAACCATTTGATGTTCATTTTCATGAAGCACTAATGCAGCAGCCGGCTGAGGGAATACCACCACACACAGTGCTTGAAGTTCTGGAACCGGGCTATATGTATAAGGACAGAGTCATTCGTCACGCAAAAGTAATTGTCAGTCAGGAAATGGATCATTCTCAAAATCAACCTGAGAGTGAAGATAAAAACAATATTGAAAATTCATCCGAGCAAGAATAAAGGAAAGTTTTAATGGCAAAGAGAGATTACTACGAAATTTTAGGCGTCGGGAAAAATGCTACACAAGACGAGATTAAAAAAGCATATAGAAAACTTGCTATGCAGTTTCATCCGGATAGAAATCCCGGTGATAAACAGGCAGAAGAAAATTTTAAGGAAGCGGCAGAAGCATATGAAGTACTCAGCAGCGATGAGAAACGTGCTAAGTATGACCGGTTTGGACACGGTGGTTTGAAAGGAGATCCAAATTTTCACGGATTCTCAAATGTAAACGACATTTTCAGTCACTTTTCGGATATTTTCGGAGGGTCTTCAATTTTTGATGAATTCTTCGGCGGTTCTCAACAACAGAGATCGAAGCAACGCTCCTCGGGTCAACCGGGTTCTGATTTAAAAATTTCTTTGAAGCTTACTCTTGAAGAAATTGCAACGGGGACTACTAAAAAAGTTAAGATAAAGAAATACAATAAATGTTCATCGTGCAATGGCTCGGGTGCTAAAAATTCTTCTGCGTTTAAAACTTGTTCAGTCTGCAGCGGAACCGGAGAAATACGCCAGGTGTCCAGATCCATTTTTGGACAGTTTGTTAATATTGCCCCTTGTAACAATTGCGGCGGTACCGGAAAAATTATTTCCGAACCATGCACAATATGTACGGGTGACGGACGTATTCAGGATGAATCAACAATTAAGATAAATGTCCCCGCCGGAGTTTTTGACGGAAATTATATGACACTTCGTGGCGAAGGCAATGCGGGGAAAAATGGCGGTTCGGCCGGAGATATTATTGTTCTTTTTGAAGAACTCCCGCATCAATTTTTTACCCGAGACGGCGATAACGTTATTCACGAATTATTCATTAGTTATCCCGAGGCAGTATTAGGTACCGAAGTGGAAGTACCAACACTCAATGGAAGAGCGAAATTGAAAATTGAAGCAGGCACTCAACCGGGAAAGTTTTTGAAAATGCGCGAGAAGGGAATCCAGCATCTGAATAGTCATGGCGCGGGCGATCAACTGGTCAAGATTAACATACATGTTCCAAAGAATGTTACTGCAAAAGAAAAAGAAATGTTGAAAGAATTGCAGAAACTTCCGAACATGAAAGTTTCCTATTAGTTGAAGCCATAGTTCTTTCTTTTTCTGAGTTGTTTTTATTAAGAGGCATCTGAAAAATTCTGAAATGTCATTTCTGCCAAAGGCATTCCTTCGGAAGATGGAGCCCTTCAATTTTTCAGGATAAACTCCGCGATTGAGAAATCTTACCAAACTCAAAGATTTCTCCCTTCGGTCGAAATGACAATACTCATTCTTCAGAGGGTTCATTAATTAAGTCAATTAATCTATTTTGAAGACTTATGAAATATTTAGAAAAAATTTCTAGAAAAATCGGTTTTACCAACACCGAAACAAATATTATTCTCTTTATCCTTTTAGCATGCCTTATAGGAATTGCAGTAAATTTCTTTAAAACCGCCAAAAACGAAACGACATTCCTTGAATTCGATTACAAGCAGGAAGATAGTCTTTTCAATGCCGCATCGGGCGATCCGGGAATCGCGGATTCAACGGTCATTAAGGAGGAGAAAAACATTGCTTCTCAACGTGAACTTTTGGATTTTACAAAAGGGAAATTACCGGATAGCGAGACAAAAAATATTTCCACTGTACGGAAATCAGTTAGTATTAATGTTGCGAATAAATTGGAATTATCTCAATTACCCGGTTTGGGAGAAAGAACTGCTGCCGCTATTATAGAATATAGACAGAAACATGGCAGGATAAAGTCTTTAAATGAACTGATGAACATAAAGGGTATTGGTAAAAAGAAACTTGAAAAAATTAGAAGTCTTATCACTCTTGAATGACATTAATAAAATAATAAATATGAGTTATAGTGTTTAACAATCACATCGGGATCAATTTAACCGAAACGAAGCTTCAACTTGTTGAAATTAGTTTCAAGGATGATTCCTTCTATCTGGAAAATGTCGATCAGACCATCCATTCTGAAAACCTTTCAACAAGCTTCCCTGAAGAAAAATTAATCAGCATACTACAGGCGTCATTTAATAAAATAGCAAAGAGAAAACCGATCAACTCACAAGGCATTTCTTTTGCATTGCCTAACAATTATTTCAAAATCTTTGAAGTCCCGTATGACGATTCCCTTGTGAAAAAAGATTTACATGATCATTTCCGCTGGGAAATTTCCATTCTCTACCCGGAATGTGATAAGGATAATTTTTTTATTCAGCATATCGAAATTGATAAGAGCGCCATGCGTCGCGAAAAAAAGGCAATTATTTTTGCAGTTGCTAAAAATCTGGTGACGGCAATTAGTAAATTCTGCAGGCAAAACACTCTTGATCTAAAGTATATTGATAATGCGCACCTTGCATCAAATGCATTTCTCTATCTTGATAAGCAGCAGACCACGAGCGAAACCTCACTTAGTATCTATGTCGATCAAAAATTCTCTTCGATCTCTGCGATGGATGGATTGTTTCCATTCTATTTTAAGGTTCTTGATCCGTCTGCACAGAATATCTTTGATGAACTTACTTCCGCGGTTAATAAATTAAACGATTTCAATTTGTCGCTCAACAACTTCAGCAGGGTTTTACTATATGGACAGGATCTCACAGACGAATTTGAAAATAAAATGAAAAACTTTTTTGGCCATTCGCTCAAAATAGTGAATCCTTTTGAACGGCTTCGTACAGAGGAGAGCATCTTAAAAAATCCGTTATATAGAATTAAATTCAATTCGTTCACAGCCTCTACCGGCATTGCAATTAGAATAGTCTGATGAGAATTATCGCTGGGCAGTTCAAAGGTCGGGTAATTAAATTCCCAAATTCTAAACTGGTGCGTCCTACAACCGACAAAACAAAAGAGTCGATCTTCAATTATCTGGTTCACAGTATAGATTTTGATGGGATTAAAGTTTGCGATATCTATGCAGGATCAGGATCACTGGGATTGGAAGCTTTAAGTCGAGGAGCTGCAGAAGTTCATTTTGTGGAAAAAGATTTCCACGTATCGAAAATGTTACAAGAAAATATTTCATCTCTCCAAGCAGATGAAGAATGCAAAATATTTAGAATGGATGCAGTAAAGTTTTCAAAAATAACCGATCACGATAATTATGATTTGATCCTTGCCGATCCGCCATTCTTCAAAGATGATATTCACATTGTTGTGAAGAATATTTTCGAGAAAAAATTTCTTGCAGATGATGGAATTATGCTGGTTGAGAGATCAATCCAAACTAAGAAGGAAGACGAAGAGGCGTTTGGGTTCGAAGCTTTCAAAAGATTGGGTGATAGTTTAATTTATCTTTTGGAATATTCCACACAACAAAACTCTTAGAAACCTTTAGAAAATTGTCGATAGATGCAAATAAACACAGATGAAATGAATTAGCACGAATAGAATCCGCAAAGAATCGTCACATCCGTGCTTTTATAAGTTTTAAGACAATAGAACACAGATCGAACTGATTAAACAGATTGAAACTGATCAGTTAAAATCCGTCCGATCTGTTAAATCTGTGTGCTATTACAAGCTAATCATGTTAGGCTAATCCATTTTTCAGAATTCTTTCTCTATTTTTTTAACGTCATCGCTTTTTAATTCACTACAACTGTTATATTTTACCGGAAACAAAAAAAGAAATCTAATGGCAAAGGTGATTTACCCTGGTACATTCGATCCCGTTACGAATGGACATATTGACATTGTGAGCCGCGCTATTGAATTATTTGAAGAAGTGATTGTTACAGTGGCAAGAAATCCGGGCAAGACTTCCTTATTCACCGTTGAAGAACGTGTGGAAATGCTTAAAGAAGGTCTGAAGGATTACAAACGTGTTGTGGTTGATTCATTTGACGGATTGGTTGTTGATCATGCCAAGCAGGTTGGTGCCGTTGGAATTATTCGCGGTCTGCGTGCTATAAGTGATTTTGAATATGAATTCCAGATGGCGTTGATGAACAGAAAACTTGCTGGAGAGATAACAACAATTCTTTTGATGCCTCATGCGAGATACACCTATCTCAATTCAACAATAGTACGTAACCTTGCGCAATTTCAGGGAGATGTTTCTGAATTTGTACCGCCAATTGTTGTTGAGAAGTTGAAAAATAAATTTGGATCGAAGAAGGTTTGAAACGTGAGGGGTAGGAAGCCGGAGACTAGAAGCGAAACATTTCTCACTTCCAATCCCTGATCCAGCTTTAATCACATCTCTTTCTCTACGTACAGAATTTTTCCTTCTTGAAATAAAGCGTTTAATCTATGTTCATTTCCGATATGGACAATACCTTCTTCATTGTGTGGTACTCCAAGTTTTGTATGAACAGATTTTAAACCACCCAGATACTTTCTTGCATCGCAAAGATAGACAAGGTCACCGACTTCGGCTTTCATACTTTTCATTTCTTTATGAGAAACGTTAATGTAATCATCGCTATCATTCCTTAATTTCCAGTGAACCTTTACAATATCACCCTCACGTTCATTTATTTTGCTTCCTTTAAACATTTCTTTTGCCCTGTGAATCGACCAAGCGGTCAGTCCTTCAAGTTGGGCTTTTGGATCATATTTTATCGAATATGCTGCCGCAAATGCTGCAAGAAGAGTCAACAAAAAAGTTGCGACTAATAAAACAAAGAGTGAGCCGAGATTAAACCAAACTATTATCTGGAATAATGCTGCTACTGCAATTAATAGATAAATTATTCGTTTATGAGATTTTGATTTTCTGATTTGATTTGTAACTTTTAATAACCATGGCTGAGTAAATGTAACAAATACCCCAAGAAAAACGCAGACGAAAGTATTATAAAGTGCGCTTATATAGGTATATGGATGAATAAGATCCATTGGTGTTCCATGTGCGAAGGGGGTGATCAGAAGTCCAGGATAGCGTGCACCAAGAATCATAAGCGAGGAACCTCCAAGGAAAGTTGCAACCACTCCGGCCGGCGTAAATCTTTTCCAGAAAACTCCAAGGAAAATCGCGGTTACTAAAGGAGGAGTCAAAGTGGAATGAAAATAACCATGTGCTTCATAAACAGTTGGGTACGAATTAAAGGGTATAGTTGCGAGAATTCCCACAACAGTAAATACAATAGATGCGATTCTGGCAGCACCTAACTCTTTCTTAGATTCGGCAGCCTCCGAAATATATTTTTTGTTCAATAACTTCTTGATCGGGCGGTGAACATCATTTATATAAACAGCTGCAATTGCATTTATGAGTGAATCAACAGTAGAAAGTAGTGTTGCAGTTAGCGCGGCAATAACAAAACCAAATACACCTTTGCTTGCGATTATGTGTGTAACAGCAATAAAAACTTCATCAGGATTTACATTCGGATTCAATTGTGAAGGCACCATCTGCGTGAGAGCCTTTCCAATCCAACCAGCATTACCAACAACAATAGCAGAAAGCGGAAGCATGAAGAGTACGTTAAATGCCGCGGCTTTTCTGCCTTCATGCAGACTTTTAGCAGACATAAAGCGCATCAATAAACCCATATTCATAAATAAAAATCCTACAGATCCTGCTACCCCATCCTGCCAAAATATTCCTATAAAGTTAAAATCAGCTGGTTTATTGAAATCGGCTAGTGGTAATCTCCAGGTAGGTGGTAATAAATGCCAAAACGCGTCAAGTCCTCCTACGTAACTGATTCCCATTATAAAAATTAATATACCTGCAAATAAAAGAATCACTCCCTGTAAAAGATCTGTAAAGATGACTGCAGTTTGACCGCCAAAGGTAGTATATACACCTGTAATAAGAGCAATAACAATTATGACACCCATGAGAGTGACAGGAATTGTCAAGCCCAAAATACCGAAGGAAGCCGGTAATAAAGGTGTGAAAACTTTGCCCAAAGTGAGAAGCCCAATGCCAAGGTAACCTATCATGTAAAGCAACTGAAAAACTGTCGCAATGAATCTTACGGTCGGACTGAACCTTCTCTCAAAGTACTCAGGTATAGATCTTATCTTTGTATAAACTACAATCGGTAGCCATCCGAATAGAAAGAAGGGGATGAAAAACCAATCGTTCATATAAGTCATTGTTGATGATAGACCATGTTCAAATCCTTTAGCTGCATATTTAACAAAACTGTGGCTTCCTACCCCCGTAGCAACAATTGAAACTGTAATTAACCACCACGCAAATCTTCGACCGCCAAAGAAAAAATCGTTAGTACTACGGTTATACTTGGCGAAATAGCTGCCGAAGAGCATTATACCGATGAAGTAAACAAACATCACCACCCAGTCGGTGGCAGTTCCAAGCCCATGTAAAGTTTCCATATATATATTCTACCAGTAAAGTGCTGCTAAGATTAATAATGCGTGAATTAACATGAAATAAAAATAGCCAAAGAGAAGAATCCGCCACCATTTTCGGTCCCGTTTGAGACGCATATCAATTCCTTTTGCTTTTCTAATAAATATCATTCCTGCAAAGAAAAAGATTCCGCCTACAGTGTATAGATAAATAAACGGCAGCCAGGTATGAGAAAAACTCGGCATAAATAATCCCTCAAAATTTGGTGGACAAATTAGTTGGCCATATTTTGATACGCAAATCAATTTTGATTAAATAATCATAAAATCGTTCAGTAAACAATAATTGCATTTGAGAGGGGGTTACTCTAAATTTAGCCCCTAAAATTTTACTATTTCTAAATCGGAGGTTGTTTTCTATGCCCATGATGGCCCGTATGAGGAGTTTAGCTCCATGGTTTATGCTTACTGTAGGCGGTCTCTTTGTTTTGTTCATGGTCCTGTCAGATTCCAAGGTGACGGATTTAATAACTCAACAGAAGCAATATGTTGGTTCTATTGATGGAGAGGATATTACTTATCAAGAATATTCTACCACAGTTGATAATTTCAAAAAACAACAGGAACAAAACGGTCAGACTATTGATGAAGCTCAGATGGATTATTTCAGAGATCAGGTTTGGGATGCACTTGTTACTCAGAAAATGATGGACAAAAAAATAAAAGAGTTCGGAATTATAGTGACCGACGAAGAAGTCAGAGATGCTCTGCTTGGTCCTAATCCTCCTCAATGGATTACGCAGAACTTTAAAGATTCAACAGGAAATTTTAACAGACAAGCTTATGAAGGTGCGTTAAAAGATCCACGTAACAAAGAGATTGTGATTACTGCTGAGCAGCAGATTAAAACTCAACTCGTTCAGCAAAAATTGCAAAGTTTTGTCTCCGCATCAGTAACAGTTAGCGATGCTGAGACTAAAGATCAATACATCAAACAGGCAATTAAAATGAAAGCCAGCTATGTAATGATCAACGCAAATACAATTCCCGATGCTGATGTTAGAGTTTCAGACGCCGATGTAAAAAAATATTATGATGAGCATCCTGAAGAATATAAACAGGCCGCAGCAAGAAAAATAAAATATGTTTTATTCCGCAAACAGCCGTCTCAGGGCGATTCTATTTCAATTCAAAAAAATCTTGAAGCGATTGTTACAAAACTTAAAAGCGATACATCTTCATTTAAGAGTTATGTAGAGATCTATTCTGAAAGACCATATTCCAAAGACACTGTGACACTATCAACAATCCCGGAACAGATTCGCAATGCTATGATTAATGGAAATAAGGGCGATGTTTTTGGTCCTTCCGCAACACCTGAGGGTTACGTTGTTTATAAAATGATTGACAAAGCTAAATCTAAAAGTGAACAGGTTAGAGCTTCTCATATCTTGATAAGATCCACTGCCGACGATAAAGCTGATTTGAACAAGATCAATGACATTTACAACGAATTAATGAAAGGCGCTGACTTTGCTGCTATTGCAAGAGCAAAATCCGAAGATGGAAGTAAATCTCAGGGTGGAGACCTTGGATTTTTCGGCCGTGGACAAATGGTTAAACCATTCGAAGATGCATGCTTCAACGGAAAGATTGGCGTAGTTCAAAAACCAATTAAGACTCAATTCGGTTATCATATTATTAAAGTTGTTGATCGTTCCAATCAGGACTTTGTTGTTGAAAAAATTGTAAACAAAATTCAGCCATCCGCTACTACCACAGATAAACTCTATCAGGACGCAACTGATTTCGCTTACGTTGCAAAAAAAGATGGGTTTGAAAACGAAGCAAAAGGTATGAAATATTCTGTTGTTGAAACACCTCCCTTTGAAGAGGAAGCTTTTGGTATTGCTGGTATAGGCGCTAATAAGGCACTTGTAAAATTTGCGTTTGAAAATAGTGTTGGTGAAGTGAGCGATGTTTACAGAGTTCAAGCCGGTCATGTCGTAGCAATGGTATCGGAAGTAACTAAGCCGGGATTGAAAAATTTTGAAGAAATAAAAGCACAGGTTAAGAATACAGTTCTGCTTAAGCTAAAATTAGTGAAAGCTGTTTCGATCGCAAAAGATATACGTGCAAAACTTGGCGAGAACGGTGACGGTAGAATTGCTACAACAGTTTGGCCTTCAGCACGAATCGATTCAACGACCGAATTTACCTCCTCAGGCAGCGTTCCCGGAATCGGCCGTGATTTTGCATTCACCGAAAATGCTCTGAAAGCCGAATTAAATAAATGGTCACAGCCTGTTAAAGGTGAATCGAATGTTTATCTGCTAAATGTTACCAACAGAACAAAGTACGATCAGTTACAATTTGATGCTCAGAAAAATGAGATTGCTAAGCAATTGTTGCTCTCCAAGAAATCCACATATTTTAATCAATGGATTCAGGACCTGAAAAAAGAAGCAGATATTGTAGACAACCGCTATCAGTTTTATAGATGAATCGGTCATTTAATTTTTACAGCCGTCCCGAGAAATCCGGACGGCTTTTTTTTGCACTTTAAATTGGTTTTTCATTTTGTCAAATTTCATCAGAGATATGATAAAAATAACTCAACATATAGTGTTGCTTTTTTTCGTTTCTGTGATTTCGATATGCGCACAGGCAAATGATAAAAAATTCGGCATCTCGTTTAATATTAACTACACCTCAACTTCACAGCTATTTCTTCAGCCTAAAGCAGTCGATCCATTTATTCGTAATACACACGAGAATCTTGATAAAATTACAAGCTATTCAATTGATCTCCGTTATCAATTTTCAGAATCGATAATAGTTGGAATCGGATCTGAACTGATTGAAAAAACTTTTGAAAATTCTATTAATCTCGGCGGCATAAGAGCTAAGATGAATGACGGTTATAAAATGACTCCTCTTGAAATATCGGGATATTATCTTATTCCATTTTCATCTGAACATTTTAAGTTCTTCTTCGGAGGTGGATTCGGTCTTTACTTTGGCAATCATATCCGCAATTTTGGCGATGTTACAATTGAAAATGAAAACTCCAAGATAGGATATGGAATGCACGTAGCTGTGGGAATGGATTATGTGATATATAATTTTATTTCTGTTCGTGGACAGATCCGCTTCCGGGATCCGGAGTTCGAGACCACAAACAGATACTCCAGTCAGACTGTAAATTATAATAATCAGCAATACGTTTTATCATCACAAACTTTTAATAGTAAAGTGAACATAGACGGAATAACTTTTACGCTTGGTATGGTTCTCAACTTCTAATAGTCGAATAAAACCCTGTTTACTACAATAACACATCCGCCATCGCCGGATCAAACAGTTAATTCTATTCTCTGCATCCTGCAACATAATTCCAAAACTTCGTTTTCATTTAATTATATTGGTTTCCGAATCCATTCATGTTAACGATTGATGAAAGAAAGACGCATTTACTTAACCGGATTTATGACCAGCGGAAAAAGCACAATTGGGCCGATACTGGCGAATGTGCTTGGAATGGATTTTTTCGACCTTGATAAGGTTATTGAAACCGAAGAGAAACAAACGATTGTAGAGATATTTGAGAAGAAGGGTGAATCGTATTTCCGGAAAATTGAACTTAAGAAACTACAGCAGTTATGTGAGATGAAAAGCGTTGTAATTTCCCTTGGCGGCGGTACTCTGACGGAAAGCGCAAATTTCGATCTGTTGAAAGCAACCGGAAAGATTGTCTACCTTAAAGTATCACCGTTTAATCTTTACAAAAGATTGAAAAATAAAATTGATCGGCCGTTGTTCCGGGATCTAGTACTCGGGGAGAAAAGCGAGGAAGATTTTTTAGAAAAAATAAAAGATCTGCTTGAAAAAAGACGCACATACTATGAAAAAGCAGATCTAATTATTGAAACTGATTTACAACCACTTGGCAAAACTGTTGATAAAATAGCAAAAAGGATTTTGGTGCTGTTCGATGAAAAAAATTGAAATAAAAATTCCCGGTAAGGAATATCCGGTATATATCGGAGTTAACACTTTTGACTCACTGGATAAGTTAATCCGTTCGAAAAAAATCTTTAGAAATATATTTCTTGTAGTTGACCGTAACGTGATGAATGTACACCGTGAAGATGTGAATCGCTTTACATCAAATTTTTCCGGCAAAGTCTTTATACACGAGTTTGACGCAAGTGAACCGGCTAAGAATTTTGTTTCTCTCTCAAAGATTTTTGATGATCTGATTGTAAAGGAATTCTCAAGAGATACTCTTGTGATAGCCATAGGCGGCGGAATAACGGGTGATTTAGCCGGATTCGCGGCTGCAACATTTATGCGCGGAGTTAAATTCGTTCAGGTGGCTACCACTCTCCTCGCAGCAGTAGACAGTTCTGTCGGTGGAAAAACCGGGGTGAATTTCAGTGACACAAAAAATATTATTGGAGCAATATACCAGCCGGAGTTCGTTTTAATTGATACTGAATTTTTAAAAACACTTCCGGAAGATGAAATTATCTGCGGCATAGGCGAAGTTATTAAATATGCTTTCCTTATCGATCAGAAATATTTTGTCACGCTGAAAAATAATTTGTCGAAACTGCTCAAACTTGATTCCTCATTCATATCAAAGATCATTGAATCATGTATCACTTTTAAAGGGGATGTTGTTGCAGAGGATGAAAAAGAGAATGGTCTGAGAAAGATTTTAAATCTGGGTCATACTTTCGCACATGCTATTGAAATTGAACAAAATCATAGAATCAAACACGGACAGGCCGTTATAGTTGGATTGGTCTGTGCCCTTGATCTTTCCAGGCGCATCGGCTTGCTGGATGAAAAACTTTTTGGCGAGTATATTAAACTCCCGCTTATGCTAAAAGAGAAAATTACTCTTAAAGCATTTGATTCTGCCCGGATTTATGAAATTATGAAACGGGATAAAAAAGGGAGAGATCACAAAATTAAATTTGTCCTATTGCAGGATATTGGCAATGTGTTGGTAGATGTTGAGGTTGACGGCGATGAGGTTAAGCAATCTATCCAACAGGGAATGAATTATTTCGTTTAATAGTGATCATTCGGAACCTTCAAATGAAGATAAAATCATTTCTGCTTGTTTATCTGATGTTAAATATTTCTATGCAGATTTTCTCTCAATCTGAAAGAGAAACCCGCGCCGTCTGGATTGCCACTAATTTCAGATTAGATTGGCCCCCTCAAACTCTTGATCAGGAAAAGCAGAAGCAAGCTCTCATTGATATTTTTGACAACATCAAATCAAAAAATCTTAACACTGTTTATTTTCAGGTCAGCAGCAACGGCACAGTCCTCTTCAAATCCTCATTCGACCCATTCTCCTCCTACATAACAGGTGAAGTAGATGGTGTGGCATCGTATGATCCTCTAAAATTTGCCATTGAACAAGCACATAAACGAGGACTCGAAATTCATGCATGGTTCAATATTGTCCGATGTTTCAATGGAACCGAATCTTTTGTGCTGAATAATCCAAATCATATTTCAAAAAGAAAACCGGAATGGGTGATTGAAGATATCCGTGACGGACAAAAAAGTCTATGGCTGGATCCGGGTCTTCCTGAAGTGCGTGAATATATTTCCGATATGATTACGGAGATGGTTGAGCATTATGATGTTGACGGTGTTCACCTGGATTACATTCGGTATCCGGGTAGAAATTTTGATGATGAATTCTCCTATAGTGTACATGGCACGGGCTTGTCACGGGATGAATTCCGCCGGAAAAATATTAATACGCTTGTTGAACTAATCAATAAAAAAATCAAGGCAGTGAGACAATACATTAAACTTGGAGCCGCACCTATCGGCATCTACAAAAATCTTAAAGGTAACAACGGCTGGGAAGGATACACTGAACTTTATCAGGATGCACGTGAATGGCTGCAGAAAGGAATAGTTGATTATGTTGTACCGCAAATATATTGGGGATTTAACGATAGCCCACGCTTTGGTGCCATTGCAAAAGACTGGGTTGAAAATTCTTTCGGAAGGAGTGTCGTATTAGGTATTGGTGCTTACAAGCCAAGTGTTAAACCCGACATGGAGCAAATGATTCAATATGGACGGTCAATTAATGCCGATGGTGTTTCGTTCTTCCGTTATGAGAATATCAAAGATCTGGAATTCAATTCTTTCCAGTACAAAACCTATCCCGCTTTAATGTCCTGGCTCGATGGAATCTATCCCGCGGCTCCTCTTAATCTTGGTTTCAGAAAGAATGAATCGAATCAAAAATATTTTACGCTAAGCTGGGGCTCAGAAAAAATGAAATCGCAAAATGACAGCATACGCTATTTTGCATTATATAATCTTCCAAATTCAAATTCCGAATTACTTGCGGATTATTTATTCGATGTTATCCCGGCGGATAAATCTTCAGTTGCACTTGCAATAGATAAACCGAGGCGTGTTAACTATTATTTCACACTTAAGTCCGTGAGCAAATTGTGGAATGAAAGTATTGAATCGTCGAATGTGATTGAGATAGAATTTCCTCAATTGAGCATGCTTGCGCGTGCCGATGATGTTTTGAGTAAACCTGTACTGATAAAAGAGGATAATAATAAATCAGCAATACTTCTCTACTCGGCCGTAAAAGAGAAAATTGAGATTACAGGGACGAACGGGAAGACGAGTGAAATTCTGCTGACAGAGAACGTTCTGCCGGGGAAAAACATTTTATCCTTACCTAAAGAAGTGTCGGGTTATCGATTGTTAAAAATTTCTTTTAAATCATCACGTAAAGAAATGGAACTGAAGTTGTAATTATGTAAAGATATGAATAGAGCTAGTATCTCGTGAAACGGCAGACGTGAGACGGTCAATTCTCACGTTTATCGTCTTACGTCTCACGTATGAAAGCATCAAAATAAGGTTGACACGACACTAGTCTAAATAGAATTGGTCTACTAATCAAAAGCATTTGCTCATCTGATCCCTAAGAATCGCCCCCATTTTTGCTATATAATCAAAAGAGTGCTAACTTTGTTATAGAAAGTAATTAATAGCTTGGGCAAAAGATGAATACAATCTTTCAAATAAATGCAGATGAGTTGGACGGAAAATTTCTTAATACGCTTAAAAAACTTTTTAAGAACAAGAAACTTGTTATATCTGTTATGGAAGATACAGATGAAACCACTTATCTTTTACAGTCCGAATCAAATTCAAAAAGACTTTTTAATGCATTGGATGAGATAAAGACTAAAAAGAATCTAATATTTATAAATTCTGTTGAAGAATTAGAAGCGTTGGTAAATGGATAGAAAAATTATTCTATCAAGCACAGCTTTGGAAGATTTGAAGTTCTGGTCTAAAAATGACCCCAAAACAATTCAAAAGATTTTCAAGTTAATATCCGAGATCCAAAATTATCCATTCGAAGGAACCGGAAAACCAGAACCGCTAAAACATAATTTAGCGGGTTGTTGGTCGAGAAGAATTGATGAGGTCAATAGATTGGTTTATAAAGTTGACGAGGAATCAATAATAATAGTATCGTGTAAATATCATTATTAAACTTATGTCTAAAATCAAAGTACAAACTTCCAAAAAGCAATCACGCAAAAATCTCTGGATGCAGATTACTGTTGTGGTCGTCCTAATTTCGTTCATTGCATTTTTTGTCTTATCAAATGTTTTCAAATCCAATGTAACGACGAACAGAGATTTAGAAAATGCTATGAGTAATAAAATGACTTATACTTTCCAGAAGAATGGCGAACTGATCTTCTCCACATCCGGTGATAAAGCAATTCAAAAAATAGATATTGAACTTGCTGACGATGAAGCTAAGAGGTCGGTCGGTTTGATGATGCGCAGAACAATGGCTGAAAACCAGGGAATGCTTTTTCTTTTTGAGCATGAGGCCCCGCAGGCATTCTGGATGCACAATACAATTCTTCCACTGGATATCATCTACGTGAATTCAAAACTGGAAATTGTGACAATTATAAGAAACGCAAAACCGTTTGATGATACTTCTCTTCCGTCATTAAAGCCTGCGCAATATGTGGTTGAGGTTAATGCCGGATATTGTGATAAATACGGAATAAAGGAAGGTGATAAGATTGTGTGGAGAAGGGATTGAGTTTGACGTGAAAGGAGAAAGGTGAAACGGAAGACAAAAAATCATTTTCTGTATTGAGTAGTGTAACTATTTCATCAGCACAAGTATGTACAATTGATTTATAAAAAAGGGCCGATGAGAATCGACCCTTTGGGAAGTGTTATTATTTTTTCTTTCGATTAATTTTTTTTACAGGTTTCTTTACAACTTTCTTTGCCATTGTTTTTTTCTTAATAATTTTTACGGTTTTTTTAGAAACCTTCTTTGATTTTGTAACTGTTTTCCTCTTCGGAGTTGCTTTAACAGGTTTCTTTCTCGCTACCGGTTTTGCTTTTTTGATAACCTTTTTAGAAACGATCTTTCCTTCTTTCCTTCTTTTCTTTTTTCCTTTAACGCTAGTCTTTTTCTTTGCATCTATTTTTTTCTTACTGCTTACTTCTGATTTCTGAAAGCTTTTAGCTATCAGATTAAGCGCTCCGCCTGCCTTAAACCATTCGATTTGTCCGGCATTAAACGAATGATTGAGCAATATCTGTTCTTCAGAACCATCGATGTGTTTGATGATCATAGTAAATTGTTTTTCAGGTGCAAATTTATCCAGGCCTGCAATTGAGAGTTTATCATCTTCCCGAATTTTATCATAATCATATGGATCTGCAAACGTTAAAGGAAGCATTCCCTGTTTCTTCAAATTCGTTTCGTGAATTCGTGCGAAAGATTTTGTGATGATAGCTTTACCGCCAAGAAAGCGCGGTTCCATAGCAGCATGCTCACGTGAAGATCCTTCTCCGTAATTTTCATCGCCGACAACAATCCATCCTATACCTTGCGCTTTATAATCGCGCGCAACTTCGTGAACAGGTTTGTATTCACCGGTAAATTGATTTTTGGCTTCGCCTGCATTTCCGTTGAACGCATTAATGGCACCAAGGAACATATTCTTTGAGATGTTATCTAAATGCCCACGATATCTTAACCATGCACCTGCCGGAGAGATATGATCGGTGGTGCACTTACCTTTAGCCTTTAGAAGTAATGGAAGATCGGTAAAATCTTTTCCGTCCCAGGGTTTGAACGGCTCCATAAATTGTAATCTCTGACTTACCGGATCGATTAAAACCTCCGTCTTATAGCCATCTTCAGATGGAGCGATGAATCCTTCAGTATCTTTTTCAAAACCTCTTAGTGGTAATTCATCTCCGTATGGCGGATCAAGTTTTACCTGTTCACCATTTTCATTAGTAAGATAATCCGTTTCAGGATTGAATGACAGACTTCCCGAAATAGCAAGAGCAGTTACAATCTCTGGACTCGCTACAAAAGAATAAGTCTCCGGATTGTTATCATTTCTCTTGGCAAAATTTCTATTGAATGAATTTACAATTGTATTTTTTTCACCCGTTTTCATATCCATTCTTTTCCACATACCAATACATGGACCGCATGCATTAGCCATAACAGTTCCGCCAAACTCAGTGAGAGTTTGAAGCTGCCCATCTCGTTGAATTGTAGCGCGCACTTGCTCAGAACCCGGAGTGATGATGAACTGTGTTCTTGCTTTTATCCCTTTAGTAATTGCCTGACGGGCGATGTTCGCAGAACGATCGATGTCTTCATAACTGGAGTTTGTGCAGCTGCCTATCAATGCCGCACTTATTTTTTCAGGAAAATTATTTTGAACAACTGCTTCCTTCATTTTCGAGACTTTCCATGCGCGGTCCGGCGTGAAAGGTCCATTGATATGAGGTTCAAGCTCATTCAGATTTATCTCTATCAACTCATCAAAATATTTTTCAGGATTAGCATAAACGTCATCATCCGCTTTAAGAAGGTCAGCATTTTTTCTCGCCAGGTCAGCAACATCCGCACGGTCTGTTTTTTCTAAATATGCTGCCATCTTTTCATCGAAAGCAAAGAGAGAAGTTGTTGCGCCGATCTCCGCGCCCATATTACAGATTGTCCCTTTGCCCGTGCATGAAATTGAATTTGCACCTTCGCCGAAATATTCTACGATTGCGCCAGTCCCACCTTTAACTGTTAGAATCCCCGCAACTTTTAGAATCACATCTTTGGGTGAAGTCCAGCCTGAAAGTTTTCCGGTAAGTTTGATGCCAATCAGCTTCGGCCATTTCAATTCCCACGCCATTCCTGCCATAACGTCAACTACATCTGCACCGCCAACTCCGATGGCTATCATTCCCAGTCCGCCGGCATTCGGTGTATGAGAATCAGAACCGATCATCATTCCGCCCGGAAAGGCATAGTTCTCTAAAATTACCTGATGAATAATTCCCGCACCGGGTTTCCAGAAACCAACTCTGTATCTACGAGAGATGCTCTCGAGAAAATCATAAACCTCTTTATTTTCATCAATGGCTCTGTTAAGATCTTCTTCAGAACCGGATTGAGCGACGATCAAATGGTCGCAATGAGCAGTAGCCGGAACTGCGGTTGATTTTCTTCCGGCGTGCATAAATTGAAGAAGAGCCATCTGTGCAGTTGCATCCTGCATAGCAACTCTATCGGGTCCGAAATCTGCAAATTCTTTTCCTCTCTGTAATGGGCGTGTAGCTGGTTCCCATAGATGAGCATAAAGAATTTTTTCTGCGTAAGTCATAGGTCTGTTAACCACCTTGCGCGCACTTTCTACTTTGTCTCTATAAGCGGAGTAAACTTTTTGAATCATGTCAAAGTTTGCTGTCATTTTTTAATTCCTGTTTATTTGTAAACGTTACAAAGATAAAAAAAAATCTACTGTTTTTGGTGTTCTATTTGATTCAACGAATGCAACGGATTTGTCGGTTCCGGACTTTCACTTCCCGATCATTCATACCCAAATTTTGTATCACGGTTTGGTTACCATGCTCAATGCTATTCTTTGCTTGGGAATATCAATTTTCAAAACCGCGACATCAACTATATCGCCTATCTTCAAAATATCCAGAGGATTTTTCACAAATTTATTAGCGATCTGCGATATGTGAAGTAAACCATCCTGCTTAACACCGATATCTATAAATGCACCGAAATCAACAACATTGCGGATAGTTCCTTTCAGTTTCATTCCTTCCTGCAGATCTTCCATCTTAAGTACATCGCTTCTTAAAATTGGTTTTGGCATCTCCTCACGTGGATCTCGTCCCGGTTTCTTTAGGTTTTCCAGAATATCTATTAGAGTTGGTTCACCTATTCCGATTTCATCGGCAATTTTAGATGTACCTTTTGTCTTTACAAATAAGTCAACGAGATTTCCTTTTTCGTTAATGTGTGTTGTAGAGATATCACACAGTTCCAAAAGCTTTCTAGTAGCCTCATACGATTCCGGATGGATGAAAGTATTATCAAGTGGATTTTCTCCATTGGAAATTTTCAGAAATCCGGCACATTGTTCAAAAGCTTTTTCCCCCATTCCCGATACATCCATCAGTTGTTTACGGTTTGTAAATCTTCCAACTTTGTCCCGATGCTTTATAAGATTATTTGCGATCCTTTTGTTGAGTCCTGAAACGTAGTTTAATAATGATGCCGATGCAGTGTTAACATCAACGCCAACATGGTTCACACAACTTACAACAACATCATCCAATTTTTTTGAAAGTAATTTCTGATCCACATCATGCTGATATAATCCTACACCAATAGATTTCGGATCAATCTTTACAAGTTCGGCAAGGGGATCGAGTACGCGACGAGCTATAGAAATATTACCGCGTTGGCTCGCTTCGAGATCCGGAAATTCTTCTTTTGCAACTGGGCTTGCCGAATAGACTGAAGCGCCGGCTTCATTCACAATCAAATAATGGCAATCGAGCTTGTTCTCTTTGATGAGATCGGCAATTAATAGTTCCGTCTCTCTGCTTGCGGTACCGTTACCGATTGCTATCAGATTAACTCCGTATCTCTTGATTAGTTCGAGAAGAATTTTTTTTGCTTCAGTTGATCTGTTCTGCGGAGGATGGGGATAGATTGTTACTCCTTCAATGTATTTTCCGGTTTTATCAATCACAGCAAGTTTAGAACCTGAATAAAAACCGGGATCGATTCCTAAAATATTTTTACTATTGATAGGCGGCTGCAAAAGTAGCTGGCGTAAATTAGATGCAAAGATTTCAATTGCGTGCAGATCCGCTTCTTCGCTCAACTGATTGCGTACGTCTCTTTCGATTGAGGGGTAGATCAATCGCGAGAATGAATCTTCAACTATTTCATTGAGTATCTCATCGAAAACAGATTCATCATAAGAAAAATATTTGTTGAAGATTGTATTCAGAATTCCCAGTTTATCGTAGCTCAGAATTACTTTTATAAAAAATTCCTTTTCGCCACGGTTAATAGCAAGCAGCTGATATGGCTTTAGTTTGTTCACCTTGTAAGTGAAATCATGATAAACTTCATAAACATCTTTCTTATTTGCACGCAGTTCTTCTTTTTTTGTATCGGCTTTCTTAGAGACAATGGAAGCGTCGTCAAACAAAAATTCTCGGGCCGCCTGCCGTACTCCCGCAGTTTCACTTATCATTTCCGCAATTATATCTTTCGCTCCCTGTAGGGCTTCTTCAATTGAGTTAACGCCTAATTCAGGATTAATGTATTTTGAAAGCACTTCATCAAAATCGCTTTTGAACTTTGGATTTTCGAGAATGAAAATTGCCAGCGGTTCCAATCCTTTTGTCTTAGCGATTGTGCCGCGTGTTTTTCGTTTCGGCTTGTAAGGTAAATAAAGATCCTCAACTTCCTGGAGTTTCATTGCGGCTAAAATTTTATCGCGAAGTTCATCCGTTAACTTATCCTGTTCTTCAATACTCTTAAGAACTGCTGTCTTTCTCTCATCGAGTATCGTTAGATAATTTAGCCGGTCTTCTATCTGGCGTAAATAATCTTCATCCAATCCGCCAGTATGTTCTTTACGATACCGCGCAATAAAAGGAACCGTGGCTCCTTCGCCGAATAAATTTATTACCGAGTTTACCTGCTTTTCTTGTACATTTAATTCTTTTGAAATAACTAAAGGAATGTTCATGTGTTTACCTGAATTTTTTAGAAGTGCAAATGTAACGAAAAGAAGGGTTCCACCCGAAAGATTATGGAGGGTTTTATATGAAAACTTTTTCTTTTTTAGGGTTGTTATTGGTTATTTAATTATGTTTTATCAAACTATAAAAGCTTTGTAATGATAATTACATCGAGAATCTGTATCATCTTCATACTGGCATCTGTTACCGCAAATTATGCACAAGAAAAAAATCTATCGGTATTCTTATTAACAGGCAGTGCAAATCCTTCAACCGGTGGATTTACTGTAAGTGGAAGCGGCGGTACTTTAGGTCCTTGGAAATCCGGATTTCAATTAACGGCCGGTATCGAATATCCACTCGACAAAAAATTTTCGGTAAGAGGTATGATAAACTACTCAAGACATAGTTACGATGACTTCTCTACCAGATGGTTGAAAAACAATGATCCAGTTTTTTCAATGTTCGATATATGGGGCGATTTGAAACTCAACATTTGGCGATTCTATCTTCACCTTGGTGCAGGATTCTCATTCCAAAACGGCGAGGCAGTGTCGATTTGGTATGAAGGAAAGCGCATGCCAATGTATGAATCACCCGAACGAAAGAACGTTTTGTTTACAGGTCTGTTAGGTTTTGGAGTCGATGTAAAAATCTATTCACAATTTAGTTTAATTGCAGAAGCCGATATTCTCATGCGGGAGTATGCGGGCGCTAGCGCATCACTTGGTGTTAAATATACTCTAGAATGATTTTTATTTCTTACAAAAGTTTAACCATACAATTCTGATTCAACCAGCTCGCAAATTATATGTGCGGCAGTAATATGTCCTTCCTGAATCCGTTGTGTGTTGGATGATGGTATAACGATCGGAAGATCAACAAGGTCTTTCAATTTGCCGCCGCTACTGCCGAGCAATCCTATGACAAACATTTTTTTATCGTGTGCTTTATCAACTGCTTTAATAATGTTTGGTGAATTTCCGCTGGTCGAGATTGCAAGTAGAACATCTCCTTCGTTTCCAAGCCCTTCAACGTTCCGTGCAAAAACGTTTTCATAACCGATATCATTTCCGCCGGCGGTAAGATTTGATGTATCTGTAGTAAGAGCAATTGCCGGGAGTGCCGGTCTCTGTATGTGATGATTCAAACGTATCATCAGTTCAGTCGCTATATGCTGGCAGTCAGCCGCGCTGCCGCCGTTTCCGCAAAGTAATAATTTCTTTCCGCCGCGGTATGCATCAACAAGTGACTGCACTGCCAATAAAATTTCAGCTTTGCAGGCGTCTTCCATCTTCAATTTAACTTCGCTGCTTTCTTTTAGAGATTCGGTTATAAATTTCTCTTTATCCAAAATCTTCCTCATATGAGTTGCTTATCAAAAATAACAAAGTTTATTATCATTCTCCCAATATTTACCGGCAGAAGAAGGAAACTTTATTTCGGGGTGACACTTAGTTGATGTCTCGATCTGACATCGGGCAGAATGCTTCGAAATAGTTAATTAAGTTTAACATGGCTGGCTCAATGATCGTTAATTGTATTACTAAAAGCTTTCAACTGCAAACTGGAAAGTGTGATAAATTTAGATTGTTCCTAAAACCTACATTCACTAAGTTTGCCCTAAACTTTTGACAAAATAAACGAGTAATGCATGAAAAGAACAACACTATTCTGGATTATTGCTATAATCAGCACTCTTGTATTTGCAGTTTACCAACGCGTTACCGGCCCTACTTATCCCCTCTCTGGCAAAGTAAACCTTGCTGGCAAAGAAATCTCATATAAACTCGAGCGAAGCCAGGAAACAGTAAAGGATTATTCGGTGGAAATAGAAATCGGAGATGAAACAGTTAGTGGAATTTTGTTCTGGCGAAAATTTAATTCGGGAGAGAATTATACAGCAATTACGATGTCCGGCGTTAAGAAACTTACTGCGAATTTGCCCGCTCAAAAACGATTGGAAAAACTGGATTACTATATTCAGCTTTCAAAGAATAGCCAAACTGTTCTTCTTCCAAAAGAAAAATTAGTAACTATACGATTTAAAGACCCGGTTCCTATCTTTGTGTTGATTCCTCACATCTTTGCCATGTTTTTTGCAATGATGCTTTCAACCCGGACTGGATTGGAATTTTTTAATAAAGAACCGCAACTTGATAAACTTGCCCTATGGACAATTATCATTCTATTCATCGGCGGATTTCCATTGGGATTTGCAATGAACGGATATGCATTTGGAGAGATGTGGGGCGGTTGGCCGTTCGGACACGATGTAACTGATAACAAAACTCAGGTTGCGTTTATTGCGTGGCTCATAGCTTTTTATTTTATAAAGAAAAAGAGGAATGCTAAACTTGCAGCGCTTTTAGCTGCAATAATTATGCTTGCGGTTTATTTGATACCGCATAGCGTGTGATAAAAATGAATGGCACACAGATCTAACAGATTAAACTGATAACAACAGATAAATCAGTTAGAATCTATTTGATCAGTTCAATCCGCGTGCTATTAAATTATTAACTCTTCTTTCAATTTAGGAGAAACTAAATGTCTTCAAACGAAACCCCAACAACAAGTGGATTGCCATCGAATGCGTACACGGAATTAAAACCCGGTGAAGAATATGTCCCTATTATGTCGCCGCATATTAATTTTCCGGAAGTCACTCCATATTCGGTAATCACCGGACTTGTAATGGCTGTTGTTTTTTCAGCCGCTGCAGCTTACTTAGGATTAAAAGTCGGTCAAGTATTTGAAGCAGCTATTCCAATAGCGATTCTTGCTGTCGGTTTAACAACTGTCCTGGGCAAGAAAGGCGGAATGGGGCAGAATGTTATTATCCAGTCTATAGGTTCTTCATCAGGTGCTGTTGTTGCCGGTGCAATTTTTACTTTGCCGGGGATTTACATTCTTGGTCTTCAGGCAACTTTCTTCCAGATGTTTTTTGCTTCAATGCTCGGCGGATTTTTAGGAATTCTTTTTCTAGTTCCGTTCAGAAAATATTTTGTCTCCGAGATGCATGGTAAACTTCCTTTCCCTGAAGGAACCGCAACGACCGAGATTTTAGTTGCCGGAGAAAAGGGCGGTAAGCAGGCATTGATTCTTGTCGTCAGCGGACTCATCGGCGGTATCTATGATTTTCTGGTGGCCACATTCGGTACCTGGTCTGAAATTTTTACTTCCCGTGTAATAGGTGTTGGAGAAGTACTTGCCGACAAATTCAAACTGGTTTTCAGATTGAATACAAGTGCGGCAGTAGTTGGATTAGGATATGTGATCGGTCTAAAATATTCCACGATTATTGTAGCCGGATCCTTTTTATCATATTTCGTTTTTGTTCCGCTCATAGCTTACTTCGGCGCGGATCTAACCGTAACTATTGGCTCCGGTGTAAAGCTTCTTATTAAAGATATGTCTGCCGAATTGATATTTAGAAATTATGTTCGCCATATTGGTATTGGCGCAATTGCAATGGCAGGATTTATTGGAATTGTGCGTTCATCGGGTGTAATTCGTTCTGCATTCTCTCTTGCTATAAAAGAAATATTCGGCGGTATGAATTTGGGAGGCAACACTTTACGTACTCAGCGTGATCTCTCGATGAAAATAATTGTTGTTGGTATCATTCTTACAGCAGTCGTAATATTTCTGTTCTTCATGTTTGGTGTTGTATTCAACTTAGTACATGCTTTAGTCGGATTAGCAATTGTAATGATCATGTCGTTCTTATTCACGACTGTAGCTGCTAATGCAATTGCAATTACAGGCAACAATCCGGTCTCCGGTATGACCTTGATGACTTTAGTGCTTTCATCAATTGTGTTGGTTTCTGTAGGACTCTCCGGACCAACGGGAATGGTTTCCGCATTAATTATTGGCGGAGTGGTTTGTACAGCGCTATCGGTTGCGGGTTCATTCGTAACAGATTTGAAAATTGGTTACTGGTTAGGTTCATCACCTTACAAACAAGAGAAATGGAAATTTGTAGGCGCGATCATCTCTGCAGCAACGGTCGTATGGATTATCGCTCTTCTCGATAAAATTTATGGATTTGCCGGCGGTGGACTTGCGGCACCTCAGGCTAACGCAATGGCTGCAATTATTCAGCCGCTTCTTTCAAATCAGCCGGCACCATGGATGTTATATATTGCCGGTGCAGTTATAGCACTGCTTTTAGTGATGGTGAAAGTTCCGGTATTAGCTTTTGCTCTGGGAATGTACTTGCCGCAGGAAATTAATACACCTCTAATGGTTGGTGGATTAATAGCTCATTATGTTTCAACAAGAAGCAAAGATGAGGGATTAAACAATGCACGTCGCGAAAGAGGAACATTAATAGCATCCGGATTTATTGCCGGTGGTGCTTTGATGGGCGTTGTCAGTGTTATCATTAGATCAACTGGTGCAAACTGGGTTATGACTGAATGGTTTGAATCAAATTCTGCCGAAGTACTCTCATTTGTAATGTTTGCTCTTCTTTGCCTATACACAATCTGGGATTCAATGCACGCGAAGAAAGAGGACTAAGATCAATTTTAAAAACCAGCTTAGACACCCCCGACTAGTCGGGGGTTTTTATTATTATCAAAAATTTTAGATGAATAATTTTTGGATGACAGAACTATCCCATTTTAAAATGTTATTCCCTAATTTTTTACCGGTCGAATTATTAATTTGTAAGGAGAAAAAATTAAATACCTTTTACAATTTTTCACAATTATACTGGCGGTAACAATGGCATCAGAATTTGCCTATGCTCAAAATAAAGAACGCAAAGACGTTCCGGATAAATACAAATGGGATAATTCCATTCTTTACAAAAACATAGACGATTGGCAGAAGGATCGTGAGTCGATTGAAAAACAAATTGACGGACTTAAAGCTTATCAAGGCAAGATGGGGGAAAACGCAGAAAGTTTTTATTCAACACTCCGCCTGTTCTTCAATATCTACAAAAGTTTCTATAAACTTTCCGATTATTCAGGACGTGTTGCAGATGAAGATCTCCGCATTAGTTCCAATCAGTCATTAAATCAGCAGGCAACAATACTCGGTACTAAACTAGGTGAGGCATCAGCTTTTATCAATCCGGAGATTCTGAAAATTGAAACGGAGAAGATTAAAAAATTCTTTGATGAGAAAAAAGAACTGGCAGAATTCAAATTTTTTGTTGATGATATTCTGCGACTGAGAGAACATACATTAAATGCCCGTGAGGAAGAAATTCTGGCAAGCGCTGAAATGGTTACTTCAACTCCTAATGAAGTCTATGGAATCTTTGATAACGCAGAGAAACCAAACGCCAAAGTAAAACTATCAACAGGTGAGGAAGTTGAATTAAGTTCTTCTGCTTATTCTAAATACCGTACAGTTTCTAACCGTGCTGACCGTGAACTTGTAATGCGTTCAACGTTTGAGAACTATAAAAAATTCCAGAACACTATAGGTGCAAATTTAGCCGGTAAAATCCGCGCGGATTATTTTTACGCCAAGAACAGAAAGTATAAAACTGTCCTTGAAAGTTCTTTGAATGGGAACAAAATTCCGGTCTCTGTTTATGAAAATCTGATTAGTCAGATTCATAAAAATTTGCCGACATTGCACCGCTTCCTGAAATTAAAAGCTAAAATGCTCGGTGTTGATCAGTTTCATTATTATGATTTATATACACCTCTGGTTCAGTCGGTAGAATTCAAATATACAATTGATGAAGGGCAAAATCTTCTGCTTGATGTTTTCAAGCCGATGGGTGAGGAGTATGTTTCTACGGTTACGAAAGCATTTAATGAAAGATGGATCGATTACGCTCCTACAACCGGAAAACGAAGCGGCGCCTATTCATCCGGAGCGCAGTACGATTTTCATCCATACATCTTGATGAATTGGACTGATGACTACGAATCAGTTTCGACCTTAACACACGAATTGGGACATACGATGCACAGTTATTTCTCGAACAAACACCAGACATTTGTGGATGCTCAGTACGCAACATTCGTTGCGGAAATAGCTTCTACAATAAACGAAACACTTCTCAATAATTATATGGTTAATAAAGTCAAAACCGATCAGGAGAAACTTTACCTGCTCGGCACATATCTCGATCTGCTTCGCACAACAATATTCCGTCAGACTTCATTTGCCGAATTCGAGTTGGAACTTCACAAACGGATTGAGAACGGTGATCCGCTGACGGGTGAAGATATGGGAAAAATCTATTACGGCATTGTCAAAAAATATTATGGAAATGATGAAGGTGTTTGTGTAGTTGATGGATATATCGCTAATGAGTGGGCGTGGATTCCTCATTTTGTCAATTACACATATTACGTCTATCAGTATTCAACTTCTCTAATTTATGCAACCGCGTTAGCTGAGAAGATTGTGAAGGATGGACAACCTGCGGTTGAGAAGTTTTACAATATCTTAAAAGGCGGTTCTTCCGACTATCCGATTGAATTGATTAAGAAAGCCGGATTAGATCCACTCTCATCCGAAGCATTTGATCTTACAATGGCAAAGATGAATAAGGTGATGAACCGAATGGAAGAAATTTTGAATAAGAAAAAGTAATTTATTTGAAAACCTTGAAGGTCATTATTGATCTTCAAGGTTTGGCGTGTATGGAATGAAAAATTATTCTTTGTAAACTTCTCCTAAATAATCAGCTGGTCTGAATCCTTTATTAATTATCAGGCTTTTATCTTTTCTAATTCTCATAAAAGCACGTGTATGTTCCAAGATTACATTTACATTTGAGTAGCTAGAAACGTCCAGGAAAATGGATGATGCAAATAAATATGAATGTTGTTCCATTAAAATATCTTCTATTGTTTTCCTCAAATCATTCAATTCTGAAATATTTAATGAATATTTTTTATAGATAGCTTCGGGATTATTAAAATATGATGAATCATAATGTGTAAATATTTTTTCACGGAGTGCAATTAGTTTTTTTATTGTTTTGTTATGGTTCGAGAGCTTTGAGATATGTTCATCGATAATTTTTAGATATTCATTATTCTTTATTATGATGCGAGTATCCTTCAGATGATTACCCCTACTTGCTCTTGTTGGCTTAAGAGACTTTGAATGTATTTTCACTTTCTCTAACCATTTGTCAATATTGAATTGTTCTTTTTCAGATACAAATAAACATAATTCAACTAGCATTGTTCGAGTAAAACTTGCAGTAACAAGCTTAAAAAAAGTTGCTCCTTTGTTTAATGTATCTATTCTGTATGGTCCCTCCCATTCACTAAGTATATCAAGTTGTTTTTTGTAAAGATTAATATTTCCATAGCGTTTAATTAATTTCCATAAATAGTCTTTCAAATATTTGTCTGGATTTACCATTCTATATCACCCTAATCCTTTATGCAACGAACATTAAAAAAAGTCTCTTTACTTTCTGAAGGAAGGAGAATATTAGTATATAGGTGAAGATAAATTGCATTCGATACATCGTTCTCAGTAGAACTCCAAAAATACGCATCACATGCCATGTTAAAGAACCCAGGACCATTTGTCCAGCTTCTGCCCGCGCCCCCTAACAATGCAGAAAATCCGCTTGTGTTTGTTCCGGGACCAGCCATACAATTTTCCTCTTTCGCCATTAATGCATTAACGCTGTTAACCGAACCTCTTAATATTTGCATCTCTGAATATGATGGTATATGCCATCCACTTGGACATATACCTTGTGCTTTCTCTATTGTTATATAATTCATTGCTTCATTCCAAGTATAATAGCCACCGTATTTATCACAATAAGACGATTCATTGTAAGGGCAATACTTTTCTATTGTGCCATTGTTACTTGCAATTTGGTTCCCTTGTATCATGGTGCCGACATAAAGATTTTCTTTTAACCAGCACTGCACTCCTATTTGAACTGTATTATATACTTTACCTGCATATGAGACAGTTGGTAATCCAAGACAAGGCATGGAAACTCCAAAAGTCCAGATACTTGACCAAACAGATATTCCATAAATATTAGTGGCATTTACACGCCAGTAATATTCAGAACCACTAATTAATCCAGTTATTTGTTGACTTGTATTAGTTAATCCACCTTGGTTATAAACAAAACTTGAGAAAGAATTATTTGAAGAAACTTGCAAAGTATAACTAACAGCATTACTAACGGCATTCCAAGTTAAGGTTGGTGATAGAGCAACTTCGGTTGCATTATTAGTTGGTGTTAATAATGTTGGGCTTGCTGGAATTGTTCCAACAATTATTTCCAGCTTCCCTTGTAATGTTTGTTTGCCGTCATTAACAGTAGCAGTTATTGTATCTTTCCCTGCAGTTGAAGGCGCAACCCATTTTACTGCAACTCCAACAACTCCATTTGAGAACGTACCTCTTTTTGCTGATCAAGTAATTGTTAGGTTGTCTCCGTCCTCATCAGTCGCTATACAAGTTAAAGTAATTTCCGTACTTATTAATACAGTGGTTGGGTTTGCAGTTAAGCTCTCAATCTTTGGTAAATAGTTTTGAGGTGCAATAGGTGCTTCGTCTTTTTTACAACCGGAAAAAAATAAAAATATTGGTAATAAAATAAGTGAAGAGTAAAAGTATCGTTTCATAAATACGCCGTTAAGTTAATATCAACTTAAAATCCGGTAAAAACTTAATCATTATGAATCATTCAATCAATCAAAATCATTTATTGAAAACCTTAAACGGTACAAAGAATGCCCACATGAATTTCACTCAACATATAATTTTGGAAATCTTTTCAACCATTCTTATCTTACTTAAACCTTACTCTGGCGATTGCACCTTTATCGCCGACGAAATAGCAACTGCCGTCTTTTTTTGAAAAGCCGACACTGTTATAGCTTAGACTATTTATTGATGTCCAGGTCTTACCATCATCAAGAGAATAATCGCTTCCTGATGTTCCTGTAGTGAGATAGAATTTAAATATATCATTCCAAGCGACGCATGATCTGAATCCTGCAGGCTGGTTGGAATCAATTAATTGCCAACTCAGTCCTCCATCATCAGTGATTGCACAGTTGGCAATATTGGCTTTATCGTTTTTATAGTCGCCGCCGACGGCGACTCCATACATATCGTCTTTAAAAGCAATCGAAAAAACTCCGCGTGATGCCGCACCGCTTATGATTGGTGTGTTCATCACTCTCCAGTTCTCACCTCCGTCCTGAGAAAGAAATATTCTTGATCTCTCGGCACCGCCTGTTCCAATCCACGCAAGGTCTTTTCCCGCAACGGCAATCGAAGTTCCACTAGCGGCAAAGCCTTTTTCATTCTTCATGGCTTGAGGAATATATAGAGATGAAATTTCTTTCCATGTATCACCACCGTCTCTGGTTGTGACGATGAAAATTTTTTCATCAATCGGGTCACTGAAAGCGATTCCGTTATTCTCATCCCAAAATGTAATTCCATCAAAGAAAATTTTGGGATCTCTGTTCATATATTTTCTTTTCCATGATCTGCCGCCATCAGTAGTTTTAAAGAAAAAAGCTGGTGCATCAATGCTCATAACAATTGCTGTGTTCTTATCGAATGCTTCAATGTCACGAAAGTCGAGTGCTTCAAATCCTTTTACTTTGCCGTCAGTCCAATTTTTTCCTCCATCTGTTGTACGCAGGTATGTTCCGTTTGATCCGCTTGCCCAGGCAGTCAGCGAATCAACAACTGAAATTCCGCGCAGAGAAGAATTAGTCTTAGGTCTTTGAATTTCAAAAGTGAAATTTATAGTTCTCTTTTTCTCAGTTACTACCGAAGGCTTTTCCCCCTCCTCTGGTTTTATGATTTCCTTCTGAGGTGTACAGGAGTAAAACAAAACTACTGTCGTGATTATTGCTAAAATGTATCGCATTTATAGTCCGTTCTTTTATGTCCAATATAATTTCTAATCTTGAATCAAAATATATTCGAATTTCATGCTGCTATCCAAAGATCATACTAATCATTTACTTAAGTCGAATGGAAATTCAAAGAAATGAATTAGCTCAATCCTGCTATAACTCCATAAAAAAATTATCCATTAGTACTTGGGCGAAGTCTGTTAAGAACACTTTTGTTACTTAACTCAGTGAAGAGTAAAAATAAAAGTGGTACATATTCAATTATTAGAACGAACCAGTAATCTTTCCAGACTCCGTTGATCTGATAATTCAGAACAGTTATGGCAGTTAAACTGCTGGCTGCTGCGAAATATATTCCGCTTCGCTTTTGTGCAAATGGTATCAGAACTGCAACCCATGTAATGTACCATGGGTGAACAACCGGGGAAAGAATCATTAATAGTAAAACTGCGAGATATATTTTGTTGAGAAACTCTCTCTTCGAGAAATAAACCGGAATAAGAGAGAGTACAAGTAGGATTGCACAAATCAAACGAGCAGTTTGATTATTACTGAATACCTCATTAAGTAGATTGAAGACAAATCCATTGAAATACCAATTCTTAGTGAAGATGAATAATGCTTCAAACGGGTTTGTGGAAAAGATATAAAAAATAAACTGTGTGAAAAAAGCTGTTAGCGGAACTAAGACAGTTTTTAATTTATCCATCAGATTTTTTTCATTCAGGAAGAAGATCGGAATTAGAAGCAATCCGACAGGCTTTATAGAAAGAGAAAGACCAAGTAATATTAGTGCGCTGATTTTCTTCTTGTCGAAATAAAGGAATAATGAAAACAGCATAAGTGGTAAACCAAAGCCATCCAAGTGCGCATCTATTGCGAATTGAAAAATCGGGAGTGGACACAGCACATATAGAAGTAAATACTTAAAATCAATTTTTAACTTCTTCAGAAGTTGAAATAATCCGGCAAGTGTAAGTAATTCAAAAAGGAAAAGAAGGAGTTTATAGCCCCAGACAGATTCATCGCTTAGTTTATACCCGGTGTAAAACAGCCATTGACTCAGAGGAAAATAAATTGTTTTCATCTCCTGAAAATTGAGTGCTTTGGGAAGAAGAGTTGTATGAAAGTAATTCAGATGCTCGTCGTTTGGTGGATACTGATAAGGATTGATTCCACTCGCTTGAATTTTTCCGTCCCACATATAACGATAAATATCATCGGAACCGATAGGAGATGTGTTTAAAAAACTTAAACGCAATAAAAAAGCCAGAGCGATTAAAAAATAAATGTGTTGAGTGGGAATCTCAGTCTTAAAAACCTTCCAGCTAATAAACAAATAAATCAGTGAGGATATTATGAATGTTACGGTGTAAGAAATTACCGTTGTACTCTTAAATAAATGAATGAGAGCAATTGCCATAAGAAGGAGAAGGCTGCTGCTCATCAATAGAGTTTTGTTTTTATTCATCTTTTCCAACAGGCATTTGATGCAAAATAAATAAAAGAATTTAATTCAAAAAAACTATTTCTCCCGTTCATGAAACTTCTTCCCAAACCGTAGGTGCAAATCCTTATCGGCGTATTTATCCTCAGTAAGATCCAATAAATCTTCTTTGGTGTAACCCGATTGAATTTCACTAATGGTTGCTGTTCTATCAGCTTCATTTACGGAATAAAAAATTCTCCATGTGCGGTAAGCAAGAACGTAAGTTTCACCTGAGGAGTTTTTGCCGTCCACTCCTGTAATTCTTTTTCTTGTACAATCAGTAGGATTGAATTCGAGTTGCAGACGAGCAAAATCGGTTAGATTAATTTTCGATGTTTCTTTCAGCCATTTGCATTGCTTAATTGCTTCTTGTTCAAAACAAACTTTTAAAATATTCTCGATATCATTTTTTACCCAGCCTGTAGCCGCATCAGGGAAAGAATCGGAGTATGGTAGATATGGTTTAATATCTATCACGGGACTGCCGTCGAGTATATCCGATTCAGAAATGAAAATTTTCAATCCGTCAATTTTTTCCAACCTGACGCAACTCATTCCAATTTGGTTTGGTCTATAAGGGGCGCGTGATGCGAATACTCCCACTTTTTTCCTCGTGTGCCGTGGCGGATTGACTAACGGTTTCCAATTATTATTCAGATGAAATTGATACAATATCCAAATCCTTTCAAATCCATCTAAGTCTTGCAGAGCTTGTTCAAAATTATTATTTGGTTTCAGTTCAATCACCGAAATATTTCCACCAGCCAATATTCCCTGACGGGGGGTTTCGTACCGGTATTTGAGATCTGAATGAACAATACCGATAGGCTCTATAACTATCTCTTCAGCCAGCATAGATTTTTATTTTAAAATTACGATTAATATTTACTAAGGGGAAATTGTGCAATGGGGAATGAATCCATATACGATGTGTGATTGTATATCGTAACATATTTTAACAATCGCTATCCATCTATAAACAAGTATGTTATAGAATCGTTGTAAAATATATTTACGATTTGCTAAAAGACTTTCAAAAAAATCATTCGAACAGGTCTCCTTCTTGCGGGATATTCTGTGGTACGAGCTTTGCTTATAGTGCGGCAGTTATTAACCATAAAGGAATACAAAGATGCAAAGAAGAATTTTGTTAATCGATGATGAACCATCCCTAAGAAGATCTCTCACAATCGGTCTTAACCAAAGAGGGATTGATGTTGAATTATGTGAAAACGGGATGAGTGCGCTAAATAAAATCGACCTTTATCAAAAGAATGAAATTAATATCGACACAATTGTTCTCGATATACAATTGCCTGATATTGACGGTATCAAACTCGGCAAAATTATCAAGTCGAAATACCCGAACGCATCAATGATATATATTACAGGCTATGCCGATAAGCTGGAAGAAACCGAGATAGATGACTTAAGGGTAGATGCATTTCTGGAGAAACCTTTTGATACCGACGAACTGTTGGAAGAGCTCAACAAGATTTTAGATAGGAATTCCCAAACTGTAGTTGAACAAACCACATCGAAAGAAGTTGCAAAAACTGCAGCGGCATATATGCTTATTAAAATAAATGAGAAAGCTGATTTCTTCGATGTCTACAAAAAATTATATGCTATGGAGAACGTTCTTTATTGCGATGCGACAAGAGGTGATGTTGATATTTTTTTGTTGGTTCAGGCGGATACCATGGAGATATGTAAAAAAATTTTTGAAAAGGAAGTCAGATCGATTGAAGGAATAAAAGATGTAGAATTTTTGCCTATCGGTGTTCCCGTTCTAAATGACAACATAAGAGACATTATTAATTCTGCCGGTATCTCTTTGTTTACAGACAGTTCGAATCTTGGTGCCGTAAGAGATTCAAAGCATTCTGTCTGCTCATACGTAATAGCAGAAGTGGAACGGGAAAAAATTCAGGATATCTACCCGGTTCTTAAACTCACAGAGAATATTGTCTACTGTGATTTCACAAATGGAAGATACAACCTTATTATGATGGTAAGCGGTTCTCAGTTCAGCCAGATTGATAAGTTTATCGAAAATAAGTTGATCAATCTGAACGGAATTATTAAGATCAAAAAGTACCCGATCATAAATATTTATGAAATGTAGATGCGGTACGGTTAGCAAAGCAACTTTATGCTAACTTAAATAGAATTTGTAACAAGATATGACACATGAATTCCTGTGCCATATCTGTTTTTATTTTTTCTAATTGTTCTAAAACATTTGTTGAGGAAAATTATGGCGACTGTAGAAACTCAAGAAAAACCAAGCATTCTCGATTTCAAAATTGACTTGATCAACAAAAGACATCAGAATGGTTCATTGATTCCATTACTTCAGGCAGCGCAGGATTCGTATGGTTATATCCCGGAAAAGATAATCTATTATATAAGTGAACTCGTCAATATCCCTGCCGCAGATATTTATGGAGTGATCACTTTCTATTCACAGTTCAGGCTGAAACCGTTAGGCAAAAATCTGATCCGGATTTGTGAGGGCACCGCATGCCATGTTAACGGAGCCAAGAGCATTTTGTCTGTACTGCAAGACGAACTGGGAATTGCAGTTGGCGAGACTTCCGAGGACGATATTTTCAGTTTGCAATCTGTTGCATGTTTGGGCTGCTGTTCGTTAGCCCCGGTGATCATGATTAATAACACTACACATGGAAATCTCACACAAGACAAACTCAAAAAAATAATCAAGAAGTATAAAACCGAAGAACTAATTTGAGTAGCAATATGAAAACGATTAAAGTTGGACTTGGAACATGCGGCATCTCCGCCGGCGGTGAATTAGTATATAATAAGTTGAAAGATGAGATCGATTCAAAGAAACTTGATGTTGAACTCAACGAAACCGGTTGTATGGGAATGTGCTACGAAGAAGTGCTCGTTGAAATTGTTGATAACGGAAACAGTTGTCTTTACTCAAATGTAACGGTTGATAAGGTCGGAAGAATTGTAAACGAACATCTGATTAATGACCATCCTATAATTGAATGGATTATAAAAAGTAAAGATATCTCCAAAGAAGAGGATTTTCTAAAAAATCAGAAAAGAATTGTTTTAAGAAACTGCGGTGTAATCGATCCTACCTCTGTTGAAGATTATATGAAATATGACGGTTACAAAGCGGTTCAAACAGTTTTGATGAATCACTCACCTGAAGAACTGATTGAAATGATAACTAAATCTGGATTACGCGGTCGTGGTGGCGCGGGATTTTTAACGGGACAAAAATGGAAATTTGCTTATCAGGAAAAGAGCGATAAAAAATATCTTATTTGTAATGCTGATGAAGGAGATCCCGGCGCATTCATGGATCGAAGCGTATTAGAAGGTGACCCGCATTCTGTACTTGAGGGAATGATGATTGCAGCGTATGCAATCGGTGCCGATGAAGGGTACATCTATTGCCGTGCTGAATACCCGCTGGCAATTAAAAGATTGCGGAATGCACTCAGGCAGTGTGAGACAAAAGGATTTTTAGGCGAAAATATTTTTGGTTCCAACTTCAGTTTCAAAATAAAAATTAAGGAAGGTGCCGGTGCATTTGTATGCGGAGAAGAAACTGCGCTGATGGCATCAATAGAAGGAAAGAGGGGAGTGCCGCGATTGCGTCCTCCGTTTCCTGCTCATAAAGGATTGTGGGGTAAACCAACGAACATCAATAATGTTGAAACGTTTGCTAACGTACCATGGATAATCAATAACGGATGGCAGGAATACGCTGCACTCGGTACAGAAAAGAGCAAAGGGACAAAAGTTTTTGCGCTTGCCGGCAAAATTAAAAGAAGTGGCTTAGCAGAAGTACCAATGGGAATGACAATTAATGAAATTGTTTTTGATCTTGGCGGCGGCATTAAGAATGACAAAAAATTCAAAGCCGTTCAGATGGGCGGACCATCCGGAGGATGCATTCCCGCAAGTATGGGCAATCTAAAAATCGACTATGATGAAATTGTTCGAACTGGTGCCATCATGGGTTCCGGCGGAATGATAGTTCTGGATGAGACAACATGCATGGTTGACCTGGCAAGATATTTCTTGAACTTCACTCAAAATGAATCTTGTGGTAAATGCACTTTCTGCAGAATCGGGACGAAGAGAATGTTGGAAGTGCTTGAAAGAATTACGGACGGAAAGGGAAAAGATGGCAATATTGAATTGCTGCAAGACCTTGCTTACAAAATCCAGAACAGCAGTCTTTGCGGATTAGGACAAACGGCACCGAATCCGGTATTAACTACAATTCAATATTTCAGAGAAGAATACGAAACACATATTCATGATAAAAAATGTCCGGCTCATAATTGCGCGGCTCTTATCGAATATTCCATTCATCCTGATAATTGCAAGGGCTGCGGACTATGCATTAAAGCTTGTTCCACCGGTGCGATTACAGGAGCTAAAAAGACTGCTCATTATATCAATCAGGAATTGTGTGTTAAATGCGGACGCTGTTTTGATGTGTGCAACTTAGATGCTGTAATTAAAAACTAATTTTTCTTCTGAGGACTGGTTATGGAAAAAATTAAAGTAGTGATAAACGGAAAAGAAATTCTGACAGATCCGGATAAGACTATATTAGAAGCAGTTCATGAAAACAAATTAGATGCGATACCAATTTTATGTCACGATAAAAGAACCGAACATTTTACCTCATGCTTTCTCTGCGTTGTTGAAGTGAACGGATCGAACAAACTGATTCCTTCCTGCTCAACAATGGTTAGGGATGGAATGAAAATTTGTACTAACAATGAAAAGGTAAGGAGTTCCCGTAAAACCGCTCTCGAACTTTTATTCTCAAATCATTACGCTGATTGTATTGGCCCGTGTAAGGATAATTGTCCCGCTGGTGTAGATGCCCAGGCATACATAGCACTTACATCAATGGGGAAGTACAAAGAAGCAATTAAACTCGTGAAAGAAAATAATCCATTGCCGCTATCTATAGGGAGGGTTTGTGTAAGAGATTGTGAAAACGCATGCAGAAGAAATCTTGTTGATGAGCCAGTCGCTTGTAACTATCTAAAAAGATATATAGCCGATATTGATAAAACAGAAATGTGGATTCCCGAAGTCAAAAAACGTAACAACAAAAAAGTAGCAATTATCGGTGGTGGTCCTGCCGGATTAACATGCGCATACTATCTCACATTGGAAGGATATTCACCAACAATATTTGAGAAACTCCCTGAACTCGGTGGAATGCTCAGATACGGAATTCCGGAGTACCGCCTTCCCAAAAAAATACTGGATGAAGAGATAAATTGGATACTCAACCTTGGTGTTGGTGTTAAGACTGGTCTGGAATTAGGAAAAGATTTTTCTGTTCACAGTCTTTTTAATGACGGTTATGATTCGATATTTATCGGGGTTGGTGCGCATAAAGCCGCGACGATGGGATTAAAAGATGAAGACATAACGGAGGGAATTTTCAAAGGTATAGATTTCCTGCGTGATGTTGAGATGGGTGTAAAACCTAAACTATACGGAACAGTTATCATTGTTGGAGGAGGTAACACAGCAATCGATGCAGCCCGGACCGCTCTCAGATGCGGCGCAGATAAAGTGAAGATAGTTTATAGAAGAAGTATTAAGGAGATGCCTGCCAATCAGGAAGAAATCGAAGCGGCTCAGCATGAAGGAATTGAAATTCTCTTTTTGACGAATCCGAAGTCTATCATCTCGGAAAATAACAAGCTAAAAGGCATTGAATGTTTGAAACAGAAATTGGAATCAAAAAAAGCAGGAGAGAGACCACAGCCCGTCCCTATTGAAGGATCGGAATATATCATCGATTGTGATTTCATCATTGGCGCTATCGGACAGAAAGTTGATACATCATTTATCGATCAGGATAAAAACTGCGCATTGGAAAAATGGGGAACCGTAACAATAAACCAGTCAACATTTGAAACAACCATTCCGGGTGTATTTGCAGGCGGAGATGTTGTTACCGGACCCTTAACTGCAATCAGTTCAATCGCTCAGGGGAAAAAAGCAGCTCAATCAATAATGAGTTATCTGGAAACTGGGAAAGCACAATTAGCCAAAAGCAAATTCCTTAGCTTCAAACATAGATTCGGTGAATTATCAGAAAGAGAATTTTCGCACATCAAAAAACTGGCTCGGGAAAAACTTGTCGAACTAAATGTGACCGATAGAATTCACAACTTCGAAGAAGTCGAAAAGGGGATAACGGAAGAACAAACTTTTAACGAGTGCGCGCGCTGTCTGGAATGCGGCTGTTCCGAATATCACGATTGCTCTCTAAGGAAGTATGGAGAAGAATATGATCTTGATATTTCGAGGCTGATCGGTGAAACAAAAAAATATTTAGTCGATAACCGCCATCCACTCATTTCATTAGATCCGAATAAATGTATCAACTGCGGTAAGTGTGTCAGAACTTGTGCCGAAGTTCTTAAGGTCTCTGCGCTCGGATTCGTGTACAGAGGATTCAAATCAGTCGTTAAGCCATCAATGGAAAAACCGCTGCTTGAAACAAATTGCATTGCATGTGGTAATTGTATTGATGTGTGTCCCACCGGAGCCATAAGTGAAAAATTTCCTTTCAAAGTTCTTGGTACACTTCCAAAAGAAAACCATGAAACTGTCTGCAGCTTTTGTTCTGTGGGTTGTAAAGTGAACTACAAAAAAATCAATGATGATATTTTTTATGTCTCCAATTCTACGGATCAGATTCAGAATACTCACAACAGGGGTTATCTGTGTATCAAGGGAAGATTTGGCCATAGATATTTGATGGATCGTAATTGTGTGAATACTCAGATCATCAGACGCGATGGGCTGGTACACGAAGTTAATATTGATGAAGCCATAATCTATACCGAGAAAAAGATAAGAGAAATAATCGAAAAATACGGTCAAGATTCGGTTGCTGTTTTCGCTTCGCCAAAATTATCCAATGAAGAGCTATACCTTCTTCAAAAATTTTCACGCGTCGGATTAAAGAATAATAATATTAGCAGCTTCTCAAATTTATTTCAGGAGAAAGAGCTGGAAACGCTTGACGATTCGCTGGGTCTGACAGTCTCAACAGCCAAGATGAACGATCTCCAAAATTCTGATGTGATTGTTGTTATAAATTCGAATCTGTCGGAAGAAAATCTGGTGATGGAATTAAAGATCAAGGAAGCACAAAAGAAAGGAGCGAAACTAATTGTCATCAATTCATCTGAAATAAAATTAACACGTCATGCAGATCTTTGGGTCGATAGCACAAAAGGTACAAACACACAGCTTCTTGATTCGTTGATGAAGGCATGCATAGGAGATGGGCGTGTTGATAAACGCTTTATCGATTCGAACACAAAATTATTCGAGGAGTTCAAAGAAAAAATCGTCAGAATGAATCTGGAGGATGCACTCCGCACAATTAATATTGATAATGATAAGTTCTTCCGCCTGGTAGAGATGATGCAAAATCCAAGCTCCAATATTATATTCATCTATAACATCGATTCCACTCGTGAAAAATCTAATAACGATCTCAAAGCAGTAGCTAATTTCCTATTGATGACGGGGAGAGTGCAAAAGAAACGCAACGGAATTATTTTACTCAGAGATTATTGTAACTCAACAGGCCTGATGGACATGGGCGTTACACCAAATTACCTGCCCGGTTATGTTAAGTTCTCGCACAAGGATCAGATTGAAAAAATCAGAAATAAATGGGGCAGAAATTTAAACCCGATATTCAAAGAAGTTGACATAGAGAAAAAAATGAAACGCGGTGAAATCAAAGCGGTTCTGATTTTCGGTGAAGATCCCTTTACCGATGAAACCAACAGAAAATATTTCAGCGATGTTGAATTTCTTTTAGTCAGTGATTCTTTCTATACGAATACCGTCCTCGAGGCTGATGTTGTACTGCCTGCGCTTACATATATAGAGCAAGATGGAACATATACGCGTTGCGATCATACAGTCCAAAAAGCGAACAAAATCATTAACCGTGTGAATAGATATTCGAATTGGGAAATAATTGAATTACTGGCCGGATGTTTTTCAAAAGGGTTCAATCATTCTACAATAAAAGAAATATTTGAAGAGATTAGAAATGTTAATAGATTTTATCACGGAATTGAATTAGATAAATCGTGTGTAGACAGGTTATCATCTTCTGATTTCTCCGAGATGAAATACTCTTTCTCGATATATGATTCAGACCTGACGACTTTTGATCCAATAAAACCAGTTATTCATTTCCCGGAAAACTATTACATTAGTAATATAAAAATGCAGCTGATTTAATCGTTATGATTAACACGACCAATTACAAATTGATCTATGATTTGTTCGATCATGTTGTAATATTCGATTGCGATGGTAATGTTGTGTTTGAGGGACACGCGCTCAAACAAATTTTGAAAGGGATCTCGATTGATCTGTCTATTCAACCCGTCGGTAAAAAAGCAGAAAGTGGAAGCACAAAGCTTCTCAAAGAAACAGTAGGTTTAGCTAAATCCAGCCTGACCCATCAGACCATTAGCTTTCCGGGATTGAACGAGGAGTTCATTTTATTTCCTCTGAAGGATAAGGATCATCAGTATATCATTCTGACCAAGAATGAAAAGATAGTCCAGATTACAAGAATTGAGCATGAGCTTAATGAGAGAGTTAAGGAATTACAGTGTCTCTATAATGTTAGTAAAGAGCTGGAGGTAACAAGATCATTAGATGAATCTTTTGAAAAATGCATAGAACATGTCCGTGCCGGTTTTCAATTCCCGGAACAAACCATCATTAATTTTGAAATCGGGAAAAAATCATTTGGTCCGAAGGATTATCCCCCCGATGAGATAAAGATGACGCTCAATTCGGATATATACGTTGATGGGAAAAATTACGGCTCTATAAAAGTCCTTCTGAAAGCGAAGAACGGGTTTCTTGAAGAAGAACAGAGAATGATAGATGAGATTGCTAATAAATTCTCCCGTGAAATTGAAGAATCGGAAAAGACAATTAATCTGGAGAAACAGCAAAAAATTCTTATTGCCAAGAACGAAGCATTATTAAAAATAACAGATGAGTGTAATAAAAGAAGAGAAAAACTACGTACTTTTTTCAGTGCGATAACAGATAAAATAGTTGTAATCGATCAAGAATTTAATATTACAATGTCGAATAAGGATGAGATAGGTGATGCAGGTAAATGTCACAAGAAACTTTTTAACCTGGATCAACGATGCAATAAATGTCCTGCCGTAAAAACATTCGAGACAGCCGAGCATGTTGCTTTTGAAAGGGAGACGGGTGATAAATACTTTATGCTTCGTTCTTATCCAATATTTGATCAGAACAAAAACGTGGAAGGCGTATTGGAAGTCTGCCATGACATAACTCTTCAAAAAAGAATGGAAGCACAGCTTCTGCAGTCGTATAAACTTGCTTCTCTCGGCAAATTGGTGGCGGGAGTTGCTCATGAGATTAATAATCCAAATACATTTATACTCGGGAATCTGAAAATCATTCAGGAATCGTTTCAGGATATTTTTCCGATCCTTGAAGATCATTATTTTCAAAACAAGGATTTGAAAATTGCGCGTCTGAATTATGATGTTTTCAAGGATAATATATCAACGCTGGTTGATGATATGATTAATGGTGCAAATCGAACTAAAAAAATTATTGGAGACCTCCGCAATTTTGCCAAGAAGGATGATGGCTCGTTAGTTGACGAAGTTGATCTCAACTATATTATTAAAAACAACCTGACGTTAACACGTAAGCATGTTAAAAAATTTGCTGAGTTGGAAGTTGAACTTACTGAATATCTTCCCACCTTCTCCGGCAACAGCAATAAACTGGAACAGGTTATACTTAATCTGGTAATGAACGCAGCCGAAGCCATTGAAAATGAAGACGGTCTTGTCAAAATAAAAACCGGATATGATGAGAAGAAGAACGAAGTTAGTCTGGTTGTTGAAGATAACGGTTCGGGGATGGATGATAATACTCTCAAAAATATTTTTGATCCCTTCTTTACTACTAAACGAAACAAAGGCGGAACCGGTCTGGGACTTTCAATCACTTATGGAATAATTAAAGATCACGATGGAAGAATAGAGGTAGAATCTAAAGTTGGTGTTGGTTCAAAATTTACTATCAGATTTCCCGTAAAACATAAAGTATAGATATGCACAAGATTCTTTTAGTTGACGATAATCAGGCAGTACTAAATTTCCTGAATGTATTTCTAATGCAGTCAGGGAAATATGAAATCAAAACTCTTCAGGACAGCACTAAGGCTTGCGATCTTTTAACACGCGAAAAATTTGAAGTCCTTCTCCTTGATATGGATATGCCGAATGTAACTGGTCTTGATATTTTGAAATATATCTCCGAAAACAAGATTAATGTCACTACAATTGTTCTTACAGGGGTTGAAGATATTGATCTTGCCATCTCGGCCATGAAACTCGGCACTTATGATTACATGCTGAAACCGATAGAAGAAGAAAAGCTTATCCGGACTATTGACGAATCACTGGAATCAAGAAAATTTCACCACGTTGAAATCGATTCACTGGAAAAATTATCGTTCGAGGGAATTGCACATAAGGATGTGTTTAAAGACATCATTACCAATGATGAAAAGATGGTTAAAATTTTTCTCTACGCAGAGAAATTCGCATCAACAGATAATAGCGTTTTAATCTGGGGAGAGAGCGGTTCAGGAAAAGAATTAATAGCACAAGCAATTCATAAGATAAGTGATAGAAGAAATAAAAAATTTATTGCCGTCAATGCCGGAGCGTTTGCACAAGAGTTGTTCTCTTCCGAATTTTTTGGACATGAGAAAGGTGCCTTCACAGGAGCTTCGAGCGAGAAGATCGGATTTATTGAAGAAGCTAACGGCGGCACTTTATTCCTTGATGAAATTGGTGAACTCTCTTTACCTATTCAGGTTAAACTGTTGAGAGTTTTACAGGAAGAAGAGTTTTACAAATTGGGTTCCACTAAAAATATTAAAGCTGATGTAAGAATCATTGCCGCAACAAATAAAAATTTGTTTGAAGAGATTAAAAATGGAAATTTTAGAAAAGATCTCTTCTTCAGATTAAATATTAATTCAATCAGCATTCCACCGCTTAGAGAGCGTAAAGGAGATATAGAATTACTCTCAAACTTCTTCCTCAGGAAATTCAATCAAAAGTATGGGAAGAATGTTGATAGAATTTCAGCGCCGGTTTTAAATTGTTTCAAACAATATTCTTTTCCCGGAAATGTTAGAGAATTAATGAATCTTATCAACAGCGCGATAATTGTTGAAGGTACCAACGAGTTGCACAAAAAATCACTCCCCAATTATTTCTTGGGTGTAAATAACGGCTATCATGATCTTGATAAAGAAATACTTCCCCAAACATTGGAAGAGGTTGAAAAGCATCACATAAAGCAGGTGCTCGAATTTACAAACCACAACAAAACAAAAGCGTCTGAGATTCTCGGTATCTCAAGGGTCAATCTGATTGCAAAGATTAAAAAATATGTTTTAGAACAACCGCATCATCATTGAAACAATATATGTCTCTTCAACACAGTTTTGGGAATAAACTGTATAGAATGTCTCACCAAGCAAAGTACAATTCGGGTTCTAATTCGCTACGGGGTAAGTTCCCCGCCGCTTGCGGCGTAGAAACATTATCTT
>CAYTUV010000001.1:0-217694 GCA_964441505.1 uncultured Melioribacter sp. | reverse complement strand
GCATTTTCCCACCGCACCCGATTAGATTTGTCCAAGCTTAACTTGGCACTCATTTCATCAGCACAAGCTTGGCCGATTTATGGAACTCCTTTTCGCCGTCAATTGCTTTTGCGTTAATCGTATAAATATAAACACCGCTGGTAAGTGTAGAGTGAAGAGTGGAGAACTTAGAATGATGAATCCCTGCGTTCTTGGCTTCTCTGACTAATGTGATTATTTCGCGTCCCAGTATATCGAAGACCTTTAAAGTTATATAACTGCTCTCCGCCAGCTGATAGCTGATAACCGTTTCCGGGTTAAACGGGTTTGGATAATTTTGATATAACGCGTACTCAGTTATAATTGAATTCTCATAATTATTTTTGACATCCGATGGAGTACCCCAGATTGCGGAAATCCACTCGGGGTGATCTATGTAAGGATTTCTATTGCGTTGATAAAAATAGATTACGTTATTTCTGTTCATCTCAAATGCATCCGGCGGATCCTGTTGATTCCAGACAAGCAGTGTCGAGAGCTTTCCATATCGGGGTTCATTATTTGGTGAACTCGGTATATAATCAACAACCTGCAAGTTAGGTTCGCCGGAGTCGCCCATATATCTTGTTGCCATATAAAAAATCATTCTCGCTATATCGCCTTTGACTTCATCGCGAGGTTCCCATGAATCGCTGTCGTTTTTACTTCCGCCGCCATTTGAAACCAGACTTCCTCCGTTATCAAAATCTAAATTACTTTTTGCGCTGTTAACGGTTGGATTTTCCGGGCGCAAATGATGAGCATCTGTTCCGGCTCCGGGCACGGTTCCAAAATTTCCGTGAGATTGTGACCAGACATGTTCTCTGTTCCAATATCTTGTTGTTGTACCATTTATTATTGAGCTTTTTGTAATTGACAAGCCGGAATAGATACCAATAATGTTATTTGGATTTTTAGGGTCTTCATCACTTGCTTCCGACATTTTCCAGACATCAGTGCCGCTATCTGTGTAAGGATATTTAGTGTGGTTTTTTATCAGATTATACAAAGCAGATTTCAGTGCCGCACCGGTTAACCCATTTGATATAGTTGAGTAATATGCATTGTAAACGCCGCTGGTTATGGATAGTTTGAATTTTGATTGTGTTCCTGCTTGTGCTGATATTCCACCGCTTACACTTTGAATTTGCAGAAATGCTTTCTTTGCCGGTTCAGCTCCACCGATATCGGAAATCGTAAAAACTATTTGCTGATTTGCCGAACTTCCTGCCGGAAAAGTTACGGTCTGTGATGAAAAATTATTTAAATATGAAGCCGTTGCCGTACTTGAATCCGCAACAAAGGTTACAGAACATGATGTTGCGTTAGTTAAGTCCGGATCCGTTATCGATAACACAAGATTATATGTCCCGGCCGATTTAATAACGGCATCGCTTACTCCATTAAATTGTACCTGTGTAATAATGGATAGCGTGTTTACGGAAATATTGTTTGAACTGCCGCTGGCTCCAACGCTGTTCGAAGCGCGTACTCTATAATAATATGTGGTGTTGGGTGTTAAAGTGGTGACATCAAAACTTAATACATTACCGACATTTTTATTCTCATAGCCGGTGACAAAACTGGTGAAGCCGGCTGTTGTTGATACATCAAGCAGATAACCAGTAGCACCGGAAGAACTACTCCAATTTGCTTTGAATCCGGTTTTAGAAATATTTGTTGCTGAAAATCCAACCGGTGCATTAGGTGCCGTAACACCGCTGCCGGAAAGAATATTGTTCATTACAAAATTGTCTATTCCCAGTGCCTGAGCATTTGAGGTAATTGATCCGGATGTAACTGAATAATTAAATGCTAGGTACAAATTCCCGTTTTGAGGAATTGATAATCCGCTAACTGTTTGATTCAAGATCTGTTTCGCTTCAATCGGGACGACTGCCGCACCGTTGTTGTCCGCATTGGGACTAAAGCTTGATAAAAAATTTTGTCCGGCAGAAATCCATGTTGATCCATCCGTTGAATAATATAATTGAATAGAAAAACCAACAATGTTCGAGCCATTTCGAAATCTCACAACATCATAAGATATGTCTATTTGAGTAATGGTTGCTATTCCGTTGTTTTGAAAGTATGCAAAGACGTTAACACTTTTTGAGGCTGTGCCCGAAGATATACCGCCGATAGCTCTGTCTGTTGTGGATAATCCAAAATTATAGATACCATTGGTGGCTGAGGTGGACATATTAACGCCACCAGCCAGATTACTTGCATTGGCTGCCGCACTGTAACTCCCAACGGTTCTAACATTAGTGTTTTTTTCTACTTTCCAATTTACCGGCAAAGTTGCCGTTGCGCTTGTACCCATGCTGTTGAAATTTTCATTTACACTACTACCGGTAGAAATAGAAATCTGCGCGAAAGAAACCAAGATTGGAAATAGAATGAACAACAATAACTTTTTCATAAACGCCTCAATAAAAATATATTCTAAAACTAATAATCGATTTTATTTGTGAATCGTTTAAACTAAGCACGAGATATTTTGATGACCGGCGTTAATGCAAGAGGTTTGATTGTATGGAAGGATAAATGACTTGAAATCAGGACACACTCTTTCCGCAATTCAGACCCCGAATGTTTTTGCAGTAGTATCAATTGTATCAATAACGGGGTTTTTCAGTTTTTAGCTCTCGACGAATTTAGGTTTATAAAAAAAGCGGAGCTTTCAGAGCCCCGCCTTTTGAAATTCATATTTCTAAGACTGTTATTTCATTAAAATCATCTTCTTGGTTTGTGTAAAAGATCCGGCTTGAATGCTGTAGAAATAAACTCCGCTCGGCAGGCTGCTTGCATCGAATCTCAATTCATAATTGCCTGCGGCTTTTTCTTCTCGTACTAAAATTCTGACTTGATTACCAAGAACATCGTAAACATTTACATTAACAAAACTATTTTGCGAAACCTGATATTTTATTACTGTTGATGGATTAAATGGATTTGGATAATTCTGTGATAAATCAAATTTTGTTGGAAGAACAGAATTCTTTTCCTCAACAGCTGTTGGAGTACCATTTACCGCTAATCCCCAATTATCAGAAACCCTTATTCCATCAATAGAAGCATTTGGAGTACCAGCATTACCTTGTCTAATTCCAAATTTACCTACATCTGCGATATCGCCAGTGGTGCTAGTTGTGCCAATACAAGTGGCTGTTAAGTTCGCAACAGGTTCTTTTCCAGTAATAACCGGATTAATAAATAAAGAGACAACATCATTAGGTGTACCCGCGATAATCTGATGTTTAAGAACTATTAAGTAAGTGGTGCCAACGTTTAAGTCAGTTGTGCTATAGGTAACAGAAGCATCGGCGCTATTGTATCTTAAACCCATTCTGAATTGGTTTGCTGTTGTTCCCGTTTGAATATATACACGTCCGGCATAAGAACTTGTGCTGGTTGCTGGTATAAAAGCGGCGAAGTAATCACCCGTAGCGGTAAGTCCAGTAGAATTTGCAACATTAAGTAAAAATGCAGCATACACATTTCCGGTTGTAACGGTTGAAAATGATCTGTATGTATCCTCTGCAGAACTAGTACTTGAAACTACGTCAAGCTTATTATTTATGTTCGAAGAAGGGTAACCAGTATACGACAAACTACCAGATGAAATTTGTAAATAGTTTCCTGTTCCTGTATTTGTTATCCAATTTCCGCCGCCAACATTTGCACCGCCGCCAGCGTCAGTTAATTGTCCTGGGTTATAGCTGAAATTTTCATTTAGATAAGTTGTCTGGGCAAAGCTAACACTAAAGCATAAAACAAAAATCAAAAGTAAAAATTTTTTCATAATGACCTCATTAGTTTATTGTAATTTTTTAATCGTCTATACATAAGCGAAACAAAAGTAAGAATTTTCAGAATAAAGTGCTGTTAATAAAAGCTAAATATTTATTTACATAGACCTTTTAAAAATTCCAGTAAGTCATTTCGAAGGAGCGACGCGATTGAGAAATCTTATCGAAAGCAAAGATTTCTCGCCCGATAAATCGGGTTCGAGAAGATAAAATATGTTTTTCAGATGATTCAACCTCATTATTATTAAAAAATAGAAGAGGCAACTGTTACGCGCCTCTTCATAAATAGACAGCATCAAACTAAAAATTAAAAGCTACGCCAACGTTGTACCATCTTTCGCGTCCGAAGAAACCTTTGGCAGACTCATAAGAATGCGCCTGTCCATACTGAGAGGATGAGGGTCCGTCTGTTGCCTCAACGATGTAATTATTGTTATTAAGTAAATTGAAGATGTGAAAGTTGAGATTGATTTTTTTAACAAAGAAATCCGTTAAATAATATGTAAATCCAAAATGCAAGTCGGTAATGTTGTAATCCGGTATTCTCCACGGTTGTTCTCTGTCATTAGGATTCGTTCTGTCGTCAACAAAGAAGCGGGCAAAGTGTCTTCCGTAAAATTTGTAAACGGGATTGACGAACAAATTTAATCCCGCTCCGATGTAAATGCTGTAATTCAGTTTAAGAACAAGTTGCTGCTGAGGGAATTGCGAGACGAATAAATTTTCCGAATATATTCTTACCATTGTAATTTTTGTAGGATCTTCTTCCGGCCATATAGCGGCATCAACGTCGTTTGTATATTTAGCGTTTATTACAGAAGCTACCGTACTGATTGTAAGTTTGCGCATCGGTTTTATGGAGAGCTCAAGCTCGGCACCGTAATGTAGTTCGTTGGCACCAACAACATTTACGTATGAAGTTGAAGTTGATTGAAGCCCCGTAACGGGATCTGTAATTGTTGTGTAAACGGCAAAAGGAACCATTGCTCTGTCTTTCCAATTTGTGTAAAATCCGTGAGCGTTTATATCCATAAACGAGGAATTGTATTCATAACCTAGCTCTAGACCTGTAACTTTTTCGTTAACGGCGCCCTTTGAAATAACGTTTGTGTTTCTAGTAAATATTGTATTGGGAAGAGGAGCGGTTGAAAAGTAACCGATGTTTGTAAAGATACTGTGGTTCTCATCCAGGTTATAACGCGCACCTGTCTTTGCTGTGTATCCAACAAAGTTTTGCCAATCCGTTGTATTAAACGGATCATTTGCTTTATATAAGAAATAATCTTTTCTTTGATTTGCTGTAGTTGAAGCAGAAAGATTTAAAAACGTTGTTAACTCACCGGTTTTATATTCCACTTGTCCGAATCCACCTATCTGTCTTACATATGTATCATTATAATAAGCAACTTTATCGCCTACAACCGTCAATCTGTTTGGATTGTTCACATCCTTGTTGTCCAGGTGATAATCGGCACCAAGTAAATCCCTTACTTCCTGATAGTGAATTCCGGTATACAATCTTCCATCTATACCCGCAGTTAAAGTGAGCATATCGGAAAATCTATGTGTGAATGTTGAGAGTAAACCAAACCAATTATGATTGTTAATGGAGTTAACTCTTATTGATGATGCTTTGTGAAGAGTTGAAGAATATCTTGTATCTATAGCCGAAGCGGAACTGTTCTTGATAAATATCGCGTCATAATCTTCTAATCCGTCATATTCTCTGTAAGAAGCAAAGGAACCTATTCCCGAAGTGCCGTATCCCCGTCCAAATGAAAAATATCCTACGGTTGATAGAGTAGATTTTTTATCTATCTGCCAGTTCCAATTCAAATTGAAGGAGGGTTTATGAAATTTGTTGATTCTGTCATTCCACACATTCCCGTTCATAACACCAACATTTGGATTGTATTGATGACCTCTTTTTTCCCATGTTTGTGTTTTGGGATTTGTACTTACAAAATACATCTGCGTACCGCGCATGCCATGTTCTTGTGGTGTTCCAAGACCGGTTAATTCTATAGAGTGATTACCAAAAATTCCGCCTACAGAAAAAAAGTATGTCCAATCATCCGCATAAGTACCCAATATATATCCGTCCCATGTTCTTCTGGAAACGAATGCTGTAGCTGCGAAATTACTCGAAAGTTTTTGATGGAAAGAGAGACTACTCTTTCTGAGATTGCCTGACCCATATTCAGATCTGAGTTTAACGAATCCCTGTTCATTGCCCACACCCTTAGTTGTCATGTTTATCAATCCGCCGACAGCGCTGACAGAATATGGAGATGCGCCTAATCCTCTTTGCACCTGAATATTATCAGTTACATCTCCAAGTCCCTGCCAGTTGGACCAATAAACCGATTTATTTTCCATATCATTTACCGGCACACCGTTCACCATAATTGCAACATTTCTTTGATCGAATCCGCGTACAAATAAAGTTGCGTCACCGGCACCACCACCACCCGGCGAAGCATAAACGCTGGGTGTTTCAGCTAATTCCATCGGCACATCGCGCGAAGCCAATTTAAATTCAAGCTGCTCTCCCTTAATTTCAGTAAAAGCAACGGGAGTTTCTCTTAGAACGGCTCTTGTACCTTTAACAACAGTTTCGCCCAGAATAACAGAGCTTGCCTCCATCGAAAAGTTTAGTTTTGTATCGGCAGTAATTTTAACATTCTTGTTTTGTTTTAAATAACCGATATAGCTAACCGTAACCTGATATGTTCCGTCTTTAACGTTATCTATAGAATAATATCCATCCATATTTGTTACAGAGCCAATATTTAGGTCTGCAATAAAAACACTGGCTCCGAATAATTTTTCTCCCGTAGCGGCATCTGTTACAATACCGGAAAGTTTATTCGCCTGGGCTATCATTACACCGCTTGTAATCAAGAGAGTAAAAAAGAACAGCAAAAATTTGTAATTCTTTAACATGGAGAGTTCCTTCTATTTATTAGGCATTTTTGACACACAACAATATCTTTTTTTTTGATGTACTTCAACTTCAGCATCAATTTATATGAAAAGGGATCCCGGAATTTACTCTTCCGATTCGTTCCGAAGGTGAAACATTCTTCCGATTGCACAAGTTAATTTTTATTATTGTTATGTGAACAAATTTATTATTTAAGATCAGAAGGAAGTAATAGATAAATGAAAAAACTATTGATGCTTTTAATCGCAGGAATCATCTTTTCTTCCTGCACAGAAAAACTTCCGATTGTCGATGATCTGGGGAATGCACAATTCAAGCTTGTCGATCAGAAAAGCAGCAGCACCATATTTCCGGAATTTGTTAAAGGAAAACTGGTTGTTGTCAATTATATCTTCACAAACTGTCCCGATATCTGCCCGCTCAGCACAAACAATATGCGCTTGATTCAGGAAGGCATCAAAAAGGAAAAAATAGAGGGCGTTGAATTTGTCTCTATAAGTTTTGATCCGCTTCATGATTCACCGGAGGTTCTTAGAAAATTCGCAGGGATAAGAAATTTGAATCTGAATAACTGGACTTTCCTTACCGGCGAAAAACCTGAGATCGATTCTCTGATGCAAAAAGTTGGAATCGTTGCCGTTGTAGGGGACTCATCTGTTTTTAAGGATGGAAGAAAAATATACTATTATACACATACCGACCGAATCCAACTAATGGATGAAAAGAGTAAGATCAGAAAAAATTATAAAGGCAGTTCAATAAACATAGATGAAATTGTAGGAGACATTAAAAAAATAATGTAGAATTTATAATGTACAATTGTTAAAAAGGACGCTGTAAAATGAAAAAGATGTTTTTATTATTAACTGTAATTGTTCTGTTCTATATAAATCTATTTTCTCAGTCAATCACAAATCGCCAATTACTAATCACCATCCGAGATGTCTGGATTCGTCCCGCTGCCGCGGAAGCAAATACCGCTCTCTTTTTTGAAGTCGTAAATAACAGCAGCCTGCCGGACACACTTCTATCGGCCACCGGAAAAATCTCCGAACTGGTTGAGGTGCATGAAACATATAAAAAAGAAAATGATGTGATGAGTATGCGCGAAGTGCAAAAAGTTGTTGTTCCGCCTCACAGCATCGTAAAATTTAAACCGCGCGGTCTTCATGTCATGATAATCGGACTACTGAAAGATATAAGACTAGGCGAGAAACATGAAATTACTCTTGAGTTTAAAAATGCAGGCAGGATAAAAGTTAAAGCCGTGGTAAGAGATATGCCCGCTATGAAATGATTTCTCGTTATAAATAATTCCGTTTCTAAGAGAGCGAATGAATTTAACAATTGTCATTTCAACCCGGCACAAGCAGGGGAGAAATCGTTGTCCCTCTCTAAATCTCTTATTCATCCCGGACTTCGACTCCACTCAGTCAGACGGAACTCATTAGAAATGACTTTTGATTCTTTTGAAATAATTCCCGATTAATTAATTTTTACTAAAAATTATCTGATAGTCTTTTTCTTTTCCTTTTGTCCACCAATCTTCCGGAACCACTTTCCAGTTACCCGCAGCTTTTGGACTCACTGTTTTATTCTTCTCGATCCACTTCATCATATAGTAACGAAGATCTTTCTCGGTTGATGTAATAATTCTTTTTGAGAGTTCTTCTTTTTTAATACCTGCACCGATTGTGAGATGATTGCCGCCTCCATTCCCGCGATATGAATTTACGGCGACTTTGTATTTTTTGCTTTCGTCAAAGGCTGAACCATTCTGCATAGAAGTGATTTTTATCTTTTCGCCAACCGGTTTTGAAACATCGACCAGATAATTTATTCCAAGAGCAGCATCAAAATTATAATATTGATTTTCCAGCGTCGGTGCGTTATTTCGTTTATCAAATTTTAGATTGCCGGATTCGTCAAGATCAAAACTTAGCAAATGATCATCAGTACCTTTCATTTGATTAAACCAGAGAGAATAGGAAAATTCAAGATAGTTCTTAATTTCCTTTCCGCTCAACTCCATTGTGTATAAAAGATTTTCATAGCGATAGAGTTTGAACATCTCGCCGACGGTAAGTTCGCCCTTGTCAATCAGGGCGTTCATAGAAAGAGGCGCTGTAAAGGAAATGTGGGCGCCGGTTAGTTCCAGCTGAATTGTATTGATAAAATCTGTAAAAACCGCAGGCCCGAATATCGACTCGCGCGCCGACAGCGTTTCCTCAAAATACCCGACAGGCGTTATAACGTATTTTTTCACGTCATCATACTGAACGGAAAAATTATTCATGAAGTCAACATCGGGCGAATATTTCTTCGACTCAACAATCTCACCGGTTATTGTTTTTTCCCAGTGCTTTGTATTGTTGTCATAAGTAAATGTACAATTGGCTACTGACACATCTCGCGCAGAACTTGTTGCGCCAAGTATTTGCACCTCCAGCCCATTCTGATTTTTCTCTTTATAGTTCCAGCCGCGATGATCGTGCCCGACAAAAATTATATCAAATCCCGGCACCTGCTGTGCTACTAATTTAGATGCGTTCTCATTTTTAATAGTTTCTTTATTCTGGTTCCCGTAGGTGTAATCAACGCCGCTGTGAAAAAGCCCCACAATTAAATCCGGCTTTTCTTTTTCGGTAATTATTGTTACCCATTTTTTTGCTGATTCGATCATGTCCTCCCAGACAATCCCTTCCCAAATCTTTTCGGGCAGCCAGTTGGGAATGTGAGGTGTTATCAAACCGAGCACAGCAATTTTAATTCCTTTCCTCTCTATTATAGTATATGGTTTGAAATAGGGTTCGCCGGAAATTTTATTAACAGCATTTGCGGCAAGCCATGGAAAGTCTATCAACTTATTAAATCTGTCGTAAACAGAATGACCCGTTTCGATATCATGATTGCCGACTGCGCCGGCATCATATTGCATGTAGTTCATAACATCGGCATACAGATGAGAAGTATCTGATTTTTCAAAGTTGTAGTAATAAACCGCGGGTGTTCCCTGAAGAATATCGCCGCCGCTTAACAGAACGACTTCTTGATCTTTCCTCTCTCGCTCTTGTTTTATGTAAGAATAAACCTGTGCCAGCGAATTGTTTATCTCTTTTTGATCGGTGAAGTCGTATGGAAATATTGCACCATGTTCATCGGTGGTTTGAATGATTTTGATTTTTACTGTCTGTGCGGAGATCGAACAAGTAAGCAGCAACAATACTATTGACAACACCAATGATGTTTTTACAGAAAATCTCTTTGCTAATTGAATCATATTAAAATCCTTTTTTCGTAACAGAAATTTATAAAAATTAGGGAGTAATTAATCTCAATAACAGATTGATAACCAGATAAGTTCTATCTCTTCTTTAAAAAGTTGAGATAATCGGTGGCAACCACACGATAAGCGGGACTGTAAAGTTTATTATATAAATCCGAGTGGTGTACGGCAGGGAATCCGTCTCTCTTTTTTTCTTTGAAGAATGATTCCATTTCGCTTTTATTCAGAGGAATGTCACCTTCATCGGCAAGATAAATTGCAATTGACCAGTAATACTTAAGTGTATCAATTGAACCTTTATGGTTATTAGCTGTTTTGATGAATGCGTTTACAAGTTTTTCCGGATCATAACCCAGTTTGATATAGGGTCTCATATTAACGCGGACAAATTTTCCTCCGGGCGATAAAGTATCGCACAACTCATTAGGATGTACATTCTTCATGCTCGCCAATTCTTCATCCATCCATCTTTGTGTAGAGACAAAATCTTTTACCGCATGTTCACTTCCCATTGCCGCCTGATGAACAAACTTGTAAAGGTCCTGAATCTTCATCTCGGGATACATCGAAAACTGTTTCTGAATCAGATTACTTATTATGCGTTGACTTCTATTGTTGTCAGAAGCTTCCTTGTTCGAATATAGAATCAAACTTCCCACCACAAGAACTATTGTGATAATAAGCAGTTTTTGGTTATTGCTTGTAGTCTTCATCTTGCGTGCTTATAAATATTATAATGATTCTTCTTTAGATTCATTTTCTTTTGCCTGTATTTCGTCGTCGGCTGGTTTAATTCTTCCGCTCTTCTTTAATGCCTCTTTTAATAAAAATTCAATCTGTGCATTGATGCTTCTAAAATCATCAGCCGCCCATTTCTCTAGCGAGGCGTAAGTTTTATCGTCTATTCTTAAAAGAAATTTCTTTTTTTCTGCCATGTTTCTTTCTTTATTCTCTTTTATACCACAGAATGTGAAGCTCGATGTCTTTGGTAAATTATAATTATATATGCCAGTAGTATTACCCATGGGTATCTATCAATCAATTCCGATCTTTTTTCGATTATCGCTTCATCCTTTTCTTTTAAAGATATTTTGGATTTGATACGCACAATGCATTCTTCTTTTACATTTTTAATTTCGGTGAATCCCTTGAAATGATGCGGTTCAATTTTCAAAATTTCTCCTTTCGGTAATGATACCACTCCTTTGCTTCTAAATCTGCCACTAACAAAATTTGCTATTGGCAGTTCGTAACCGATTTCGCGTATATCTAAAGCAGTTCTCCAAAAACTTGGGTTATATATTTCCCAATTTTTATTTTGGATCGATACTTCCCAGCGCATACCAAAGAATCCTTTCGACTGTATTGTGGCTAGAAGCTCATCATTTATTCTTAGTTCGTGCAATCCTTTAAAAAAACTTGGTTGTATAAACAAAAGTTTTTCACCCATATAATCTGAGAATGGTTTCATGATATAACTCTCACTTCAATTATTTTGTAGTCATGAATGTAGAGTACAAAACAGAATATTGCACTCTACATTCTTCATTCTAAATTAATAAAGCGATCCAGCATTAATTATCGGCTGTGCTTGTGCTTCAGAAACCAGCGCAACTAAAAGATTATTTACCATCATTGCTTTTTTCTCATTATCAAGGTCTACAATATTGTGTTCGCTCAAAGCTTTCAATGCCATATCAACCATTCCAACTGCGCCCTCAACAATCTTTGTTCTTGCGGCAACAACAGCTTGAGCTTGTTGTCTTCTAAGCATTGCCTGTGCTATTTCCGGAGCGTATGATAAGTGACTTATTCTTGATTCTAAAATTTCGACACCCGCAACCTCCAATCTTGTTTGAACTTGTTTCTTCATTGCTTCTGCTATTTCTTGCTGATTTCCGACCAAAGAGAATTTGTCATGTTCGGATGAATCATATGCATATTCTGTTGCAAGTCCGCGTATTGCGGTTTCACTTTGTATCGCAACAAATCCTTCATAGTTCTGAACATCAAAAAGCGCACGCGCCGGATCTACAACACGCCAGACAACTACCGCGGCTATCTGAATCGGATTTCCGTGAAGATCATTTACTTTAATAGTCTCACTTTGAAAATTCCTGATTCTTAGAGAAACTAATTTTTTAGTTGTGAAAGGGTTCACCCAATAAAACCCAGATTGGCGGACTGTTCCAAGATAGTTACCAAACAGAACAAGTACGCGCGAGTCGTTCGGCTGAACAACCATAAACCCGCCGAATGAAATAAAAATTAGAAACATAAGCGGGATGAAAAACCACAGAATTGTAATATCTTCTGTCATTATTCCATTCCGAAGAAGTAAAACATCCCCAACAATCATTATAAGCAGAACAAAAAGTGCAATGAAACCATTCATTTTTTTTGCTGTTTTTTCAGTTATTGCTTCCATTTTCAAACTCCTAATTTTGGCTATCGAAATGATATTATATTGATATCAAAAAATCAAGTAATATTTTCAAATATTTCAAAGCAATTAATTTTTGAGCCTTTCACCAGCATTTTACCTATGTCTATGTTGAAAAGTCTTGATTTAAAGCCGGAACACAGGAATAGATACAATTATTAACTATATCGGTCAAAAAACAACGAATTATAAAGCAAAATTTTTTGACCTACATTAGCTTTGACTTCCCAGAATTCTAGTGTTAGATTTTATTAGAAGTTTTGATGACACTTCAATTATCTTCGGCGAAGAATGAAACATTCAAAAAGATTAATTCTTTTTTTCTTTTTCAATTTTGTAATGATAATAGACGCACAGATAGTTAATGACCCTTCAAAAGCACTACCGGAAAATATTGATGGCTGGAAGATTTTAACGGAACGCTCTTACAATAATGAAACACTCTATGATTACATTGACGGCGGTGCAGAATTATTTCTCAGCTTTGGATTTTCTAAGGTTTTTAACAGAATCTATTCGAAAGAAAACCAGCCCGACATAATGGTAGATATTTTTTACATGAATACTTCTTATGATGCATTCGGTGTCTTCTCTTTTTCATCGGGCAAGATTGAAAATAATTTTGGTCAGCAATCTCAGGAGCCGCATGGGGCAATAATTTTTTGGAAGAATAATTTCTACATTTCTATTATTTCCAGCATCGAGACAGAGGAATCAAAAAAAGCGATAACCCAAATTGCAAAATTAATAGATGCATCAATTGCGGAAACCGGACCATTTCCCGAGATAATTAAATTCTTACCTACTGAATCATTGGACAAAGAAAGCATCCGATATTTTCGCCATTATGTTTGGCTTAATTCGCACATGTTTTTGTCGAATGAAAATATTTTTAATATAAATCAAAACACTCAAGCTGTACTTGCCTTGTATAATGAGAAAAAGAATAAACCGGTTTTGCTGGTAATAAAATATCCAAACAATAATGATGCTGTTGAGGCTAAAGAGAAATTCATAAAAGAATATAATCCTAAATTAAAAAGCAGCTTTGTAATTAAAACGAAGAATAGTAAATGGATTGGTCTTGAATTAGTAAATAAATTTTTGATTGGCGTATTCAACGGCACAAGTAAAGAATCTGTGAACAATTTGCTTAACTCCACAAAAGTAATCATCAATAAAGATATAAATAAGTAACAAGCGGAGTTATCAACATGAAACAACGAAATCTTAACAGAAGAGATTTTTTGAAAAGGGGCACATTGGCGGCAAGCGCAGCTCTATTCATGAAATTTCCCCGACCACTTTTCAGCCAGACGGATCAGAAAACAAAAGTAGTTTTGATCCGAAATTCAAATGTTCTTAATTCGAGCAACAAAGTAAATGCAGAAGTCATTCAAAGTATGCTTGATGAAGCTGTTAAAGTATTATTTGATCAAAAAGAAGCTGCCCAGGCTTGGAAGAAAATTATTAGCCCTAATGATGTAGTTGGAATTAAAACGAATAGATGGAGTTACTTGCCAACGCCCCGTGAACTGGAAAATGCGATTAAGAAAAGAGTTCAAGAAGCCGGAGTTGCAGAAGAAAAAATTTCAGTTAACGATCAAGGGGTTTTGGATGATCCCGTTTTTAAAAGAGCAACCGCTTTAATCAATACTAGACCGATGCGTACGCATTATTGGTCAGGCGTTGGAAGTTTATTAAAAAATTATATCATGTTTGCCGATGAGCCATCAGATTACCACGACGATTCATGTGCGGATCTTGCGGCTCTATGGAAATTGTCTAATATAAAGGGCAAGACACGATTGAATGTTCTTGTGATGTTAACTCCGCTTTTCCATAGTGTTGGTGCGCATGGATTCAGTCCGAATTACGTATGGCAGTATAAAGGAATTATTGTGGGGACGGATCCCGTTGCTTGCGATGCGGTTGGATTAAAAATAATTGAAGCAAAAAGAAAAGAATTTTTCGGTGAAGAAAAACCATTAAATCCCCCAGCGAAGCATATAGAGTTAGCAGATACACGCCATCATCTCGGTACGGCGGATATGAAAAAAATTAACCTGATAAAGATTGGTATGAAGGAAGGAATTCTTATTTAAAAATAAAAAATCCCGCCAACGACGGGATTTAAGATCTAAAACGATTTATTCTTAGCGGATAACTTTAACTTCAGCTGCTTGAAGTCCTTTTGGACCCTGAGTAACTGAAAATTCAACTTTATCGTTTTCTGCTAAAGATTTGTATCCATCTCCAATGATTGACTGAAAATGTACGAATACATCTTCTCCACCTTCTTGTGAAATAAATCCAAAACCTTTTGTACTGTTAAACCATTTAACAGATCCTTGTTTGCGCTCTGCCATAACAGAAGCTCCTTTAATAATTTGTAAATAATTGATTGTTGTTGCGACAGGGCTTAAGATCTGCTGAAGGGTTCGAATTTACTTCTACGTCTACATCTACATCTAAAGTTGCTGCCATTACGGGTGTAAACATAATCTATCTATTGTTACCAACCTAATTTTATTTAAAGATTTTCTTTGAGGATCACTATTAATAATGTAAACATCATCCGTCTGATTTGGCGCTGTACCGGAAGTTCAAGTAAAAACGATATATTAATTATTTGGATTAAAGTGAGGATTCATATCTTTATTCTGGCTGTCCAATAATCGTTGCTGATTTCCTCCATCAGAATCCATAATCCAAATATCCCAGTCGGTCGTACTTTGTTGACGTGTGAATGCTATCTTATTGTATACCGCTGTGCTCGTTACGGCACTCTTAACTTTTTGTGCACAGATATTTGTTGCACAAAACAAGATTAAAAAAAACAAGAATGCATGTAACGGGATTGATATAAATTCGGAGTGAATAGTTAGTCCTTAACATTTTTATTCTCCTTTTTAAACCGGAAAAGAGATTTATAAAAAATTGTTATGGACTAGTTTTGAATAAAAGAAATTACGGACAGAAAAGTACAATCATGTGCTTATAAACTAGTGAATAGTCTGTTTTTGTGCAATAATATTTTTTATAATATTATACGAAGTAGGCACTTTTATTTTTTAAAAGGGTATTTTTCTGATAAATTTGCACAATGAAAATAGAAAACTACAAACATATAATTTGGGATTGGAACGGGACTATAATTAACGATGTGGATCTTTGTGTTGAATTGATTAATTGGCTGCTGAAAGAAAAAAATCTTAAAACAATTACAAGAGAAGAATATAAGAATGTATTTACTATACCAGTAAAAAATTATTACGCAGCACTTGGTTTTGATTTTGAGAAAGAGCCGTTTGAAGTTATCGGCAAAAGATGGATGAACGAATACGAACGCAGAAAATTTGAATGCACTGTGTATGATGGTATAATAGAGGTAATGGAAAAAATAAATAAACTCGGAATTGGACAGTCAATACTCTCAGCGTATTCACAACATACACTTGAGGAAATGGTTGAACACTTCAGACTTACAAAATATTTTACTCATATCGTTGGTCTTGATAATATTTATGCAGCAGGCAAACTTCATCTCGGTAAAGATTTAATAAAACGGCTTGGTAACGGAAAAGGTGAAACGCTTCTTCTCGGCGATACTGAACACGATTACGAAGTTGCAATGGAGATTGGCGCAGATTGTATTCTAAGTTCAAATGGACATCAAAGTAAAGCGAAATTGGAAAAACTTAATTGTTTAGTAATTGATGATTTAAGAAATTTATTCCAATAAAAAAAAGAATAGGGCAGCGCCCCATTCTTTTTAGTTTATATTTACTTAAGCAATAACATTTTTCTTACTTCAGAAAAACTTCCTGCTTGTATTGTATAGAAATAGATACCGCTTGTTACAGAAGAACCATTTTTATTTTTTCCATTCCAACTAACACTATAATAACCAGCCTCTTTTTCTTCATTCATTATACTGGCAATTTGTTGTCCATTTAAATCATAAATGTTAATAACTACATGAGCATGAGTTGAAACAGCAAATTTAATTGTTGTTGATGGATTAAACGGATTAGGATAATTTTGGAAGAGAGCAAAACTTGTGGGAATCGCTTCTTCGCTATTCACATCTGTAATCGTAACGGTAGCTTCATTTGAATAAGATGAATTAATATTAGAATTAAATCCTCTTACTCTGTAAAAATATTGTTGTCCCGGCGTAACGGCTGCATCAGTGTAAGTCGTCGCATTACTATTAACATCTGTCACTTTTGCAAACTGTCCTGATTGACCTACTTTTCTTTCAATTGTATATCCATCCTCACTTTGAGAATTATCTGTCCAATTAAGAACTGCTTGAGAATTTACTGTTTGTACAGATAGATTGGTTGGAGCTAACATTGCAGTAACGGTATTAACTTCGTTTGAGAGAGCTGAATTTCCATTAGTATTAAATGCAAAAACTCTATAAAAATATTTTGTTCCATCATTTAAAGGTGTTTCAGTGTAAGTAGAGATATTTCTGTTTACATCTGAGACTTTTACAAATTGTCCGGTTGATCCTTGCCTTCTTTCAATTGAATATCCATCTTCGCTTTGAGAATTATCTGTCCAACTAAGAGTTACTTGAGAAGTTACTGTTTGTACAGTTAGATTGGTCGGAGCTAACATAGTAGTAACAGCATTTACTTCGTTTGAGAAAGTTGAATTTCCGTTAGCATTAAATGCATAAACTCTATAATAATATTTTATTCCATCTGTCAAAGAAGTATTAGGGAAAGAAGTTACATTAGTAATAGTAGTTGCGAGGAGTGTCCATTGATCTGTAGGAGTTAGTCTTCTTTCAATCTTAAAACCTGTTTCATCTGCTGAATTATCCTGCCATGTCAAATTAATTTGAGAAGAACTTACTACTGCCGCCGCTAAACTTGTAGGACTTGTTGGAGCGGTTGCACCAGAAGTAATTTTTGTTTCAAATACACCTCTTCCATGAGTTGCAACAACAAGTGTATTATCGGATGAACGGTAATCCAGCATTACACAGACTACATTTCCAATTGAAGTTTGTGCTTCAGGTGACCAAGTAGTTGTACTGCCGGATAAAGTATTAGTACTATAAACTCCTGTACTGGTTGCCAAAAATACATTCAATTGATTATTAACATAAAATATTTTTGCCCAGCGTACTGAAGGTACACCGCCCATCAGATTTCCCGAGATGCTGGTCCATGAACTTCCTGAATTAGTTGTATACCAAAGCCGGTCAACATTATAATTACTGAAAACTACAATTGCATTTGCTGAATTTGTAGGATCAACTGCAATACAATTCACATATCCTTGCGGGAAATTAGAGCCCGTTATATCAACTTTCGCGGGGTCACCTGTATTAGCATTATTCATTCTATAAACTTTACCTTCAGAAGTTCCATAATACAAAACATTCGTACTATTCGCAGTTGAAGGTGATATTGCTGTTACCTGAGTATTTGCCTCTTCGGAATTTGTAAGAAACTGCCAGCCATTTGTTTCTGTTGCTGTGGTAGCAGATGTATTTCTCCATATTCCGGAATTTGTTGTACTATTCCGGCCGGCAGAAAAATAAAGAAGGTTTCCATCGTTCGGATCAAGAACATAAGGATTTATAAACTGCAAATTAGTCGCTCCATCCGGCTTCATAGATGTCGTAGCATTAACTGGTGAAGAAGCATCAGATTTTGCATAACGAAAGATATTTCCGTTTGTAGTTGCTTGAAAAACTGTATTTAGTGCATCGGGAGCGATTGCGCAAATGGTTCCATCACCGCCTCCGGTTTCCTGCCAGTTTGCAGGATTATTATTATCTCTTGCCATCCAATTGCCTCTGTCTTGAAATCCGCCGGCTAAAAATCCGCTGCCGGCTTCAGGTGCAATAGAGACTGCATATAACTGTGTAATATTTAACCCTGCTCTTTTGGGTACTTGCCAGAAAGCATCCATACCGGTTATTTTTGTAATATCGTTCGCAATGTTTATACCCCCATCATTGCCGCAATAAAATATATTATTATTACCCGGTAAAAATACCCCATAATGTTGGTCGGGATGATGATTCTTAAAATCATTCAAAGCATTTGCAGTACCATTTGACTGTATTCCATATCCGCCAAAATGTTTTTGTGCCAGAGTCATATTATCATTTGTAACATCATGCACTTTAAATAAACTTACCCCTCCAAAGATTACAAAATTTGGGTTATCGGGTTTGACATTGAGTATCATGTCATAACCGCCTTGTGTATCGAAATTAGCAAGATCAGGAGCTGTGTTGCTTGGAATTACCGAGCTTATATTATTCCAAGTAGCTCCGGCATCCGATGATCTCCACAGTTGATGTCCGTTCGAGGCAGGGGTACTGTTATTTCCGGTTACTCCTTGAACTAAAAAGTAAAGCACATTTTGGTTTGATGGAGCAATTGCAAATACTATTCGTGCATAGTTATCGGGCATTGTAGCTGGAGTTACATTAGTAAAAGTATTCCCGCCATCAGTCGATTTACGAATGCCCATGATAGTATTGCCCGCACCGCCTGTTGATCCCGAAGCAACATAAAGAGTTCCATTATCCGCTGTTGCAATATCAACTGGAACGGCATCGTTTACACCGGCAGCTAATATTTTTATCCACGATGTTCCACCGTTTTGAGTACGGTAAACACCTCCGGTTGTTGATGCATAAACTACATCTTGAGCAGAATTATTTTTATCTATTGCTAGTCTCCATACGTATTGCCAATCACTATTCCATGAACTAGGGTTACTAGATTGAGTTGATGCAAGAAGAGCCCATGTATTTCCATTATCAGTTGATTTGAAAATACCATCTCCTAAATAAGAGGCGCCGGTTCCGGAAGCGCTGTTACCAATTTGTTCACCACTTCCTGCATACCATGTATTCTGCCTTCCTTGTCTTGTATCTTGCACCATACAAGTAACACTATGAAGCTGAGAATTATTTGTAGTCTTAAACCAGGTGTCACCATTATTAGTTGATTTCCATAAGCCGCCGGAAACACCACCGGTTATAATGGTAATATTAGGTGCCGTTGTAGTACGGACATCAATCGCTAGTCCTCGAACTCTGCCGCTTGTATTGTTTGGTCCTCTTTCAACCCATGTTAAAGCTTGTCCCTTTAACAGTCTTTGAGGAAATGACACTAAAAATTGCCTTTCATTAGAATAAATATTTTTAGGTATCTGATTGATTGCAGGATCTCTGAGCATCAAAAACATTTGTCTGGAACTTGCTGCAAAGTCCTCTCTCTTTTGTTGCTTTTTTTTGTCAAGCTGTTGTAATTTTTCATATTTAATTGCTTGTGCTTGAAAAATAAAAAATAAAGTTATTATTATAACACCGGTTAACAGTAAGGCTTTTTTGTTCATTAATTACATCCTTTGTTTAATAACATTGAGGAATTATTTAATTTCAGAATAAGGTCAATTATGGAGTGGTTTACGAAAAAGAATAACGAGCTGATTTCTAATTAGACTAATTATCTCTTTTCAAAAAGAAGTTAAATAAAAAGAAACAGGCAATCAAGGAATTTAAAACTGAACTAAAGTACCTTAAAATCTATATAAAACTGAAGTGGAAAAGATTTGGCGACAACTATTAAAATTTATTTTGTAAGCTGGTGCTAGATAATGGTTTGAAAGTTGTCTTTTTAGATAAGAGCCAAAATTGTGAGTTAGTCAAAATCGAGATTCAACAAACTCATCGGATCAATTCTTTTTTTGTACCACTGAACACCGAGATGTAAATGCGGACCGGTGGCGCGGCCAGTTGAACCGGCAAGACCAATTAACTCACCTTTCTTCACATTCTGTCCATTCTTAGCAATGATCTTACTGAGATGAAGATAAATGCTTGTTAATCCCTGTCCGTGATCGAGCAGAACAAAATTTCCATTGTAGAAAAAATTTTCTCCCGCAATACGAACAATTCCATCGCTGATGGCGTAAATTGAATCACCAACTTCAGCACCGTAATCCAATCCGTTGTGAATATTACTTGGTTTGCCGTTTAAGATTCGCTGAACACCAAAGGTACTTCTAATATCAACACTATCTACCGGATATGTAAAGCCTGCCATAAATAAAGCATTTTTTACTTTGCCAACTTTAGCCCGAGCCGTTTTCATCAATTGGTTTTCGCGCTTAATGCGTTTAGATTCTTTTCGTGGCGGAGTAACATATTTTTTTGCGAGAGTTAATCTTTGCTCCTCATACTCCCTTGATTCTATTACGTATTCGTAGGTCACTGTTTTTTTATTCTTGAAGCGTATTTTTAATTTTACTTTTCCTTTCGCGTTGCGGTCAAACCCAAAAACAAAAACACCGGATTTATCAATCTGCAGCTTTGTCTTATCTAGAAAGGCGCTCACCATATTCTTTCCGACGCCGATTACAATTCCTCCCGGTTTAGCTTCACCGTAAAAAATTATCTCCTGAGAGAAAAGAGCCGTAGAGAAGAAAAGAATAATTATTAGAATAAATTTATTCAATGGCGTGATTCCATATTATTCATAGCAAAGTTAAAAAAGAGCTGCTGCTGATCAATACTAAAAAACCGACCAGTAAGCAGAAAGTTGTCCGGAGAAATATCTATAGCTTGAGTTATCCCGGGAGGTGCTTCCAATACTGATCCTTCCGGATAAAATTAAATTTTTGACGGGTGTATATTCTGCGTCAATATGTCCTTCGAGTGCAATCAAAGTGCTTTGCGGTATAACGCCGAACTTTCCGCCGATACTGACCCGGAGATTTTTTTTCTTGTCAAGATCATTATCTATCCAAATGGAGTGCGATTCAAAATTACGGGGAGAGTAATAGAAATCAGATTTGTACTTATAGTTTGAATAAGCGTATTCATAGCCAATTGCAATATCGGTCCAGAAATATCTTCCCGCTCTTATTCTGAAATCATTACCTGCATTCCCGTCGTCGACCCCGATATACTGAAAATAACCGGATAATTTCAATCCATCTCTGTTTCTATAATAAGCGTCCATTTTATAAAGATAGGCATAATATCGAATGTCTAAAAGATAAGGGGAGTATTGAATGAGCGCGGCATCTGAATACTGATAGATAAGGCTCACACTAAGCGTATCTCTTTTTTCGAAACGAAGAAAAACATCATTATCGTCTCTTGTAAAAACGCCTTGTACACTGCTGGTTCCTACTCCGGCACCCATGCTTAAATTATCTGACAACCTGAATACGATTAATCCTTTAAACGTTGTAAATATTTGATCTCCTACAAAAATCATTTTATCTAAAACAGTCTGATTCAGACTCGATGAATTTGCATGCATAGAATTTTTAAAGAAAGAAAGTCCAAACGAAAGAAAATTTGTAACACCAAGCTCTAACCGGCTGCCGGCACTCAATAATCTAAAACTAAGATTATCGGCGTAAAAAGATATTGCGGGACCAAGTGCCACGGAATGCGGAAAGGTCTCTAATATTCCGGCAATTCCCGTTATCGGAAGCCAGCTCTTTCTCTGTTTGACCATTGCGGTCTGAGTAGAATCTAAGTTTTTCCAGTCGAGAAGATTATTATATACGGTGCGCGCCGAATCGTTCTCGGCCATCTTTGCATAAGAATCGCCGAGATACAAATTTGCTTCGAAATCCGATGAGTCTTGCTGTACCAAATTTCTGAACTCGCGAACAGCAGTCGCTGAATCTCCCATAGCGTAATAAAGTTTTGCTCTCTGCATCTGCGCATCAAAATTTTCTCCGAATCCAAGAACTTTGTTATAAGTATCTAGAGCTGCCGGATAATTTTTTGCCTGGAAAAGAACATCGCCGTATTCTTTCAGTATAAGATTATTTGGCTCCGCTTTAGACATGTAATCTTCATAGAATGGAAGAGCGTTTGCATAATCCTGATCAATAACCTTCTGTCTGCCCTGTTCTAGAATTGCATAAAGCTTTTCTTCCTGAAACCGCATCTTCTGCCAATCGATATTTGATTGAAGCTTGATAACATCTTCATTCGAAGGATCAATATCATTCGCTTTGTCTGCGTACAACTGTGCACCTTCAAAATCGCGCTGTATAAGTTTGATTGATCCCATCGAGATCAGCGCGGCAACAGTATTGGGATTATTATTCAAAACATTTTCAAGATATTTCTGCGAGAGTTCAATATCCCGATTAATCCATACAGAAACCTGCGCACGGAAAAGTTGATAATCAAAATTACCGGGATACTCTTCCAAAAGTTTATCTGTAATATCAATAGCTTTATCAAACTCACGACTCCATGCAGAAATTCTTGCCCATCTGTATCGCAGCGCTGGATCTTTCTCGTCAGGAGACTGTTCAAAATATTTATCAAGCACAACTCGTGCGCTGTCATACTCCTGCAGATATTCATAGTATTCAGCAACCAGTTTCAGTGCTTCTTTATCGCCAATGTTTATAGCGAGACGTGCTTTTGCGCTGTCTAGTCTTTCGCGATATGTCCTATTCCTGAACCCCGTTACATAAGATAACTTTTCTTTATAGGTGTCGTCCTCAGATTTTGTTACACCAATAATCTGCAATTGCTGATACGCTTCTTCGATTCTGTCCGCCTGGATTAATTCATCAACAAGTTTGTAACGGGTTTCAATGTCGTTCGGACTTCCCCGCAAAATTCTATAGTATCGGTCGATGGGATATTCTTTTTCGAATGCCCGCGGATCTTCCTGTGTTAAATATGCTTTCCTTTCAACTATGTCCAATCCGTCCTGCGCTTCTTTAAAAAATGGTTTGAAGCCAAGAGCATTTTCAAATGCTTTCTTTGCGATTGCATATTTTGAAAGCCACATAGTGAAATAACCATAACGGCTCCACAAACGCCAGTCGGTTGGATAGCGGTCGGTAAATTTTTTGAGAATGCGTTCGCCTTTAACTATGCTTCCGGTTTTTGCAAGAACTTCTGTGTATCGAAGTATTTCATCCGGTGAGGCGTTATCATCTCTCGCTAAATATTTATCATACCATTCTTCGGATTTGTCCCAGATTTCCAGCAGCTTATATGTCTTACCAATTTCGAGATAGTTAAATGGCTTGCTTGGATCGATTGCAATTTCGCGTTGATGTCCTTCAATTTTCTTGTTTAGAATTGGATACCAGATATCGATCAGCCGTTGAAGATTTTTTTCATATTCTGTTTTTTTTGCAGCGCTTCGGGCTTCGAGAGCAATTGCGCGGCGGTAATCTAATCTTCCATTTTCATATTGCTGACGTTTCTCGTAACAGAGTGCACGAAGATTATATCCGTCGGATTCCTGGGGAGTTGCGGTAATATATTTGTTAAGCTGATCTATTGCCTCGCCGAATCTTCCTGCCTGCATGTGAGAAAGGGCTGTTCTTTTTAGCTCGTCAACATCAATCTTCTGAGCTTCCAGAAATTGCGGAAGGATTAATAGAAGAATTAAAAAAAATAATTTGATACGGGAAAAAATCATAACCCTCGTTTTATAAATGCTAAAAGTACTTCGGAAGCGAAAAAATGAATTTTGACGCCTCCAAGCTTCATTCTCACATTCAATTTATCAAAAATTATGCAAAAAGTAATGATTGAAAGGGAAGTTCGATTAGAGCCTGTTTTGAAACAATTGCTAAACGAATGGCCAATCCAGAGAATTTAATATGAGACGGTTTTGGGTCATCGTCTCATATTAAATGAAAGTCTTATCCGGATGAAATTTACTTCAACAACAACATCTTTGCATCAGTTGTAACGCAGACCTGTCTGACTCCGGCAGATTTGAAATCTGCGCTACTTACATGTAATGCTAAAAATTATTTCATCAACAACATTTTTTTCGATTGAGTGTACTTACCGGCGTTAATTGTATAAATGTAAACACCGCTTGTTAATTTGCCGGCATCAAAATCTACTTTGTAGTATCCCACTGACTTGTTTTCATTTACCAAGATTGATACTTCTTTACCGAGCGTATCGTAAATCTTTATTGTTACAAAACCATTTTGCGGTAACTGGTAATTTATTGTTGTTTTCGGATTAAACGGGTTCGGAAAGTTTTGGTATAATCCGTATTTGTCCGGTATGTTATTTTTTTTTCATCTGCTTCTGTTATTACAGGCTTTGCTGTTCTGGTATAATATTTATATCCTTTCATCACATCTACGAATAAAAGATGAAGATAACCCAAACTATCCAATTCTATAGAAGGCCATTCTGCAGAATCAACAATATCTTCGGGAACGCTCCAACTTGAACCATCCCAGCATGTATAATATAATTTTACCGGTAATTGGACATAGCCTTTCCACAGATCATAAACTAAATGAATTCTATCATTCTTATCGATGGCAGCGCTGAAATAGAGAAATCCATCAATCGATTGAGGCACTGCATTTTTAGGTTCCGACCAGTTAACACCATCCGATGAATATGAATGATAGATAGCATCACCGCCGAATTTATTTCCTGTAAGATGTTTTGTCCATATTATATGGATATTGTTTTTTTGATCTGCTAATATTTGTATTTTTATTCCCCTTTGGTTACCGGATTTATGTACCAAAACAGAATCTGACCATGATTCTCCATAATCGTCCGAAAAACGATAATATACGCTATTTTCATCATATCCTCCGCTGTATTCCGGTTTAAAATATACTATGTGCATGCGATCGTTTTTATCAAAAACAAAATCATAATCAGCACTTCTAAACGGTAGTCTTTTTGTTTCATTCCATTTACAATTTTCTTCTATTTTATGATAAAAACTTGTACCTGTTACATCATCACTTACCCACCAAAGTAAATGCAGCCGATTTTTATAATCTATTCTAAATTTGCCATTAACATAAGAATTACTATTTCCTGTTGTGTCTTTATGAAAAATACTTTCTGGTACAGACCAACCGTTATTATTATAAAAAGAATAGTAGATATCTGTGGGCCTTCTATATGATAAGAAGCTAGGCGTAACAGAGCTTTGTCCCCAGACAAAATGTGTAATCCCTTTTTTATCTGTTTTAATAATAGGCCAGCACGAATTATATATGTTGTTTGTTAAATTAATAGCATTTGAAAGAATTCCATTTTGTAATTCCCTTACATATACATTTATACTGCTAGCATTAATAATAGGAACGGTACTATCCATGGCGCTCTCAAGATAGGAAAAAATGATATGTTCAGGATTTATTACAGAAAGAATTGGACCTCCAAACTGTCGACGAGTAATATCTGAAAGTCTCAAAGGTATTTGCCATGCAAATCCTTTGTCCTTAAAATGTAATTTCTGAATACTGAAGAAAGTAAAAACAAAAAAAAGTAACAAAAAAATTGGAAGATAAAATTTTTTCATATTATCACCCATATAATCTTTTTATAAGTATTTTAATCATAAACAGTGTTGTCCAAAAAGTGGATGTTAAGACACTATAGCCTTGTTTGATTTAATTGAAAACCACGGTGAACTCAGTTCCCACATGTTTTTCACTCTGCACAAAAATTGAAAGATTATTCAACTCGGCGTATTTCTTAACCAACGCCAAAGCTAAACCATTCCCTTCGTATTTTCTTGAGCTGCCGGTTTGTTCTTGTGTGAATGGATCGAATATATTCTCCAAATATTCACGGGAAATACCAATTCCTGTATCTTTAACACTTACGGATAACTTTCCCTCGGAGTTAATTGATTGTGATATTAAAACGGTTCCCCTATCGGTAAACTTTATAGCGTTATCCACTATTTCAGTAAAAATTTGGTAAAGCATGAATTTATCTTTTGAGATTAAATTCTCGTCCGTAGTTTTTTGATATATCAGATCTATCCCTTTTTCGAGTGAAATCTCTTTATAATTTTTAATCACCGGTTGAAGAATATCATTCTCCAGATTGATCAGCTCAAAATTAATCTCATAACTCCCCGATTTAATTTCCGACATTTCAACGATGCTGTCTATTGTCCTCGTTATCCGTTTGCTTCCGCTTTCGAGCATATCGAATATTTCGGAGAATTCGGTAATGTTGAATTGATCAGTTTTCAGTTTCAGGAACTGTATTCCTCCAAAAATAATGTTGAGCGGTGTTCTTATTTCGTGAGACATCTGTGTAAGAAAATGTGAACGCAGCATTGCAAATTTTTGAGCTTCCAGTTTTGCTTTTGTCAGTTCATCATTTAGTTCGATTTGCCTGCGAAGCATCAAAGCATTATTAATTGCTATTGCGGAATGAATAGACAGTGCGGTTAAAAATTTCTCATCTCGATCCGTAAAATCCCCATCCCTGTTATTCAATAACTGAAGAACCCCAACGACCACACCATCAATATTCTTTACAGGAAAACAGATCATGCTTTTTGTTTTATATCCGCTCAGCTCATCATAACCGGAATTAAAACGGCTATCTTTTGTAACATCTTTGATGTTAACAGTTTTGCCGGATTGTGCAACATAACCGGCAAGTCCTTCCCCCATCTTCATTCTGATTTCAAGTGTATCGCTGCCTGTGGCAACAAGAGACCATATTTCATCTTTATTTTTTTCAACAAGATATAACGTGCCACGATCTGCATTGGTCAACTCTATTCCCACGGAGACAATGTTCTTAAGAACTTCATTCAGACTGAGATTAGAGTTAACAAGTTCAGCCGCGCGTATTATTTTTTGTAGCTCACTCGTTTTCGCTTCCATGACAAAACATCCTCTGTTACTCCGATAAATTATGCCATCTTTATTAATAATTCCAATGCTCTGACGCCAATCCCGCTTTTTAGCAAAGCGGGATTGGGCGGTGAAATACTCTTGACCAGTAAATGACTTCTTCGGTCTTTTAATTATTCACTTGAAAGCCGGAAAAGTTCTAATTGAACGAATGACTCCATCTTTCAGAATCGGTTTTATCCCCTTACCCGGCATAACTGTATCTGCGTGACACGACAAAAGAATTGGCTCTTTCCCCTCACATCCTTTCGCTGAAAATTTAACGATCAAATTCCCGTAACTATCCTTAAACGGTTCTCCACCAAGAACTTTGTATTCTTATTCACCGTTTGAGAAATTTTTTTATTATCGTTTACGTTTCTATCCGAATTAACCCCACCTTTCAAGATATCAATTTTGTATTCACCTTTGGGCAAGAACGATAACTTGTTAATAAATTACTGTACAATTAATTCGTCTGCAAAAATCCACGCTTTTTCTCCGGCGCCTTTGTGCCAAGGCGGGCAAGTACCAATATTCTTAGCCATGACTTTTAGATAGCGTGCAGAGTTCACATCAACTTTTGCGGAGAATCTTTTGATCATCTGTTCAGTGTTGCTGCTGGGAATATCGTTTACAATATCGGCAACGCGTTTAAAATTTTTCCCATCGTCGGAAATTGAAAACACAACCTCGCTTGGAAGAAAAATCCATACATTAGGATCATTTAGAAATCCGATTGATAAATCTTTGAGTGGTGTCGGTTTGGTAAGATCAATAATAGTTTCAAGATCATTACCTTCAAAGCCCTGCCATTCGCCATTTTGGAAGTTGGTAGTTCCGAATCGTCCATCTGTTAAAGCCATTCGGCCGCCGCCGTTGTACCGCTCGTGATATGGTACAGTGTAAATTGCGGGTGGATATTTTGATTTAATAAATGAAGAAGACATTGTGAAACTACGTGTATCTTCATCTGTATATGAAAATGCTTTGATCGTTGCAGCTTGATGAATGGTTATCGGTTTTTCATAGAGAGGTGAGTTTAAGTCCGGTTCACTTCCGTCAGCTGTGTAACGGATCTTGGAACTTGGTGTTTCGCATGTCAGACTTATGTTAAGAGAATCATAAAATGTTTCTCCGTTCGAATAAACATACGGCATCAATACGCCTTCATCAACTGGACGCATTCCAAACAGTTCCGGATTATCAATGCCCCATGATTTGTTCGGCTGATCATTCATTTCAAAAATTATCTCACCGCCACTCATAATTTGTTGGTGAGTAATGTAGGAATGATCATATGCTTTTCCGTTAAGCGAGGCGGTCTGAATAAATTTATTTTGTCTTGAATTATTCTTTGCGTGTACTACAAACTTTTTTCCGTTTTCGAGATTGATGGTAACTTTATCAAAAATTGGAGAGCCAATTGCATAAGTATTTTGTCCCGGAGTTACGGGATAAAAACCCATAGCAGAGAAAACATACCATGCAGACATCTGTCCGCAGTCATCGTTTCCGCAAAGCCCATCAACCTTGGATGTATACAACTCATTCATAATTCCACGAATCCGTTCCTGTGTTTTCCACGGTGCGCCGGCGTAGTTATATAGATATGCGAAGTTGTGTGACGGCTCATTACCATGCGCGTATTGACCGATAAGTCCTGATATATCAGGCTGAAATCTTCCTTCCAGTTTTTCAGATTCGGCAAAGAGGCCATCGAGCTTCTTTATAAAATTTTCATTTCCGCCATGAAGATCAATCATTCCTTTTATATCCTGCGGCACAAAAAAATTATACTGGTACGCATTGGCTTCAGTGTATTGCTGTGTTACCGCTTTTGGTTCGAATGGAGTTATCCAGCTGCCATCCGTCATTTTTCCGCGCATGAAGCCGGTGGACTTATCAAAAAGGTTCCTGTAGAAGAGGGACCGCTGATTGTATTTATCATAATCCTCCTTTGCGCCGATCGCTTTTGCCAGTTGCGCAATGCACCAGTCATCATAACAATACTCAAGAGTTTTGGAAACAGATTCATTTTCTTTATCTGCCGGAATATACCCGCGTTCGCGGTAGAGTTTCTGGCCGTGCTGATTGCGTTCGGCGCTTGTCTTCATTGCTTCCAATGCAGACTTTGCATCAAATCCCCCAATGCCTTTCATATATGCATCGAAAATAACCGGGACTGAATGATAACCTATCATGCACCAGGTTTCATTAGATGCAAGTTCCCAAACAGGGAGTAACCCGATTTCGTCATACTTGGAAAGAATCGTTTTGACAAAGTCTCCCGCCCGTTTCTGGTCGATAATTGTAAAGAGCGGGTGCTCTGCGCGGAAAGTATCCCACAACGAAAAGACTGTGTAATAGTCAAAACCCTTTGTTGTGTGAATCTTCCGGTCCATTCCAAAATATTTTCCGTCAACATCGGTAAATAGGTTCGGAGTTATCAAAGTATGATAAAGCGCAGTATAGAATATCTTTTTCTGATCTTCATTTTTACTTTCAACCCGAATGCGGCTTAATTCCTTTTCCCATGTCTTCTGCGCATTTTGCCTAATCTTTTCAAAATCAAATTGAGGAATTTCTTTGTCAAGATTCTTTCTGGCTCCTTCGATGCTGACGGCTGAAATGCCGATGCGGACCAGTACCGCTTCGCCGTTTTCAGTCGTGAAGCGGACATACCCTTTCACATTTTTACCCGAGGCTTCATTATTATTATCACTTAATTTTTCATCCAGTACAGTTCCATAACCGGTAAATGGTTTGGAAAATTCTGCCGCAAAATAAACTGTATGTTCCTGAGCCCATCCGTGGGATTTGCGCATTCCCTCAACTCTATTCATTCCTACAAATTTTATAATTGCTTCGGAATCGGAATCGAGTCCGTGTTTTAAATCAATGATGATATTAGCCTCGGAGGTTTTAGGAAAAGTATATTTGTGCAAACCTGTGCGCATCGATACTGTCATCTCGGCTCTTACTTTGTAGTCATCAAGAAAAACGCTGTAATAACCGGGCGATGATTTTTCGTTCTCGTGCTTGAAACGAGAACGGTAACCTTCTCCGGGTTTGTCTTTATCTCCCGGGAGAAATTTTAATGTACCGACAGTCGGCATAAAAAGAATATCCGCATAATCCGTTGCACCGGTGCCGCTTAGGTGTGTGTGGCTGAATCCCATTATTGAGTTATCGGAATAATGATAACCAGAGCACCAGTCCCACCCTTCAATTCCGGTATCGGGTGAAAGCTGCATCATCCCGAAAGGGAGAGTTGCACCGGGGTATGTGTGTCCATGCCCGCCTGTACCGATGAATGGATCAACGTAGTCGATAAGTTTTGTGTTCTGGGCAAAGGTATTGAATGCTAGAAAACTTATCAGGAGAAAAAATATTTTTTTGTTCATATCACGCCTTAAAATTTTCATTGTGCGAGTTGTGACTATACTTTCGATCATCAAATCGCAAAATTGTTTAGAAGATCAGTTAGAAAAAAATGCACTTGCCGGAATTATTCTTCTTTCAAAACCGGGTCCCTCATATTCCAAATTCAAAATCTGGTCACCGTTACTCTCAAAGTATAAAATCTTCACCGGATATTTCCCTTTTGAAAGATTAATCTTTGCGCTTACTTCTTTCTTGGTATGTAGCCCATCATTACTAATCAATTCCTTGCCATCAATAAATAATTTACTTCCATCATCGGAGCGAAGATAGAAAGTATAATCGCCGGGAATTTCAATATTGAGAAAACCAGTAAAGGCCGCACCAAAAAAATCGTCTCGCGGTTTTATGTCTCGCAATGCCGGTCTGTAAACTTTTCCGGACCGCATCGGAGTCATAGAGTTAAAATCCGGAAGAGACTTCCAATCGCCTTCATAATAATTGTAATTAAGTCCGTTTCTTACTGAATCAATGAAGCTTATCATTACTGAGGTAGTAACGCTGGTTCTTCCGTTATCCAAAAATGTTTTTGCCTTGAGGAAGGTTGGTTTATTAATGATCAGCGGTGCTAAATACTGAGGAGACAGTTTCGTCGGCTCGGTGCCGTCAGTGGTATAATTCACAGTTGATTTAATTATGGGCCTGTTCATAGTTATCTGCTGATTGCCCGACGCGATCAGTTCACCCGATTCGGAGAATGGGGTCGGAACTCTGAAGTTGTAATTCATTTTTGATAGAAGATGGTAGTGCAGCAGCACTCGCTGTGAAAAGTCATCATAATTTCTTGCTGATTTTTGTGACCATACAACCTCACTAAGCGCGCATAATCTCGGCAGCAGCATATATTCAACATAGTCGGTTGTTTCCATGTATTCGGTCCAAACGTTTGCCTGTGCGCCCATAATATATTTTGATTCTTCATCACTCAATGCTTCGGGAACAGGTTCATAAGAATACACTTTTTCCAAAGTAGTGTAACCGCCTATTGCTTTGGGCTCTCCGCTTAATCCCTGGTAGTGGTCAAAGTAGCAATGAGTTCCGGGACTCATAACAACGTTATGTTTTGCCTTCGCCGCAGCAACACCGCCGGTAATTCCGCGCCAGCTCATTACTGCCGCGTTGGGCGCCAATCCGCCTTCAAGAATTTCATCCCAGCCGATAATTTTTTTCCCTTTTGCGTTAAGAAATTTTTCGATGCGCTGAATGAAATAACTTTGAAGCTCGGTTTCATTCTTCAGCTGCTCGTCTTTAATTCTTGCCTGGCATTTAGAACATTCCTTCCATCTTTCTTTGGGACATTCATCACCTCCGATATGAATATATTCGCCGGGGAAGAGAGTAATGACTTCCGTTAAAACATTTTCAAGAAAATCAAAAACTTTATCGTTGCCTGCACAATATACATCTTCAAAAACTCCCCACTTTGTTTCTACTTCAAAAGGTCCTCCTGTGCATGAAAATTCGGGATATGCAGTTATAGCTGCCACTGCGTGGCCGGGCATTTCAATTTCCGGTACAACAGTAATAAATTTTTCTTTTGCATAAGAAACAACTTCGCGAATCTGATCTTGAGTGTAAAATCCGCCGTAAGGTTTTCCATCTCCCATAGTTTCTTTTCGCCATGCGCCAATTCCGGTAAGCTTGGGATATTGTTTAATCTCGATCCGCCAGCCCTGATCTTCTGTCAAATGCCAGTGGAATTTATTCATCTTGTACAATGCAAGTGCATCGATGTATTTTTTGATAAACTCAACCGGAAAGAGATGGCGTCCAACGTCAAGATGGATTCCGCGCCATTGAAAGCGGGGGGCATCTTCGATTAATGCACACGGTACCGAAAAATGTTTTTGAGTCGGCTCTGTCGGCATCATCTGAAGCAAAGATTGAATCGCGTAAAAAATTCCCGCACCGCCTCCGGCGATAATTGTAATTTTGTTTGGCTTAATGTATAGTGAATAAGCTTCATCGGGAAGGAAATCTTTTTTTAGCTGAAGCATAATTAGACTTTGCGGAATCTTTCGTGTCATCTTAGCAGTGGCAAACAATTTCAACCCGGTTGAATTATTAATAGCAGAAGATATGATCGCTCCAAGCTTCTGCAATTCAAGAGTCGGCTCACTTATCCAGATATTTGTTCTCGCAGTAAATTCAAATACTCCCTTAGTCGATTCAATCTTTGCGGGTTTAGGGATAATTGAAATGGTTTGTTTTGGTTGAAAATGATGAGATGATGTTATTAATAACGCCGAAACCAGGAAAAGGATCAATTTCTTTTTCATTTTTTAATCTCGTTTTTATTTTCTGTTCTGTTGAAGTGCATAACCATTTTGATAATTATGAATGCAAGGACTGCAAGGAAGACAAAAAGATATATCCATATGCTAGATGAAATTTTGTTTCTACCCTGTAAATTTAGGATGAAGACTTCTTGAGAAATCAGGGTCAGAAATCCGAGTGTCAGACTGCCGAGCCAGTAGATAAATTGCTGAAAAACATTCATCGATTCTTCTCTTCTTTCCGCACTAAGCCAATAATTTTTATTTGGAAGATTAATCATTGAATTTGGAAATTTTGGCACAAAGTAGGCGATTGAAAAAAACATTCCTGAAAGAAGAACTGCTACTGCCATCTCTACTATGAAAAATGAATTCTTGCTCATCCATCCATCTGCTTCATTTCTAAAATTAAAGTGAGTTGCAATTGTATCAGGCAGACGTGAGTAATAAAATAATGGTAATGCAAGAGATGCTACAATGAGGATTAAAAAAATAATTGCGGGATATCTCGTTTTTGACATGAAAGCGCCAAATGTTTCTTGCAAAATCTATAAAAATTAGGAGAGAGGAAAGCGGATTTATTGCGGGTCAATTAGTTACTTTCAAACAGCGAATGATTAATTACGGTTGACAATAATAACATACTAAAAAAGGAAAATTGAGTTGGTTCCCGTGCTAAAGATTGATTCCAAATTGTTCAAAATGATGTGTAAAATGTTTACTGTGAAATACATCCCATTCGGCTTTGTTAAGTTCTCCAAAGGTCGGATTGAGTAACAATGCATCCGGTTTTTCTTCAAAGTACTTGTAGTAATCGTCAACTTCCAGCGCTAATGCTGTTTTTGCCTCATCAAGATTTTTGTACTCAAGCGGCAACAGATCCGCACCGATGATGGGATTTAGAAACTCTTTGGGTAATGGGCGGCTGCTCAATAAAAACCTTTTAAATGTCGGCCATTTTCCCGGTGGATTAAAGCAACCAATGTTCAGTTTCCCGTTGCTTGTTCTAACTGCAAAAACTAAGTGCTCAACCATATGTTGAGCAGACATTTTGCCCCACAACTGTTTAGTCTCCGGTTGTAATTTTTCGAGATAGCTTAGTTTATCTATTAATGGCTTCTTCAAAATCTTCCCTTTTTATTACTCGTTAAAAATAGCGGCTTAAAATGCCGCCTTAAAATTGACTTCACTTTCTCGGATCTTAATCGGTTATTCAGCATTCACTGCCATCCCACCTTTGTCAGAACGGACCATTCTTGAGTATAAAGACAAACTCGGATCAAAAATAAATTGGAGAAGCAGTTTAACCCACGATCTATACCAGACCAGATTTTCATAAAACTCCGGCGCTGCTTTTTTCAACTTTGGAAGATTATTCCATGGGACAGAAGGAAAATCATGGTGCTCATTATGGAAACCAACATTCAATGCCAGAACGTTTAATGATCCATAATAACTATACGTTTCTTGTGGAGGGTATGTGAGATAATGTTCTTGAATCCACCGTGCACCAAGCGGGTGCAAACCAACAGAAAAGAAAAGTGATGCAACAAAATAGAAAAGCGGAGTCCAGCCAAAGAAAAATACCATAAAAACATCAAAGCCGAATACAACAATCCAATTGATGATTGTCCATCTATTCATGAATTCTATTTCTTTCAACCGCAGGGGGCGTAATCCCTGAAATAAAGGAAATAACAACAGCCATAATGTTTTACCGATAAATGTATTGCCGATTAATTTCGCTTCCCAGCGGCTCGACAGATCGGCATCAAGATAATAATGCCCCTGGAAGGAATGATGTTTAAGGTGGTAACTCCTGAATGATATTGCTGTGGGTATACTCATTGGTAAATCGCAGATGATACTGGAAATTTTATTGGCAGATCTGTTTTTGAATATCAAATTGTGCGAACACTCATGAATTAAGACGAACAAAGTATGGTTTGCAAATGCACCGATAAGCCATGCCGCCAGCAAGATTAACCACCATGCCTGTCCAATAAGTAGAATAGAGACAGCAATCTGCATTGCCGTAACCCCGATAATCAGATAAATGCTGTTGGGATTTCTGGAAATGAAAGTTCTTACTTCCGGATGAGCTTTTAATATTTCTCGCGTTCTTTCCTTATGCGGTTCAGGTTGATTGGAATATCTAAAATCTTTTTCGCGCTTTATCATCCTTTTATACCTTGAAATAATTTATACTTACTGAGTGTTATAGAGATTATTCAGCCAAAACTTTCAATCTTAACCTAACAAGCGGTAATGATTAAGTCAATTCTTAAAGTTTTGAGGGTAAAGTTGGAAATGAAAAAGTGTGCGATCTTCAGAGAGTGTAACTGTGAGAGTTAAGATTTTTACTACTCTCAATTTTTACTTGAAGTAGATAGATATTATTTATATCATATCAATTAAAGATTCGATATGTACTGTTCCCTTCTTTTGGGTTATTGTAAATTGATTTATAGATGAGCTTATGGGTACTCAACAGTTATTACTTATCGCACCCGGTGCAATAGTATTGGTACTGATGGTCTTTGGCGGAATTTCAATAATGCGCGCCTACTCCAAATCCTCGAACAGAGAACAAATTATTGCTAATATGTACGATCTGGGATTGATGGCGCAAACTTACTCCAAGAAACATCCTAAAGCAGGCAGCAGCGGAAGTACCTGCACCGGTTGGACAAATCCCACGGTCATTAAGAAATACACCTACCGGCACATTTACTGCCGCTGTACGCTCGACCAGAGTGGATCTAAGCTGTAATAGAAAATATATAGGAAGAAACAGGACATCGGTTGTTCGCGCTACTACACGTGTTGATGTAAACGGAATTTGAATTACTATTGTGAATTAGAACGGCAAAAATTTGAAAACCGAGAATACAAATTATGTTGATTATCTGATTGAACTTTCTCAGGATGGGAGGAAAAGAGCTTTTCTTGACCTATGCGAACTGAATCATAGAAATGTTTTTACTATCGCCTACAGACTGGTGGCTGATTATGAAACTGCAAAAAATATCACAATAAAAATATTTTTTTCGGGCTGGGACAATATTAAAGATTATGGCTCCGATCTTCCATTTTCTCTTTGGATTAAAAAATTAACCATCAGCTATTCTATCAACGAACTCCGACTCGCAACAATTCCAAAATCAGCTCTGAAAGAGAAGGGTAAGTGTTCTTCCGAATATGAATACATCGAATCATTGATAATGTCATTGCCTATAGAAGAACGGATTATTTTTATTCTTCACGATCTCGAAGGGTATTCATATCAGGAAATTCAGGAATTTCTGAAAGAATTAGAAATAGATGAAATCAAGACAAGATTAATAAATACACGTGAATATCTGATGAGTGAAATCGATTTATGACCTGCGAAGAGGTTAAAATAAGTTTGCATGATTTTGTTGATGAGCAGCTCGATGACTTTGTAAAAAGAAGCATTGAAGGACACATACACACATGCGATAAATGTTTTAACGAGTATAAGAAAATCCGGATTTTTTTTGATAAGCTGAAAGACGTTCCATATTTTACTGATCCACCCGAGGATATCGTTCAGATTTTTTCCGCTCAATTACTAAGTCGAAGTTTAAAAGACGAAGCTCCTGAAATAGCTCCTAAGCCGGGAGATATAAAAAAACTCAGGAAGGCACAAACCAGACAGGAAAAACAACTCCAGAAGGCACGCGGTGCACTCCGTAAGAGTTTTGTTTCTAAAACTATGATGGTCTCTAGAAAGTCATCTTCACTTCCATCATCAGGTCCCAATTGGAATAAAATTCTTTTCATTTTGCTGCCCTTATTATTAATTGCGGTGGGTTACTTCATTTATGATTATCAAAAAAATAATTCACCGTGGAAAGTAATAACACATGAAGGAAAAGTAGAGATCAACGGGCTTCAAGATCATTCCGGAAAAATTTCCCAAGGACAAAGTTTGCTAACGGAAAATTCGTCTCGGGCGACCATTCGTGTTCCCAAAGTTGGAAATGTCGAAGTAGGGAAAAACTCATTGATAGTTTTGCTAAAAGCTAAAGATGGCGACAACAGAATTTTGTTCCGGCGTGGTTCTATTAATGTTACCAACACTTTTAATATGCCGGATTTTTCAATAGAGTTAAAAAATTATATTATAGCAAATAGGGGAGGCGAATTAAACATCTCGATTGATGATCACGATAACGCCAGGATTTTAGTGAAATATGGTTTTACAGAAATCGAAAAAAATGGAGATATCATTTATCTGGATGATGGTTACGTTTGCGAAATTAGATCCGGTTCAAGAATAGGTACACCATTTCGTCAGGATGCGCCGGAGGAATTTAGAAATGAAATGGTCAAGTACGATTACCAAAACGGCGGCGAGAATTCAATAGATAAAATTATGGAGTTGGCTTCCGAGAAAGATATGCTAACATTGCTTGCTCTGATTCCTAAATCGCCTCAAGTTAAAAGACAGCTTTTATTTCAGACAATTGCAAATAAATTTCCGCCACCCGCAGGCGTAACACGCATGGGTATTATTAAGGGCGATTCACAAATGCTATATCTGTGGTGGCGGGAGATTGAATGGCAATTATAAATTATTTCTGATCGTAACTGAACATGGGTGTGGCCAGATACCTGAAAATTTTCCAGCCGTCGCCCTTCTGCTTTTTCAAAATCCTAATCGCACGTTCGGAGTAGACCGGATTCATTTTTTTTTCAATCGGATCGGGCATTAGAAATGACCCGCTTGTGAAAACGTATGCCAGTTCACCGGAAATTAAAATTTCGTCAATGGTTATCTTCCATTTACCCTCCGGATTTTGTTTGCGATAATGAAGCAAATCATCCCTCAGTGCTTCAAGACCAATCACATCATCCGAATCGGCAACTACTCCTATATAGTTCGTTTCAAATAATGAAACAGCCTTTGCAATATCATTTGAATTGTAGGCAGCAACAAAATTTTCGATAGTTTCCTGTACGGTTTTTTCTTCTATTGATTTTGAAAGTTTTTTTTCTGTCTCCGGTACCTCTTTAGTGCAGGCGGTTATGATTAACAAAAAAGAAATCAATAGTAATTTTCGCATGTAAATCCTCATGGTTCAAATATCTTGCAACAATAATAACAATTCATAGGCGATGTAAAAAGAACAACTTTTTTGTTCTTAAGATTAGTTTATTACTCCTCTTCCTCAATTGATTGAGTTCACCAGTCCCTAATTTTCCCCAGTCCAAAATTTTTGGATTTATTTTCGATGAGAAGTTTCCGACTATTACACCGTCACTACGGCGTATTCTTTCAGAATCAAAGCGAAATAATAAATAAGAAAGGGTTATTAGCTTTTCTCTGCTTATTGCAGAGGTCGTAGTGATTATTAAAATTAACCGAGGCCGTCTCATAAGTAATATTTTATCATAGAATAGCCCACGGATTACACAGATTAAACGGATTTTCGCAGATTATTTTTTTTGAACAATTACTTTTGAGGCAACTTCTTTTGATAAATGCTTATAGAATTTCTATCCGGCGAGAATAATAAAGGGGGAATGAATTTCTAAAATTTGTAGATTATTCCAATACCAAAGCCATTCATCATTATGGGCTGAAGTGATAAACTTGCATCATTGATGTCATCTTCCAAATCAAGCGGATTTCTATCGGAAATGATTTTTCCAAAAGTATAACCGAGGGCGACTGCTAAAGGATAATCGCTTAACCAGTGCCATCCACGTGCCATAAGACCAACCCCAATCAATCCGATTAAAGAATAACCGACAGGCCGAATCCATTTTACTTCGGGATAATTTTCGGCAATTACTGTAAGTACGGCCATAGACGTTGAAACGTGACCGGAAGGAAACGAGTAGTATTTCGTCTGATCTCTATTATAATCGGCCATGTTGGGAAGTGGTCTGAATAATCCACCACGCCGAGAAGCGGATTGTGGGCTCTCTCTACCGCTGATTCGTTTTAAAACCTGAACCGTGAGACCGGTGACGATTTCCGATTCGACAATTTGAAGAGCTGTACGGATAGCACGGTTATCTTTCATTAAAAAACCGGCACCGCCAAACAAAGCGGCAATTCCAAAATGAAATTCGCCGTCGCCGATATATGTTATTCTTTTTGCCACATCATGAAATGTCTCCGAATGTCTATATTCCTTCTGCAATGGAAATGTTAAATCGTGGTCCATTGGTATCAAAAGAACAGTTAGTATTGCTAAACCGGTAAGTGTAGAAACGCTTTTGGGGTTGAATATTTTTTTACCAAATGTGGAAAAATCTGTTGGAAGTTCTGTTATAGGATCGTGCCACTTAAAAGAGGGTTTAATAGGATAATTTGCAGGAGAGAATTCATTAATCGCAATACAATAGTGGAATAAGTGTTCGTCTATTCCCGAATATAGCTCTTCTTGAGCCGTCAAATTTGAATCAACAAACAGAAAGCCCATAAGGAGTATGGAAAAAGTAGTCAGCTTTAACTTCATCTAGTGTATTTTTGTTTGGAGAAAAAGTAGCATTCGGAAAAAGAAATATAGCCGTCTGTAATATAACAAAATTTATTTTTTATGAAAGTCGCTGTAAATTTTTTTTTAGACTGAAGCCGATCGCGAGTTTCAAAATGAATCTCCCCGCCGCAAGCAGCGGGATATCTAGTTGATATTCTTTTTGCAAAAAGTTGTAACCCACGACGCAAGCGTCGGGGAATTAGCGATTAAATGATTGGAGCTTATTTAAGGACCCCTGCCAGATGTTTGAATTCTTCAGCACCTTACCTTCTTGAGAATTTTTCTGGGAATGAGTTGTGTCGGGTTTATTCTGAGAAAATATAGGTATAGAAAGAAATAGAATGAGTAAGAGGAGAGGATTCAATTGAATCATAGTATACTCAGAATTAAAATAATAATGACACCCGCCGTCTTTGCCACTTGTAGTATTTTTCTGATTGTTGAGATTGTAGGATATAGTTCCTCTTCTGAAGGAGGAGGTACCAGTATCTGCTTTGTCTCATCCTTGTTCTTTTTATAATTATTCAATTCCTCTTCTGATAAACCGCTCGAAAGTTCCTCTGCGGTAAAGCGGGATGTGTCATCAATTACTTTGAACGCTGATTTACCTAAGGCTTTAATCTCCTTTAAATCCTTCATCTTGATGATCAATTCTCTTGGGGGAAGATAACTTTTTATAGGAAGTGGTTTCTTAGAACTATCTGAACTGTTTATTTCCCGTTTCTTTGATTGTGAAGTATCTGTCTGCGAGTAAAAATAGACAGACGAAAGCAACACGATAATAAAAATTTTCAATGATTTCATTCAACCACACGATTGATGTTTCTTATAAAAGAAAAAGGATAGTGTGGTTCCACTTTAAAACAAAAAACCCTGACAATAGTCAGGGTTTAGCGGCAGTATAAAAATATTATCTTCCGATTTTATCTAAATACTCTTTCTTTGCCATCAATTGTTCTTTGGTCTCAACACGTTCAGGATCAGCAATAATAGCTTCTGTAGGGCAAGCAGGGATACACTGTGGTTCATCATAAAAACCAACACACTCAGTGCATTTGTCAGGTACTATGTATGTGTGTTCTTCAGAAAGTGCAGCATATTCTGTTCCGCCAATATTATAAGCTAGACCTGGTGAATAGATAGCTGTATTTGGACATTCAGCTTCACATGCATTGCAAGAGATGCATTCGTCCGTAATCATTATTGACATAAAAAAAATCCTCCGGAAATAATATAGTTTAGTAAAAATGCTGCTTAAAAATAATCAAATGTTTTGAAAACAGAACAACGTAATAATCATTTTTATAGAATATTCTTGAGTTTAAGACTATTTCTCCAATTAATGAATGGCTCTACTTCAGGCAAATAAGCATATCGGTAGTTGTTAATTACCGGTTGACTATAAATTTCAGTTAAGTGATTTTATAAGTATGTGGATTCTTGGAAGTGAGTATGGATTATTCAACAATTATCTTGTTGAAAGAACAAAACCATTGTTAACACAAGAGATGCTGATCAACTAAATAAAGTATTTGTTTCATCAAGACCTCGAGTTGTTGTTTGAACAAAAATATAACTTAATTCAGAAAGGGAAAAGGTAGAAAGCCGAATTATAAATTAAATAGGTAAGATGGATTAATTCAAAACTCTGCAATGAGAACCAACCGGTAATCACGAATTGCATTCTGCCTCCTTGCCGAAGCGTAAATTAATATCTAAGTTCAATCGGTAATAAAGATTTTTATCAATCAAATGGAAAGAAGATGAATTTCAATCAAAAGCATGTTACTGTATTCTACGCTGCAATCATTCTAATCCTTGCCGCGCTGATCCAATCATGTGATATTAAAGAACCAACTGCGCCGAATTGGGATGTATCACTAAATATTCCGATAGCAAATAAAAGCTATACAATGCTTGATATTATTGGAAACAAATCGAGTTCAATACAACATTACTCCGGCGGCATAAACCAAAATCTGCTTTACTATTCTAGCGTGCAGCAGATGGATAAATTTACTCTGGGCGATAAACTGAAACCCGATCCTAATTCTACTAATACACCGGGTACAATAAGCATAAGTTCAGATTCTGTGCAGACAGATATTGGTTTTTCGTGGATTAGTCCATCGGCAAATCCGGGAACGCAAATTATTATGCCTGTTATTCCAGAAACAGATGTATCCGGAAATTTTAGTCTGGCCGATCAATTTCAGACTATAAAAATTGCATCCGGATTTATTGACCTGGAAATTAAAAATTACTTTCCGACACCGGTAAAAGTTACAATAAGAAATATAGTGCTGAGAAATTCCGGTACGGGAGAAATTGTAGCACAGTTCTCCGCACCAATTGAAATTCTTTCGCTGCAAACAGCAATAAGAAAATTTATTCCTGTAACTGCAGGAATAACGGTAAAGAATCAGTTGAGTCTTGATTCTAAAATATCCGCAACGGGCAGCAACGGGCAGCAGATAACATTACCCGCAAAATCATTAACCATCAAAGCCAAGTTTCATGATCTTAAAGTCTCGGAATACACAGGACAGTTAAAACCGACGGTGTTTGAAAAAACCAGAAGCGCGGTCGGACTGGATGTGAAGGACCTCAAGAAAAAATTGCAATTCCAGCAAATCAATTTGAAAAATCCGAAGATTGAACTGCATTTGAGATTAACAACTAATCTGGAATTCAGCATCAACGGAACTGTTGAAGCTAGGAACGCACTCGGGCAGAGAAGTATTATGACTTTAAGTTCAAGAACCCTGGATAGGACGCTTATTTCACAAACAGATTCAGTAATTACATTCAATGCTGATAGTCTGAGCAATTTCTTTAAGAATTTTTCACAGCTCCCGGATTCGCTCATAGTCTTTGTAGGAGGTACTGCTAATCCGAATAATAAAATAATCAGCGTGACCGGTTCCGACCAGCTGGTGGTTAGCAGCAAAATGGAATTGCCCTTCGAGTTTGGAATTGCAGGTGCGGAATTTTCAGATTCAGTTAAAGTTGATTTTAAAAATGATGACCGGGATAAAATAAAAGATGTGAATTCTCTCGGAGCTACTCTGGTTGTGACGAATGGGATTCCAGCCTCGATCAGTTTTATTGCGAAGATGTATGACCGGAATAATAATTTTCTAACCTATTTCCCGCCCAAGTATCAGGATCAGGATTCTGTTATAAACGTAAATGGCGCTGTTGTTGATGCAAATGGAAATGTCATATCGAATACAATTCAAAGCGTAACCGTGAGAACACAAAATGCCGAGGTAGATAAAATCGCGAAAGCTTTTTATCTGCGTGTTAAAGTAAAATTCAGCACATCGGGTTCCGGCAATCAGGCGGTAAGATTCAAAACCGATAATATTATAAAGTTCCTCGCTTCCGGTTCAACCAATTATCACGTTAATCCGAAGGGGAGCTTAAAATGAAAACATACAAAATGTTTTTAGTTCTGGTATTTATATTTTCGGTAAAAATATTCTCACAGGCAGGTGGTTCAATCGGAATTTCTGATGCCCGTTCCGCCGCAATGGGGAAGACAAGCGCAACTTCTTCATTCGGTTTGCGCGCGCTCGGGAATAATCCGGCTAATCTATTCAGTGATTCGTCAAAGCATGTGGAATTAATTATTCCTTTTCCTCTTCCGAATTTATCGGGAAGTATTGGAACAAATTTTATGTCGCTGGACGAATACAATTATTTCTTCGGGTATAAAACTAAAGATGCCGATGGAAATACTATTGGTAGATACTTAACTGACGCGGACAAGAATAGAATGAAAAATCTGTTCGCCGACGGTGGCGCCATAACGGGTGATGCTCAGGTACAATATTTTGCAATCTCGATTAAACCAAGTAACTCTTTTGGAGTGTTTTCATTTTCGATGAACGATATTATTTCTTCAAATGTCACCTTTCCTAAAGGAATAGTCAGTATTGCGTTGGATGGTAATCCTGTAAACCAGGTTTATAATTTTAACGATACCAGAATGAAATCATGGTGGCTCCGTAAATATTCTATTTCTTATGCGCGCAGCCTAAGTCGGAAAATTTCACTCGGCGTCTCGTTCAATATAGTGCAGGGATTTGCATATGCCGGGCTCGATCATATTAACACTCAATTAACAACCGGTACAGGAAATGTTATAACAGGCAAAGGAGAATTTTTAGCTTATGCGGCATTCTCGCCGGATTTTAACGTGAAGTATGATTTCGATAAGAGTACTACTGCAAAAAAAGATTTTAAGTTTTCCCCGTTTCTAACTCCTGCGGGAAATGGTTTCGGTTTTGATTTCGGGTTGAATGCTAAGTTGGATAATGTCTGGTCTTTCGGTTTTGCAATTACTGATATTGGAAGTGTTAAATGGAATAAAAATGCAGCTCAATATTCTTCCAGTGCTCCGATATATCTTGATGATCTTACAAACGAGAGTCAGCGTGATTCTTTAGTGAAAGCACTTGTCGGTAAAGACAGCGGAAAATACATCAGCGAATTTTCAACACCACTTGCAACCGCGCTGCATCTTGGTGCATCAATGCAACTTAATAATTTATTGTTAGCTTTTGATTACAATCAAGGATTTAACGATCAACCGCGTAATTCTAAGAAACCAAGATTTTCTATCGGTGCCGATTGGGTTCTGGGATTTTTTGCTTTAAGAACAGGTCTTTCATTCGGCGGATTTGATAAATTTAATTGGGGATTGGGGTGCGGTTTTGATTTCGGATTTCTTGAAATGAACTTTGGAACACCGGATTTTGAATCTGTAGTAGTTCCAAATTCTGCAAAGAGGATTACTGTTGCAATTGATTCGAGGTGGAAGTTTTAGTTAGATGTTTGTGTTAGATTGTTGATTGATATGATGCAAACGATTTAATAAATTAAATAATAATTATAACTTCTAATGGGGAAATAATGTCATCGATTAGTGAAATTGGTTATTGGTCGGAGATCAAATTAGATATTATAAGAGAATATGCCACAGCATATTCAATAATTCTTGCAAAACAAAAGCAACCAAAACTTGAACATGTTTATATAGACGCCTTTGCTGGTGCTGGTTACCATATTACAAAGTCAGAAGGAAACTTGGTATGGGGCTCACCTCTTCAAGCATTGTTAATTGATCCACCATTTTCAACTTACCATTTAATAGATTTAGATAGAGGTAATACAGAAGTTTTAGAAGAACAAGTCAAAAGTAGAACATCAGGACCATATGACCCAAAGAGTGTGCATATTTATAATGCTGATAGTAATCAACTTCTACTTGATAAAATATTTCCTCTTGTCCGATATGAAGATTACAAAAGGGGTTTGTGTCTTTTAGATCCGTATGGATTACACTTGGATTGGGAAGTTATTGAGAAAGCTGGGAGAATGCGATCATTAGAAATATTTTACAATTTCTCTATTTATGACATGAATAGGAATGTTTTAAGACATGACACCTCCAAAGTTGATAAAAAACAAATTGAGAGAATGAACAAATCTTGGGGAGACGATTCTTGGAGGAATGTTGCTTATTCTTCAGAAGGAAATCTTTTTGGATTAGAGGAGAAAACAACTAATCAAGTTCTGGTTGATGCGTTTAGAGAGAGAATGAAAAAGGTCGCAGGCTTTTCTTATGTTCCAGAACCGATTCCAATGAGAAATACAAAAGGAGCTGTAATTTATTATCTTTTTTTTGCATCACATAAACCTGTTGCAGCTAAAATAATAACAGATATTTTCAATAAATATAAGAATCAATAGGTTTTAACATGTCTCTCAAATCATCAATAGAATGGACAGAATCAACCTGGAACCCAGTTACCGGATGTAATAAAATTAGTCCGGGTTGTAAGTTTTGTTATGCTGAAAGAATGGCAAAGCGACTCAAAGCTATGGGCTCAGAAAATTATAAAAACGGTTTTAAGCTCACACTACAAGAACATGCTCTTGAACTTCCGCTAACCTGGAAAAAGCCGCAAACTATTTTTGTCAATTCAATGAGTGATCTTTTCCACAAAGATGTTCCAATTAGTTTCTTGCTGAAAACATTCGAGGTTATGAATAAAGCAGATTGGCACCGCTTTCAGGTATTAACAAAGCGTTCCGATATTTTATTGAAACTCGATCCGATAATTCCCTGGAGTGAAAATATCTGGATGGGTGTTAGTGTCGAAAATAAAGATTATACTTATAGAATTGATCATCTCCGCGAAACAAATGCGCACATAAAATTTCTCTCTATCGAACCATTAATTGGGCGAATTGATAATCTCGATCTGACAAATATTAATTGGGTAATTGTAGGCGGAGAATCCGGTCCGGGTGCAAGACCAATGGAAGAAAGCTGGGTTTTAAGAATTAGAGATATTTGTAAAGAATCCAAAGTACCATTTTTCTTTAAGCAATGGGGCGGAGTCAATAAGAAGAAAAATGGAAGACTGCTTCGAGGCAAAATTTGGAACCAAATGCCTAAGCTAAAAAAAGCAGCTTAAATAATTTTCTATTCAGTTATAATCATCTTTGATAACAATCAACTACTGAGAAAGCTTACATAACACTTTTTCTACGGTCGCAACTGAACGGTTCACATCTTCATCATTTGTCTGCCAGTTCATTACCGAGACACGCATGCAACGTTTGCCGCGCCATGTGGTGCCGCTGAAAAAAGCTTCGCCGGACTTCCGAATAGCTTCCATCACTTTTTCTGTGTACAGATCGTGATCAAGTTCAGTTGCACCTGGAGTCAAATCAATAAAACGTACTAATCCTTGATTTATTTGTGGTTCCCACATAATTTCTACGCCACGCAATTCACCAATGCGGGTAACGAGAGAATGAGCATGACGGCATGTCCGCTCAATAAGATCGGAAATTCCATTTCGACCAAGCTGACGAATTGCTGCATAAGTCGAAACGCTGCGTCCGCGCCTAGACCACTCCGGGTTCCAATCAATCTGATCGCGAGCATCTTCGTCATGAATCAAATAGCTTGCCCGGTGTGATATTGAATCATGATGCGATTTACTATTAGCAACAAATGCATAACCACAGTCATAAGGAACATTGAGCCATTTGTGCCCGTCAGTCACCCATGAGTCGGCAAGATTTGCATCTTTTAGTAAGTGACAATACTTCGGACTAGTAGCAACCCACAAACCAAATGCACCATCCACATGTACCCATGCATTATATGAACGCGCGATTGGTATGATTTCAGAAAATGAATCATATGCACCAATATTCAAATCACCAGCCTGCAATACAATAATAGTTAGTGTCTCCGGATTTGATTTCATGGCATCAGCGATTGAATTGATAAGCAAACGTCCTTGGCAATCAACCGGTAAATCAACTACAGAATCACTTCCTAATCCTAACAATCGTATAGCTCTTTCAATTGAACCATGCCTTTCAGTACTGCTTAAGATTCGAATGTGTGGCGCGCCGTTCAAACCATTGCATTCAACGTTCCAATTTGTTTTTGAAAGAAGGGCATTGCGTGCTGCAGCTAAACATGTCACATGAGCCATTTGAGAACCGGTTACTAAGGCAAAGCTGGCTGTTGTCGGTAAATCAAAAAGTTCTTTTAACCAGCTGCCGCAGATTTCTTCAATAACCGCCTCGGCAGGACTACATGCATAGAGAGCGGCATTCTGATCCCATGCGGATGTGAGCCAATCTGCAGCAAGAGCTGCGGGGACAGATCCCCCAATTGCCCAGCCAAAGAAACGTCCACCGGCACTTCCCAATAAACCACCGGCTGTGTCGGAAACTAATTCATCAATTACCGTGGCTGCATCAATACTTTCATCATTGAGAGGGTGCGTCAAACATTTACGAAGTTCGATTAATGTTGATGTAGAAGCAACAGATGTATAATCAAGATTTTCAAGATGCCTAAGAGAATGTTTAAATGCTTGTTCAAGTGCCGGGCGATACGCTGAGTTTTGTCCCATCATTTTTTCCTAAGTGGAAGTCAAACTGGATTATAAAAAGTTACTTGCTTGTTCGAGCTGTAAAAGTTTTTGCTTGCGCCAGAGTCCGCCGCCGTAGCCGCCGAGATTTCCATTCTTATTAACTACGCGGTGACAAGGAATAACAATTGCGATTCTATTCAATCCGTTTGCGTGCCCGACTGCCCGTTGAGCTTTTGGAGTCCCGACCTTTATTGCAATGTCTTCGTAAGAAACAGTTTTTCCGCACGGAATTTTTAATAGTTCATTCCATACTTTTTGCTGGAATGCACTGCCGGGAAAAATAAGCGGTACTGTAAATTGTTTTAAATTCCCTTCAAAATATTTTTTCAATTCTTTACGGAGAAGATTGATGTGTTTATTTTCTCCGGGAACGATCGGAGACTTAAAAATTTTTCTCAATGTAGTAAACTGTGCATCAAGCATTCTTCGGTCGGAAAATTCTAACAGACAAATTCCCTCATCGGTTGCCGCAGTTACTAATGGTCCCATCGGACTTTCAATCCATGCAGTCAAGATGCAATCGGTAGTTTTACTTTTTCCGGGAGGTTTACCGAAAGTTTTTACAAACGCGTCACGGAATCCGCTGTGTGATTGATAACCGTATCCAAGTGCAACATCATCAAGATCTTTTCCTTGACGAATCTGTTCGAAAGAAATTCCTAATCGTCTTCCGCGGCAATATGCTTGAAATGTCATTCCATAATTTTTCAGAAAATATCTTCTTGCTCGTGCCGGATCAATTTCAATGGAACGAAGAAATTGATCATTGTAACGAGCTGTGGGATCTGCTTCAATTATCTTAAGTAACTTTAAAACCCATTCCGGCGGTGTTCCGTGCACTTCAAGTGGTCGGCATCGTTTACATGGACGAAAGCCGGCGAATACTGCCTCACGTGCGGATGGAAAATATTCAACATTTTTAGGTAACGGTTTTCTTGCCGAACAAGAGGGGCGACAGAATACTCCTGTACTGCGAACACCCAGATAAAAAATTCCGTCGTAAGAGCCATCACTTTTTTTGTATGCTTGTTCCATTTCTAATAATGGCGGAAGAGTATTTTGGTTTGGAGTTGTATTCATAAAATTATCCTATCATAATTTCGATGAGTAATTATACAATCATTCTTGAGTTGAGTCCACCGAAAATTGAACAGTGATATTTTTAGGAATTGCTAATTAAGAAAAGGTTGGTCATGTAAACGACCAACCGTGTAAGAAGTAACTAGAAAAAATAATAGAATGCAAGAAGCAACCGTAGATTAGAAACTGTTTGTACATTTTCGATCTTACCTTTATTTATGCCATTAGGTGTACCGTAACCGGCAGAAGTAAATTCAACTTCTGTAGAAATTCTAGTTTTCTCAGAGTTGAATTGAATGCGCGGTGATATTCTTAAAACATTTTCAATATCGGTCGCTCTTCCGTAATAAGCGCCGGTGATATTATTGGAAGCACCTAATGCCTTCGAATAACCAAAAAATAATGCGTATTCTGTTTGTTTGCCGGTCGAGATTTCTCCCCAAAACGTAAAGTTTGATAATGTAATATAAGTTTCAACTCCTGTTGCAGCATCAGTTGATTTTACTGCGTAACCGCCAATCTGCATTAAATCGGGAATGTTCTGTCCGTAAATACCTTGTGCTTTCACAGTGACTGGATCGAGATTAAGTTTAACAAATCCTAATGCTGAAAATCCGGAAAGAGATTCATCTGTTTGTATATTTTTTGTGGTAACTAAGCGGGGGGTTAATTTTTTAAAATCAATTCCTACGCCAGCTAAATTACCATTGCTTAAGTATTGAACTTGTGCATGAAGATTAGGAATAACCGAGTTTCGTAAATAAGTAGAGCTGAACCCTCCTGGACCATTACTTTGAAAATCTCTTTGGGCCATTGCCGCAAGAATAAATTTGAATTCATTGGCTGCATACGAAAAGCGTATCTGCGGGTTTCTGGAAAATGGTTGAAATGGTGCGCCTGTATTAAAAGAAACAACACCGGGAAACATTTCGGCAACAAACATAGGGTGCCATGTTTGTCCTACAAGTAAAGAAGTATTTTCCCAATCTAATTTTAGAAATGCATGACGAAGTCTGAATCCGTTAATATCACCGTCAGTTGTTCCAAAAAATTCTCCTTCGATTTGTCCGGATGTTTTAGCACCGAAAGCATCGGGTGCGGTAATCTTTCCTGTTAAACGTGTTTGAATGGAGAGAATATTAAGGTTGGATTTTGAGTTTATATCTTCATTGTTTTTATCCATCAATTCCGGTGCGGGATATAAGAGAAAATGACCTTCACGTAGGGCAGTAGTTTGGCGTGTATCATACATTATATCTGTCTTAACAAATCCGGAAAAAGAAATTCCAAAACTTGGTTTTTCTTGTTGAGCAACAATAGGTAAAGTTAAAATCAAGAATAAACTAAAAAGGAAAAACAATTTTTTCATTAACAACCTCTATGTGTTATTGTAATAGCTTAGAAAGAACTACTCCGCACCAATGCCCAGATATGTTCTAAGTTTTTCATCCTCAAATTTATTTTGCGCCTCTTGTTCAGGTGATGCCAGCGAAACTAATATTCCCACAATAAACGAAGCCGTCATAGAAATAAGGGCGGGATTTTTAAGTGGAAATATTGCAGATTCATTTTGAAATACATCTACCCAAACTGTGGGACTTAGAACGATTAAAATAATTGCTAAACTTGCACCAGTAATTACGCTTGCAACGGCTCCTTTAGTCGTAAATTTTTTCCAAACTATCGACATAAGCAGGGAAGGAAAATTAGCGCTGGCAGCAATCGCAAATGCTAATCCAACCATAAACGCAACATTCTGCCCTTTGAATACCAATCCCAGAACCATTGCGAGAACACCAATTAACAAAGTAGAGATTCTTGCAACTTTCACCTCTCCGGCTTCATCTGCTTTCCCCTTCTTTATTACATTTACATAAAGGTCGTGCGATAAAGTTGAAGCACCGGATAGTGTTAAACCGGCAACAACCGCCAATATAGTGGCAAAAGCAACAGCAGCAATAAAGCCGAGAAAGAATTTTCCTCCAACAGATTCAGCCAGAAGTAGTGCCGCCATGTTACCGCCTTTATCAAAGCCGGTTATAACATCTTGGCCGACTAATGCCATTGCGCCAAAGCCAATAACAAATGTTAAAATATAAAAGTAACCTATAAATCCAGTTGCAATGAATACAGATTTTCTGGCTTGCTTCGCATCCGGCACCGTAAAGAAACGCATAAGAATATGTGGTAAACCGGCTGTGCCGAGAATAAGTGCAAGGCCTAAAGAAATTGCGTCCCAGGGATTTTTAACAAATCCCCCGGGTGATAAAACTTTATCCGTATATTTTGCGGCAGCTTGTTCAATTAATTTAATTGGATTCATGTCGAAGTAAGATAACGTCATTATCACAAGTAAAGTTGCGCCGCCGAGAAGTAAGCATGCTTTTATAATTTGCACCCAAGTAGTTGCAAGCATTCCCCCAAACAGTACATATGAAATCATAACAACACCGACAATTAATATGGCAGATTCATATGGTAAACCAAATAGAGTTGTGATTAAAGAACCGGCACCTACCATCTGAGCAATTAAATAAAATACGATAGTCATAAGAGAACCAAACGAAGAAGCAATTCTAACCGGTTTTTGCTTTAGTCGAAATGCAACAACATCCGCAAAAGTAAACTTTCCTAAATTTCTTAGTGGCTCGGCAATTAAAAACATCACTAAAGGCCAGCCTACTAAAAAGCCGATAGAGTAGATAAGCCCATCATAACCTTTTAAAGAAACCATACCCGCAATACCAAGAAATGAAGCCGCACTCATGTAATCGCCGGCGAGAGCTAAACCATTTTGAAAACCGGAAATACTTCTATCTGCGGCATAAAATTCCGACGTTGTTTTTGTTTTCTTAGCTGCCCAGTAGGTGATATAAAGTGTAATTGTAATAAAGACGAAAAATATTATGATTGATGCAATATTAACCTGTCCTAGAGTTGATTGAAAATTTTCCAAAGCAAAATCTCCTTTTAAAAATAGTAATAGAGAAATAGTTCTTATTATTTCTGTAAAACTTGATTTCTGAGTTCTCTTACACTTTTATCATATGTTTTATTTGCCCATCGTATATAAATACCTGTTAATATCCAGGCAAACAAAATGACGCCAATACCGATTGGCAATCCGAGTGTAATGTGTTCCCCAATTTTGATTGCGAGAAGTTCTTTGTAGAAAGCGACAACTAAAATGAATCCAAAATAAACTACCAGCATAATAATAGTGAGAGTTAAAGAAAAATTTAAACGTTTACGAACCAGTTCCTTAAAACTCTTCGAATTCACTATTTCCTGAACCCTTGCTTCATTAATTCCCATCTAGTTCTCCTATGGTTTACTTATTAAAACACGCATATTAAACACCGAGAGCTATAAAGACACGAAGGTCTTTATATTTGAAAATGAAATTATGGCTTTTAGATTCAATAAAAAAGAAAATTGTTTTGCTGTATGCTATCGGCGATGAAAGACGAAAACAGTTTTGCTGTTGTGCTATATAGAAATCGTTCCCGTAAAATCAAATTTCAGCTTGTTTTGCATTTCTTCAATAACCGTCAAGGATTTTTTGAATAGAACAATATCCACATCCGAAAATTCTTGGGGATTTATTTGATTATCACTTTTATGATTTCCAGTTAACAAATTCAACTGATGCTCAAACCGTTTATCCATTAAGAAGCTATAAACTTGCAATATGTTTTTATATGCTTGCTTTGAAAAAACTCCCATTCCATAAATAAATTCCAATCGTTCAATTGTATTTGTCGCTGTGCATTTTTTCTTTAAAGCGTACAAACGGATTAAGTCGACAATTGGAAGGACAACCATTTTAATATCGAAGGCTGATTTCAATTTTAACGCACTCTCCGGCATTTGAAATTGTGCAATGCTTTCGGAAAGATAAACGAAAAAGGCATTATATCCAGCAGTCAAGTGAGTAACATAGTTGTGTAGGTCATTAACTAATGACTCATCACCGTAAATAGATCTAAAATCAAAAAAGATTTTTATATCCAGCAAATCCTGTGGATTGGCGGTTGTAACCCAGGTTGTAAAGTAATTCTTCCATTCGGAAAGAGGTTGGCACCATTTAGGATTTCTTGCCATAATCTCGCCTTTGCAAAAATCATATCCAATTTGATTAAGATTTTCAGACACAAGTTCACCAAGTTTCAAAAAATATTGCATCACCAACGATTCATTTTGCTTTTCTCCGTCTTCAAAAATGATAGCGTTATCTTGGTCAGTTGCCAAGGTTTGCTCTCCGCGTCCGGCGCTACCTAAAACAATAAATGAAAATTTTACCGGCGGAGTACCAAGTTTTTCTATTGCAAGGAGAACTACCCTCTTAAAAATTGAATCTGAAATAACGGATATCATTTTTGTTATATCAACAAAGTCACTCTTATGTTCAATCAAACCTTTTATCAACAACATTAATTGGGAGTGATATGAGGATAGTTCAAAAATGGTAGAAGCACTTTCAATCCTTTTAACGAAGAACAAATATGAAGAATGAAAACCTTTTTGCAAATCTTTTGCAAGAAGAACACCGTCAATATTTCCGTTCAAACTTTTAACGAGTAAGTGACTAACTCCGTTCTCATGTAATTTTACTAAAGAATCGAAGATGGACGAATTGCTCGAAATTGTAATCAACGGGGAACTCATAAAATTATAAACCTCTTTACTAAAATTCTCTTCTGATTTCAGAATGCGCATTCTTATATCAGATTCGGACAAAAATCCAATCGGATTATTAGAATCACCTTCGATTAAGAGGCAGTCGCTTTTCTCTTCGATCAGAAGTTTTAGAGCATTCCAAACCGGTGTCTTAAGATCACAACTGGGTATAGGCTTCACAAATTTATTTATTGAATTATCAAGGAATAAAAAAGCGGTTTGCAGTTCATGGATTAAATTGTTTCTCTCTTTATTTGTTTTATCCTGTTCGGATATATCTTTTATAATTCCATCAATATAAATTGGTTTACCGGATTCATCCTTAATCATTACAGCAGATATTGAAACGGCTGACCGGGATCCGCCGCTCTTGCGCAGAGTAACAAATCTATTCTGAACAGATTGATGGTCAAGGAGATCATTATAAAATGAATCAAATTCTTTAACATCCTCAAAAAAATCTGCCAGCGAAGTTTCTAACAAAATATCCTTATCGCTCATTTCCAGAAGTCTTAATAAAGCTGTATTTGATTCAACAAAACGGCACTCTTTAACTGCATCTGCACTAAAAACACCGATAGCCAGTTGATTTGTAAGTGCAAGATATTTTTCATTGCTCTGGTCTAACTCGGTTTCAATTTTTTTATTTACACTTAGGTCTTTTACGCTAAGTACAATTCCGCTGCTATTTAAAAATTTAATTGGCGAAGCATTTATTAACACGTTTAGAAAAGTGCCGTCATTTTTTTTAAGAACCGCCTCTGTTTGATCCAGTTCGTTGTTATTGAAAGGAGTGATTTTTAGGGTCGTAACATCAATTGATTTTAGTTTTGGCGGTTTAACAAAAAGATCGGATAAGACAAGTGACGGTGTATTTTCCGTATATCCCAAGATGTTGTAGAGGGTTTTGTTATAGAAGATCTGCTCTTCTTCGAGAATCATTATTAAACCTTCTGTAGAGGCTTCAACCAAAGCGCGGTATTTTTCGCGGGATTCATGCAAATCATTTTCAGCCTGTATGCGTAAGTTTTCTGTCCTTAGATTTTGATACGCAGTGAAAAATAACAGAACTGAAATGGCTAAAGTAATGCCAATCGAAACATTGATTATCTTTTTTTCCAGCCGAACAATTTCATGTCGAACGTCTTCAATGTATATACCTGTGCCGATAATCCATTGCCAGGGAGAAAACGATTTTACATATGAGAGCTTGGGAACAATTTTAGTGGAATCATCTTTCCATTGCCACATATAATCAACAAACCCATCACCACTTTTCTTAGCAGTGTCTGCCATTTCAACAAAAAGTTTTTTTCCGCGAGAATCAGCGAAATGCGATAAATCTTTTTTATTTAGTTCGGAACGGTAAGGATGCATTATCATGGTTGGAACGTAATCTGTAATCCAGAAGTAATCTTTAGATTCCTCCCCGTACCGCAAGCTTTGGATTTGACTAATCGCCATTTCCTGTGCTTTTATTTTAGTAACGCTTCCATCTTCTTCAGCTCGATGCCATTTATCAAGAATACTACATGCAGAGTTAGTTAGTTCCTTAATCATTTCCCGCTTTCTATCCATAATTGTATTTTCAAATTGAGGGATGAAAAGAGCAAAAAAGACCGCAATAAAGAGAATGATTGTTAGAACTGTTGGGAAAAGAATTCTAATAAAAAAATTTCTTTTGTGGTACATATAAAACTTTTTCATATACATCTCCGAATATGAAAATATCTAATACGCATTACCTGCTTAATGGAATTATTACTAATTGCATTCTATCACTATCAAAAATTAAAACGCCGTTTCTCCGGCTTGTTTTTGCAACACTTGGTGCAACAATCCATTGTACTTCATCTTTGATATCATGAATTCCAAAATCAAGGCTATAAATTTTTTCATAATTGCCAATAAGACATCCTTCCGGATGACCGTGTCCCGAAAAACTTATTACGCAATTATTTGATTCCATAAATGAAAAATGATTCTTAAGATGAAACCCTTCGGATGGAAATTGAATGCTAGAGCCGGTGAAATCGGGATGACAAAAATGAGAAACAAAAAACGAATAGTCCTTCGTTTTGACAATTGTGAATTCATTTAATGAGTTGAGAAAATTAGTTGATTCTTGACTTAATGTGCATGGAATTTCGCTGTCTTCATAAAGCCATATTTTATTTCTAGATAAACGTGAGCGAATTTCATAATCAAGTGAATACCAGTTTTCTTTATATTCAAAACCAGCTTTGTGAACCGGTACTTTTTTAATTGCATATAAATCGTGATTGCCTATAACAGAATGAGAGCAATTTTTTATTACCGCTTTTACGCATGCGTCAGCATCTCTAGATGAAATATTTTTATAGAATGGAATAGCAAATCCAACAATATCCCCAAGGCAAACTATCTCATCGCAATGTTGATCATGAAGCAGCTTTAATGCATGCTCTAAATTTGCAATGTCTTCATGAATGTCTGTTACAAATCCAACTTTCATAAAAAGAGGTTTTAAGATGATTTTGTTAATTGCAAACTATTATTAGAATAGGAGAAAGACAATAGAGAAACTGAGGTCGCGGAGAAGTGTTTTTCTTGAAACTTTATTCAGAAAAATGTCCCATCAAAATTTGATGAGTAATTATACAATCATTCTAGAGTTGAGTCCACCGAAAATTAAATAGTGATATTTATTGAGAAGCCAGCGTTCAGCATTCTGCTATCAGTTAAAAATCTTCTTATTACTGTCTTCCGAATTCTTATAAAAGAGATCCTTCACCCGATAAATCGGGCTCAGGATGACCCTTCGGGTCACTTCACATACTTCGAAATAAATTCTTCAACTTCCGGCAAACCGCCTTGATAAATTAAATATCCGTTGCTCGGTTCTCGTTCTGTAATTTCTCCGGCAATTGATGTAAGCATTATCTCTTTTACTTTTTGTTGATCGGTTGTTTGGCCCAACGCCCAGCATAATTTCATGTAAGCAACTTCAGGCAGCATATTCTCTCCTGGAATTACGCCAAGTTCCATCATATCACGACCGGTATCGTAAACATACATTTGAACATAACCCCAAAGAGTTTGAACAGTCATGTAAATTGAAATGCCTTTATCGTGGGCACGTTTGAGTGCAGGATACAAAGGTTTGTTCACGTGTCCAAGTCCTGTGCCCGCTATAACAATTCCTTTGTAGTCGTTATCAATCAACGATTCAATTATATCCGGTTTCATGTTGGGATAGTAATAAACTATGCTGACCTTCTCTTCGAACGCTGTATTGATAGTTACATTTTTATCTTTGCGCCGGCGTTTATAATCCTGGCGAAGCGGAGTGATTTCATCCCGGCTGACTTTTGCAATCGGTATATCGCCAATGGTTCTGAAGGTTGACCGGTAGCTCGAATGCATTTTACGTACGCGAGTTCCTCTGTGAAGTAATCCGTAATAATCCGATGTTGGTCCAAACATACAAACCATAACTTCGGCAATATCACTCTCGGCAGCAGTCTTAACACTATGCATAAGATTCAGCGCCGCGTCGGAGGATGGCCGGTCGCTTGATCTTTGTGAACCAACCATAACAATCGGAACCGGAAAATTTTGCACCATGAACGACAACACTGCCGCCGTATGATGCATCGTATCTGTACCGTGACCGATTACAATTCCATCAACACCTTTTTCAATTTCTCTTCCTATTGCTTCGGCAGTACCTTTCCATTGATCTGGTCCCATGTTCTCGCTGAATACACCGTAAAGTTTTTCTGTTTCAAGGTTGCAGTAGTTGGCAAGTTCGGGAACTGAGCCGTAAAGTTCTCCGGGAGAGAATGCAGGAATAACTGCGCCGGTTCTGTAATCCAAGCGGCTTGCAATTGTTCCACCGGTTCCGAGTAATTTTACTTTTGGTTTATTCGGTTCGTAAGGAAAATCTTTTTCCGGAATTTTATAGTGTGCTTCTTTGCGCCCTCTTATCTGAATATCGGTAACTAAATCTGCTGCAACTCCGATGTTGTAGCCGATTGGCATCTTGATGACGATATGAAACGGATCGGCTGTTTCGGAACGGGGAAGAATTATTCCCTTGTAATATCCTTTTGTAGTTTTGATCTCAACATCGCTCCAGACAAGTGCTTTAAAATTTTTAAGAACCGATAATGCTTTGCCGCGGTAACCTTTGTAATCGTCTGCCATAAAATTTTTCTTTTTCCTTTGCGTGCTTTGCGAATACCTTTGCGTCTTTGCGAGAAAGAATTCCACGCGAAGACCGCCAAGAAACATCGCAAAGGCAGCCAAGATTTTATTGATTGATTTTACTTGCCACAACTTTTCCTTCAACACATATTCGAACCTTGTTCATAACAAATCCAAGCAACACTTCTTTTCGTTTTTCATTATTCAACAATTTTATTCTGCTTAACTCGTTGTTTGTTTCGGATATTACTTCCTCGAGTTCTTTTGTCGTTAGCGGTTTCGGTAATAACTCAGGATAAAACTTTCCTTTCTTGATCGCTTTTTCCATTGCCATGAAAACACCAGAGCGCGAAAGCAATCCATCCTTAAAAGCAAAAAATATTTCCTTCATCATCTCTTCATCCAATAGGCTTACGGCAACACCATTTTTCTTTAGCCTCTTCGGAAATTGAACCAGCGCAACGGCGGCAAATGTCGGATCAATTTTCCAGTCATTCACAAGTATCTTGAACAGATTTGCAAATTGTGAAATGGATAATTCTCTAATTGTATCTTCAGGAATTCCAAGTTCTCTATACCATCTTTCTCGATCCCAAAAATGTTCCGGGAGGTTTAACCGAAATTTTTTTAAACGATCTTCTGTGATTCTGGTAGGAGGCAAATCGGTATCGGGATACATTCTATCTGCACCGGGCAATATTCTTTCAAAACCGTTTGTACCATCGCGCAGAGCTTGACGAGTCTCAGATGGAATTCCAATTGTTGCTTCTTTAGCTCGGATAATAATTTCTTTGGAAGCCATGTCGGTATCAATTTCATTTCCCCAAACTAAAACCATTGTATCATTATCTGTTGCACCCACAGATCGTTTAATATTCTGCCAATCAGCAGATGTTAATGTATCTCCCTTACTGTCGGAGTGAATAATATTCGGAATATTTGTTAAGCAGGCAATAACGCGCACGCGATCCGATATTTCCTTTGAAAAGTAAGTATCGGTTTGTGTCTGCCAATGAAGCAGTCCCCCGCACCCACGCAGCACAACGCATTTAACAAGTAATCCCAGATCGGTTGCGGTTCTGATCGGCTGGTAGTGTGCCTTCTTAACAATTCGTGTAATGTCATCTACCTTGGCTTCAAACGTTTCTTTCGTAATACCTCTTCGATGCAATTCTTCTCTGAGCCGCAATAAATTCCATTGACGCATCGCTTCATTATATGTGAGATGAGGAATTCGTCCAATCTTGGAAACACCTTTGATCTCAATTCTTGTTCCGCCTTCAACGCTTACATTTACATCCTCTCTCGCTGCACCTATTCCACGCCGGACTTTTCCGGTACTTCTTACAATGTTCGCGCAAATCTCGGCAACTTCAGCAACTTCAAACGGAGTGCGCATATTTGGTCCGGTCACCGTTTCAATTAGCGGCATACCAAGCCGGTCAGCTCTGTAAACACGCAAATGTCCTGTGTCGGAAACCTCGCGGCACGAATCCTCTTCAATAGACATTTGAACGATATCAATAGTGCGGTTCTTGTAGGGAATTTTTCCATCGAGTGCGAAGATTGCAGTACGCTGAAAACCGGTTGGGATACTTCCATCTAAATATTGTTTTCTAGCGATATGTAATTCATCTACAATTGAACAATCAAACAAAATTCCGCATTCAAGTGCGATATCAAGCGCATCGTCATTTATAAGAAACGGCGGTGTATCATCCATCTCGTAAGTACAAACACTTTCACGATTGATTCTGTAAAGAATATCCTTCTTCGTTTTAAATTCCATCAATGCCGTGCCGTCGTATTCACCAAGTTCGGAAAGTGTGGGACGCATGTGGCGTAAAATTTCAGCGTCATACCGCTCACTGTATTTTCCGGCAGGGCAGCGGCAAAAAAGTTTTTTTCTGGTAAATAACTGTTGATGAATTTCGAGTCCGGATTTGAAACCGACGGTTTCGTAATCCTTTTCTGTCATTTCTTCAAATGGTTTGAATAAAAAATCTTTCACTTTTTCTCTCAGTGGAGCTCTGTGAATTCTCTGTGTTGCTCTGTGTAACAAATCCTTTCACAGAGTTACACCGAGGAGTCACTGAGTGGCACAGAGACTTATAAAATGAATCTTTTAATTCCGTTTTTAAGAACTGTTACATTGAAGTTAATTAGCAAGCCTATTTTTATATTTGCAAAACGTAAATATGTTAGTATCTGTGCTTCATGAACGGGAAGAATAATGTCCTGTGCTTTCAATTCAACTACCACCTTATTTTCAACAAGCAGATCGGTTCTGTATCCGCATTCAAGTTTTATTTCCTTATAAACTACTGGGATCGGTTTTTGCCTTTCTACCCTCAAACCGCATAAAGACAATTCATAACACAAACATTCTTCGTAAGCAGATTCAAGCATTCCCGGTCCAAGCTGTTTATGAACTTCAATAGCAGCACCAATTATTTTACCTGTCAGTTCATTTGTTTCCATATTATTCTCTGCTTGGAGACAAAATGGAATCATCTTGTATTGGCATTTGCACAAAAAATTTTGCTTACGGATGAAAACTTAGGCACATCGGTCTAAAGAAGCAAGAAGACTCCTGAGTGAAGAACGAAGAACGTAGAGTATAGAGTGACTAATCGAATTCTAAGAATTTTGTTATAACTTTATCCAACTGCTCAAATTCAATTAGAAAAGCGTCGTGCCCGTGTATAGAATCTATTTCAAAATATTGCGCATCTGGAATCTGGGATGCAATTTCTTTTTGTTCTGCGGCTGGATAAAGAATATCAGAATTGATTCCGACACATAATGTTTTTGCTTTAATGCTTCTCAGTATCTCTTCTAATAAACCGCGGCCGCGAGCGACATCGTGTAAATCCATAGCGCGGGTGATGCATAGATAGGTGTTCGCATCGAAACGATTGACAAGTTTATCCCCCTGATAGCGGAGGTAGTTTTCCACCTGAAACCTCGAATTGGAATTTGCTTCGGCAGGATTTTTACTCTTATGAATTTCTCTGCCAAATTTTTTGTTGAAACTTTCCGCGCTTCGGTATGAAATCATAGCAATCATACGAGCAGTGGATAAACCTGCGATGGGCTGGGATGCGTAATTTCCATTTTCCCAGAGAGGGTCATCGGTTATCGCTTTTCGTGCTGCTTCGTTTAATCCAATACACCAGGCAGAATGTTGAGCTGCAGTTGCGATAGGAATTATTTTTTCAACAAAATCGGGAAACATTATCGCCCACTCCAAAACCTGCATTCCGCCGAGCGACCCCCCGGAGATAGCTTTGAGTTTGGTAACCCCAAACAAAGTTATTAGTTTATACTGAAGATTGACCATATCGCGGACGGTTATCGAAGGAAAATCGTTTCCAAATATTTTGCCTGTCAGGGTATTGATTGAAGTTGGTCCGGTTGTGCCGTAACAGCCCCCGAGGATATTTGTACAGACGACAAAATTAGCTGAAGTATCAAATCCTTTACCGGGACCAATCAATTCATTCCACCAGCCGGGCCGGCTTGAGGAAACATCATCGAAGGCATCTTCACTGTTATAGTTATTGTAATCCGATGCATGTGCATCACCGGTTAGTGCGTGGCAAATTAAAATAGCGTTCGTTCCCTCGCTGTTTAATTTACCATAAGTTTCATATGCAACGGAAACTTCGGGCAGCACTTCTCCGCATTCAAGCCGGAATGGTTCGGAGAACGTGACGCTGCCTGAAGATTTTCCTGAGGTTAAGTTTTGAGAATTCATGATTCACCCATGTTTTAATTAAGCTACGTTAACCGATGCACACTTTTCAAAAAATTCACCGTGTAAAACTGAAACTGTTTTGTTCACATCTCCAGAATTAACAATGAAAGAAATATTCAGTAAGGCCGGATCATTTAAAAATGCCAGACTCTCTATTCCGTTACTGTCAAGAATGTCGTAAATTTTCCTTGTAACGAGAGATGTAAGATTATTCTCAACGCCGATTGCTGAGATGAGGGAGAGATTGTTCCTCGCCGAAATCTCACCGATAAATCCTTTCTCAATTTCCAAAACAAATTCACGTTTGACCTCATCCAGGAAAGAGTTGACAAATTCATTAAGAATGATAAAAGAGATCGTCTGGTTATAAGCCGATTTATTAATAGACACTATTGGTATATCCAACCGGGCAATTAATCCGAATAACCGTGCGAGAATTTTCTGGCCGTATTTTGACTCCGGCGAAAAAATGCTCACGGAGGAAAGTCCGTTCAGATAGGTTATTGTTTTCAGCTCTTCACTTGACTGAGTGACATTACCGATTTTTGTCCCTTTAACGTCGGGTCGGAACGTATTGAGTATGTTTATCGGCACGTTTTGTTTTTCAACCGGCGCAATTGTCTTCGGATGAATTACTTTCCCGCCAAGTACAGCGAGACTAGCCGCTTCTTCAAAACTCAATTCCTCAAGAGTTGTTGCTGAGGATACTATCTTCGGATCTGCGTTTAGAACTCCGTCTACGTCGGTCCAAATTTCAACAACAGAGGCCCTTAACGCTCCGCCTATGATTGTCGCAGTGAAATCCGATCCGCTTCTGCCGAGAGTTGTAATGTGTCCATTCTGATCGGAACCAATGAATCCATTAAAAATAGGAATATGATTTTTCTCTAAAGAATTATACCAGGATTGCAACAGCTGATTCGTTATTGTAAAGTTTACTTCGGCATCACCGAAATTTGAATTTGTTCTAATCAGTTTCCGTGAATCATAAAACTGACATTCTTTTCCCAATGTTTTTAATGAGCCGACCATCAAAATATTCGAGAGATACTCTCCGTATGTAACTATTGAATCACTTATTCTATCAGAGCATTCGTTAAGAAGAAAAACCCCTCTCAATTTATTTTCCAATTGATTCAACAGTCTGATAATCTGCTCTCGAATTTCATCTTGACGTTCCGAGCCAACAACTTCCGATAAGAAAGTTAAGTGTGTTGATTTAATCTGTTCAAATATTTTCTGATACTCTTGATTACCGGTACTAGCAAGCAGAATAGTTTCGAGAAGTTTATCGGTTATTCCACCGATTGCAGAAAGAACAACCACAGAAAATTCTTCTTCATTTTTTGTCGAAATGATTTTTGCTACTTTCGAAAACCTTTCTGGAGTACCTATTGATGTTCCGCCAAATTTAATTACTCTCATTTTCATTTCTCCTTATAGTAGAAACAATCTGATTACTGCTCTAATGCTGTTTTAAAATCTTCAATTATATCATCGATATGTTCTATTCCAACCGAGACACGAATCATCTCCGGCTTTACACCGGAAGACTCGCGTTCATTGTCGCTTAATTGTTGATGAGTTGTTGATGAGGGATGAATGACCAAAGTTTTTGCATCTCCAACATTTGCGAGAAGACTTGCCAGCGTTACGTTGTTGATGAATTTTTTCCCAGCGTCAATTCCTCCCTTTACGCCGAAGGAAATAATTCCGCCAAAGCAATTTTTTCTAAAAAATTTCTTTGCGTTTTCATGGGATGGATGATCTTCCAGACCGGGATACAAAACCCAATCAACTTGGGGCTGTTCTTTTAACCAGCGGGCTAAACGGAGTGCATTTTCGCAATGTCTATCAACACGCAGAGAGAGTGTCTCCAATCCTTGAAGAAGAAGAAAAGAATTAAACGGACTTATGCACGGACCAAGATCTCTTAATTGCTCAACTCTTGCACGGATGATGAATGCAATATTGCCGAAAGGGCTATTTGCGCCAAATGTTTCCCAGAAATTTAATCCGTGATAACCGGGACTCGGAGCCGTGAACGATGGAAATTTTCCGCTTGACCAATCAAACTTTCCAGAATCAACAATTACTCCGCCAATTGATGTACCATGTCCGCCGATCCATTTTGTTGCTGAGTGTGTTATTATATCCGCACCGAAATCGAATGGTCGGCAAACATAACCGCCCGCACCGAAAGTGTTATCAACAATAAGAGGAATGCCGTTTGCGTGCGCAACTTTTGCTATCGCTTCAATGTCGGGTACATTTAAGCGAGGATTGGCAATTGTTTCAATGTAGATCGCTTTCGTTTTTTCGTTGATGGCAGCGGCAAAATCAGCCGGATCGTCGCCCTCAATAAACTTGACATTTATGCCTAAACGTGGAAAAGTAATTTTGAATTGATTGTATGTTCCGCCATAAAGGTTGTTGGTTGAAACAATGTTATCGCCCGCTTCTGCTATAGTGCTGATCGCCAGAAACTGTGCTGCTTGTCCGGATGAAGTTGCCAGTGCGCCAACTCCTCCCTCAAGAGCAGCAATCCGTTCTTCGAATACAGAAGATGTCGGATTCATGATTCTCGTATAAATATTTCCAAACTCCTTTAGATCAAAAAGTTTTGCCGCATGATCCGCATTATTGAAATTGTAAGACGAAGTTTGATAGATCGGAACCGCGCGTGAATTAGTTGTAGGATCAACAGATTGACCCGCGTGCAATTGCAATGTTTCGAATCGATAGTTTTTTGTGCTGCTCATTTTGTACTCCTTTGTTTGATTAATAGTTATAAAAAAAGCCCTTCATTCTGTGAAGGGCTTCTTAATCTGTTTTATAAAAAATTGATTATGTTATCCCGTCACGCATGAGGTCGGACATATACATCATAGCCATCATCATACCGAAGAGGGATTGCAGATTTGCCGGTTGGTTGTTCTGAATAAAAATATTTATAAGCTCTGTTTTCATTTCGCCCATCTATGTTTATAAAACAAAAAACCCTTCGAAGTTTTTCCGAAGGGCTTTGACTGATAGTCTATTTCGATGAAGTTTAGCCCTTCGTTATAAATAACATCATGCACATCATCATAGCGCGCATATCTTTCATCTGGATGTTATTTGTAGCAAAGAGTTTCATTTCTTGTTTTCTATTAATTGTTTTTCACTTGCGGCAAATCTAATGCAAAAACTTCCGCGTGTCAATAGTATTATCGGATTATTTGAAAATTAGTTTATGGTGTATAAATGTGGTAATCCATGACAGTTGCATTATATAAGGAGAACTGAAATTAAGAAAGAAGACTCGACTTGGTCGCCTTTCGCAAGAAAAGAAGGAGGACAAATGTCCTTATTTCACTAATAACATCTTCTTCGTAATCGAATTACTTCCGCTTACAAGATTACAGAAATATACTCCGCTTGGAAAATTACCCGCTTCATAAACTCCATCTGCAAGAATTGCAACTTCTCTTCCAAGAACATCAAACACTCTTAGCTTTACATTTCCTTTCTCGGGAATTGTAAAACTAATCTTTGTTGTTGGGTTGAACGGATTGGGATAATTTGGATATAATTTGAATTCATTCGGTAGCTCACTCCCTTCTTCCTTTATTGAAGTAAAGATTGAATTTCTTTTCTTTATATATCCATCTGTTCCTACAATCCATAAGTATCCATTCCTGTTTGTCATTCCCGCAATAGATGGTCCATTCCACTTTAATTCTTCTCTCCATGTTTTACCGGCATCTTTTGTAAAGAGGATTCTTTTTTCTTGCGTATAAAAATAAGAATAGTAAATCCAACCCTCTAAACCGCTTACTGGTGATATTAATTGAGCTTGATTTAGATTATCAGAAATGTAACTCCAATGAAGACCACCATCAAAAGAAGTAGCTAGAAGTGTTCCCCCAACCCAAAGCGAGTCTTTACTAATTACCTCTAATTTTATTTCCGGATAAGTCTCAATTCTACCAACGTTATCCCATTTCTGGCCGCTATTCTCTGTTTTATAGATCAAGGTAGCCGATCCGGCATCAAAATAATCCGAAGCTAATGCCCAACCTATCTTATTATCTATAAATTTAATTGAAGAAAAGTATTTCGCTTGTGTTTGAATATTCGTAAAAGTTTCCAACTGTTTTTCCCATGTTTTGCCGCCATTAGTTGTGTGCATAATCAGGCCTATTCCATAGTTCCGTCCTTCTTTTCTGCCAGGTACCCATCCCTCATTTTCGTTTACAAAGCAAAAATCACCATAGGAAAAACCCGAACTATCGGGCATAATATAATTGACAGCCCAATTTATACCACCATCACTGGTTGACATGAACAATCCCCCAGTGCCTACAATGAATCCGACTGCTTTAGATACGAATTGAATTTTTGTTAATGAAGTGAATTTTATTGGACTTGATTGTTTTGACCAGTTTTTCCCTCCATCATTTGTTTTTAGGATCGTAGAACTATCCCCAACAATCCAACCATTAAGTGAATCAATAAAACAAATACTCCTAAGAGTACACTTTACACCACTGTTTTGAGTTTCCCACGTTTGTGCAAATATACTGCACGCGAATAGAATCAAAAAAATAAAAACTATTTTTTTCATCTCAACACCTACAATTGTTCATTCGATAAAATTCTCTTCCAATAAAGATCTGGAAGGTTTTCATTAAACATAAAAAATATTTTCTCTACGTCATATTACCTCCATTGTTAATCTTAATCGGTTTTATTTTCTTCCGACCGCCAAGAAGATATTCTCAGCAGCCGTAAAGATTTTTCCCTAATTCTCAATTCTACATTCTTCGTTCTTCACTCGCTTAATGCAGACTGTTACCGCCTCTCTACACGGCAAAACAATTTTTTATTTGTAGTATGGACGAACAATTATTTCGGCAGATGTTACCTTCCAACTTTCTTAAATGGTTTTATTTACCCAAACCAACAGAAGAAGAACAGTGCTATCTATTTTTATGTGGTAATTAAAAATCTATATAGATGGTACTTCAACAACATCCGCCCCTAAAAACAAACCCCTATTTGCGGTACAATTCGGAATTACGTTTTCCGCTTTCAACGTAATGCAAATTTAAAACCTTGCTTCAATTAACATCACAACAAATTACTAGCTAACTCGGCTAACTCGCTGCGTTCTCCTTTTTCCAAATTTACGTGTGCGTAAAGTTTTTGTCCCATAAAGTGATCGATCAAATATGAAAGTCCGTTTGACTGCGAATCGAGATAAGGATGGTCAATCTGATAGATATCTCCGGTTAATACAATCTTTGCGCCTTCTCCGGCACGTGTAATAATCGTTTTGATCTCATGCGGCGTAAGGTTTTGGGCTTCATCAACAATAAAATAAATTCTCTGTAAACTTCTTCCGCGTATATAACTCAATGGTTCGATAACCAGTTTCTCATCTTTGATCATCGTGGTAATTAGCTGGTGACTTTTATCTGTTTCCGGAAATTGATCTTGAATTACTTTCAGATTATCCCACAATGGCTGCATATAAGGTGCAAGTTTACTTTCCACATCACCGGGCAGAAAGCCTAAATCTTTATTGCTTAGCGGTACAACAGGGCGTGCGATATAAATCTGCCTATAATTTTTTCTAACCTGTAGTGCACATGCAAGAGCGAGTAATGTTTTTCCGGTGCCCGCCTTGCCCGTCATTGATACAAGCGGAATATCGGAATTGCAAAGAGCATCAACTGCAAATGTTTGTTCTGCATTGCGGGGTTTAATTCCGTAAACAGTCTGCTTGTCAATTCGCTTGAATTTATCCATTTCACTATTAAGGCATGCTAGAACCGAGCGGATTGGATTACGCATAATAAAATATTTATTAGGGACAGCCTCGGCTTTTAGCTTTTTTAATATTTGTTTCGATAAAACCTCATACGGCGGTTGATAAAGTTTTTGCAAAATGTCATCATCAAAATCTTCAAGAATAGTTTTGCCGCTATATAGTTCTTCAACATTCAGCACGCGATCGGTTGTGTAGTCTTCAGCAGGAATGCCGAGCGCTTTTGCTTTCATCCGGAGATTTACGTCTTTACTTATAAGAATCGTTTTAAATTTTCCTTTATTCTCTTTCGATACCTCAACTGCCGCGCTCAACACGCGATGATCAACATTGTCCTCACGGAAAACATCGTGAATCTCGGCAGAGAGTCCCTTAGTAATAACGATCCTTACTTTGCCCTTTCCTTTGCCGAGCGGCACACCGCCGTTGAATATTTCATTCCCGGTAATAGAATCCAGCGTTCTGGCGAATTCTCTCGCGTTAAGATTAATTACCTGATTCCCCCGTTTAAAATGATCCAGCTCTTCAATTACAGAGAGGGGAATTATAATATTATTCTCTTGAAAGTGATTAATGCAGGTTGGGTCGTGAAGAATGACGTTTGTGTCAAGGACGAAAGTCTTAGGATTTGCTTTTTCCATAAAGAACAATAATTTATTGTGAGATATTTTCTGAGTAATTTCACTTGGAACATAATAAAAATTTTTTCCTTTGTCGAAGAATAAATAGAGCACATCCGGAATTCTTGCTGTGTAACACGCAGTGCAAATATTTTTATGAAATTGGAGTTCGAAAATGGCCATTCAAACAATTAATCCGGCAACAGGCAAAATTGAAAAAATATTTTTGGAACACACCCGCGAGCAAGTCGCTGAATCAATTGAAAAAGCCCACACTCTTTTTTTGAATTGGCGGACTAAAAATCTTTCTGAGCGCGGACAGCTGATGAAGGAAGCCGCAAAAATTCTGCGAGACCGAAAAGAACATTATGGAGAAATTCTCACTCTCGAGATGGGAAAGCCGATAACACAGGCAATCGCGGAGGTCGAAAAGTGCGCATGGGTTTGTGATTATTATGCAGAAAATGCATCTTCAATCTTAAGTGAAGAAATTATAAAGACAGATGCTTCCGAAAGCTATGTGCGGTTCGACCCTCTTGGTGTTGTTCTTGCAGTGATGCCCTGGAATTTTCCGTTCTGGCAGGTCTTCCGTTTTGCTGTGCCCGCACTGATGGCGGGAAATGTATGTCTCCTTAAACATGCATCAAATGTGCCAATGAGTGCGCTTGCAATTGAAGAGATATTTGTGCTCGCAGGATTTCCAGAAGGCGCATTTAAAACTCTATTGATTGATTCATCTAAAGTTGAAGAGGTCATAAATAATTCTAAAGTTGTTGCGGTCACATTAACAGGGAGTGAAGGGGCAGGCAAAAAAGTTGCTGAGGCTTGCGGTCGAAATCTTAAAAAGTCTGTAATGGAACTTGGAGGCAGTGACCCTTTCATCATTTTAGAAGACGCTGACGTTGATGTGGCAGTAAAAACAGCCGTCACTGCGCGACTTATCAATAACGGCCAAAGCTGCATCGCATCAAAAAGATTTATTGTTGTAGAAAAAATCTATGGGCAATTTGAGAAAAAATTTGTTGAAGCTATGAAAAAAGTAAAAGTTGGAGACCCGATGGATTCTGCAACAGAACTTGGACCGATTGCACGTGAAGATCTTTTAATTGAACTTGATGAGCAGGTAAGACAATCGTTGAAAAAAGGCGCCAATCTGCTCTGCGGCGGAAAAAGAATAGCTGGTGAAGGATTTTTTTACGAACCGACAATTCTCGCAAATTTGAGCAAAGGAATGACTGCCTACGATGAGGAAATCTTCGGACCGGTTGCTTCACTTATTAAGGCAAATGATGAAGAAGAGGCGCTTCGGATTGCGAATGATTCACAATTCGGACTGGGAGCTTCATTGTGGACGAACAACATCGCGAAAGCAAAAGAACTAGCATATAAAATTGAAAGCGGTTCTGTATTTATTAATGGAATGGTTAAATCGGATCCGCGTTTACCGTTTGGCGGGATAAAAAATTCCGGGTATGGAAGAGAGCTTTCACATTATGGCATAAAGGAGTTTGTGAACATCAAAACAGTATGGATAAAATAAATCGGGGTTCTTTCTATTTTTTAGAATAATCGCGTACTAGTTTTATCTTTCTTCCGGCTGCGCAATCATCAACCAGCGTTTGGAATCTCGCCTGACGTGTTTCCTCCCTCTTCGCTGATACAATCCATTTGATTGTCACTCTTTGATAGGAGGGAGGCAGAGATTTAAAATATTCATAGGCGTTTTTATTTGCCCTAAATTTTTTTTCAAATGCCGGAGTTAATTTGTAAGAGTTCTTTTCATAACTATATGCCCGACGGGTTTCGATTCTTCCTTTATTAAAAGCTTTAATACCGGGGGGTGTCATCAATCCAAGTTTTGTTAGCTCTGCAACTTTTTTAATGTTGACCTCGCTCCAATTGCTTGTTGGTTTACGGGGTGTAAAGCGAATCATATAACTTTCGGAATCAATTGATCTGCGGACTCCGTCTATCCATCCGAAACAGATCGCCTGATCGACTGACTGTGACCAGGTTATCGAAGGTTTCCCGCTGGAGATTTTATAATAGCCAACAAGCAACTCAGTTTCTTTGTCGTGATTCTTCATCAACCATTTTCTAAAATCCTGCGGTGACGCAAAAAAAATAGCTTTTCTTTCCATCAGATGTTTTGTTCCAGCAATTTTTTTAATCCGTTCAACACGATTTCCCAGCCCTGAATAGAATGGGACACCTTTTCTTCCGTCTCGATATTATCCTGCGTAACGGTAATTTTTGTGCCTGTAGCTTCTGTTGCCAGGGAATAAGTTATGTTCGAATAATTTTCGATCTTATCTTCAAGTCCCGAGAATGAGCTTAAGTAAGTGTATTTAAATAATTTTTCCGGGACGGATTCCAAAATCATTCCTTTATCTAAATATTCTTTTCCTTCCCACATCCCCTTAAAGCTAATCGGGCTGCCGATTTTCCAATCGGAAATTGTGTCGGTGCCAAAAAAGTATTGTTTAATCAACGCAGGTGTCGTTAATGCTTCCCAGACTTTGGATGAAGATGCGTTTATGCTAATTGAAATGGTTGTTGTCAAATTATTCTTCATGAAAGTTTCCTTTCTGTTTATTTAGAATGAATATTAAAATATATTTGAGGAAGTAATGGAAAAAGATTCCTCAACAATTTATATAACTAACTGATAAGCTGCAAAGCGAAAGGAAACCCGGAATGAAATCACGATGCTCATGGGCTGGAAATGATCCGCTTTATCAAAAATACCATGATGAAGAATGGGGCGTGCCTGTTCATGATGACCAGAAATTATTTGAAATGCTCTGTCTGGAGGGCGCTCAGGCAGGATTAAGCTGGATTACAATTCTCCGCAAACGTGAAAACTATCAGAAAGCATTCTCAAATTTTGATGCAAAGAAAATTGCCAAGTATAACTTTGATAAAGTTGAAAAACTTTTGCAGAACGAGGGAATTGTCAGGAACAAACTAAAAGTTGTCGCATTCATTACCAACGCAAAATGTTTTCTTGAAGTGCAAAAAGAATTCGGATCGTTTGATAAATACATCTGGCAATTTACTGGAGGCAAACCGATTGTTAATCATTGGAAATTATTAAAAGAACTTCCTGCTAAGACAAACAAATCGGAACTGATGAGCAAGGATTTGAAGAAACGGGGGTTCAAATTCGTCGGCTCAACAATCTGTTATGCATTTATGCAGGCTTGCGGAATAGTGAACGACCACACGACAAACTGTTTTCGATACATGGTCAAGTAAAAATGCTCGAGTTCAGTATTAATTCCCGCAATAATGTACGGTTAAAACATACGCCACTATGTAAACCGTAAAAAAATGTACGATCTTTAGGGAATTTTACAATTCGGATCGTCCAATAAGTAATCAATTTTAAAAATATTAGAAAATCTCTCTCCGGTATTTGGGTTAGGGAAAGATTATTTCTAATTTTCGAACGAAGGAACAATATGTTCGAAAGGTCAAAATAATGAATGATAAATACATAGATAAAAAAGAACTAATAAAGAAAGCGGCTATTAAGTGCTTTGCTCTTTACGGGTACGGAAAAACCACTTTAAAAGATATAGCAGGCGCCGTTGGTATAAAGAAGAACTCTCTCTACTATTATTATGAAAGCAAAGAACAGCTTTTCTTTGAGACAATGGAAGATGAAGGCAAAGATATTCTCAATCAGATAAACAGCGCTATTAAGTCGAGAAAATCATCTAAAGCAAAAGTGCAGACGTTTTTAAAAGTCTTTTGTAATACAACCAGGAACAAATCAAAAATGTATTCTATAAAAGCCAATGCTTTTTTGGAATTTGGTATAGTTATGGAAAAGGCCGATAAAGGATTTGTAACTAAACTTCATGAGATGATCACCGAAATATTGCAGGAAGGAATTCGCAAGAAGGAATTTATCAAACATGATTGTAAAGAGTTCTCGCATATACTTATTGACAACATTTATCTCCTGGAATATATGATGATGTTCAGGCTCGAAATTAATCTCTTAAACGAAATCAATCAGAATGTTGAACGCGAAATGGAAGAATCCCGCACAAAAACAATTTCTTATCTGCTGAATGGCATAGCAAAGAAATAACCACAAACAAATAGATAAATGAACTATGGTAAAATCAAATCACACAATCAAACTTGTAACGGTGTTTCTTTTACAGAGCGTCTTCGTAAGTCTAAACGCACAAACAATTAAGTTGGATATTAACGATGCAATTTTTCAAGCATTGAAGAACAATAATAATGTGCGTATTGCAAATATGGATGTTGCTAAAGCGGAGACGGCGGTAAGAGAAGCATACGGTTATGCGTATCCAACTGTTGATATCTCGACAGATTTCTCTCACTTTTTGGGAAAGCCTAAAATGGCCTTTCCCGACTTTGAGGCTATGTTAAATAACTCGACGTATAAGGTGTTATTCGACGAGGGAGTTCTACCGCAGGATGATGATAAATATCTTCCGATGGGAACAAAGCTTCAATCCTTTGCTCAAACCAATAACTTCGAGACGAAAATTACTGTTACACAGACCCTATTCAATTCAACTGTTTTCAGGGGAATAGGTGCTTCTCAAATTTACTTGGACCTTTCAAGGGAAAAACTAAAATCTGTTGTATCCAAAACAGTCGCGGATGTTAAGAAAGCATTTTATGGAGTGCTTCTTAGTACAGAACTTCTGAAGATCGTTGAATCCAGTCTGAAAAATGCCGAAGAAAATTTTGCGGATTTAAAATCTCATTACGAGCAGGGGTTGGTTTCGGATTATGATAAACTTCAGGTGGAAGTTCAGGTGGAGAATATTAAGCCGAGGATCTTAGAACTGAAGAGAGTTTTGCATGATGCACAAAATTCATTAAAAATATTATTGGGTATTTCTCAAACAACAGAAATTGAATTAGCCGGCTCATTAAATTATTCAGACGAAGTTATCATATCAGAAGGTGATGCAATTTCTTACGCTTCTGAAAATAATTATGATCTGCGCACTCTTCAAAGCAAAAGAAAAGTTGACGAGGCATTCATTGCCCTTGAGACTTCAAATTACTGGCCCATGCTCACAGCATTTGGCAATTATTCCTATGCCGGTTCTTCGGATGATCTGAAGTTTAACACATACAGTTCTACATTGGTTGGGCTCAACCTCCGGATAAATATTTTCAATGGCGGTAGAACTGCTAAACGTGTGGAACAGGCTGAGATGGGTGTAAAACAATCTGATGAACTGATAATTCTCACAAAAGAATTCCTGGTTCAGCAAATCAAAAGTAAGCTTTACGAACTTAACAAAGTTAGATCAGAAATCGGCGCTCTGGGGAGGACCGTTAATCTTGCTACTAAAGCATACGAGATTGCAAGGGCAAGATTTAATTCCGGACAGGGCACACAGCTGGAAATAAAAAATGCCGATCTCGAATTGAATACGGCCAAGACCAACAGACTTCAATCGGTTTACAGCTATATAACAGCAAAATCAGATTTGGATCAGTTACTTGGCAGAATAGATGAAAAGCATTTCAAATTCATGAATGATCAACTTGAAAAGTAAAATATTATTTAGGAGATAAATTAAAATGAATCATGTAAAATCATCAGTCACACTTTTATGTCTTGTACTTGTTATTTCTGCCGGGTTGATGTTCTATGGCCGCACATCCGATGACGCCGCTTCTAAGAGTATGTCGCAGATTCAATCCGAAGAAGGAATACCTGTTGCAGTCGAGACAATTAGCAAAACAAGCTTTACAAAAGAACTTTCCTTCTTTGGCAAACTTTATGGAATTAAGCAGACCACACGCGGTGCACTGATCGGCGGAAAAATTGAAAAAGTAAATGCATCTGTCGGTCAGTTCGTCAAGAAAGATCAGGTAATAATTGAGTTTCCCAAAAATTCACCATCAATAGGTTATGAGCAGGCATTAACAGCATATGAAGATTCTAAGAAAAATTATGAACGTGTAAAAGCATTATTTGATGTCGGAAAAACCTCTCAGGCAAATTTAGATGGTATCGAGGCGAAACTTGCGGTAGATAAAAGAAACTATGAAGCTCAAAAACAGCTAATAATGGTAGAAGCTCAATTCGATGGAGTAATAACAGAATTAAAAGTAAAGGAAGGAGACAATGTTGCAGTTGAAGCGGCATTGTTTACCGTAGCTCAGACAAATGTAATGAGAACAAAAGTATGGGCTTCATTAGATGAGATCAATCAAATTAAGAAAGGGATGAGTGCTTACATTAAACAAAACGGATCGAAATTTTCCGGAAGAGTTACAGAAGTTTCTTTAAGCGTTGATCCATACACTCAATCGTTCTACGCCGAAGTTGAATTCAACAACTCTAATGGAGAATTAAAAGTTGGAAGTACTGTTGAAGTTAATATCAGTACCTATCAAAACACTCAAACGTTATCAATCCCGAGGCACCTGGTGATGAAGGATGAGAGCGGAATGTATTTGTTTTTGGAAAACAACGGTCAGGCCGTCAAAAGGTACATCACTATTAAGGGAGAAAGCGGAATTGATTACGAGGTTAAGAGTGGATTGAGTATTGGTGATAAATTAATCATCAAAGGTTCGTCTCAGTTATCGGATGGATCGAAAGTAAAAGTGATTGAGTGAGGAGATGAATAATGCAGATAGCTAAAATATCAATCGAAAGACCGATTATGACCACGATGGCAATTCTTGTGTTCATTATCTTCGGCGGGATTGCGTATTTCACACTTAATCTGAATAATATGCCCGACGTTGAAATTCCTTACATAACAATATTTACAACTTATCCCGGAGCCGGACCCAAAGAGGTTGAGACATTAATTACAAAAAGAATTGAAGAAGTTGTTTCGACAGTGAGTGAGCTGGAAAGAGTTGAATCTTATTCTTTGGACGGAGTTTCAATTTCAATTCTTGAATTCAAGATGGGGAAAAATGTTAACATAGCCAATCAGGAGGTTAAGGATAAGGTTGAAGAAATAATAAACGATTTACCCGATGACGCACAAAAGCCGATTATCCAGAAAGTAGATTTCCGCGCCTTCCCGATAATGAATCTTGTTCTAAGCGGAAAGAATGATCCTCGCGAATTATATGAAGTTGCAGACAAAACTTTGAAAGACCGGTTTTCTCAAATCCAGGGCGTTGCCAAAGTAGATATTAAAGGTGGACAGAAGAGAGAGATACGAGTTGTTCTTGATGACCGTGTTATAAACGAACAATTGATTTCGTTGCCTCAACTGATGATGATATTAAAAGCACACAACCTGAATATTCCGGGCGGATATTTTCAGGTGCGCGACCAGGAATTTACAGTTCGCATGCAGGGTGAATTCAATGATTTAGATGAAATGAAAAAATTACAGATACCAACTGCTTTCGGGAACAAACCATTAGGACAAATTGCTAAAATTGAAGATTCAGGAAAGGATGTCCGCCAGAGATCAATTTATTTTGATGCTCAGAAAAAATATAGAAATGAAAATGTTGTAAAACTGGGAATAATTAAAAGTCCGGAAGGAAATATTGTTAAAGTTGCAGATGCAGTAAAAGCACTGCTTCCGGAAATACAGAATTCTTTGCCTAAAGGAATGAATTTGGAAATAGTAAATGACGATTCCGATTTCACCAGAGCAAGCGTTGATGATGCAATGGGCAATATCATTCTTGGTGTAATTTTCACGTCGATAGTTCTGTTTCTTTTTCTAACACAATTCCGTTCGACATTTATTGTTGCTCTTTCAATGCCCACATCAATTATTTCAACATTTGTACTTGTAAAGGCTTTCGGGCTTTCCCTGAATATGATGTCGTTGATGGGAATTTCTGTCTCGGTCGGAGTTCTGGTGGCAAACTCGGTTGTTGTCATTGAAAATATTTTCCGGCACAAAGCAATGGGGAAGAGCAACAAGGAGGCCTCGCTGGATGGAACCAAAGAAGTTATGGTTGCAGTATTAGCATCTACATTAACAAATTTAGTTGTGTTCTTACCTATAGCAAATATGTCTTCAATGATAGGGAAGTTTTTGGTTGAATTAGCCCTAACGGCAACGTTCGCAACAATATTCTCTCTTATTTTCTCTTTTACGCTAACACCGATGCTGGCTTCATTGATGCTGCCTAAAGTGAGCAAACCCAATAAGTTTTCAGATAAACTAAATGCAATTTATGATTCGTGGGATGCGAAATACAAACAGCTGCTTGTTTTTATTTTAAGAAACAAAAAAACAAGCTGGTTAGTAGTTGGAATTTCTTTTCTAACATTCATTATTGCTACAATGTTTTATGCGCCGAGGATTGGTTTTGAATTCCTGCCTCAGTTTGATGATGGCAAAATCAAAATTGAAGTTGAACTGCCCGAGGGTTACAATATAAGTGAAACCGCAAATGTTCTGAAATCAATTGAAGACCGTGTAAAAAATCACCCGGAAGTAAAGTATGTACTGACTAACTTGGGATATATCAGCGATCTGAACACCGGCACTAACATGGCGAGGATGGATGTTCAATTGATTGACGTAAAAGTCCGGGAGGTGAAACTAAAAAATATGATTGATATATTTGTGCGTGAACTGGCGGATATTCCGAATGCAAAAATTGTTGTGGATTACGGTTCGGGAAGCGGTATGGAAGGAGCTCCCATTCAGTTTTATCTGCAGGGTCAGGAACTCGCAAAACTCGAAGAGCTCAAAGAAAAAATTATCGAAAAGGTCAGAACAACTCCGGGCCTGATAAATTTTGATAACTCATCTCGAGCCGGGAAGCAGGAAATTACAGTCTATCCTAAACGGGAAGCTCTTGCTAATGCCGGGATTTCAGCCCAGGAAGTTGCATTAACTCTGCGGTCATCAGTTGAAGGAATGGAATCTTCAAAGTACAGAGAACTCGGCAACGAATATGATATAACAATTACCTTAAATGATGAATCGGTCAACACGCCGCAGAAGATCGGGAATATTCCGATCGTATCTCAAAGAGGAGTTGTGTACAGATTATCTCAGCTTTGCGAAATAAAATTTACACAAGGGTACAGTAAAATACTTCATGCTAATAAGTACACTGCAATTCTGTTTACCGGTTCACCGGCAGCCAATATTCCGCTTGGCAATGTAACTTCGGAAATTGATAAACGGTTGAAAGAGATGAATTTTCCGGAAGGTTACAAATTTTCCTGGGGAGGCAATACACGCATGATGAATGAAATGGTGTTGGATATGCTCTTCGCTTTTGTTCTGGCAATTCTTCTTACCTATATGCTTCTTGCCGCAATGCTTGAAAGCTTTGTTCAACCGATATATATTTTAATTACGTTGCCGCTTGCTATGATAGGTGTCTTTGCTTCTTTATATCATACCAACATTTCTTTCGGCATCACTTCTCTTATGGCAATTGTTATGCTTGTAGGTGTTGTGGTAAACAATGCAATTCTAATGCTTGATTATGCCAATCAGTTGATACGAGAAAAAAATATGAGCATTAAAGATGCATTGATTGAAGCATGCCCGACTAAATTACGTCCGGTTATCATGTCTACATTAGCTTTAATACTTGGTATGCTGCCAATGGCTCTTGGAATTGGTGATGCAGGTAAAGAAATGAGAACTCCAATGGGTGTTGTTTCTGTTGGCGGTCTGCTCATTTCAACAGTATTAACACTTCTTGTAATTCCAGCTATTTTTTATGCTTTTTCAAAAGACAAAAAAGTTATTCCTGAAAAATAAGTTAGTTCAGCAATTTTTTTAGAGAGACGTTCCGTCGGAGCGTCTCTTATCTATTCTTAGATAAGCAATGTTCACGATCCGTCAATGCTAATTCATCTGTTATTAATGAAATCTTTCCACCATATGTTGCCTGCATCACACAGATATATTAACAAGCAAGTCCGCATTTACAATTCATTATTTTCTTTTTAAGTTGTTTATGAAATTTCATGGCTTAGTGGTATTACGGCTTATTTCGTTAAGCATTGATATAGATCAATAATATTTTTCTGGACGGCATTCGAATTATTCTCTGTCCAAATTCATATATCACTTCTCTAAAAAGAGAAAGGAGCGGCCATGAAAAAGGACTACGTTATTCTCATCATTTCATTTCTTATTATCTCATCATCACTTCACGCACAAAAATGGACTACCTATACTCCACAGAATACCAATTATCAATTGCCCGATAATAACGCAAACAATCTTGCTACAGATGCAAATGGTAATATATGGATCGGTACTAGCTTTGCTGGGTTGGTTAAATTTGATGGCACCAACTGGACTAACTACAATCCAAACAACTCACCTATGAAAGATAGGTCGGTTACAGGTTTGTGCGTGTACAATAATATTGTCTGGGCCGGTACATATAGCTATGGACTTTTTAAATTTGACGGCTCAAATTGGGTTAATTACACTGCGGCTAACAGCGGAATTTTGAATGATCAGTCTTATTGTGTAACTGCAGACGCAGGAGGAAATATATGGGTCGGGATTAATAACGGCAATGTTTCTAATTCCGGAGTTGTCAAATTTAACGGATTGACGACATGGACCCCATCTACATTTTACGATGCATACAATTATCAAACGGTAGAAGCAATCGCGGTTGATAGACAAGGTAATATTTGGTGTGGAACAAGAGTAGGAGCTTTTAGATTTAATGGAACAGGCTGGAATCAATATACAAAAGAAAACACAAACGGCGGATTGTGCGGAAGTTATGTTAGAGAAATTAATGTGGACGCTTCTGGAAATGTATGGTTTGGTTGTATGGACAAAGATCCCGCTACCGGTTATTTTATTGAAGGCGGACTTTCAAAATTTACCGGTTCTACCTGGAGCAATTATAAACCATCCGGTGGAGGATTAACGAACGGATATGTAAGTGCAATTGCTTTCAAAGGTAGCGATGTTTGGGTTGGAACAGGATTTTGCGGTCAATACGGTGGAAAGGGTCTTTATAAATTTAACGGTTCTTCATGGACAAACTATGTTAATGATAACAGTACATTCCCAACTACTTGTGTAAACGATTTAGTTGTAGATAAAAACGGAAATCTCTGGATTGGTAGTGCATCTGGTTTGACTAAACTTGACTTCAATCCTGTGGATGTAGAAAACACAGAGAGTCTTCCTACATCGTTTTCTCTTAGTCAAAATTACCCAAATCCTTTTAATCCGGAAACAATTATAAATTATCAGTTACCGGTTAGCAGTTTTGTTACACTGAAAATTTATGATGCTCTTGGACGTCAAGTTGCTACTCTTGTCAACGAATTCCAAACCGCCGGAATTCATCACTCTACGTTCTCAACTCTACACTCATCACTCGCCAGCGGTATTTATTTTTACAAATTACAGTCGGGAAGTTTTGTTGACGTGAAAAAAATGATGCTGGTCAAATAAAATTTGACAAAAAAACCCGGCTTTTAAAAGAAGTCGGGCTTTCTCTTTTCAAATACGTTGTGGAAAAAACTACTAAAATAGTTTTGTTACGCTATCCAACGCTTCACCAATCTTTGAAACATCTTTTCCGCCGGCAGTTGCAAGGTGAGGTTTTCCGCCGCCGCTGCCGCCAACAATCTGAGCCACCTGTTTAACAATATTTCCGGCAAGAATTTTTTTCTCTTTGATTAAGTCATCACTTACAACAGCTACGATTCCAACTTTACCATCAATTTCAGATATCAAGACGCCGACACCGCTCTTCATCTTCTCGCGCAGTTCGTCGCCAATGGATTTTAGTTCGTCCATGTTGGATACATCAACCTTTCCCTTAAAGATGTTTATACCATTTACTGAAACCGGGTTAGAAATAATTGAGTCAATTCCGCCGAGTTTTTCTTTAAATTTTAGTTCCGTCAATTCCTTTTCTAATTTTTTCTTTTCATCGGTTAATTCATTTATTCTCAATTCTACATTCTCAATTCTCAATTGCTGGTCCTTTATAAATTTCTCTACTCCCGCGCCAGTAATTGCTTCTATTCTTCTTACGCCGCTTGCTATAGACGACTCACTTACTATTTTGAACAAACCGATCTGGGAACTGTTCTTAACATGGGTACCGCCGCAGAATTCCATTGTAAAATCGCCGAACTGAACAACATTTACCCTGTCTCCGTATTTATCGCCAAAGAACATAAGCGCGCCCATCTTTTTTGCTTCTTCAAACGGAGTATCGCGGTGATGAAGCAGCGGCAAATTTTCTCTGAGTTTATCGTTCACCAATGATTCTATCGCCTCAATTTCAGCGGAGTTAACTTTTTCAAAATGTGTAAAGTCGAAACGTAAACGATCCGGACCGACATACGATCCCGCTTGCTGTACATGTGCGCCGAGAATTTCTCTTAACGCTCTGTGTAGAAAATGTGTAACAGAATGATTGCGCATTATGTCCCATCTTCTATTCGAATCAACTTCGGCGATCACAGACATTCCATTTGTTAACCCTACTCTATTTGCATTTTCAACAATATGAACAGTATGATTACCAACTCTTGTTAGATCCAAAACGCGCAGGTGGGTGTCGCCAATAATCAAATTTCCTTTGTCGCCAATCTGTCCACCAGATTCAACATAAAAGGGAGTCTTGTCGAGAATAATAAATGTTTGTTTATCAGATTTTATTACGTTTATTATTTTTGCTTCGGATTTTAATTCATCATATCCAGTAAATTCAGTTTTTTCATATACTGTAAAAGTAGCTGAAGCATCAAAAGAAATCTTTACTGATGAAGTTACTTCTTTTCTTCCCCTTCTTGCACGTTCTTTCTGTTCATTCATCAATTCGTTAAAACGAACTTCGTCTATTGTAAATCCCTGTTCGCGTGCCATTACTGCGGTAAGATCAACGGGGAATCCGAAAGTATCGTATAGTTTAAATACATCGTCTCCAGGAATGACTTTTTCATTTTTCACATTTAGTTTTTTCACTAGTAGATCGAACAATTCTATTCCGCGGTCGAGCGTTGAGTTGAAGCTTTCTTCTTCCGCCTTAATAATTTTTTCGATATTGGATTTGTTAGAAAGAATTTCAGGAAAGACGTTACTGAAATTATCAACTACAACCTGAACAAGTTTGTATAAAAACGGTTCTTTCAAATTAATTTTACGCGCGTAACGTGCCGCTCTTCGAAGTAAACGGCGGAGAACATAACCGCGTCCTTCATTGCTTGGTGTTGCGCCATCTGCAATTGCAAATGTTAGTGTGCGGATATGATCGGCAATTACTCTCATCGAAATCATATCGCTCTCGTTTTTATACTCTACGCCGGAAAGTTTTTCAACAGATTTTATGATTGGAGTGAAAACATCGGTATCATAGTTTGATCCTTTCTTTTGAAGTACAGCGCAGACGCGTTCGAATCCCATTCCGGTATCGACATGTTTAGAAGGAAGATCGTGCAGTGTGCCCTGTGCATCTCGGTTGTACTGAATGAAAACCAGATTCCAGATTTCAATGCACAAAGGTGAGCCGGCGTTTACCAGACTTCCGTCTTCAAGGTTATCACTTAGGTTTATGTGGATTTCTGAACATGGACCGCAAGGACCTGTATCACCCATTTCCCAGAAATTATCTTTCTCATCGAACTTTAAAATGTGTTCAGGATTAATATCAGTTTCACTCTTCCAGAACGCCATCGCCTCATCATCTGTTCTGTAAACAGTTGCCCACAATCGTTCTTTCGGAAGTTTCCAAACCTCGGTCAGCAGTTCCCATGCCCAGCCTATAGCTTCTTTCTTGTAGTAATCTCCGAAAGACCAATTCCCCAGCATTTCAAAAAAAGTGTGGTGATAAGTATCGTGTCCCACTTCCTCTAGATCGTTGTGTTTACCGGAAACGCGAATGCATTTTTGTGTATCGGCTGCGCGCTTATATTCACGTGAACCGGTGCCAAGAAATACATCCTTAAACTGGTTCATTCCAGCATTTGTGAAGAGCAGCGTCGGATCGTCATATGGAACAACCGGTGCGCTGGGTACTATTCTGTGCTCTTTATTCTTAAAAAAATCTAAAAACTGTTGGCGGATTTCATTTGAAGTCATAATTCTATCTTTTGTTTTTCTGGAGCGAAATATAATAAAATAGCATTCAGCAATCAGCGTTCGGCAATCAGCTTTTAAAAAAGTTTATTTGGATAATTACTTCTTGTTGAGATCGCCCATTGACTGAAATCTGATAACTGACAACCGAAAGCTAAATGCCAATTGCAATTTTGATTCAGTAGTTATACTTTTGATTAGAGTATTCCACACAATATGAGTAATGTTTGAGCAAGTTCAGCAATTTGTCGGATTTAGATTTAATGACTGAGATTGCGCGGTTTGAATCACGTGCATTGGAAGAACTTTACGACCGTTATTCTCGATTGTTATATACAGTCATAAAAAAAATCTCGCCGGATCAGGCAACAGCCGATCAGATACTTATCGAAGTATTTGTTATCATCTGGAGAAAAATTCAGAAATTCGATTTTAAGACCGGAAACGTTTTCAGCTGGCTTATCTCATTGGCGCGCAATAAAGCTGTCGATTCTTTGAGACGTGAGCGATCAGCCGACTCCAACGCTGAGTTTTATGACGATGAATATGAAGATTATTATATACTTCCGACTTTTACACATGAGATGGATAGTTTAGATTTCAACACCGCATTTACTATCAAACCTAAAATTGAAAAATCTCTAGGTAAGCTTACCGATACGCAGAAATATGTCCTGCACCTTGCTTACTATGAGGGCTATACGATTGACGAAATCGCAGATAAACTTAATGTTCCTGTTGAGACGGTTCGTGGTAAAGTTATGACAGCATTGCACAGTTTACGAGATTTTCTGGTGAGGGAATAGCTGATGGCAGATAAGATGATACACGAAATGATTTCAGCATTTGCTGCAGGCTGTATGGATAAGGATAACTATACACATTTCAAAGACTATTTGAAAGCCGGAGGTGAACTTCCCAAGGGTGAATTAGGAGAGTTGCAAAATATTATTTCGATGATTCCTGTAATTCTTGATCTCGAAAATCCGGATCCAGCCATAAAAGACATGGTGGCAAAAAAACTTATTGGAATGAAGGAAGAAATAAAGACAAAGATTATTGAAGGAAAAAAGAAAACAAGTTTATATGAACGGGTTGAGAATACACCATCTGCGCCACCAAGTCCAAATACATTAACATTTAAAACAAAAAAAAATTCAAAGACGACTTCTGCATTTCAATTTTCACCGGATGAACCTTCTTCCACATTTGCTACGCAAAAATTATTGGAACCTATACTTCAAGAAAAAATTAAAACAAGCGCTTCAAAGCAGAAAACTCCTTTAGAAGATCCCAGAAGATTAGAATCGATTCCGCCGCCGGCATCATTGGTTAAAATGCCAACCGGAGATGATACTAAACCGGCACAACCGGAAAAGACATCATCCGGGGCTGCGGGATGGATTGCGCTTCTCTTAACAATAATCCTTTTTTCGATCCTCGGGTATTTCACTTATAGCTCAATCGATTCAATGAATAAGGAAATTAAGGATCTAAAAGATGATATAGTCAGTTTGAAGAGTGAACTTGGCATCGCAAATAATTTTATTACAAATTATACTTCTTTGATTGAATTCTTCAACTACGAAGATATCTCTGTTGTAAATTTAACTAGTGCAGATCCCTCTGAAAACTCATCCGCTCGTGTAATGCTTTCATTTAACGAAAAGGAAGGACTCATTCAATTTAAAAATGCCAAACAACTTCCTCCGGCTCAGGCATTTCAGGTCTGGGTTGTTAATAAAGGGCAGACTTACTCATTGGGAACTTACAGGCCAACAGGAAGTGAATATATGAAGATCGTCTCATTTCCGTTCCTGCCTAAAGAACAGATTGAATCGTTCCGGATTACAATCGAATCAAAGGAAGGTGCTGTGTCACCGTCTGCGGTTAATTATCTGATCGGAATTTTTAGCGGTGGAGTTATGCGTAGAGGTGTTAACTAGAATTTCTTTTTTCCTATGTATAAATATAACTATCCCTAAAAGCATCAAAACTACAGGCCAGAAAATTTCGAATAAATTTCCGATTTTGTTTACCGTCTCGAACAGCCCAAGTTTTTTAAAAAATGTTACCGATAAATAACTTAAAAAAATCAGTAAGAGGGCTGAGAGCAGAAAAATTTTCTCTTTCGTATTCTCGATAAATAAAAGCATGAACGCCGCTCCCCCCGCAAATAAAATTGAGGCAAATACTATACCACGTGTATCCAGAATTTCGAAATATGATTTAACAATAAAAACCACTCCCGCACAGAACAGAACTGTTGCCCAAACCAATTTTTCTCTTCTCCCGTTTTCCAAGGAGCAATAAACGGTTGGCAGCGAATACAGAATTATGACCGTTCCGAATAATTGTTCATCCGAAATAGAGACAATACCGAAGTATCTCAATAGTGAAAATACGCCAACGAGCAGAAAGCTTATTCCAAGCACGAGCCGGCTGTTACTCAAATCTTTGTCTCGATTCTAATTGTGTAAAGACGCCAAGAAATAGATAAATAATGGCGAACATTCCAAATGTTAGAAGTGTTGCAAGAATAAAAATAATTCTGAGAGTGGAAGAATCAATATTGACATATTCAGCCAGACCGCCGCAAACACCCATGATTTTTTTGTCCGCACGGGAGCGGAAATAATTTTCTTTCTTCAAATGATCAGATCCTTCGTACCATTGATCATTCCTGGTAAGAAAAAAGATTCCGGCAGTAATAGCCACTATCGGAAAAATGAATCCATTCGGAAGAATAAAAAATCTTTCGCCGCTTCCGATTCCTATATAAATAAATGCATAATGCAATCCCGTCAAGATGAATAGACCACTCAATACAGTTCTAAAATTCTCTTTTTGCAGTGCTGATCTTTCCCGGGCAGTAAGTTCTTTTGGATTTTTATCGACAGGTAAAAGCAAAGCAGTGATAAAATAAGCCGCGACACTCCAGCCACCCAATAAAATTGAAAGCACGGCAACAAGGCGAATATTTGCTACATCTAGTTTCAAATAATCGGCAACTCCGGAACACACACCGGTTAACACAACATTATTTTTTGAGCGTTGAATTTTTTTTGAATGCGCTTTCGGCGGTAGCTTAGCCATTCTGTCGAAAAGTTGTTCCTCGAACGGATTTTCAGTCTGCTGTTCCTCGGGCATTGATATCTTTCTTAATTTAAAAAGTTCGGAATTTCTTTATTACTTTATTAAGGGAGTTCTAAAAACTTCAATATCCTTTGTGAACTTTGCTTTTTCTTTGCGTTCTCTGCGTTAAATATTTACAAAAGACAGTTTTTAGAAGTACCCTTAATCTACTAAGTATGATTTCGATTCGAATATAAAAATTAATGTTGATGGTAACAATATCTTGAGTTCATGATCTACAATATTCTCAATCCCATACTTGAGGCAACCAATTCGACCGTTATTTCTGCACTTCTGTTTCGAATATCAAGAATTGGATTTATTTCGGCAACTTCCAAAGATGACATACATCCGCATTCTGCAATTGTCTCCATTAGCAAATGGGTCTCGCGGTAACTTAATCCTCCGCTAACGGGTGTTCCAACACCCGGTGCTTCGGATGGATCGATGCTGTCAACATCAAAACTAACGTGAATATGTTGAACGCGGGACTTGTAATCTTTTAAAATTTTATTGATGATAAAATTAATTCCCTTACGATCAATCTCCGTCATTGTATAGACTTTGAGGTTGAGTTCTTTGATTAACTCTCTCTCCTCAACATCCAAACCTCTTATGCCGATGAATGTAACGTTCTCGGGTTTTACTTTTGGCGAAAATCCGTGAAGCTCTGTTAAAAATTTACTTCCCAATCCAAGAGAGGCCGCAACGCTCATTCCATGTATATTACCCGATGGCGTTGTCTCTTCAGTGTTCATGTCCGCATGGGCATCAATCCAAATTAAACCAAGTTCCTGTTTCTTCTTTTTGCAATATGATGCAACTCCTGCAAGTGTACCTATCGCCATAGAATGATCGCCGCCAATACAAAGAGGGAAGTGATTTTGTTCTAATGATTTTTCAACTCTTCGTGCAAGCAATTCGCAAGTTCTTATAATTTCGCTGAGATATTTCAATTTTGGATTTTTGATTGTCTGCAGTTCCTGATTCCGGATAAATACATCTCCAAGATCAGAAACGGTGTAGCCCAGGCTTTCCAGTTTTTGTTCAATATTAGCAATACGAAGAGCAGTAGGGCCCATATCAACGCCGCGGCGGCCGGCGCCGAGATCCATCGGAAAGCCGATAAGATCAATGAATTTGCTTGGTGAAACCGACTTCATAAATTCTTCCCGTCAAATTCTGTGAGGCAATCTAACAAATAAATCACAATTAAATTTAGAGCACCATGGTTGTGCAAATACAATTCAATTACTTTATATTTCTTGTATAATATTGAACTCTTTGAATCATGAATGAATTCCAGTCAATCGGGAAAATATTAATCATCAGCGGTGTATTTCTTCTTGTAGTTGGAATTGTGCTGGTGTTCTGGGACCGAATACCATTTATTGGTAAACTTCCCGGTGATATTATTATTAAAGGAAAGAACTTCACATTTTACTTTCCTATAGTTACATCAATTCTTCTCAGTCTAATTCTCTCTTTAATCCTTTATCTATTCCGTAAATAAATATGCAAAACATAAAATCATTTCCACGTTTTACCTTTCACGTCTCACGTTATAACCGAGGTTTATATGATCAAAGAATATTTTCATCTTGACGAACTTGGAACAACAGTAAAACAGGAAATTCTAGCCGGAAGCACGACGTTTGTAACAATGGCTTATATTATAATTGTTAATCCAAAAATTCTTGAAGCCGCGGGAATGCCGTTTGGCGCTTCGATGGTTGCGACTATTATGAGTGCTTTCTTCGGTACTCTGATAATGGGTGTATATGCAAAACGGCCGTTTGCCATTGCACCTTACATGGGAGAAAATGCTTTCGTTGCTTACACCGTTGTAAATGTTTTGCACTATAGCTGGCAGACTGCGCTCGGTGCGATTTTTATCGGTGGTATTTTATTTACATTATTAACATTATTTAAAATCAGAGGCTGGCTTGCAAATGCAATTCCCGAAAGTTTAAAGATTGCTTTCGCTGCAGGTATAGGATTGTTCTTAACATTTATCGGCTTGAACGAAACAGGAATTGTGAAATTAGGTGTTGCCGGCGCTCCGGTTCATGTCGGAAATTTTCACGAGACATCTGTACTGCTCGGAATATTCGCATTTCTCTTCATCGGTGTACTGATGATTAAAAAAATTATTGGCTCAATCCTAATTGGAATATTAGTCTCCACTCTTCTCGGATTTCTGTTGGGAGTTGCAAAACTTCCAGAGCAATGGGTAAGCATGCCGCCGGATATCCGTCCCGTGTTTCTTCAGCTTGATATACTTGGTGCCTTAAGCTGGGGATTCTTCTCCGTAATCCTGGTTGTTTTTGTTATGGACTTTGTAGACACGATGGGAACATTGATTGGTCTTGGTTACAAAGCAAAGATGCTTGATGAAAACGGAAACCTTCCTGAAATAGAAAAACCTATGCTTGCCGATGCTCTGGCAACAGTATTTGGCGCATTATGCGGGACAACAACAACAGGAACTTACATTGAATCTGCTACCGGAATTGAAGCCGGCGGTAAATCGGGATTGACAGCCGTTGTAACGGCAATATTATTCTTATGCGCTCTGTTTTTCGCGCCATTGTTCGCTGTTATACCGCCATATGCATACGGCGCGGCGTTAATTATTGTCGGACTGTTAATGATATCTCCGGTTTCGCATCTCAAATTTGAGGATCTCGCAGAAACGATTCCGGTTTTTATTACAATGACTTTAATGAGTTTTACTTTTAATCTTGGAATAGGAATGACCGCCGGATTTGTTGTTTACCCGTTAACTATGATTGTTGCCGGAAGAATCAAAACAATAAGCCTGGGGATGTGGATTCTTTTTTGTTTCTCTGTCCTATTTTATATTTTTTATCCTTACTAGTTTGTAGTAAGCAGTGAACAGTTTACAGTTATAAAATCGCTGGAGTAAAAAATGCAGGACTATAAATCACTAAAAATTTGGGAAAAAGCGCATCACCTTGTTCTGGATATTTACAGAGCAACAGATAATTTTCCTAAAGCAGAACTATTTGGTCTTGTGAGTCAATTACGAAGGGCAGCCGTTTCAATACCAACTAATATTGCAGAGGGAAGCAGCCGGAAAAGCAAAAAAGATTTTTTACGTTTTCTGGAGATAGCATTCGGTTCGGCAAAAGAAGTTGAGTACGAATTGTTTCTTTCAAGCGATCTTGGATATATTCATACAGAAAATTTTACTGCACTTGATAATCAAGTTAAAGAAGTAAAAAAGATGCTTGTCGGTTTAATGCAAAACATTGAGAATAATACATAATTTCTCACTGCAATCTGCGGACAGCTAACTGTAAACTAAAGAGGTTCTCATGATCGATCAATTTCTACAAACAGCAATTGAAGAAGCAAAAAAAGGATTAAGCGAGGGGGGAATTCCAATCGGTTCCGTTCTGGTTATTGATGGAAAAATTGTTGGACGCGGTCATAACAGACGCGTTCAAAATGGAAGTCCGATTCTACACGCGGAGATGGATTGTTTTGAAAACGCGGGGAGGCTTACTGCTAGAGATTATCAAAGATCGGTTCTGTATTCTACACTTTCTCCATGCGATATGTGCAGCGGAACAGCGTTATTATATAAGATCCCCAAAATTGTCATTGGTGAGAATAAAACATTTCAGGGACCGGAAAAATATGTTAGATCGCGCGGAGTGGAATTGGAAATTCTAAATAATGCCGAATGCATTAAACTGATGGAAGATTTTATTGCCGATAAACCGGCTTTATGGAATGAAGATATCGGGGAATAAAAAGGCGGTTGGTTTTTAGTTATCAGCTCCTTGGTTAGGAATCCTTTAGAAAAATTTTTCATCTAATTCCTAAACTCTAAAGTCTAATAGCTGTTCAATAAATAGGAAATGTAATCATGGCAACAAAGAAAGCAATTGTAAAACATATCAACGGAATAACCTTTCTTGGAAAAGCAGATTCGAATCATTGGGTAACAATGGATGGACCGGAGGAATTCGGAGGAAGCAACGCAGGTACACGCCCAAAAGAACTTTTGCTGATTGCATTAGGAGGGTGCACAGGAAGCGATATTGCAACAATTCTAAAAAAGAAAAAAATTAAGATAGATGGATTTGAGATGAACATTTCCGCCGATGTGCAGGAAACTCATCCGCAGGTTTACACGAAGATTCATTTAGAATATGTTTTATATGGAGAAGAAATTCCCAAAGAAGCAGTTGAAAGAGCAATTGAACTATCTCAGAAGTCATATTGCAGTGTAACTGCAATGCTGCAAAAAGCGGTGGAGATTAAACACTCATATAGGATTGAAAAACAAATTAATTGATTAACCAAGGAACAATAGTTAATAATAACTATCTATGCGGCGCTCCGTTTTATAGATATTCATCAGGTATTGGTTTTCTTCCTACAAATCCCTCTTCCACGCTGTGATAAAACCTGATGGAATCTTCGTCGCTGCGCCAGCACAGTAAAACATCCTCACCGTCAATTACTGATGGAAAATCCACCAGGCCTATTTTGAAATTCCAGTCTTTATAAGAGCATCCAAGATCATCAAGCTCTTTCATGAACGAATCTATCTGAGCAGCAAGGTGACGGATCTCAACATTGTCCTCAAATTTTCCGCCAAGAGAATCTGCAATTGATTTTATCTGAGAGGCATTATTTAAAATGTCTCTCACAATCTGCCGTACAAGAGGAAGAGTTTTTTGCGCATCCTGCGGAGTAAAATATTTTACATCAGTTTGAGACATACTATTTCCATCAGTCTTTCTATTTATCAAATGATAATTTTGAAAAATAAGTTCCCGTATCAATTTAGTCATCTTTAGAACACTTGACAAGAGTTATTCAATAACTTATTTTGATTTAGAAATATTATAGGTAGTAATATAAATTTTGAAGACAACAAAAAAATACGGAAAGAAGGTAGATTTAGCTCTCAGTACCTGGGTCAAGTTAGCGCGTGCTTATATGTCATTCGACAAGAAATCAAATGAAAGTATCAAAGCTTTCGGTTTAACTCAACCGCAATTTGCCGTTATTGAAGTAATTGGGCATTTGGGACCGTTGAAAGTCGGAGAAATCTGTACCAAGATGCTGGTTACCGGCGGAAATATGACTTTAGTCCTGGATAACATTGAAAAACTTGGATATGTCGAACGCGTGCCAAGTAAAGATGACAGGCGTGCTATTCATATTCAGCTAACCAACGCAGGTAAGCAGTTGTTTGATGATGTATTTACGAAACATGCCGAGAATATTACTCGGTCAATGTCATGTCTGTCGGCCGCAGAGCAGGAAACTCTGGGCGCACTTCTTAAAAAATTGGGTACATCCATAAGTAAACAGAAATAAATTTTTTTGTTGTAATATTACGATCTCGTAATAAACTAATTCGTTATAAAAAATATCTAATTAGCACCGGACAGTAAAATGATCGAAATTAGAAAAAGTAATGAACGCGGAAAAACTAAAATAGATTGGCTTGAGAGTTACCACAGTTTTTCTTTTGGCGAATATTATGATCCTTCAAATATTCATTTCGGACCTTTGAGAGTAATGAATGATGATATTATTCTGGCGGGCGGAGGTTTTCCTACGCACTCACATCGTGATATGGAAATAGTGACAATTGTTCTGGAAGGGACGGTTGCTCATAAAGACAGTACAGGTGGCCAAGGAACGATAACTGTTAATGAGGTTCAGCGCATGACAGCAGGAAGTGGAATTCAGCATTCTGAGTCCAATCCTTCAGTCGAGGAAGTGCTAAAACTTCTACAGATATGGTTTATTCCAAATAAGCAAAATCTGACACCATCGTACGAACAGAAAAAATTCTCTCATGAAGAGAGACAAAACAAATTGCTGAAAGTTGTGAGTGGTAATAAGGAGGACGGAATCATTTTCATAAATCAGAATGCGGAGATTTTTCTTTCCGATCTCGATAAAGGTAGAATGATTAAACATGAGATAAAAGAGAACCGTTGTGTGTATCTGCATTTGATTGAAGGGAATGTAGATGTTAACGGAAAATCTCTATTACCGGGGGATGCAGTAAAACTGTTCCAGGAAACTGACTTTACATTGAATTCGCGTGAGAATTCGAAAATTATTCTTTTTGATATGGCTATGAATTTCTGAGCAAATTTTTGCAGTCTACTTTAGCGCAAGCAACAGTAAACCAGTAAATAAACTTTCCTCTATGATTTCACTGCTTCGGTAACAAAATATTTTTTTTAATGTGCCTGAGTTTCCATGCAACTTAGGCACTTTATCTCCTTAAATAATCGTCATCTTTTTTATAATTGCCTCAATTCTATTTTACAATCATATCTATTAATACTAATTTTAATCAGTAAATTTTTTGAAACTATGGAGTATTTATGGCTGTAATACGTCCCTTCAAAGCAGTTCGCCCGTCAGAAAAAGTTGCTCATCTCGTTGCAAGCGTTCCATATGATGTTGTAAATCGCGAAGAAGCAGCACAACTCGCAAAAGGTAATCCTATTAATTTTCTGCGGGTTACCCGTTCTGAAATTGAAATGAAAGAAAAAGTTGATGTTTATTCTGCAGAAGTTTACCAGAAAGCAAAAGAAAATTTTGACAGGCTTAGAGTAGAAGCACCTCTTCTGCAAGACTCAGTAACACACTTATATCTCTATAAACTCACAATGGGAAATCATTCGCAGATAGGAATTGCTGCAACATTTTCCGTAGATGATTATGAAAAGGATATAATCAAGAAACATGAGAAAACACGTAAAGTGAAAGAAGATGACCGCACTAATCATATTGTAACAACAGAAGCTCAAACAGGACCGGTTTTTTTAACTTACAAATCGATTGCTCAGATTGATGAAATTATTTCCGAGACGATTAAAAAGATTGAACCAATCTATAATTTTACTTCTCCCGATGGGATTAAACATGAAATCTGGACTGTTCCAAATGAATATACCGATACAGTTGTAAATGCAATTGGAAATGTGAGGTATCTTTACATTGCAGACGGACATCATCGCGCAGCAAGTGCAAGCCGTGTACAGAAAATTAAGATGGAACAAAACCCAAACCACACGGGGGAAGAAGAGTATAATTATTTTCTTGGAGTTCTTTTTCCGGCAGAGCAGTTGAAAATCCTTTCATACAATCGAATAGTACACGATTTGAAAATGAAAGAAGATGAATTTTTAAATAAAATAAAAACAAATTTTTACATTGAGGACGCAACTTCACCAAATCCCCCGACAGTAAAAACGTTCGCTATGTATATTGATAAAAAATGGTATCTGCTGAAACCGAACGAAAATGTTAAACCTGGTAAAGCTGTGGGTGATAAACTCGATGTGAGTATTCTTCAGAATTATTTATTGCAGCCGGTTTTGGGAATTGAAGATCAGCGTACAGATACAAACATCGATTTCATCGGCGGAATACGAGGAACTGAAGAGTTAGAAAAATTAGTTGATAGCGACAAAGCGTCTGTTGCGTTTTCACTGTTTCCGGTTTCTGTAGACGACCTAATAAATATTTCGGATGCAGGCGAAACTATGCCGCCTAAATCAACATGGTTCGAACCAAAATTAAGAGATGGACTGTTAGTACACGTTATTTAATCCGCGGAAACTAGTATTTCGTCAAACGTGAAACGGCAGACGTGAGACGGTCAATTCTCACGTTTATCGTCTTACGTCTCACGTATGAAAGCATCAAAATAAGGTTGACACGACACTAGTGTTATCCGCGTCATCCGTGGTCTATTCAGAGAACAATAGGACACGGATAAACACAGATTAGACAGATTAACACAGATAAAATGGAGTAATTAAAATGGAAAAACGTATTTATAATTTAAGCGCAGGCCCGGCTATTCTACCGGAAGAAGTGTTGCTTGAAGCACAGAAGGATTTGTTCAGCTACAAAGGTTCCGGTATGAGTATCATGGAGATGAGTCACCGCGGAAAAATATTTGACGCGGTAATCAAAGAGGCGGATGCCGATTTAAGAAAACTTTTGGACATTGATGATAAGTTCACAATTTTATTTTTACAGGGCGGCGCAACACTTCAGTTTTCTATGGTTCCTCTCAACTTAATGCCGCCGAAGAATAAAGCTGATTATATCGTTACCGGCTCTTGGGCAGAGAAAGCCGTTAAAGAAGGAAAACGTGTTGGTGCTGTTAACATTGCGGCAACTACAAAATCCGAAAACTTCATACGCATACCAAAACAATCGGAATTGAAACTCGATCCCGATGCATCATATGTTCACTTCACATCGAACAATACAATTTATGGAACACAATGGCGTACAGAACCGGAAGTCGGTAATGTTCCGCTTATCTGCGATGCATCTTCGGATTTCCTTCATAAAAAATTAGATATGAATAAGTACGGTTTAATCTACGCAGGCGCTCAGAAAAACATTGGACCTGCAGGCGTTACTGTAGTTGTAATAAGAAAAGATTTGCTAGAAAGGTCATCAGATAGTTTGCATACTTACATGAATTACAAAATTCACGCTGAAAACGAATCGATGTATAACACACCTACAACATTCGGAATTTATATAGCCGGGTTAGTTTTCAAATGGCTGCTTAACATGGGCGGCCTTGACGAGATGTATAAGCGGAATGTTGAGAAAGCAAATATTCTGTATAACGCGTTTGATACAAGCAACGGTTACTACAAAGGTACAACAGTAAAAGAAGACCGTTCCCTGATGAATGTAACTTACAGATTACCGAATGAACAGCTGGAAGAGAAATTCATTAAAGAAGCATCCGCAAAAGGATTTAGCGGATTGAAAGGTCACCGTTCAGTTGGTGGAATTCGCGCCTCTATCTACAACGCATTCCCAAAACATGGTGTTGAAGCGTTAGTAGAATTTATGAATGAGTTTAAGAAGAATAATTAAGGTAACTCAAGTTGACCGCTTGATTTAATAAACCGTTAAAACGGTTGAAAAATAAACCGACTTTTCTATTAACACCTCGATTAATCGAGGTGTTAATAAAACAAAAAATAGAATTATTAACTGTTTTAACAGTTTTTGAATACATGGCGGTCAACTTGAGTAAAATAAAAACCCGATCTCAAACAGAGAGCGGGTTTTTGTTTTTAAAGTGTAGAGACTTCATTTATGAATTCTCGATACAAAGAGACTCGATAGATCGAGTCTCTACTAACTAATATTAGTTTGTACTAAGCAGGTAAGGTGTAATTTTACTTACAAGATGATGTTTTGGCACTGCACCAACAACGGTATCAACAAGCTTTCCGTTTTTAAAAATACCGAGCGTTGGTATGCTCATAATTCCGTATTGACCGGCTACGTTTCCATTTTCATCAGTGTTTACTTTTACAACTTTTAGTTTACCAACCATTTCATTCGCAATCTCTTCAACAACCGGCGCAATCATTCTGCATGGTCCGCACCATGGTGCCCAGAAATCCACCAATACTGGTGTATCGGATTTTAAAACTTCCTGCGAAAAATTGGCGTCTGTTCCTTCTATCAAATTCTGCATTTTATTCTCCTTGTTAAATAATTATGTAGTAATATGATGCGGAGAATTTGGAAAGGATTCAAGGGAGGAATGAGTAAGATTATGATCACGAGCAAGAGCAAAATAAAAAAGTTCTTGCTCTTGCTCGTGATCTTGCTTTTGATTTTTTATTGAGTTACAGGTTTTCCGTCTTTATCCAATAATATCGGATCGCCTAAACCGAGATCTTTTAATTTATCGAACTGCGTTGTTTTATCGCCTACGATCAGATAGATCATCTTATCCGCCTGGATATATTTCTGTGCAAGCTGTTTCAGTTCATCTGTTGTCATTTTCTGGATTTCGCTCTGACGTGTTGCAACATAATTCATAGGTAAATTATATAGCACAACAGGCTGAAGCATTCCGGCAAGCTGCATAAGTGTTTCAAATCTTCCGGAGTAGCTTTTTAGAAGCGTGCTCTTTACCATATCAAGATCTTCCTGGGAAATTCCGTCACGGTATTTCTTTATCTCATCACGGAAAATCTGAGCGGATTCATGTGTTGAATTTGTTTGAACACCGGCAGATGCAACGAATGAACCTGGATACATTGAACCGGAGAAACCGGAACGGGCACCGTAAGTAAATGATTTCTGTTCACGGAGAATCATGTTAAGAATACTCGCAAAATCTCCTCCGAGTTTGTGGTTCATTATTATTGTTTTGTAGTAATCAGGATTGGTAACGCTTAGCCCTAAATGTCCAACACGGAATTCAGACTGCTTTGCATTTGGAATATCAACAAAATAAAGTCCGGGTTTAAGTTCATTGCTGATTTTCACTTCCGGAATTACAACATCTTTCTTTGCCCAATCCTTCAAAATGTTAAATTCTGCGACAGCCTTTTCTTTAGTGATATCGCCGACAATCATAATCTTGGCAACCGAAGGAGAAAAATTCTTCTCATAGAAGTTTTTGAGATCGTCAATTGTTATGCCTTCAACCGAGCTGACTGTTCCTGCCGCCTGATTAGCAAGCAAGTTATCCAGGCCGTAGACAAGTTTATCGAAAACTCCCGAAGCTATTGTAGAAGGAGCTGTCTGAGATCTCTTCAATTGTTCGATGGTCTGGCTCTTGGCAATACCAAATTCTTTTTCATCCCAGCGCGGTTCAAATATCATTTCTTTAGCAAGCTTAAGAACTTCCGGCAGTTTGCTTACAAGGCATGAACCGCTGATGTTAATTAATTCTGTTCCGCCACTGACAGTAATGTTTGCGCCTAAATCCTGAATTGCTTCGCGGAGTTCAACCGGAGTTTTAGTTTTTGTGCCTTCATTCATCATTCTTGCTGTTAATGAAGCAACGCCGATCTTTTGCGGATTGTCTAAAAGCATTCCGCCTTTTAGAATTACCGCAAACTGAACAAGTGGAAGCTCGCTATGCTTTACGCCATAAACGTCAATTCCGTTTTTAGTTTTGTCTTTCCAGATTTTTGGAAGCACTACAACAGGATCCGGACCTTTTACGGGTTCTTTTGTTCTGTCAATTTTGGATGGGATTGGTTCATATTTGGTTGGAGCGAATTCTTTTTTCTTCGTTCCCTGTTTCTCTATCGATTCTTCTTTTACGATCCATTGTTTTGAGTTTGGAACGACAAGATCAACTTTCCCTTTCGGAATGAAACTGAGCAATAAATAATTCTGTCCCTTAATGTATTTGTTGTAAACTCTCCAGATATCATCTTTGGTAACGCTCATGGTGTTTTGAAGATCTGTAGCCATATAATCTGGGGAACCGTTAAAAATATTATAATCGCCAAGACGCATTGCTTTGCCGAGAATACTTGAGATGGAATTGTAGAATCCGAATTCGAGGCCTGCTTTCTGTCTTTCAACATCTTTATCTGTGAATCCTTCTTTTTCAAATCTTACGAATGCTTCTTTGACGGCTGCTTCTATATCGCCTAATTTTACTGTTGGAAAAGCGGTTATAGAGATATCAAATGTTCCTGCAATTTCTCCGCCGCTTTGACGGGCCATTACAGATGGCGCAAGCTTTTTTTCTTCAACAAGAACTTTATACAAAGGAGATTTTTTACTTCCGGCAAACAGACGTCCAAAAAAATTCAAAGCGTAAGAATCTTTGTTTGCATCTTCTGCCGTTGCATAGGACATTTCCAGACGAGGAGCGTTTGCAAGATTATCTTCATAGTAAGAACTTATCGTTTCATTTAGCTTTACCGGCATTGGCTGCATTTTCTGAGGAGCCGGTGAAGATTTTATTTCAGCAAAATATTTGTCAATCCATTTCTTCGTTTGGGCTACATCAATATCTCCGGCCACAATTAATGTGGCGTTGCTTGGTGCATAATATTTATCATGAAAATTAAAAACGTCCTGAAGCGATGCTGCGGCTAAATCTTCAAGCTCGCCGATAACGGTGTGTCCGTATGGATGAGTCTCCGGATACATCAGTTTGCTTGACATATACTGGCTTTGTGAATAAGCTCTGTTATCACCCTGGCGTTTTTCGTTCTGAACGACATTCTGCTGGGTTACAAATGTTTCCATGTTGACTTTGCTTAAGAGGAAACCCATTCTGTCGGATTCCATCCACAATGCCATTTCAAGAGCATTCTTGGGAACAACTTCAAAATAATTTGTTCTATCATTATTTGTAGAACCGTTAACATTGCTGGCGCCGGCTGTCTGTAGTTTTTTAAACCATTGGCCCTGGGGAATATCCTGCGATTCGTTGAATCTTAGATGTTCGAATAGGTGAGCAAAGCCGGTTCTTCCTTTTTCTTCTCTGCCGGAACCGACATGATAAACAATATACGTTACTGCAATCGGATCCGATTTGTCAACATGCAGAATTATATTCATTCCGTTTGCAAGCTTATACTTCTCATATGGAATTTTAAATTCCTTTTTCTTTTCACCGCCGAACAGTGTTATGCTGAAACATAACATCAATGCAATAAATCTAGATGACCGGTTGTGTCTCATTATTCCTCCAAGGATTAATTCGTTGATTGATTTGTCTATTTGGAAAACCTGTGCTGAATTCATAAAGGGGTTTTAACTCGATTTCGTGCTACAATTTAATTTAATTTATAGAGGAAGAGCAAGAACGATTTTCTTAACATTTATTAACAAATACATTGCAGTGTGCGTTGCATCGTCTCAAAGACTGTAAGTACAAGATCTCCCCCTTCATAATAATTTCTCTCTTGTCTCTCGACTCCAGGCAACTATTTGACTTAATTTGCATCTGTTTAGTAACGGCAATTGAGATAAAATGCAGAAAGATTCCATCATTGATTTCACGCTTGTTTACAACAGGTTCAAGAAGCCGCTCTTCAATTACGCGTGTAAGATTGTGAAATCTGAAATGTTTGCCGAGGATATTGCCCACAATGTGTTTATAAAATTATATGATAATCTTGACCGTATTCGCGACGCCGGACGTATAGAGGTGTGGATCTTTACAACAGCGAGGAACGAAATATTCAGTCATTTCAGAAAGAAGAAGAACAGAATTGAGGAATCGATAGAACAGCACGAATAAAAATTTTCTACAAATAGTCTCTATGATGATTTTGAGCGGAAGGAACTGATCGACTTGATTGAGGAAGAACTGAGCAGGATGGATTCATCTCAAAGTGAAGTTTACTATTTGAAAGAGTTCTCGGGTTTGAGTTACCAAGAAATTGGGGGGATAATGAATATTACGGAAGACCTGGTACGTAGCCGGATCTTCAAAGTAAGACAGAAATTAAAAACAGCAATAATAAAATCTGAAAGAGGTTGATATGAACTGCGATGATATAAAATTGATGATAAGCAGCTATATAGATAACGAGCTTCCAAAGGGAGAGGAAGGATATCTATTCACGCATCTCGCAAACTGCAGCGACTGCCGCGAGGAATTTAAGATACAGAACCAAATTCAGCATGAAGTGAAATTAAACCAGAAAGAGGTGAGAGGAGAGTTTGAAGAGCGAATATACAGTTCAGTGCGTGAGAGAAGAGCGACATTTACTCAGAGATGGATTACCAAACCGACTCCCGTTTATATAAATTATTTACTGGGGGCGGTGATAATTGTAATTACCCTTTTTTCGTTTCTTCAACTAAGTTCGTTGAGATATGATTTGAATAGTTTCCAAGTGAGGTACTCCAATTCCATACAAAAAGTAAGTGAACAAACTGAAATTGTGAAAATCTTGTTAAAGAGTCTTAAGCCAATCAAAGTTACTCCCTATGATGCAGGTAATATTATAAGAACAAATTTGTGAGTCTGATATGAAAAAGATATTCATTGTTGGTATTTTATTTTTCCCCACAATACTATGTATTTGTATGGAAAATGAAATGACATTTATCAAAAAATCTAGTTGTGAAAAAATAATTATTGTTAAGAATAGTAGAAATATTCCTCAGGATACTGTTAAAGCCCCCAAATTATTAGAAATGCCCGGCCCAATTTATCCGGATAGGGCAATGAACGAGAAAATTGAAGGGACGGTTTTTCTAAAAATATTGGTGAATTCCGAGGGGACGGTAGAAGATGTTAAAATTTTACAAAGCGATAATCCTCTTTTTAACCAATCGGCTGTTGATGCAGCAAAGCATGCAAAATTTGAGCCCGCAATTTCAAAAGGTAAGCAAATTAAAGACTGGATAATTGTACCCGTTTCTTTTGAATTAAAAACGGAAAGTCAAAAACTAATTTTGTTAGCAGCCTTAGAAATGGATAAAAAAAAATTTAAGACAGCGATTGAATATCTCAATAAGTCTATTTCTACGAGACCAAAGTTGGCAGAAGCTTACGGATTACGTGCAAAGTGTTTTGAAGAAGACAACCAATTTGAGAACGCACGATTAGATTATCGCCGGGCCATTGGATTCGAAGCAAAAAATTCCAACAAACAAAAAAAATATCAGGATGATTTAAATAATATGTTAAAGAATTGGTACGCTATAATGACTAAAAAAATTGATAGCAATCTTAGAGAAATAGAATTAGATACTAACAATGTTAAAAAATATTTAGAGGTTGGAAAACTATATAAATCAATGGAACTATGGGAAAAAGCAGAGCAATGGTATGATAAATATTTGAAAAGGGGCGACAACGCTTCACCCGATGAAATAATTCGGTACACAGAGATTCTTGCCAAAAGAGGAAGCATTGTTAAAGGGGAACTCATTCTTAAAAAATTCGCTGACCGTTATCAAAATGATTGGCGATTGTTAAGTAGATACGGTTACTTTACCTTTTGGTTGGGGAAATATGAAATATCAAAAAAAGCATTTGAATCTGCATTAAAGTTAAAACCGTTCTTCAAAGAAGCTCAAGACGGATTAGATATTATAAACAATAGACCTTTTGAAGCAAAATAGACAGATCACGAGCAAGAAAACATAAACTTCTTGATCTTAATCCTGATCGCTTTTCAGCAATTCAATCACTTCATCATGTATCTTTCCACCGGTTGCAATTATGCTGTTTCCCTTAAGCGGATCGTCTCCATGATAGTCTGTAATAGTTCCGCCAGCACCGCGGATAATTGGAATGAGCGCATACAAGTCCCATGGACTCATAACCGGGTCAATCATAATATCGGCATAACCGGTTGCTATAAGATAGTACCCGTAGCAGTCGCCCCATTGACGGTAGAGTTTTACTTTGTGAACGAGTTCATCAAATTTTTTTATGTTCTGGTACTTCTCGATGTTCAGCTGATCTGTAGTGAGAAGAACAGCTTCGGAAATATCGCCGCACTCTTTCACATGCACTTGTTTTCCGTTTAACTCGGTTGTGTGGTTATCGCCGATCAGAAATTCATTTATGATCGGCTGATTTATAACTCCGAGAATCGGTTCTCCATTCTTCAACAACGCGATGAGCGTTCCGAAAGTTACCGTGCCGCAGATAAAGCTTTTTGTCCCGTCGATTGGATCGAGAACCCATTTGTAGCCTGCATTGGGATTATGTTCGCCGAACTCCTCGCCAAGTATTCCGTGATTGGGATACTTCTTCATAATCATCTCACGCATAAACTCTTCGGCTTTTTTATCGGCTATTGTTACGGGGGATAAATCGGGCTTGTTCTCAACGCTTATACCAGTGCGCCAGTAATGCTTAATGATCTTGCCGCTTTCATCGGCAAGCCATTTACTAAATTGTCTGAACTCATTCAACTCGTGCATATCATCACCATAGTTTGTTTTGGCGTCCGCTTCAAATATATTCGTTTAACAATTCGTTCACAAAAGTTATATTTTGCATACATATCTATTCACAGTCTTTAAGCAACGGTGTCACACCGAGCGGAGTCGAGGTGTGTGCTGAGAGCGAGTAAGTCCATTTCTCGTCTTCGCTCGAAATGACTTTAGGTTTATAAAATCGTTTCTCCTCAGAATGGTAGAAAAAATGACTATTACTAAAGCAGATAGCCAAAGCATTCAGCAGGCAGCCGGAATAATAAAACAAGGCGGACTTGTTGCATTCCCCACCGAAACGGTTTACGGTCTGGGTGCGGATGGATTAAATCCCATCGCTGTCGCAAAAATTTTTGAAGCAAAAAAACGTCCTGCGTTCAATCCGTTAATTCTTCACATCTCAGATAAAAGATGGCTGTATAAATTTTCCTCCGTTCAAAATGAAAAAGTTGAGAGACTGATAAATAAATTTTGGCCGGGACCGCTGACACTCGTTCTTCCCAAGACAGATATCGTTCCGGATATCGTTACATCAGGCAATTCGACAGTTGCGGTGCGAATGCCCAATCATCCTGTTGCGCTTCAGCTAATCGAAGCATGCGGAACACCGATAGCAGCACCAAGTGCAAACCGCTTTGGACACCTGAGTCCCACTGAAGCATCTCACGTCGCGAAATATCTCGGCGATAAAGTTGATATGATTCTCGACGGCGGAAAATCTTCAGTCGGCATTGAGTCAACAATTATTCAGTTTCATGAATATGAATTTTATCTTCTCCGTCCGGGCGGGCTATCAAAAGAAGAAATTGAAAATGAGATCGGCGAAGTAAAAATTGGAATTATCGACACTGACAAACCAAACGCGCCGGGGCAACTTGTATCTCATTACTCGCCTCAGACACCGTTGAAGTTCTTCAATAAAAAGTATCTCGATGAAGATAAAAAAATCGGAATGCTCTCTTTCAAAGAGAATAAATTAACGTTTCCGTTTTCTCGGATAAGAATTCTTTCTTCAACAGGAGATCTCCGCGAAGCGGCTGCAAATTTATTCTCTTTCCTCCATGAACTGGAAAAGGAAAACCTTGATTTAATTCTGGTTGAGCCGATAGAGGAGAAAGGTCTCGGGCGAGCCATAATGGATAGATTGCGTAAGGCAACAAATAAACATTAATAGTGTACCGTATATCTGGAAATCATAGATTAATACTATCTTAAATGCCGTCTGATTAAACAGATTTTTGAAAATATTTTTCATTTGCTGATATAGAATTTCTATATTTACTCACAAAATCAATCGTGTTAAAAATGAATAATCTTTCGAACATCGATCTGTCATATCTCAAATTTGGAGATAGAGAAGATCTATCGCTTTCTAAATCAAAACTAATTCTGCATACACTTAATTCGATAAGCGATTGTATCTCCATAACCGATATGAATGATATAATTATCTACATTAATAAATCGTTTGTTGCAACCTACGGTTATTCCGCAGAGGAACTTATAGGACAGCACATATCGATGTTAAGATCTAATAAAAACGATTCGGCAGTACTGGAGAAAATTCTTCCTCAAACACTTAAAGACGGTTGGCGCGGCAGAATCTGGAATAAGAGGAAAAACGGAGAAGAATTTTTAATTGAACTCTACTCCACAATTGTCCGTGACGAAAAAGAAAATCCCATTGCTCTTGTAGGCGTTGCGCGCGATTTAACAACGCAGCTTGAAACGGAAGCTAAATTAACCGAGGCATCGGATAAATACCGACATTTATTCCACGAGATTAAAACTGCTATCTATGAAAGCACTCCGGACGGAAGATTAATAGAGTTAAACCCGGCGGGAATGGAGCTATTAGGAATAGAGTCGCCTGAACAATTGGCCGGTATTGATGTTGGCAATACATTCTATATAAATAAAGCTGACAGAGAAGCTGTTCATAAAGAGATTGAAAAAAACGGATTTGTCAAAGACTATGAACTAAATTTAAAAACACTTAACAATGAGGTGATAACAGTCCGGGAAACTTCCACTGCTATAAAAGATAATTCGGGAAACACTATTGCATATCGTGGAATATTAAGAGACATCACAGAAGCAAAAAAGAATGAGGACAAGCTCAAACAATTGGTGGAAAAACTGGAACTCGTTAACAATCAGCTCCATAAATCGGAAGAGGAACTTAAAAACACCAATGCAACAAAAGACAAGTTCTTTTCGATAATTGCACATGATCTGAGAAGCCCGTTCAGCTCATTGTTGAGTTTTTCCGAATTCCTTGTTGAAGACATTGAGACATTGGAGAAAGCAGAAACAAAACTTTTCGCAGAAAAAATTCACGAGGCTGCTCAGAATGTTTTTGCTCTGCTTGAAAACCTGCTGCAGTGGTCAAGAATCCAGGCAGGAAAAATTCCATATAGCCCGACAAGTTTTAATATATCATTTAAAGTCAACCAGGTCATTGCACTTCTTGCAAACAATGCGGCAAATAAAAAAATTACGATTCTTAACGAATGCTCGAGCAATTCAATTGTGTTTGCCGATGAGGATATGCTTTTTTCTGTAATCCAAAATCTTCTTTCAAATGCCATTAAATTCACTAATACAAACGGTGCAATTGTTTTTAGGAGTGAAGTTCTTGAGAAGCAAGTAAAAATTTCTATTACAGATAACGGCGTTGGTATGAAAGAGGAAGATTTGAAAAAACTATTCCGTCTGGATACTCAACACACTACGTACGGAACTAACGATGAAAAGGGAAGCGGTCTTGGATTGTTGTTGTGTCATGAGATGATAGAAAGAAACCGGGGAACTATTACTGCAGAAAGTAAAATTGGTCATGGAACAATTTTTATTTTCACGCTTCCAAGAGCTTAAACTAATTCCGGTCTCAGTTTATTAATTGCGTGTTTCATAAAATTTGGAAGAACTGTTTTCTGAGTAAGCTTTATACCTATCGGTTGTTCAAGTAAATCCAGCATTTCGAAATATTTTTGCTCTCCGTATTTTGAAACAACATGTTCTTTCCGTTCGGGTTTCATGAAATGATAATACATGCTGGACGCATCAGCTTCGGGGTGAAACTGTGTACCTACAAATTCATCATTTACACGTATGGCCATCATGGCGCGCTCAAGATTAACATGAGAGCGTTCTTTCTCAAGACATAAAACCTGTGCACCTAACTCATCGAAGATTTTTTTGTTTGGATTAACAACCTGCCATTCGCGGAAATCGGCACCGTAAAAAGGTTCAGGCAAGCCGTGTAATAATAAATCTTTTTCACCTTCTGCCGTTTTGTGAACCGGCATAACGCCGAATGATTTGGAATTCCGTTTTATCACATCGCAAAGCTTAAAATAGCGGGCCATTATTTGAAACGAGTGGCAGATAAAGAAAACATATTTTTTTGTTTCATTATTTTGATTGTGTCTCCAGAGAGAGTCCATCAGAAAAAAATATTTTGTTTCCCAATCCGAGCCCTCTCCTTCCCACGGACTGCCCGGACCACCCGATGAAATGTAGATATCGTAACTGGTGTCAGGTGCTGCGCCGGAGTAACGTGTATCGAAAAGTTTGTAATCAACCGAAATATTATTGTAAAGGGAGTTAGATTCGTTCAGAATATCTTTGATGCATCGAATGCCTTGATTCTCTTCGTTGTTGTATAGATCTATTACTGCTACTCTGACTTTTCCTGATTCCATAACTTTTCTTTCTTGATTTTGGCAACGTTAAAATTGAGGCGCAATAATACTTCAACAATTCATCCTAATCAAGCATTTGTTCTAGATGATGGCGCATATGACCAAAATAATCTTTAACAAAATATTCCAAAGTTGTCGGCACATTTGCGGAAATTTCTTTCCATGCAATCTGATCGAGATTATGGCGGACTCTGGTTTTCTTAAGATCCTCTTCCGGAATTCTGCTTAAAAGATGGATGATAAGAAAATTGAAATTTTTCCAGAGTTCAACAAGTGTATGCCAGTTTAGATTCTGGTAATCCTGCACGCACACCCATTCGTCTTGATCATAACCAGGAAATACCAGATCATCTGTAAATTGTGCACGGACAAACCGTTGATGATTGTTGGACGCCGAGTCGATAAGATGGCCTAGGATTTCCTTCTTCGACCATTTATCATTTTCCCGTGCGGATGCTTCAATGTCGCTCATTGAAGTTAAATTACCGAATACTTCATGCAGGTAATCTTTCTGTTCTTTCAAAAATTCTCTCATGCTCTTCTTATTTTAATTGTTTTAATACCTCATCGATCGCTCTATCAAGCTGAGGATCTTTGTGTTCTAATCGATCTGTGAAGGTCGTCTTCACATAAATATCTGGTGTTACACCGGTCAGCTCCAGATCCTTCCCATCTAATGTATAACATCCCCAGGAAGGAAGCCGGTAAAACGAACCGTCAACAAGAGATTTGCCTGATGTAAAAATAATCCAGCGGTAGCTTTCTGTTCCAATAATTTTCCCGAGACCGAGCTGCTTAAATCCCGCGCTCGTCATTTCGGCATCACTTAAACTTTGTTCGTTGATAAGAAGGACAATCGGTTTTGCGGATAGTGCAAAGTTAGGTTGAAGTGTAAATTTACCGTCTCGGTATTTCCAGTTTAGATACGGACGTTGAGAGAGGAAATTCAATACATCATCATGAACATTTCCGCCTGTATTATAACGGAGATCAAGAATAAGTCCCTCTTTATAATGCGCATCCGTTGTAATATCCATAATAAAATTATCAAGCTCGTTGCCCCCCATGTCTTTCATGTAGGAATAAGCGATACGTTCTTTCGATCGGGTATCAACATATTTCTGATTCGCATCGATCCATTCATCATACAAATTTGTTTTCAGCGCTCCGATCGATTGCGGGTGTATCTTTACATCAAATTTATCGTTCACGCGTTTGAACGTAAGGGTAATCTCTTCCGGGAGGGAAGTGGTAGTGAAATATTTATCACGGCAGACTGACTTATCGAGATATGCTCCGTTCAAAGCGATAAGTTCATCACCGGGCTGAATCGATTTTCCTTTGTTGTAAGCTGAAGAATTTTTTACGACATACTTCACAGTATATGGATTTTCATTTTCGAAGATGATACCTGTTTCCATTGTCTCGGATTTATAGAATAGTTTTTCTTCATCGCCGTTCGATGTAAATCCCATATGAGAACTGTTAAGCTCGCCAAGCAGATCATTCAGCAGTATGCGGAGGTTCGCGCGTGTTGTTATGTATGGAAGAAATGATGCATAATGATCGCGCAGTTTTTCCCAGCTTGCACCGTGAAAATTTCCGTCATAATAATTTTCATCCAGATTTGCCCACGTCTCAAAGAACATCTGTTTGAATTCCGAGGCCAGATTACGATTGAATTTAATTTCAGTATCAACAGCCGTGAGTTTGCTTGCCGCAAAATCCAGTTTGTAAACTTTTCCTCCTGTCATCAAAAAAAAATTATCCTTTGCTTTGCAGATTGAATAGCCGCTTCCTTTGGCGCCATCGACTTTTTTTGTCTCGGGTTTATCAAACGGTTTTAAGATAGTCTGATAAAAAGCGTTTTCACCTTCGTGATTCGAGATGAAGAAAAGTCTTGTCTCATCACCTTTCTGATATACGTAAGGTGAATTCTGATCTCCCGTAAGTTTTGCAACCGCTTCCCAGCGGTATTTCAAATCATTGAAATCAATTGTAACCTTAGGCTTAGTCGAATCTTTCTTCTCTGTTTTCTCGTTAATAAAAAGTTTTTCATAACGGTCGGATTTGAATTCCTTGTCGGTGATTTGCAGAGCAATCCGGTATATGTCATCGTTCGATGTACCGCGAGGATAACTTGCTTTCAAACGATCAGTCTGAAAGTAAATATATTTTCCGTCCGGCGACCAGACCGGCGATGCTTCCGTCACTCCTGATTTTGTAATCGGAAATGACTTGCCTGCAGTAAAATCGTAAACAAAAATATCCTGCTCAAAATTTCTCATTGCGGTATAAAGAAGAAAATTATCATCCGGAGAAAATTGCGGATCATTGCTGTTCAATGCCCAGAACTCATCTGTCACAATTGTTTTTGATGAAAAATCTTTCAGATCCATTACGTGCAGTTCATCTCTTCCGCTCAGATATGCGGCTTTCGTTTTGTCGTTGCTGAGTACAATCGATCTATCGTTCTTGGTGTCCGTGGTAAGCTGTTTCTCTTTTGATTTTCCGTCTGCCTTAATTGTGAACAAATTAAGCCATCCGTTCACTGTTTGAGTGAACAGAATAGTTTCATTATCGTTAAGCCAGAGTACCTCTGTAATACGTTCTTCGGGGTTTGCTTTTATCTGCTTGATGAATTTTCCTTCAATATCGGATACAAATAATTCACCGCGGGATACAAAAACAATTTTCTTACCGTCGCCGGAAACATTACAATTTGTAAGAGCGCCTTTTGTGTCGAATTCCTGCTCGAGAGTTAACGTGTTATTTGTCGCGATCGAGATAGGAATATTATTTGCACTGCCCGATTTTACATCATATAGATAGATCTGGTAATTTTTCTCGAATACAATTTTTTCGCCGGTTACATTTACACGCGGTCGCTTAATGGATGATGAAAAATTAGTCAGCTGTTTCTTCTGTCCGTTTTCAAATGTATAGAGATTGTATTCATCATTACCTTCGTCGGATACAAAATAGATCTTCCCGTTCTTATCAACCGTCTGCCAGAAATCTTTACCGCGGTAATTTGTTAATTCCTTGTACTCTTTTGTTGTGGGATTATAAAATTTTACGTCTGGATTGAAATCGCCTTTATAGCGTTTACGGTTAGCCATATTTGAACTTTCCCAGGAATCATTAAAGAAAAATCCTTTGGTTACCGGATCTTCAATTATGTTGTGAGGCCAGTTAAAGAAGTGAGGAAATAGACGGACAGGTGTTCCTCCTTCAACAGAAACTTTGTACGATGTCATCGAGTTATACCGTCCTGATGTAAAGTAAACAGATTTCGAATCCCATGACCACGATTCGACATTATCGCCTGAGCTGTTAAATGTTAACTGCCGGACTGCACCACCATCAACTGGCAAAATGTAAACATCGGCATTTCCAGTTTGTGTTGATGTGAATGCAATCCATTTTCCGTCTGGAGAAAAGAGCGGTCGGGATTCATTTCCATCCATTCCGGTTAATCGAACAGCATTTCCGCCCGAAGATTGAACACTCCATAGATCACTCTCGTAGCAAAATATAATCGTCTTACCATCAGGGGAAAGAGATGGGTCGGATAAAAAATACTGATAGCTTTGACCCAGAATAGGCAGGCAAAGCAGGAATAAAAATAATATTGCTCTTCTCATGTAAGTACTCTTTTTATAAGGAAAAATTTCACCATGAATTGGACGTTTCAAAAATATTATCGGTCTATTATTCTATCTGAATCTATTTCATTTTTATCAATAATCCTAAATTGATTTCTTGGACGAACTAAAAATCTTCCGAACATATCCGAAAAATTTCCGGAAATAAGATCTCTCAAAATTTCGGTGCACTCGATGCTTTTTTCCCCGCGATGCTGGTACTTGGCGGCGATCTGAAACGCGCAGAACAACTGGAAGAATCCTGCTATAAAATGTGGATGTTACATGGAATTGAGCCGGAAGAGTTTAACTACAATACCAACGAAGTTAAAGCCGCCAATTACGTCCTTCGTCCCGAAATAATTGAATCGGCATATTACCCTTATAAACTCACGAATAATGAAAAATATCTTGAGATGGGTATTACATTTTTTGAGAGCATTGTTAAATACAGCAGGATTGAAGAAGGATACGCCGCATTGAAAAGCGTAATAACAAAAGAAAAAGATGATCAGATGGAAAATTTTTTCTTTGCGGAAACTTTGAAGTATTGAAGTATTGCTATCTGCTTTTTGCCCCTGAAGAAATTATTGACTTGGATAAAATTGTTTTTAATACAGAGGCTCATCCATTCAAAAAATAAGGTGATTAATGAAGGCGATAACAAAAAAATACACAAACGGCGAAGTAACTGTAATCTGGAAACCAAATATTTGTATTCACTCGGCAGTTTGTTTTAACGGTCTGCCGCAGGTATTTGATCCGCGAAGCCGTCCCTGGGTTAATATCGGAGGAGCAGATACTGAGAGAATTGTTAATCAGGTGAAACAATGTCCATCCGGTGCACTAACTTATTTTATGAATCACGAACAGGAGAATTTTAATATCAATGTTGAAAGGATTGTTGGGATTACAAATGGCTGCCCCCTTTTAGTTTATGGGAAGAATTTAATTAAAGACGGCAAGGGAGTTGAACTGTCTGGACAGATTTAAATTTCTATTCTTGTAATTACACCGTGAAGTTTTTGATAAGGCAGCTGAAGGAACTGTACAAAATTTGGGGTGACACGCTTAATAAACGCAAATATTTTCAAAATCGACCTCTTAGCATAAATATCATCAACTCCGTAGAACATCACTTTAGGATCAACATTAGTCTCCTTCAAAATTTTAGGAACATCCATTCTTTCCATATAGCCAATCTGAATTTCCAGCCCGGATAATCCATCTGTAATTTCAGGTACATACAATTTTTGCACGCCATATGGTTTATCCATAGTGACAATAGAAATCAGCAAGTTATACTCATATATTATTCCACTGCTTATAGTACTGTGAACCATGTAAGGAGGAATCATATCAAGACTTTTTGTAAAAAAAAGAGCATTTCCCGATAGAAGTTTTCCGTTTTCATAGAGCTGATTAAAGCTCTCAAGATAAGTGTCTATTGGAAGCGAACGAAAAGAACGGTAAATAGTTTTATTGCCGTAGGTCCAGAGATAAATTGTTGCAAAAGGAATCAAAGCAATAATAATAGACCAGTACCCGCCGTGCGGAATCTTTGTAAATACAGACATCAAAAAGAATAAATTAATTACGAACACTAAGAGAGCGATAAGATGTTTTACTTTATCTTTTCTCCTCGAGAAGATCCAAATCATAAAAAATGTACTCGAGGTCATTGTGGCGGTAACTGCAAATCCGTATGCGGCGGCTAAATTTTGAGAACTTCTAAAAACTATTATCATCAAAATAACAGCAGCAAGTAAACCGAAATTAACCGCGCCAATATAAATTTGTGATTTGAGGTGCGTTGATGTGTATTTCACTTTCATCAATGGGAAAATGTGAGTTCGTATTCCTTGATATACAAGTGAAAAAACGGCGCTTATCATAGCCTGTGAAGCAATAATTGTGGCAAGCAGAGTTAATATTATAAATGGTATGTAGAGAAATTCCGATTGGTTTTTAACCATGGCAAACAGAATATTTATCTTTTCATCACGATTTTCACCATGCATCAACACGTATCCACCCTGACCAAAATAATTAATAACGAGCGCAAAAAATACAAAGTACCACGCCCGCTTAATTGGCTTTCCTCCTAGATGTCCCATGTCAGCATAGAGCGCCTCTCCGCCAGTCGCACATAAAATAACTTCCGAAAGAACAATAAATCCGCTAAATCCGTTGTGAATTAAAAAATTTATACCATAATAAGGATTCAGTGCAACCCCGATTCCGGGATTATGAATTAGAGAAAAAAATCCGGTAAGAAAGAGCGCTATAAACCAAACTACCATTATGGGACCGAACGATGATGCAACTTTATCCGTCCCGCGTGATTGAACTAAAAAAAGGAGAATAGAAATTCCAATTGTAATCAGAACAACAGTGTTCTGTGAGATATGCGAGATACCGGGTATCAGTTCAAGACCTTCAACTGCAGAAAGAATGCTTATTGCCGGGGTTATAACGCCATCACCCATTAACAAGGACACTCCTATGTACCCGAGAAACGTTACAAAGATCATCGATCTGCCCGATTTGAGAGAACTATGTAAAATTTCTTTAAGTACAATAGTACCCCCCTCACCTTTGGAACTGAGACTCATCGCTAGAAATGTGTATTGAACTCCAACAAGAATAACAAGAGTCCAGAAGACGAGCGAGAGGATACCAATAACATTTGCCTGAGTAGGCGGTGTAAGGACGAATATTACCGTAAGCGTGTAGATTGGACTCGTTCCAATATCACCGAAGACGAGTCCCATTGCCTTAACAATTTCACTAAAAGAACTACCGGAAGAATCCTTGGAATTCATATGGAATCATGTCCATGTGAGGGAGTTATTTTATTTTGAAAAGTAATCACCCGAAGAAGATTGAATAGAATAAATATCCAACTGCGACCAATACACTAAAGCCCAAGATAGACATCAGGAAATAGAACGCAATATTATTAAGTGATTTTTTTTGATCAACTGTTTCCATCAATTACCTCATTATTTTGTAACGTTACGGTCAAAATTATTAACCGTTTATATTGAACGCGCAAAAGATAGCTATTATTTTAATTCCAAAAAAATGTAAGTGGTGATGATTTTTGATAATTTTCAGTTGAAATTGATCCTTACAATATGTTCTATCCGAGGTAAATAATGCGGCTTTTCAAGATTATTGAGGAACACAGAAAAGGAATTGCTTTCATTGCTCTTCTCATCATTATTGAGAACGTTGCATGGATAGCCGAACCCAGTTTATTCGGCAATCTGATTGACGCATTCTTACAGAGAGCCGCACCTTTACACACCTCGGACAAATTTGTTCATATTATTCCTTTAATCCTCTGGATAAGCGCATATTTGCTAAACTCTGGCAGCGGAACATTGCGCCGCAGATTCGAACCGCGCATATTCCAGAAGATTTATGTGCAGCTCGTTACCAAGATTGCCGAAGACGGTAACAAGGCCGGTTTAGATAGCTCAGTAACCGCCGGACGCGCTCATCTTTCTCAGGATTATGTAACCTTTGTCCAATATCGACTACCAGAAATCGCAGAGCAGTCGATAGCCATTTTAGGCGCTGTCATCGCCCTTTCCTTTTTTGATTGGAGAATTTCGCTTGCCTGTTTGTTTATCTCTATCCCGTTGATAGTGATAGCTCTGTTGTATAACCGGAATGTTGTAAAACTGCACTCCGAATTGCACGACAAATTTGAGCAGGTCTATGATGTCTTTGCCAGAAAAGAACCTTCACAGGTAACTATAATTTATAAGTCGATGGCGGCGATACAGGAAAAAATTGCCTCCTGGGGCGCTCTTAATTTTGGGTTGATGCGGATCGTTCTGCTTATAATTTTTCTATTTGTTCTCTATATAGCTATTGATCTTGATAATTTCTCGCTCGGGAACATTTATTCTATTGTTGCGTATCTGTGGACTTTTGTTACATCGGTTGAGTATATACCGGAATTAATGGAAAGCCGATCTTCGCTTAAGGATTTATCACGCAGACTTTCAACGGAACCGGAATTGCAATAGTTTTTAGAATTCTTCGATTATTTTTTAATCAGAATAAAAATCAGAGATGTCAATAGATCGTCGATCAGTTGTAATAGTTCCTTAAATTTTCATTTGACATTTCTTTTTTGTTAACTATTTTGTACGCACTTTAAACCAAAGAGAAATATGATAGACAAAACCAAAAAGACTGAACTTGTACGGGGACTAACTCTGACAGCAACAATAATGATTGTCACCGGTTCAATGATCGGCTCAGGAATTTTTCGCAAACCGTCATCAATGGCGCAGCAGCTTGGTTCACCGGAACTTCTCATTAGTATCTGGATTGCAGCAGGACTTATAACATTCATTGGAGCATTGATCAACGCAGAGGTAGCCGGAATGATTGATGCTACCGGCGGTCAGTATGTTTATTTCAGAAAAATGTACGGCGACTTTACCGCCTATCTTTATGGATGGTCAATTCTTGCGGTAATCCAAACAGGCAGTCAAGCTGCTATTGCCTATGTATTCGCCGAGTATCTTGGATATTTTATTAAGTATCCTCAACTATCAAAAGATCTTCAGGAATTTTCAATATACCTGCCGATGGTTGGGAATATTCATCCGCTCCTGGATTTCGGGACAAAGGCTGTGGCTATTATGTGTATTGTTTTCTTAACGGGGATAAATTACATCGGTGTTGTTTTTGGCGGCATTGTTCAGACAATTGTAACATATGTAAAAATAATTTCAATTGTTCTGATTTCGTTATTTCTTCTTTTGCTCGGCAATGGAAGTTTTTCCAACATTTATACAGGTTTTGCAATTCCCGAATCCAATTCAAGAAATTTAATTGCGATGATTGGACTTGCATTCGCAGGAGCGTTCTGGGCATACGATGCATGGAACAACGTAACATATGTTTCAGGTGAAGTAAAAAATCCAAGACGAAACATCCCTCTCAGTCTTTTATGGGGAACGCTGATTGTAATAGCTGTTTATGTTTTGATAAACATAGCTTATCTGTATGTTTTGCCAATTGGAGAGATGGCTAAATCCCCTCTTGTAGCAGCTTCTGCGGCCGAAAAAGTATTTGGCCCCAACGGAGCTTATTTAATTTCTATAGCGGTTATAATTTCAACCTTTGGGGCACTGAACGGCAGTATTCTGGCAACAGCGCGTGTTCCATTTGCCATGGCAAGAGCAAATTTATTTTTTAAGGATTTGGGAAAAGTACATCCAAAGTATGGTACGCCGCATATTTCTTTAGTAGTTCAGGGTGTATGGTCGTGCGTATTGGTAACATCAGGTTCGTTCGATACAATAACAGATTATGTTATTTTCGCTGCATGGCTGTTTTACTTTCTTGGTGCGCTTGGTGTTTTTATACTACGCAAAAAAATGCCGGATGAACACCGTCCGTATAAAGTTTGGGGATACCCCTTTACACCTGCAATTTTTGTGATCTTCTCATTCCTGTTTCTTGTTAATTCAATCATTTCAGACACATCGAATGCGATGATGGGATTGATCTTAATAGCTGCGGGTTTACCAATGTATTTATTCTGGAAATACAGAGACAGAAATTCTACTTCCAAACCGACAGAAGTGTAAAAAATATTGGTTGAATTATAATCGGGGGGGTAAAGAAATTATTCAAAAATGCGATACATGTAATAACAGAGAAGGCCGGTCATAATAACGGTAATAAGCCCTAAGAGAGAATATGCGATGACTAACTTATATGAAATCTTAGGATTGCTCGTTAATTCATTTTGTTCTGAGTTAGAGTTCATACTGTTTTCTGCCGCTAAAAATCTTTTCCGTATTTTTCTTCATAGCGCTTTATACCTTCATTAATGACGATATAAGCTTCTTCTTTACCGACGATCTTTTCGACAACAACGTTTTTATGTTCCAATTTTTTGTAATCTTCAAAAAATCTCTGAAGCTGAATCATTGTATGCGGAGGCATATGTTCTAAATCTTCAATGTAATTAACCGAAATATCATTCTTTGCAACCGCTATAATCTTTTCGTCTTTCTCTTCGTTATCAACCATCTCCATTACGCCAATTACTTTTGCTTCGATCAAACAAAGAGGATCTACCTCAACCGAACAGATCACAAGAATATCAAGTGGATCATCATCATCGCTTAATGTTCTTGGAATAAAGCCGTAATTAGCGGGATAATGAACAGCCGAGAACAAAACGCGGTCCAACTTAAGCAGACCGTTTGTTTTGTCAAGTTCATATTTGGCTTTAGAGCCTTCCGGAATCTCAATGATTGTGTTTACAATCCGGGGAACATCATCACCATAACTTACATGATGCCATGGATTAAAATTGTTGCCAATTTTTTTGTCAAGCATTTTACCTACTTCGCTTTCGGAATACAGTCATCGGCGCTCATCATTCTAAGTCCTTTTCTTGCCGGTTCACTTTTAGGATTAATTTTTAATGTTGCACAATACCACCTGATAGATTCATCATACTGTTGAAGTATTTGATAACATGCACCAAGAGACTCCATGAATCTCCATTCGTTTGGCTTTAACTGATTTGCTCTTTTATAATAAGTAACCGCAGCGGCATAATTTTTCTTCAAGAAAGCACGCTGGCCAAGATTTGCAACTGCCTCTAAAATAAATTCTTTGTTCTCTTTTTCTTTACCTTCGCTAAGCTTTAGAATATCAACGTATTGCTCGGCAGCCTGATCGGAGGAATCCATTTGAGTATAAATTCTGGAAAGATAATAAGTGGTTACAAAGGTTGTGTCTACTAATTTTTTTGCTTTCAAAAGTGCTTGCCTTGCAGCATCATAATTCTTCATGTCGAAATAAGCAAAACCCATATAGCGGTATGCCGGTTCGTAATTAGGATCAATTTTAATTTTTGCCATGTAATACTTTATAGCCAATGAATCATTCTTATTTCTAAAATAATTGTTTGCCATATCCATAAAGAGTGCAGACTGAGTGCTATCCTTTGCAATAACCTTCTCATAAAATTTAATTGCTATTGAGTCAGCTTTAATCTGTTGAAAAGCCTTGCCTGCATTTTTCAAATCGCTGACGGACATTAATGAATCAGGGATCGCAGAGTAATATTTTCCTGCTTCTTCAAATTTTTGTAATCCGAAAGATGAAATTGCTGCATTTTTACTTAGCACGGCATTGCCGGGATATTTTTTCAATCCTTCAAGCGCATAATAGTTTGCCTTATCATAGTTCACAAATTTTGGTTCTAAGTAGCATCTTGTAATTTTAAGATAGGCCTCTTCTGTTTGTTCTAATGCTAAATATTTTTCGTACATGACAGCCGCATCAGCAAATAATTTAGCTTTATACAGAATTGTTGCTCCATTTAAGAAAGCCTTAACATTATTCGGATCAATCTTAGCAACCTTCAAGTATTTGTTTACAGCCTCTGTATATCTTTCTGCTTTCGTAAGCAACTCGGCTAACTTAAATTTAAGCGAGATATCCATGGAATCGATCAGCTCCGCTTTAGCATAGTAGTTAATAGCATTTTCACCAACGTTCATTTTAGAATACGCGTCGCCGAAATACTCGAACAATTTTTTATCTTTTAGTTCTTTTTGTTCGAGAGGTATTAACAATTTAAATGCATCGGCTGTGTTGTTCGCATCAATTAATTCTTTTGCGATTGCCAATGCTTTATTGTAATCTTTGTTTTTGATCGCTTTTTCACCATCGCTCACGGTGCTTTGTGCTGAAATATTGATGATGAGTGCTAAAAAAATACCGAAAAATATGAGCATCTGTTTTTTCATTTTATCTACCGTTGATTTAATTAACCATTTTTATAGGAACTGTTGCCGGTCCCAATTGATTTTTTGATACTATTTTTTGACCTTCATAACTTGTCAAGTAAGTCAAAAATCCCGCCGCAAGCCCTGTTCCGTAATCATTAACAAATATTGCCGTCGTTCTAATCAAAGGATAACTCCGTGTTACAAGATAGGCGACGTAAGGTTTATAGTATAATACTTCTCCATCGCTTCTTACCTTTGAACCAACTTCCAATATTTTTACTCCTGTTGTGTTTGCCAGGGTGTTAAGTCCGACAAATCCTAAACTATTTTTTGTTGCTTTAACTTTGTTTATCGTCTCTTCTTCACTTTTAACTATCGTAACGTTTTTGGGTTCCTGCTTATCAAGCAGATTTTCTTTAAGATACTCATAAACACCTGAGTTGTGTTCTGGAACAAAAATTTTACGATCTCTGGATTCTCCCTTGAGCAGCTTTTTTAATTCATCAAGAATAACATTCTCTTTCGGGTCATTTTCTGAAACGATCGGAACAACTGCATCATAGCAGAATTTGTAATCACGTATATCCGATTTCTGTTTTTTCATAAAAGATTTTTCTTCATCATTGAATTCTCTTGAACTGACAAAGATTTTTGCCTCACCATTCAGTATAAATGCTATACCTTCACGGGCTTTTACAGTGATTAGTTCAATTTTGCTTTCGGGATAAACACTAACGAATGAGTCTCTGGCGGCTGAAACTACGTTGTAGAGAGATTCATCCACATAACATTTTAACGAACCTTTGGTTGGCGATAATTGACGCTCTTTGCATCCGGCACCAATAATAATTGCAAAGGCTAAAAGAATAACAAGAATTGCCCTATTCTTTTTCATTTTTTGGCGGTTTTTTAAAAAATGTACTTAATAATCTAAAAATTCCATACATACAAAGAACAACTCCCATCATAACTTTGAGTTGAGATGGGAGTTGATTCATTTGAAAAACATTAAACAAAATAACAATGCCTAAAAGAACAAATATTGTTCCTGTTACATAGGCAAAGTATTTCATCACATTTTGCACCTAGTTATTATCGCTTAATTGGAATTTATAAGGCAATACAATCCAAACAGCAATCGGATGTTGATTCTGAATAGCAGGAGTAAATGCAGATTTCATAGCTGCATCAATAGCTGCCTGATTAAATAATTCAGAATCGGTTTTTACCACAACTGCTCTTTTCGGTTTACCTTCTTTATCAATAAGTACTTTAACAAATACTTTGCCTGTTATACCCGCACGCTTTGCAATTTCTGGATAATCCGGCTTAACAGAAACAACCATTTCAGGTCCTTTTTCGTAAGCAACAAATTTATCAAATTCCGGTTCTTCGTTAGGATCTGCTTCAATCTTGATATCTTGCGTAATCTGAGTAGAACCTGAGCCAAGATCGGCACCTAAAGATGGCGCAGCTTGTGCGCTCATCTCTTGCTGACTTGCAATTGTTTGTTCCGGCGGAGCTTGTTCATCCGGAACCGGAATAGGAACACCGACAGTTGGTGGCGCTACCGGACCTGATACAGCAATCTGAGGCGCAGCTTCATTTGTAATGGATGGTGGTGGTCCAAGTTCGCTATACTTCATCATTCTTACTGTCGGAACATTATCATATTCTTCTCTTGTCATTGCCTGATAAACATAATACGATGTTATGCCAATGAGATGAAGAAGAACTGCAATCATCATTCCGACGGAATAATTTCTGGGGTAGAGTCGTTTTAATTCAAAGGCTCCGTAAACCCCTCCGTTCTTTTTTGTTGGTTTAGTATCTGACATTTTCATTCTCCAATCCTTAGATGGTTGCTTTTGACATTTCTTTCTTATCTATTTCAGTCATTGGAGCTAAAACATATTTGTTCAATCCCGCTACGTTTAATTCGTCTATTAAATCTATCATTGCGGAATATTTGCTTTTTCTGTCGATTTTAATAAGAACTACAAATTTGGGATTTTCTAGTTTCTTATCCGCAAAGAGCTTCTTCATATCTGTATATTTTATTCTCGTAGGAAGTTCGAATCCAATGTTCCAATATAAATTAAGTTGTTCATCACACCTGATTGTGAGCAGGTTAGATTCCGCCATTTTTATTTGTGTATCTTTATCAGGAGGAAGATTTATTTCTAGTGTTTGGGGCTTCCGAAACACGGTTGTTAACATGAAAAATGTTAACAGCAAGAATGCAACATCCACCAATGGAGTCATGTCAATACGAATATTGACTCTCTTCTTTGGTTTACGTTTGCCTCTTTTTCTACCTCCGGAACTGCCGCCGCCAACATCTGCAGACATATTATACTCCTATTTTAGCTTTTTTTATCGATTTCAAAATTTGTAACCATGTTGAATCTTGTGATTTGAACTTTTTGCAGAATATCTATAACATCGGCAACAATACCGTATTCTGAGTTCGCATCCGACTTAACAATAGTAATAAGTTTGGGATTGGACATTCTTGCTCTGATAAGAAGATCACCCAACTCTTCCATTTTAACTTCCGATGCCTGACGGAGCCGTTTATCTTGCCCAAACATCTTTTCCATCAGAATGACCGAGTCAAATCCAAGAAGTAATTGTGAATCTTTACTGACATACACAGTCATTGTATTCGATTCGGGGAGTTTAATTTCCGAATGCGAGAATGGAAAGGCTATCTCAACTTCTTCTGCCGGTTTAAATACAGTTGTTAGCATGAAGAATGTTAGCAGCAAGAACGCCACGTCCACCAACGGAGTCATATCTATTCGAATTGAGACTCTTTTCTTTTTAATGCGCGGCATTAATTACCTCACCTTGATTTTAACAATTGCATTACGTTATAGTTTGCTTCGTCAATTTGGAATGTAAAATTATCAACTTTATTGACGAAAAAGTTATAAGCAACTATACCCAAAATACCAACAAACAAACCACCGGCTGTATTAATCAAAGCTTCAGAAATACCGGTAGCCAAACCAATTGCATCTGGAGCACCGCCTGCAGCAAGAGCTTTAAATGAACGAATCATACCGATAACTGTACCCAGAAGACCAACCATCGTACCAATAGATGCGATTGTTGATAAAGCGATTAAATTCTTTTCGAGAAGCGGTGTTTCGAGCATCATCGATTCTTCAACAGAGCGTTGAACTTCGACTAATTGTTTTTCAGGGTCTATAGTTGATTTACTTGCTGTAACTTCCTGAAAACGAGTAAGGGCGGCTTTTAGCACATTTGCTACAGAACCTCTCTGGGTATCGCAAGATGTGATAGCTGCGTTTATATCTCCACCTCTAATTTGATCTACAGCTTTTTTGAAAAATTTTGGGACAGCTTGTTTTCCGGCAGCTTTTCTTAAAGTGAGTGTTCTCTCAATAATAATTGCGAACAGCATGATTGAAAGAGCAATCAAAAGTGATACTAACGGTCCACCAACATAGGTCATACCTAAGATGTTAATGGGAACTTCACGAGCTACATCTTTGAAGTTTGCTGGATTGCCAAGACCAACTTCGTAAATACCAAAAGATATGATCATTGCTAAGAAAAAGAGGATAACGATAAAAGCAGATTGTTTCATTTTACTCTCCTAAATAAATGTAAGAATGTTTCTTGTTAATTACAGCCAAATACTGTGCCGGGAAAAGCAATTTTGAAATTCCTTCATTCTTCAGCAAAACGGTAGGAAAAAATAATCTCCGTTCCGCACATAGAATAAAAAATTGCACCGTGAAAGTAAGTGGATTTCGTATTGCAATCAAGGGAAAATAAATGCCGTTGATAAAAGGGTTTATCGAGACTCCAAAATGAAAGCAGCGTGAAATTTGTTTATTATCACCATTACTTCCGGATCAATCATTACAATCCGTAGAGTTTTCGTTTTCTCCAAAGGGTTGTTTCCGAAATACCGAGAATTTTAGCCGCTTCTTTAGTGCTGGGAGCTATCTTTAAGGTTTCTATTATATGCTCTTTCTCAAGTTCTTCAATTTTCTGCCTCGGGTACGATGTCTGCTTTCGTTTGAAGTTAATGATTTCCCATGGAAGGTATTCCGTCTTAACAATATTATCCTTTGCAAAAACGAGCAACCGCTTTACTACAGTTTCCAATTCTCTGATGTTACCCGGCCAGTCATAATCTGAGAGCAATTTCTGTGTAGCTTCAGAAATTATTATTTCTCTCTTACCGGAAAATTTACCTATGAAATAATTCATTAGAGCCGGTATTTCATCTTTCCTTTCCCGAAGAGAGGGAAGTTTTATCTTTACACCTGCAATTCTGAAATAGAAATCCTCGCGTATCTGCCCTGCACTTAAATCAGCTTCAACACTTCTGTTAGTTGCGCTGATGATTCTTACTTCAATTTTACGCGTGACGCTTTCTCCTACTCTTTCAAATTCCATACTCTGAAGAAAGCGAAGAAGTTTTACCTGCATCGACTTAGGAATTTCGGCAACTTCATCAAGAAATACGGTTCCGGAATCTGCAAGTTCCAATCTTCCAATTCTATCCTTAATCGCATTTGTGAAAGAACCTTTTACGTGTCCGAATAATTCGCTCTCGAAAAGATTTTCCGGAATGGCAGAGCAGTTAATTACGATGAAAGGATTGTTCGCACGTGAGCTGTTTTTATGAATAAATCTTGAAAGCACTTCTTTACCCGTTCCGCTTTCACCTTCAATAAGAATGGGAATGTCACTGTCGGCAACTTCCATTGCGGTTTTTAAGATCTCTTTCATCGCATTATTCGAAGTAACAAGATTTTCATCCTCAAATTTTTCTGTCAATTGATACGTTAAGCCTTTAATCTTCTTGTTCAGTCTGTGATGTTCGAAAACACGCTCAATGATATGAATGAATTCTTTATGCGTAAACGGTTTGGTGATATAATCATAAGCGCCTTTTTTAATTGCTTCAACAGCCGATTCGATCGAGCCGTGGGCTGTCATAAGAACTACAGTAGTATCCGGTGAATTTATTTTTAATTCGTTCAGGACTTCAAGACCATTCATCGGCTGCATTTTCAGATCAATAAATGCAAGGTCGAAGTAAACTTCCTTGGTGCGTTCAAGAGCGAGAAGAGCATTGGAAAAAACCTCGGGGGAGTAACCGGAGGAGCTCAGAGAGAGTTCGATTGTTTTTAGAATATTTATTTCGTCGTCAATTACTAAAATTTTTCCTTTGTACATTTAAGCTACCGGTAATTTAATTTGAAAAGTGCTTCCCTGACCAAGTTCACTGAAAGCTTTTATTTCTCCCTGGTGAAGTTCGATAATTTCTTTTGCAATAGAGAGACCGAGCCCCAAACTGCCCGGGGCAGTATCATCAATCTGTATAAACTTGTCAAATATTTTTTTCAAATTATCCGGACTGATACCTATTCCGGTATCTGAAATTTCTATCAACAAATTTTCCTCCGCTTTTGAAAACCGCACATTTATTTTGCCGCCCTTAGGAGTAAATCGTAACGAATTTGCAACCAAGTTTTCAATTGCGCTGATAACATTATCATAACTGCCGTTGATTTTAAGATCGGGATTTTCGTCCTCAATCTGAAGAGTAATATTATTTTCTTTTGCCTGAATCAGAAATTTTTTGGAAATATGTTCGGCAAGTTTGCGCGCTTCAAATTTTTCAAATTTGATTCTGCCGATGCTCGATTCAAGTTTGGTCAACTCAAGAATTTCATAAACAAGTCTATTGAGCCGCTCGTAATCTTCTTTCATGGAAATCACCAGTTCGTTTTGCTGCTGCGTCAGCTCGCCTACAACCTTATCCTCGATAATTCCGAGAGCCATACCAAGAGATGTCAACGGGGTTTTCAGTTCATGAGAAACTTTTGCAACGAACTCGGATTTCATTCTATCCAGCTCTTTATACTTGGTAATATCGTTGAAAACAATTACTGTTCCGCGCATATCACTTTCCGGAATTTCAAGTGCCGCTGCAATTACCTTAAAATATTTTTGATTGCCTTCACTATCCTTGACCTGTATTATATCATCCTTTTGAAATACTTCTTCTTGGTTTGAGGATTCGTTTTCGTTTCGAATACTTTTTTTTGGTGAAAGCAAATTTTGAATAGTGGCAAGATTAAAAAGCTCATGTGGGAAAGATTCGTTAAATGTTTTATTAGATAAAACAATATTAAAATTCTCATCCACCATAAGCACAGGTTCATTCATACTTTCAATAATCAACTCGGATTTTTTCTTTTCATATAAGATTTTGTTGAGATTAAGCTGTTCGTACATTTGAAGCTTTTCGCTCATCTTATTGAATTCTTCGGCAAGACTATTTATTTCATCTGCATTTTCATCTATTTCAATCCTCTCGTCAAAATTACCATCGGCTATGTGCGTTACCGATTCACGTAGTCTTGAAATTGGTTTAACGATGTAATTGGAAAACCTGGAACCGAAAGCCAGACTAATTCCAATTGCACCAAACAGAATAACAAGTATGGCAATCGTCGCACTTTGCGTTATGTTCTTTACTTCCAGGACAGAATTGTTAAGTGAATTATGATTAATCTCCAGGATACCGTTGTTTATTTTCTTTAATGTTTGGATCCTATAAACAAATCTTACAAAATCAGTTCTGAGTGTCGGGCGTTTTTCCGCACGGTATATAGTGTAATCAATATTGTCGGATATATCCTTCAGAAAATTTCCATATTCTATGTTGAGTGAGTCAAGAATATCTTTTTCCTTTTTTGTAAAAACTGAAGCGCGGGCGCTTCCATACCAGAAATAGAAATCTTCACGGTTTTTCTGGAATTGGCTTTCGCCCAGTTCAAAGCTTTTGTTATACATTACAACAATAGCCTGCAGTTGTTCATCCAGAGCTCTTCCCATATTATCTGCGGCAATAAGACTCGAATAGTTTTCCTGCATCGTCTTCTTTATAGCCTCATTCAGATAGTAGAAGTTGTAGATACTCCATAGAGTAGCAAAAAACATAATGAACAGAATGACTGTAAAACCAAGAAGTATTTTACTGCGAAGGCTTGTTGTGTATAAATTTATCATGAATTCATGTACTATATATTTGTCGTCTTAAAAATAGCTGATTGCTTTGCTTAAATAAACATCTTTTTATTAACTTGGTACAAGTTACTTTCTTTTGGATTAAAATATGATTTATAGAAATTTGGGGAACACCGGCTTAAAAGTATCTATTCTTGGTTTTGGTGCTGGAGAAATTGGAGATCTGGAACTTGAGAATGCCAAAGTTGAAGTGATCTTAAATTTTGCACTCGACAGCGGAATTAATCTAATAGATACGGCGCGGGGTTATTATGCCTCGGAGGACAGGATCGGAAGATTTATATCACACCGGCGTAAAGAATTTATCCTTTCCACAAAAGTTGGCTATGGAATTGAGGGGGTTGAAGATTGGTCGTATGATTGCATTATTACTGGAGTTGATGAAGCATTGCGTTCTATGCGGACTGATTACATTGATATAGTTCACCTTCACTCATGTCCTCTTGAAACATTACAGCGCGGCGAGGCAATTAACGCCCTATATAAAACCATTGAAGCCGGAAAGGTAAAATGTGCGGCTTACTCCGGTGAGAATGAAGAATTAAAATATGCTGTAGAATCAAATGCATTTCAATCTGTTCAAACATCCTTCAACATTTGTGATCAGAGGAGTATTGAAAATATCTTTCCCAACACGATCGATAAAAATATTGGAGTAATCGCAAAACGGCCGATAGCGAACGCCCCATGGAGATTTGATGATCAACCACGCGGTCACTATGCCGAAGAGTACTGGTTGCGCTGGAAGAAAATGAATACTGATATTGGAATGGACTGGAATGAAGCGGCATTACGATTTACTGCTTTTACTGAAGGGATACACACATGCATTGTAGGAACGACAAACATTGAACACCTTAAGCAGAATATTGAGATCATTTCAAAGGAGAAATTACCGGAAGAGATCTATCAAAAAATAAGAAGCGCATTTATAAAAAACGACGACGGCTGGGAAAGTCAGGTATAGATTTATAAGCACTGTAATTGGTTCAGAAGAATATTGGAATTGATCTCTAAAAAATCTCTATTCCTCCATTGAATCCTCACAAGCCGAATTCTATCTTTATAACAGAACTTTATTAATCTTGGGTAATAACATGAAAAATCTTTCTAAGTTTTTTCTTTTATCATTACTTTTCAGAATCACTCTGCTTGCTCAATTTGGTTCTCAAGATTCGGGCGGGAAACTATCACCATTCCAATCTTGTTACGATGTTAAATTCTACAATATAAATCTCATAATAGACCTTAATGAAAAGGCGATTGGCGGGACGGTTACTATGCGTGCGCAAGCAATGAACGACTTAAATAAGATTTTGGTAGACCTGGATAATACATTTACAATAGACGCGGTACAATCAGCAACTAAAGACAAAAAAGAAATTGATCTGAAGTTTATTCATGAGAACGGTAAAATCTGGATTGACTTTCCAAATGTTATTAAGCAGGGAGAAATTTTCAGTACCGTTATAGCATATTCCGGAATACCGCGCATAGCCAAAAATCCTCCGTGGGATGACGGGCTGGTTATCAAAAAAACAAAAGACGGCAAAGATTGGGTTACTCTTACATGCCAGGGCGGAGGTGCAGATGTCTGGTGGCCATGCAAAGATAGTCCTTCTGATGAACCGGACTCGGTCTCTCTTCACTTCACTGCTTCTGCCGATTTAATTTGTATTAGTAACGGGAAATTTATCTCGTCTAACGAAAACAAAGACGGCACAAAAACATGGAACTGGTTTGTATCAACCCCAATCAATAACTATGGTGTAATATTTTTTCTCGGTCCCTATCAAAGAATCGATTATGATTACACAAGTGTAACAGGAGAAAAATTCCCTTTCACCGTTTGGACTCTTCCGGAAAATTATGAGAAAGCAAAAGAACATGCACCGCAATTTTTAATTCACATGAAAGTTATGGAAGAGTTGATAGGACCTTATCCGTTTCGAGCGGATAAATACGCTGTTGTTGAAGCTCCTCATTTAGGTATGGAACAACAAAGCGCAATCGCATACGGTTACGGCTGGAGGAATCATCCAAAATTTGCTTTCGATTGGTTGCATCATCATGAGTTTGCACACGAGTGGTGGGGCAATCTTGTAACCTGCAGTGATTGGAGCGACTTCTGGATACACGAAGGACTTGGTACTTATATGCAGCCGTTATATCTTGAAAAAGTTTTTGGAAAAGATGAATACTTCCGCTACATGAAAAACATCAAGCGGTTCAGCAACAAAAATCCTGTTGCCCCGCGGGGCGAAAAAACATCCGGTGAGAGTTACAGCAACGATATCTATTATAAAGGCGGCTGGATAGTTCATACACTCCGCTATTATCTTGGCGATGAAACTTTTTTCAAAATTCTGCGAAGATGGGCTTACCCTACCGAAGCGATGGAAAAGATTACGGATGGAAGACAGTGCCGGCTTACTACAACCGATGAATTACTAAAGATGGCTGAAGATATTTCAGGGAAAAAATTAGACTGGTTCTTTGAAGTCTACCTGAGACATGCACCATTACCTAAACTGAATGTGAAATATTTGACGGATAAAATTGAATTGAGCTGGGAAACCGAAGATAATCTTTCATTCTCTCTTCCGGTTGAAGTCGAACGTGCGGGAGAAATGATCCGAGTTGAAATGAAAAATGGAAAAGGCGATATTGAATTACCGCAAGGGACAGAATTCGTTGTAGATCCAAGCGGATGGATTTTAATGGAACTGATTAAATAATAATTTTAATAACAGACAAAGATTAAAATGAACGAAACAATTATTCTCTTAATAATAGGTTTAGCCGCAGGATTGGTTAGCGGTGTTCTCGGCATCGGTGGTGGAATTATAATAATTCCAATGCTTGTGGGGTTTTTAGGTTATACGCAAAAAGACGCACAGGGAACATCGCTCGGACTTTTGCTCTTGCCAATCGGTATCCTCGCTGTTATGAATTATCATAAAGCCGGGCACGTTAATTTGAAAGCCGTGGGCATTATGGTCATAACCTTTGTAATTGGAAGTTACTTATCATCTTTGTATGCATTAACATTGCCTGAAGGCGTTCTGAAAAAAATCTTTGCTGTGTTTCTTATGATTTATGCGTTTAAACTCTTGCTCGGAAAATAAATTTCAATTTGCATAGATAAATGAGGTCGCTATTTTTTCAAAACCGGTTTCCAGAACAGCAGCTATTTTTCTTGCCCTGCTGGTAACATTTCTTTGGTCGACATCTTTCATAATTATTAAGTGGGGTCTCAAAGATATTCCTCCTCTAACATACGCCGGTCTGCGTTATGTCTTTGCATTTTTATGTCTACTCCCCTTTGCGTTGACTAAAAAAAGAATTGCCGAAGTAAATAACATTGACAAAAAAAGCTGGATCAAGCTGGCGGCGCTTGGTTTCCTTTTTTATACTTTTACACAAGGAACGCAGTTCATCGGTCTCTCATTGCTTCCCGCAGTAACTGTCAGTTTACTATTAAACTTTACTCCGATAATAGTCGCGGTGCTCGGAATTTTTCTGCTATCTGAGAGACCAACATACTTTCAGTGGTTAGGTGCTTGTCTGTTTATTGTTGGAATTCTTGCTTACTTTTATCCGGTTGATTTGCCTTCCGGCAGAACATTGGGCATAGCAATTATGTCGGTTGGTGTTCTTGCTAATGCAGCATCCTCTCTGCTCGGGCGAAGCATTAACAGGAGCAGTAAATTTGACCCGCTTACAGTTACAGTTACGAGCATGGGCTTTGGTTCTGTGGTGATACTTATAACTGGGCTTATAGTTCAAGGATTGCCCTCGATAAGTATTACAAATATTCTTTTTCTTTTATGGCTCTCGGTAGTCAATACTGCGTTTGCTTTCACACTTTGGAATTTAACTTTGCAAAAACTTACCGCCATGGAATCGAGTATCATCAATGGAACAATGCTCATTCAAATTGCTGTACTTGCATGGTGGTTTATTGGTGAAACCATAACTATTCAGGAAGGAATAGGAATGTTTATTGCCCTATCTGGTGCGGTGATTGTACAGATCGGGAGGAAAAATTAAATTGAGGGTACTTCTAAAAACTATCTTTTGTAAATATTTAACGCAGAGAACGCAAAGAAAAAGCAAAGTTCGCAAAGGATATTGTGGCATAGCCATCACTTTGTGAAAGTTTTTAGAACTATCCTTGATTTAGAAATTCATTATTAAAAATAAACTGAAACATTACAGTGAAAAAATTATTAGTTGCAATTCTAGCCAGCACTTCTATACTAAGTGCTCAATCTCAAAATAATCCATGGGTGCTTTCCGCACCCGCGAAAAAAGAGTTTACAAAAATTGACCGGCAAGGAATCACTATTATTCCCAATGGAAGATTCATCACACCTCTGGGAAAAAATATTGTAACTGCACCGCACCCATATGGCTTAGCATTGAGTCCCGATGGTAAAACTATTGTTACCGCTAATTCAGGCACAGGTCCGTTATCAATTACTATCATCATAAATGTATTGAGCGATAAACCGGAAGTAAAGCAAGTTCCACCCGGCGCGCAAACCGATAAAGGTGTTCTTGCTTCTGTATTTATGGGATTGGCAATTTCGCCCGATAGTAAAACCGTTTTCGTTTCCGGCGGAGAGACAAATAAAATTTACATTTTCGATTTAACAAGCGGCGGTCGGATCGATTCAATTGATTGCGGCTATAGGGATGATAGTATTGATTACACTCACGGTTATATCGGCGATATGGTTTTATCGAAAGATGGAAAGAAACTATTCGCGGTTGATCAGATAAATTTTAGAATGATCATTGCAGAAACCAAAACGAAGAAAGTTATTGAAAGCGTTCCTGTAGGACGTTATCCTTTCGGAATTGCATTGTCACCAGACGAAAAAAATATTTTTGTTGCCAATGTTGGGATGTACCAATACAAAAAAATTCAAGGATTAGACAAAGAGATGAGAGGAATTGACTTCCCGCCATTTTCATATTTGTCTAAAGAATCCGAAATGGGAATAAAAATTGGAAAGTTCAACGTTCCCGGGCTTGGCAATCCGAAATCTCCAGAGGCTTTTTCAGTTTTTATGATTCGAAATAGTGATAATCCAAAAGTTGTTGCTAAAATTAAAACCGGAATTCAGATCGGTGAAAAGATTGAAGACATTCCGGCAATCGGCGGTGCGAGTCCCAACTCGATTGCAGCAACAAATAAATTTGCATTCGTAAGCAACGGAACAAACGACAACATTTCCGTAATTGATATTCAGAAAAAGAAAATTGTAAAAACAATTAAGCTGGTTCTCGATTCCCGTATCAAAAATTTCCGCGGCGTAATTCCCTACGGTTTGACTCTCTCACCGGATCAGAAAAGATTGTACGTTGCAGAAGCCGGTCTTAACGCAATTGCGGTTATTGATGTTACAAAGCTGGAGGTGATCGGACATATTCCAACCGGATGGTTTCCGGCTAAATTAAAAATAAGTGGAGACGGAAAGAAAATTTTTGTTGCCAACGCAAAAGGATTTGGCAGCGGACCTAACGGGGGTAAAAATTTTATTCGCGGAGCCGAGGGAAGCTACATAGGAAGTCTTATGAAAGGAACCGTTGGAGTTTTTGATGTCCCGTCAGATACGGAATTAAAGACTCTGACAAAAAAAGTTATTGAAAATAATTTCACAATAGAGCAATCAAATTCACCAAGATTTGCAGACAGAAAGAACAATCCAATTCCTCTTTATCCAAAAGAAAAAGAAAGCCCTATTAAACACATTGTGTTTATTTCTAAAGAGAACAGAACTTACGATGAAATCTTCGGACAACTTACGAACGCCGAAGGTGATTCAACGTTAGCACGCTACGGAAGAAACGTTTCATTCACGAACAAGCAAAAGACACTTTCCGTAAGTAATACTACTGTAATGCCAAATCATTTAGAACTTGCTAAACGGTTTGCAATCTCAGATAATTTTTATGTTGATTCAGATGTTTCAGCAGACGGACATCGCTGGCTTTCAAATACTTATCCGAATGAGTGGGTCGAAACCACAACTCCTGCAAATTATGGCGAGAATAGAAATTACAAAGAAGATTCTAAAGCACCCGGTGTTTTAGGAATGAACGGCGCCGCCGGAGCTGTTTATCCGGAAGATTATAATGAAGCCGGTACAATGTGGGACCACCTCGACTGTAATAAAAAAGATTTTTTCAATTTTGGATTTGGATTAATGTTTGAACCCGCAGATTACGATGCTAAGTATAAACATGGCGGAATAAAACACATTGCTAACTTCCCGCTAACGGCTCCGCTCTTCGCAAATTCATCAAAAATTTATCCTACTTACAACACATCCATTCCTGATCAATTCCGTATAGATATGTTCACCAAAGAATTTAAAGAAAAATGGCTGGATGCGAAGAAAGAGATTCCTTCTGTACTAACCGTTATCATTCCTAACGATCATGGTGCGGGAGAGCGGCCGGATGGAGGTTATCCTTTCCGCGAAAGCTATATGGCAGATAATGATTTGGCGGTTGGAAGAATTATCGAGTTTCTTTCCCATACACCTTATTGGAAAAACATGATGATTGTGATTACGGAAGATGACGCTCAGAACGGAGTCGATCATATTGATGCGCATAGAAGCGTGCTCATGGTAATCTCTCCATACGTTAAAAAAAATCACGTGAGTCATGTTCACTACAGTTTTGGGAGTATTTTTAAAACATTCTGGAATGTACTCGGCATTCCATATTTAAATCAGTTTGATGCCGGCGCAAATGATTTTTCAGATTTTTTCACTGACAAGCCCGACTTCACTCCTTATTCAGCTCTTGATATAGACAGACAAATTTTCGATCCGCAAAAAGCATTAGATCCATTGGATGAAAAGTTCGACTGGAAATCGCTGGATGAGTCTCCGGAAATTGATAAAGTTGAAGACATGATGCGCGAAGCTAAGGAGAAAGATAAAGATAGATTGGAAAACAGAGAGATAAAGAAGTGAAACGTGTTACCGCTATCGGTGAAATACTCTGGGACGTTTACCCCGAGCAAAAGAGACTAGGCGGTGCACCGTTCAATTTTATTTATCACATCTGGAAAATTTTAGGAAAAGCTAGTTTCATTTCAAGTGTCGGCAACGATGGAAACGGGTACGAAATCATCAATCATCTTAACGCCATCGGATTCGACACAAGCAATATATTAATAGATAGAAAATATCCAACCGGAACCGTTCAGGTAACTCTCGACGAAGAAAAGAAACCAAAATTTAAAATTTCCTCCGAATGTTCTTTCGACCATCTTTCTGTAAACGAACAGATCAATGAAGTGTTTGAAAAAGAAACGGATTTGCTTTACTTTGGTACATTCACAACCCGCCACGCAGCTTCCCGCGATACAGTCTTGTCTCTGCTGAATAACTGTGATAAAAAATATTTTTGCGATCTTAATCTTCGCCATGACTTCTACACCAAAGAATTTGTTGAAAGAACTTTACAGGTGTGCAATGTTATCAAAATGAACGAAGCGGAGCTTGAAAAACTGAAGTTCTATTTTGAACTGGCTGGAGAAAACGCAAAAGCAATCGAACAACTCATGGATAAATTCAACATTGAGTTAATTGGGTTGACACTTGGCGAGAAAGGAGCCGAATTATATACGGGTTCTCTGGTTCATAAATCCGCATCATCCTTGCATCATGTTGTTGACACACTCGGCGCTGGTGATGCTTACTCTGCTATTCTATGTCTTGGTTATTTATACGGATGGGAAATAAATAAGATTAATTCACTTGCCGGCAGATTTGCGGGTGAGATTTGTACTCTCAATGGAGCTCTTCCGCAAGATGATTCTTTTTATTTCCAGTATCAAGAACTGTTTCTAAGAGGATAAAATTTCTATTTCTTTTTAATGGGTGCTTCCACTTTTGCAGGAGTTAAATCCACAGCAATCTTTTCAGGCAGCAGATTATACATTGAGCCGGTGAACATATCCACAATCATACCGGGGATAAATCCGTTTAAGGCGTTTCCCCAAAACCAAAAAGAAATCTTTCTTGTTAACTGTGTTTCGTATGTTTCAAATCCGTCCAGCTCAAATTTAACAACATGGTTGCTGCTTCGATCGAGATTTACAATTTGGGGGGACATACCGAATTTTTTTCCGTCAATGGTTATTTTGGCGCTGGGGGGAGTTGTTTTTAATTCTATTTCCTGACTGGTAGTATTTAGTACAGTTGAACAAGCGCTAAAAGCAATTACAATGCTGATCGCAAACATTAAAACAAATAGTCTTCTCATAAATCGTTTCCGTTGTTACTAAGATTATCGAAGAAAATTGATAAAAAGTTTAGGTGCGAGTTTCCAGAACACAATTTTAAAAAAGGATACGCCCACAATTGTGAGCGCATTCAATAGTTCCCCCCATCCCCGGTTAATGCTTATTTCATATACACCAGCTTCAGCGATTTTGTAAAATGAGGCGAGGAAGCAGTGAAAATATATATTCCACTAGAGATCAACTCTCCGTCATCATTCCTGCCATCCCATATAAACTTGATTACATTGGTCATATTAGTTACATAAAAGGTCTTAACAACCTGCCCAAGCATGTTATATATCCTGAATGTGAAATTTTGATTAATCATATTCATTGGAAGCTTAACTGTTATTGTAACCTGCGGATTGAACGGATTCGGATAAGCTGAAACCGAAAAATCCGACGGCACTTCCTGATCTTCCTTAATACCGGTCGTACCAATCGGTTTGCCATCATCATAATAACAAGTTGTGCAGATTGAAGTTGTATCTTCGAGAGCAAGGAAAGCGGTGTACTTAGTTAGTATACTATGCTTCTTGCTAAGATTCAGAATTTCGGTGATAACTGAATTATTTATTGATCCGGATTCAAGTGAAATGATATTGGAATTAACCCACATTTTTTCTATTGCATCTTCTCCGAGCTTATTATTTGCATCCTCTATGATCATTGATTGAGTGAACGGCGATGAATTATAAATCCCGGACGTTTTTACAATGAAAGGGAAATCGCCTATGAACTTACCTATCTGTAAAACCGGTTTATTGATTACAATCGTTGAACCGCTGTTGGCAAGCGTCTGTCGGGCAAAGCAGAATCCGTTGTTCAAAGTTGTATAAAGATCAAATGCGGAAATTGTGCCGTCGATCTTTTGATATAAATCGGTTAACGAATTAGAGAATGCCCCGCTTATTCGCTGGAAAGATCCGCCGGTTAATTTTGCAAGATTATCATAAAGATATTCGTTACCTAGATATGATCTGTTGTTAAAATAAAAGTAGTAATAATCTTTGTCGTTGTAATCCAGAATGTTAGTCGGAACATTAAGCGTCAGCATGTTGCGGATATCGTTTATGACTTGATTGGCGTTCAGGTTGCTTCCAAGCTGATCAGAATTAGAAATCAGGCAGACCGTGCCGCCGCCTTTCTTGATAACATAATCATAACCTTCCCTCAGCAAGGTGGGAAGATTGCTGTAAGTGGAAATTGAATTCTCATTAATCTGCTGGAAGGCATTATTAATAGCCGCAGCGTCGGCTTTAATCCAATCCGAGCCCAGTTTACCGATGTTCAGTCCGGAGTAGAACAGATTAAAATAATCACCCTGTTTAGAAGAGTTTAACAAAGTCTGTTTAATAGCGTCAATAATTTGTGCACGGGAAGTAGTACTTTTTCTTGAATCGTGATCGATTAGAAACAGAACTTTCTTATTCAAAACCGTTTGCGAAGCGGCGGGCAAAAGTGATAATTGATAAAATCCATCCGTCTTGTTTTTATAATACTTGAAATAAACTCCGTTAATCATCGGGTTCTTGAAATTCAAACTATAAGGAATGCTTGTGTTAGGGTTGTTGATATCCATTTTAATATGGTCACCAAAGAAAGTATCTGAGCGCGATTGAAAAGCTTCACTTGCAGCAGGAATAGTTGGATTTGTCCACTCCAGGTTTGTCCATGTAATAACACTCGCAATACTTGTCTTATTCAACGATACTTTCAGAAGATCAATTGGTACCGGAGTCGATACGAAAGTATCACCCCATGTATTGGGAACAAGATATGCTATTCGGACCTTTCTTGTTCCTAGTCGATCCATTGGATAAACTCTAAGTTGGTAACTCTTGTTTCCTGTTTTTTTAAGTATCGCCGGGTCTTTTCTTCTGTTAACAATTCCCTCATAGATTGATGAAGCACTCCATACATCGAGGACTATTCCCTTACTAATCTTATCCCCGATCCAAAGCCACAGATCGGTTACAAAACTTCCTTCCGGTAATTCAAAATTCATAACAACTTCGAGCTGGCTGCCCGATTGAAAATTTCCGCCCCGGGCGGAAAAAGTCAGATATGCACTAACCTGGCTGTACAATCCCTTTTGCCCGACAGAAAAAACAGCTTCCTCGATTGTTCCCTTCGATGAATACCAAGTCATCTGAGGATCTGTCACGGTCAAATTGAATTGAGCAAATAGATTTGCCGCACAAAACAAAATTGGTAACAAACATTTGGTTATTCTAGAAAGCATAAATATCCCCTTTTTTTATTTAAAGTGATGCCGTTTTTTACATCGAGGGTAAGTTGGTGAAGATTAGCGTAATTCTGAAACATGTTGTTCCGAATTTGTATGACTTAATAGTAGCGCAATAAACATGCCCTAAAAATGATTCGTTTATGATTCTAAAACCAAGAAGTTAGTACAACTACTAATGAATTTTTTTCGCTGTATAAAAATGAATTTCGTAGTATATCCAGATTTCAAATTTAAGTTCGCTGGTGTTTTTTCATGAATATCTTCAAGTTTTTGGGGTCGATTTGAAAATGCCGTGACTAAGCTATTAAGAAAGAAGAAAAGAAATTGTGTTAGAGTTGATTTTTCTCTTTTGTAAATGAAGTGTCGGGTAATTTTTGGAAAAATTAAAACGAAAAATATAAACCTACTAGAAACCGTGTTTTGGCAAATCCGCAATTAATATTATTTTCACATTCCTATAAACATCTCCCACCATTCCATTAACTCTTTTGTATAACTGCCGCGCATTAACAGAATATGATTTCCAAGAGGTGCCGTTAACAAATCTGAGGCTTTTGATGAACCGTGGAGTTTAACCTTCACTTGAGTTCTGCAAAGATTCTCCGAAGAACCGGATTCAATAATTTCTCCATTTGAAACCCAAATCTTATCGAGATTTTTTCCGCCAAGTCTTAGAATAGTAACCTTTCCTTTTGATAATTCCCCCTGGATTCCAACTCCCAGCCCCGATTCAAAATGCGACCTGAGTTTATAGCTTTCAACCATACTGGTAGGAACGGTGCAGTGAGCCAGCCAGATTGAATTATTCGCTTCGTCTAGCTGAGCAGGGTTAGCCATCCAGACAATCTGATCTGTTAAATAATTTGCCCACATCATTCCTAGTGTTGAAACGAGATCCCCTTCACAGCCTGCGATGATACCGTCATCATTAAGTCTTGATAAGGCATAACATCCCGTTGTCTTTAGATCCGTCACTAAATCAAAGCAGCGCACGGAAACCGAAGTAAGTCCATGTTTTTGAATTAACTGTTTCAAGGCGGCGTGAATTTTGACAACACCTTTGAGTTCTTTTTTTGACGGTTCTTTTACTTCTGTTGCCCTGTCTGTAAAGTAATGGTAATCGTCGTTTATCTGTTCATCCTTTATTTCCGCTATTAACGATTTGAGCTCTTCAAGTTCAATATTAATTACAACCGGCCCCCAAACATTTTTAATTGTGGCAGAATCCGGACTGCTTGCAACAAGCCATTCCGATGGCTGGCCAATGAGACCCACTTTTGTTTTTTTCAACTGATGAAAAACTGTTAGGTGTCTTACGACTTTTTCTAATTCATTAGGCCAGTTTTTATTTGTGTTATCATCAAGATAAACGATCTTTCCTCTTTCACCGTCCTGCTGCAGCCTGGCCAATATTTCAAGTGATGCGGGAAGTGAATTATTATTCGGATGAGCCAGAAAAATTACAGTTTCGTTTTCAATAGTTTTTTTTCTCTCGCTCTGCAGTTGTAATATTTTTTCTTCCGTTCCGCCGGTAACAACGAAATAAAAAAACGGAATTGAAAGATTTACCATTTCATGCGAGAACTGTTCGCCGCCAAGCGAGTGAAGTGTTGGCAACAGAGCACCAATCATTTCTTCAATTGGTGTCTGAGTGATAGAACTTGAAACTGGAATGAATCCAAATTTTGTGTTCTCTTTCATCTGTTTCTCCCAAAAATCATATTGAAAAAAATTATTCCAGTAATTCTAAGTCATGCAAAATCGCTTCTGCGCGGATTACTTCCTGAAATGGAACCATCAAAGGCCAATCATTGTTGCTCTTGCCTGTATACACAATGTCTGAATGAATCGAACTAGCTTTTCTTGGAAAGATAAACGGGTGTAATCCCTCCGCTTCTAAATTTGATTTTATTAATTCGATCTTCATAGAATCATCGGCACTCAAAATACACGCCATGCCCTCTATCGTTTCATATTCTGAATGTTCGGTGCAAAGAAAAGTCCTATCATCAACGAAAAGCCCACATTCCTCGCAGTAAGGTGAACCGCATATTACACAAACTCCTTCCGCATCTTTGTCTGAATGTTCAGTACATTTTACAAACTCCGCAAAGAGTGTTCCGCAATTAGGACAGAAATCATCATCTCTTTTAATTTCACTTTCACACAGAGGACATATTGGTTTTTCTTCTTCTCCGATCATTTTTCCTCCCATTTATAATAATGGTTATCAAGAATTATTTCCTTAAATATGAAGAAGTTTCAAAAACAACATAGAGAGAAATTTACTTGCGGGCAATAGAAAAAGTGTTCTTCAATAACCGTAATACGTGATACCGATTTCAACATTAAAGAAGAGTTTCAGTAGAAATTAATAGCCCTGCAATTATCTTCCCTTATCGCTAAGTTTACAGCACAAAGAATTACTCTAATAAAGAGGTTACTAAAATGAAATCGAAAGGAATCATCTGTTTAAAAGAAATAAAATATTTGACAGTGTTTTCACTTACTTTATCATTGCTGTTTATTAACAGCACACTTGCTCAAACTACACCAGCACCAAAACCGGCAACAAATATTAACGATGCGTTAGAATATCCCCGTAATGAAAACTCTATGCCTGGTAAGTTTCCCGCAAAAGTGACTCAGGTAAATCACGCAAACAGTGTTGCGGAGAACAAAATTGTTTACAGCGCTGCTTACGATATGGTTGCACAAGGAATGCTTTCACTTACCGGTGCTTCATCACTTAAAGCTGCCTGGAAAATGTTTTTTAATGAAAATGACAAAATCGGATTGAAAGTTAATCCTGTTGCGGGACCAACACTATCAACAAGTGTAGAGGTAACACAAGCGATTGTCAAGCAGTTAGAAGAGGCAGGAATTCCCCTGAAAAATATTTTGATCTGGGATAGAAGAGAAGAACAACTTGCTGAAGCAGGATTTACAAGCCAGGCATTTCCGGGAATAAAAATAATTGGCACAGAACGCAAGGGTGAAAATGGTACAATGTATGATGCTAACGGAAAACTCTACAGTGAGCAGATGATTGATAAGCAGTGGTATTATTGGGCTGACTGCGAAGAAAAATACGATGCCGAAACAATTCCTTACATGGTCAACGAAGGTAAATATTCTTACTTCACAAAAATTGTGACTGAAATGGTTGATAAGATTATCAATATACCTATACTTAAAAATGCCGGATCTTCGATCACACTAAGTCTCAAAAATCTTGCTTATGGTGCTGTGACAAATACCGGTAGACTACATAAGCAGCTGTGGGCAGAAACTTGTGCCGAGGTTTGCGCATTTCCACCTCTCCGGGATAAAGTTGTGTTAAATATTGTTGACGGAATCAAAGGCTGCTTCAACGGCGGTCCCGGTGCTAATCCGCAGTTCTTCTTCGATTTCAAAACCGTTCTGGTAGGAACAGATCCGGTTGCCGTTGACCGGGTTGGCTATGATATTATCTTGAATAAAAAAATTGAAGAAAAATTACAAAAGGAGGATTCGCCAAAAGGAAAAATTTTCCTCGAACTCGCTCAGAATTTGAAGCTGGGCATAGCTGATATAGGAAAAATCCAATTAGAAATAATTGAGCTAAAATAGAGTGAAGGAAACATGAAGCTTATCAGGATAAGTATATTCTTGTTTCTTACTTCTGTTGCTGTTTATTCTCAAGAAGTTGGGATTCACGCTGTAAAGTATTGGTCTAACAATTACGAATTTCAAAATCCGGTTGGTTATGGAATTTCTTTGTATCAGAAAATATGGAAGCTGGGAATGAAGTTTGATTATACATATGCGGAAAATCAAAGAAATTATTACGGAATATTAGTTGCTGGTTTCTTCGGAACTGGTACAAATCCTACAATTGACAATATTGTAAGCCGCTCTTATCTAAATTCTTTTGAATTGGCGGTTGTTATCCCCAAAATTATTTCTATCGAAGATTTTTATTTTAATCTAGGAGCCGGAATTTATCAGGATAGATTTTCAGGAAACAGGAGAGGCATTCAAACAAATAGGAGCGCTATTTTGCAAGGCTCAACTCAATATGGATTTTTATTTTCTTTTTCTTTCTCAAAAGAAAAAATATTTAACCTGCCTGTTAATTTGACCATCTCTTTCACACAGAAATATTCTGAAAGTTCAATGCATGTTCTGGATGCCGAAGCACCTTTTCAAGATTCAATGGAGATTAAGAAAATTCAGTTGTGTGTTTCTTATATATTATAAAAGTTATTTTTAACTACACAGGATAGAGTTGATGTTTTTCAAAGTTGTTCTTTTGTTTATTCTACTGACAAATGTGTTTGTTTCTGCACAAGTTGATCCGGATTTTTCCAAATTAGTTGGTACCGAGCTTTCGGACGGAAAGATTACCCGCACCAGCTATTATGATGGCGAGGCTCTTTGGGGATTGATTGACGGAGGGGCCGATATCTATCTTGAATATGGATTTGATAAATTACTCCTTCAGGAGATTGAATGGAGAGGAGTAAAATTTCGAGTTGAGTTTTATAGAATGAAGGATGCTAAAGCGGCTTTTGGCATTTTTTCCGTCTCCCGCTACAAATGCACACTAAATGATACCCTGACCAAATTTGTATGTATTACACCCTTTCAAGTACAGGCTGCCATTGGAAAAATTTACATATCTATCGCGAACGATAAGGGGAATCAAGAAGCGCAAAATCTTACGACAGATCTTTTCAAAAATATTTTAACACGGGTGAAAAAATCCTCTTTCAAATTGCCCGCAGCATTTAAAAGCAAAGCGGTTGACGTTTATAAAAATCAGATGAAATTCATGAGGGGAGCGCTGGGACTACAAAACGGATTTCCAGCATGGATAGATATGTTTGATAACTTTTCCAACTATGAGATTTATCTTCTACCTATAGAATTAGAAAAAGGATATGCATACATCTCGCAAATAAAATTTCAGTCAAAAAATGAATTGCAAATATTTATTAACGGGAACAAATCCGGAATGCAGAATAATATTTCAAAAACGATAAAACTACTATCAGCAAATGAAATTCTATTTATTGAATCTAACTTACCGGATATGGAACTGAAGAATATATTTTCTTTAGTCAACTACAAATAATTTTGCGCCTATTTCTGTTCTTGACCGGTGCGGGGCTGTATCGTCGGAAACCTGATAACTCATACCGGGTTTTAGTACGTGAACACTTCCATCTCTCAACTCAGTAACCAACTCACCTTCCAGAACATAAAGCACATGTCCGCGGTTGCACCAGTGATCTGCCAGATAACCTGGCGAATACTCCACAATTCTCACGCGAATGTTGTCTATTTCCAAAGTTTTCCAGAATGCCTTCCCTGTCTCTCCAGAATATTCTTTCTGATCCACCTTACTCCAGTCAATTACCGTAAATGGTACGTCCTGAATTTTCATTATTCACCAATTTTGTTTTGAACACAGAAGTAACTTACTAATGAACCCCTCCTCGCCGCAAGCGGCGGGGAATTCAACCCAAAGAGATTAAAAATAAAAAAGGTCGAGTTGCGCCCGACCTTCTAATACTCAAGCTTTCAAGGAAATTACATATTTACCACTGCCATCAGGTAGAACCAGGTTGCAGTATCACTTCCCTTTTTCTCTTTAAATATTTCTCCAGGTGAATACAACGATGCGTTTCCTTCAAGCGTAACATTATCATTGTATTTGTAACTGACAGTTAAATCAACTTCACTTCCAAAATTTTTGGTTGTTGATCCGTTTTTTAATCTATAATCCGCATTTGCTAAAAAAATGTGACCGGCTAAGGCAACTTTAAAATTTTCAATTGGTGTTAGTGCCCCTCTTGCTATCAGGTCCATAATTCCAAGTCCGTATGTGTGAAGAGGTATGTCAGTAAAATAATCCATACTGCCGAAATATTTATGACCCGTACCGTATACAGTGTTAAATGCGTTATACTCATTATCTAGAGAGTTCTTGTCTCCGCTGATGTAGTCTATTCCCGCACCAATCGACGGCTTGGAAGGCTCATCAAATGTGTAAGCCGCATTGAATGCAAACATGAATGCCGTGATATTTTGTTTCCTGCCAGAAGCTGTAATATCCCCGAACTGAAAAATAAATTCTGTTTCATGTGTGAAAGCAGAAATATCCACTTTAATGTAAGTCCCAAGAGTAAATCTATTTAACAAATTTGAAGGAACAGCTCTTTGCCAAATAATAAAGGGTTGGATTTTATAATTCGACAGCAGAATTAGGTCTGTAAAAATTCCGTACATATTCTGATCAAGTGTATCGCCTGTATTAAGTTTTTCGTTTTCCTTCACGCCAAAAATATCTGCCTTAAATTTTTCTCCCTTAATCGAAAGGACAGCGCCGTCAAAACTTCTTCCGGCATTTCCCCAGTTGGAAATTCCGATTATTCTTTCATTCGAGTATTGAAGTTCCATTCTTCCAGCTTTTATATCTATTGGTAACTTAAAGAAGTTATCTATCTTAAAATATGCCTGATGCAAATCTACATTTTTCATGTCTGCGGTTGTGCTTGTTTCATTTCCAAAGATGCGCGCATCCTGTAGCTGAACAAATCCGCTCATCTCTGCCGATGAAATAAACGATACTCCTAAACGTGTGCGGAGGTAAGTATAATTATTGAAAGGTGTACTCGAGTTAAAACTTCTGTTATCTAGTTCCAGACGAGGACGAATTTGTGCCGACATTTTAATCGTTTGCTGTGCAGCAATAACTCCGGTTACCAAAATCACTGCAATGATAATAGATAGTTTCTTCATTCAGATTTTTCCTTAATGGTTGTAAATCAATAATGCTCTTTCAAAATTTGAAATTAATACTGTTGCAGCGTTCCTTGTCTCTCTTTTGCTTTCTTATCCCACTCAGGAACGGTTGTCTTCAAAAAATCTGCTTTATCGTTGCGAAGCATTGGCATATCCAAACCAATAAATTTTTGCGCCTTATCTTTTGTTGAATAATCAGGCAGCGCTACGGGATATTTAATACCATGTTTAACCAGAACAAGTGCAATTTCTTTCCTTGCAAGTTCTGCTTTTTGTATAGATGTTCCCAAAACTCGCATTGCTTCAACTGGCGAATGAAATCCAAGTCCATTTGATGCCGCTACCCAATCCCATCTCCATTGTGCATGGCGAATAAATTGAAGCGCTGGTTTCATTTCTACTTCTGTTGCACCGTTATCCCAGGCAATCTTTGCTTCGATGTGCGTTGCTGCCAATGTTTTTTCTGCGATCTTTCTTAACTCAAGGATTTTATCCTGTCTCTCATAAACGTTTTCAATTAATTTTTGTGTTTTTTCTCTATGACAAACCTGGCATGAATTTTCAACATTGTTTAACGGACTTTGAATATGATGATCTGTAAACTTAACACCGCCTTCCGATTTATACGGCATGTGGCAATCTGCGCAGCTTACTCCACGGTCAGCATGTATTCCTGTTTTGAATAATTCGTAATCAGGATGTTGTGCTTTCAGCATTGGAGCTTTACTAAGCTGATGCGTCCAATCTGTAAATTCAATTTTATCGTAATACTCTTCCATTGCGTCAGCGCTGAAACCATTGTCCCAAGGAAAAGTTAAATACTTTTCTTCTCCTTTAAAATAATACTCCACATGGCATTGTGCGCAAACTAATGAACGCATTTCGTTGTGAGAAAAACTTTTAATGTCTCTGCCTTGTCTTTGAAGTGCTTCGATAAGTGCGGGACGTGTAATTCTCAAATCCATCGTCTTTGGATCGTGGCAGTCCTGACAACCGATCGGATTAACAATTTCAGCGCCTAAATCTTTCCATTTTGATTTGTAAAATTCTGCAACTCCCATCTTTTGCATCATACGGGGAACGTCTGGACTTTTGCAAGACCAACATGTTGCTGGTTGAGGACTAATTTTATTTCCTCCGGTACGCAAACTATTTCTAACATCTTTAACTGCAAATGAGTGTCCGCGGGGCGCATAAAAATCCTTAGAGAAAGCATACCCCGCCCACATTACAACTAACTCCGGTGATTCTTGCAAATAATCTTTTGTAACGGATCCTGCATATTTACTTGCAAATGTAGTATCATGCATTTGCATGTAGGACTCATACTCGCGCGGATAATTTTCTCCCCATATTTCATTTCGTGGCTCCCAATCTGCAATTTGTTTTACCCGTTGAAGCGAAAAAGCTTCGTCTCTTCTTTCGATGATAGATGAAGCAAATAACCCAATTAAAAAGACTACTACAACAGTAACAATGAATAAAACCCAGCCAAGCCACGGTTTGTTCTTCGTTAATTCTTGAATTGATTTCATTTAACTGCCTCTTATTAATTTTTCTTTTCATTTTTTGCTGATGATATAAATTCGTCCAGCCATGACGGAAGTAATGATTCCGGGCGTGGAAGTCCGCGAGCGTATGGTGTGGATGATAAACTATGAACCCGTCCATGTGGTGTTTCGCGATGACAATCCCAGCAATATTTTTCCGTCTGATCTTCAACGCTATTGTTATTGATCGTTCTTAAGGCAATCGGGTGAATTAAATTGCTGTGACATCGAATGCAATTATCCTGAACTGCTTTCTTTCCTGCATCTTTGATCTGAATTACCTGCGGCTCCCATCTCATCGTGAAATATGTCGCATGGCGTAATCCGTCATTTGCTTTGAATAAATATTTCGCAACAAAATTATCATGTGGCACATGACAATCATTGCAAGTAATACCGCGCCCATGGCTTCCCCTTTCCCAGGTAGCATATTGTGGATTCATTACATGGCAGTTCACACATGTTTTCGGATCGTCGGATAAATATGATATTGCATTCGAAATGTAAAGCACATAAAATCCTAATCCGGTAATAATTCCAGCGAGTACTATTACCGGATATCTCCATTGCTTAGGCGGAATGATGTGGGGAAAAATTTTTGTGAACCAATTATTTTTATTCGATTCCATCTCTATTCACTTTTTCTTTTTGAGTGGATCTGTTCAATTCTTTTATCTCTGCTGTACTCGTTGGATGACCGATTGCATCTAAATTTTTATGAATCAGTAAATAATTTTCTTTTGAAATTTTATTTTGCCAGTGTCCTGTTAATATTCCGATTCCTGTGATTGCAATAAATATTAAACCAACGCCAAAAGCTATAATTTTTTTAGATACTTTTTTCTTACCGAAAATATTTGTGACCTCAAGCGTGTCTGCAACCGGGCAGGCATCCACGCAACTCAAACACGATGTGCATTCATCTGAATAAACGGTTTTCACTTTATCAACTTTGATGAATGACGGACACGCTTTAGCACACAATCCGCAATCGATGCAACTCATTGCATTTCGCTTAATTTTGTTCGGACTTAAAAATCCAATCAATCCCAACAAAGCGCCATAAGGACAAAGATAGCGGCACCAGAAATTTCGAATAATAACCGAAAGGAAAAATAGGACACCGATAATAATAAGACTGAGCCTGGAGATGTTCGCGAAGAAATAAAACATCTTAACATCGGCAATTATATTGTACGTATCGCTTAAGAAAAATGCAAGCGCGGTTTCCGTTATCGAAAAAATTGTAAATGCGAAAAAAGCTAACAATAAGTATTTCACAGTACGCAATGGATAATCAATTAGCTTCGGCAGTTTGAATCTACGTTTGAAAAGTTTCTTCCAAAGTTTTTCTCCAAAGTCTCCTACCAGTTCTGAGATAAAACCAACCGGACAAAGCCAACTGCAAAATGCTTTTCCAAAAACGAAAGAAACACCAATAATTGCTAAGAAGATAAAAAATCCCGCGGGATGAACATCGTGTACTCGTCCCGTTTGAATAAAATACACTACACTCATCAGTGCGCTAATAGGAAGAAATCCTTCTACACCAGGAGGTCTTTGGTGAAATGTGGTTGTTCCGTTCGATTCTAAATATGAAATGAACTGCCAGAATTCGATTCCTATCCAAATACAAAGAGCGGCAAAGATCAATTGCACCGCAAATCTGGTCTTCTGGATTGGGCTGTCTGTATTTTTAATATAATTTGAACTCATTTGATATCTTTCATATTTTAAGCACGAAATATCTTTTGAAAGAAAGAAAAAAACTCTTATGTTAATATCAGAAAAATAATTCTGAATAAGAAATCAAAATAAATAATTTTTCTTGTTTCAATAACTGAAAAGAATACGATATGACTAAGACCGCATTTTTAATTTCATTCCATCTTTTCTTAATCTTCTTAATGGGGCTCTCCGCACAAAATAACGGGGAATTACTTTTTTCCCAAAAATGTGTTTCCTGCCATACTATCGGCAGGGGGAAATTAATAGGTCCGGATTTATCAAATGTTCATAAAATAAGAACCGAGGATTGGATAATAAAATTTGTTCAGTCTTCTCAAAGTGTTATTAAATCCGGTGATTCAACGGCTGTGGCGGTTTTCAATCAGTATAACCAAACTGTAATGCCCGATCAGAAATTAAGTGTTAATGAAATTAAATCAATCATAGATTATATCAGGACAAATAGCGCAGACCCAAATAATCCCAATCAAAAAACACCTAATCAAATATTCAATGCAACTACAATTACTGTTGTGGATATTGAAAGCGGAAGAAAAATTTTTGATGGAACGACAAAACTTACCAACAGAGGACCCTCTTGTATTACGTGTCATAGCATATCAAATCCGGTTATTTCTAACGGGGGGCTTTTAGCAAAAGATCTTACCGCTGCATTTACAAGAATGGGTGCACAAGGTATTGATGGCATTTTAAGAAACTCTCCTTTCCCTGCTATGATGGACGCATTTAGTTTCAATAGATTAACCGATCAAGAAATCAAAGACTTGTTAGCATTCCTTTATTATGTAGATAAAAAAGGGACAATGCAAATACCGATAATAGAAAGAGAGTCATCTCTTTTGTTAGGTGTAGTTGTTATATCTAACATTTCATTAGTCATTTTTTTACTGCTTTGGATTAAGGTTAAAAAACGTAGTGTCAACTTTCGTTAATTATTAAAAAACGTGTGGATTATATGAGTTGGATAAAAGACATTATTTCCCCCGATACAAGAAAATGGGAAGAGTTTTATAGGAACCGATTTCAACACGATCGAGTTGTTCGAAGTACTCACGGAGTAAATTGCACCGGTGGATGTTCGTGGCAAATTCATGTTAAGGACGGAATTGTAGTGTGGGAAACTCAGCAATTAGATTATCCTTTACTCGAAGAAGGATTACCGCCATACGAACCAAGAGGTTGTCAAAGAGGAATTTCATTTTCGTGGTATCTCTACAGTCCGTTAAGAATAAAATATCCGCTCATTCGCGGCGTTTTAGTAGATGCTTATAGAGAAGAAAAACTAAAAACCGGTGATTCTCTTATGGCTTGGGAAAATCTTCAGAACGATCCGGATAAAAGAAAAAAATACCAGCAAGCTCGCGGTAAGGGTGGATTTAGACGAACAAGTTGGGATGAGGTATTAGAAATTATTTCGGCTGCAAATATATACACGGCAAAAAAGTATGGACCCGACCGTGTTATAGGTTTCTCGCCAATTCCGGCAATGTCAATGTTAAGTTATGCCGGAGGCAGTAGATTTTTACAGTTGTTTGGCGGAGTGAACCTAAGTTTTTATGATTGGTATTGCGATCTCCCAAATGCATCACCTGAAATTTGGGGCGAACAGACTGATGTTTGCGAAAGCGCCGATTGGTTCAATTCTAAAATGATTGCTGTAATGGGCGCCAACTTGAATATGACCCGTACACCGGATTGCCATTTTTTTGCAGAGTCCCGCCATAACGGAACAAAAGCAGTAGTATTCTCACCTGATTTTAGTCAAGTTGCAAAATACGCCGATCAATGGGTTCCTCTTCACGCAGGTAGTGACGGTGCTTTTTGGATGGCTGTTACACATGTAATTCTTAAAGAATTTCATTACCAGAACAAAAATTCTTACTTCATTGATTATGTAAAAAAATATACCGATTCACCTTATCTGGTTGAGCTAGTTCAAGAAAACAACGTTTACAAACCGGGTAAACTGCTAAGAGCAAATCAAATTGCAGAATATAAAGATTTACCTAATGGCGAATGGAAATTTTTAAATATTGATTCCAAATCCGGAAAACTTGTTGTACCTAAAGGAAGTATTGGGCACAGGTGGGATTCAAAACAAGGCGATTGGAATCTCAAGTACGAAAATTCAACAGATAATTCACAATACGATCCCCGTTTGAGTTTGATTGAAAAACATGATGAGGTTTTGCAAGTAGAATTTGTTGAGTATGGTTTGAACATGAAAAAGTTACGCGGAGTGCCGGTTAACTTTATCAAAACTATTGATGGAAAGAAAATTCCCGTTACAACTGTTTATGATCTAACCATGGCGCAATATGGAATTGATCGGGATTTGCCCGGAGATTATCCCAAAGATTACGATGAAAAAGATGCAGCATATACACCAGCATGGCAAGAAATATTCACCGGGGTTGATTCAAAAACAGTTATAAGTTTTGCAAGAGAGTGGGCTGAAACGGCCAGTAACACTCAAGGAAAATGTATGATTATTATCGGCGCTGGTGTGAATCACTGGTTCCATAATAATTTAATGTATCGTGCAGGAATTATGGCGTTGATGTTGTGCGGATGTGTTGGAAAAAATGGCGGAGGATTAAACCACTATGTGGGACAAGAAAAATTAGCGCCTACCGATTCCTGGGCAACAATAGCATTTGCAAAAGATTGGGTTGATGCATCGCGTCTTCAGCAAACACCAATTTGGCATTATATCAATACTTGTCAATATCGTTATGACGGCTTGACTTCAAAATACAACACGGCACCGGACAATGAACTAACCCAAAAGCATATGGCAGATTTAATTTTTAAATCTGTACGAATGGGTTGGATGCCGTTTTATCCGCAGTTTGATAAGAACACGTTTGATTTAAGTAAAGAAGCAAAGACAGATGATCCTGAAGAATTAAAAAAAATCATTCTTGAAAAACTCAAAACGAAAGAGATAGAATATGCAATCAGCGATCCGGATTCCGAAATAAATTTTCCGCGCGTTTGGTTTATTTGGAGAGGCAATGCAATCTCCGGAAGTATGAAAGGACACGAATACGCGCTTAAACATTACCTTGGAACTCATTCAAACCTAATTTCAAAAGATAGTGAAGAGAAAACCGAAGAATTGAAATGGCATGATATTGCGCCTGTCGGAAAGATGGATTTAGTTGTGGACTTAAATTTCAGAATGGATTCATCGGCTCTATATTCAGATATTGTTTTGCCCGCAGCTTCCTGGTACGAAAAGAACGATCTGAATAGTACAGACATGCATTCCTTCATTCATCCTTTATCGGCAGCAATTGCACCGGTATGGGAGTCAAAATCCGATTGGGAAATTTTTAGAAACATTGCATATACTACAAGTCAATTAGCAAAGAAACATTTATCAGAACCGCAGCGCGATATTGTAACTCTTCCACTTTCTCACGATTCGTCAGACGAAATTAGTCAACCATCGATTAAAGATTGGTACTTAGGGGAATGCGAGGCCATTCCCGGAAAAACTACTCACAAAATTGCGGTCGTTGATAGAGATTACACAAAAATTTATGACAAATTTATTGCGCTGGGACCCAATGTTAAAAAGAAAGGGATGAGCGCTCATGGGAATCATTATCAATGTGAAGACTTTTACAACGAAATGATTACATCAAATTATTTCCCGGTTGAAAAGATAGATGGTGTAATCTATCCTTCGCTAAAAGAAGATGTTTCCGCCGCAAATGCAGTGCTTCATCTCTCTTCACTAACCAACGGGGAACTAACTCATCGAGCATACAAATACATGGAATCAAAAACGGGTTTGACGCTTGCTGATATTGCTGAAGGAAGCAGAGATGTTAGAATGACATTCAAAGATTTACAGGCACAACCACGGAGATACAATACATCTCCGGTATGGTCAGGTTTGATGAATAACGGAAGAGCATATTCGGCATTCACTTACAATGTTGAGAGATTAGTTCCTTGGAGAACATTAACCGGCAGACAGCATTTTTATCTCGATAATGAAATGTATATAGCTTTTGGTGAACATCTGCCGACTTACAAACCATCACCCAAACCGGAAGTTTTTGGCGATCTAAAAGAAACATTGAAAGAGGGCAATGCCAAAGTATTGAATTGTTTAACTCCCCATGGCAAGTGGCATATACATTCTACATTCGGGGACAATTTAAGAATGTTAACTCTTTCAAGAGGATGTGAGCCATGCTGGCTCAGTGAAGATGATGCTAAAGAACTGCGTATTCAAGATAATGATTGGGTAGAAGTATTGAATGATAATGGTGTTTACTGCACCCGCGCAGTGGTAAGTTCAAGAATTCCAAAAGGTGTTTGCATTGTCTATCATACTGTAGAAAGAACAATTACAATTCCTAAATCGCAGTTCCGCGGCAATAAAAGAGCAGGCGGAAATAACAGTGTTACAAGAACTCATTTGAAGCCGAATCTTCTTGCCGGTGGCTATGGTCAATTTACTTATCATTTTAATTATTGGGGACCAACAGCGCCAAATCGTGATACACATGTGGTTGTTAAGAAAATGACGAAGGTAGTGTTTTAATTTATTATTGATGATTTATTATTTACGATTAAAAAGCTGCAACGATGAATAAAGGAGCAAGTGAATTAACACCAAAAAGAAATAATTAATAATTAATAATTAATAATTAATAATTAATAATCAATAATAGATAATAAATTATGGATAAAGAAGAGTTAAAGAATCGTACTAAAAGTTTTTCACATAGATGTGTAAAATTAGCTTTGAGTTTACCCAATACAGTATTAGGCAGACATTTACAAAGTCAATTAATAAGATCGTCAACTTCGGTAGCTGCAAATTACCGGGCAGCTTGTCTTGCACAATCCAAAGCAAGTTTTACGGCGAAATTAAGTATAGTAATCGAAGAAGCAGATGAATCTTTATTCTGGTTGGAATTCATACAGGAAGAAAATCTAATTATAAAAGAGAGAATTGATAGTTTATTAAAAGAAGCATCTGAATTAACGGCAATTTTTGTTGCTTCAAGAAAAACGATTCAAACGAAATAATTTATAATTTATTATTGATTAATTATTATTTGACCGAGAGGCATCCGAAAATTGATGTGGTTATAAAACAGATTTAATTAAAAATAAAAAATTGAAAAAAATAATCAATAATAAATAATAGATAATAAATTATGGAAGTAAGATCACAAGTTTCAATGTTGTTTCATCTCGATAAGTGCATTGGTTGTCACACTTGCTCAATTGCTTGCAAGAATATTTGGACAGACAGAAAGGGCGCCGAGTATATGTGGTGGAATAATGTTGAAACCAAACCCGGTACCGGTTTTCCAACAAAATGGGAAGATCAAAATATTTATAAAGGCGGATGGAAAAAAAACGGCAATGATGAAATATCATTGCGGGGTTCAGGTAAGTATAAGGGGTTGTTAAATATTTTTCACAATCCTTATATGCCTTTATTGGATGATTATTATGAACCATGGACGTACAAATATTTGGACATTATCGAATCGCCTCAAGGGAATGATCAACCAACAGCACGACCAATTTCATTGATTACGGGTAAAACTATTGACATAAAAACAGGTCCGAATTGGGATGACGACTTAAGCGGAACTCCTGAATACGCCCGCCGGGATCCTAATCTTCAACATCTTTCGCCGGCTGAAAAAGAAGCGATGTTCCAGCTTGAGAGAATGGCAATGTTTTACCTGCCAAGAATTTGTAATCATTGTCTCAATCCCGCATGTGTCGCATCATGTCTTTCCGGTGCAATTTACAAACGCGGCGAGGATGGTGTTGTTCTGATTAATCAGCAGGTTTGTCGTGCATGGAGAATGTGTGTAACGGCTTGTCCTTATAAAAAATCATATTACAATTGGAGTACCGGTAAATCCGAAAAATGTATTTTATGTTATCCCAGGTTAGAAGCGGGACTTGCGCCTGCTTGTATGCATTCTTGTGTAGGAAGAATCCGTTATCTCGGCGTTCTTCTATACGATGCGGATAAAATAAAAGATGCCGCTTCTGCACCCGAAGACGAACTAATTGACCGGCAATTGGAATTAATTCTTGATCCTTTCGATGAAGAAGTAATTCAAAAAGCTAAAGAGAACGGCATTGCCGACTCAACAATAAAAGCGGCTCAAACATCGCCCGTATATAAATTTGTAAAAGTATGGGGACTTGGGCTGCCATTGCATCCCGAATATCGCACTCTGCCGATGCTTTTTTATGTCCCTTCTCTATTGCCGGTTATGGCTTCTTTGAGCGATACGAATAATAGCGCACAATCAGGCAAGCTTGATCCAATTGCAAAATTCTGGAATAAAAATACTCTTTACGATACTTCAACAGAATCGTTATGGGGAACAATTGAACAATCAAGATTCCCAATAAAATATCTTGCAAATATGTTTGGCGCGGGCAATGAAGAAAAAATAAAAGATGTACTCAAAAAACAATTGGCAGTACGCATTCATCGTAGAAGTGTTACTGTTGGTGATATTAATAATGAATTTACAGAAAAAATTCTGAGCGATGTTAACTTAACTTCTGAAATTGCTAACGATATTTTTTATTTGACTTCGCTGGCAAAGTTTGACGATCGTTTTAATATTCCTCCCGCTCACAGAGAACAAGCAATTGAAATGTTAGAGAATACGGCAGACGTTAAAGGCTCAACCGGTTTTGGTTTTAATGAATCTCCAAAGAGAGGTTTATAAATGATAACACAAAAAACCATCAATCATTATACAATGCTTGCAGATCTATTTGTTTATCCAAACGGAAAATTGTTTTTGACGTTTGATGAAGCGCAAAAATTTTTGAATGATAACTACCCGATCGCTGCCAAGTATTTAATTGAATTTACAAACCTCACTAAAAATATTCCTTTGTCGAAATGGGAAGAAATTTACACACGTTCTTTTGATGTTCAGGCATTAACAACTTTAGATATGGGTTACGTTTTATTTGGTGACGATTATAAGAGAGGAGAGCTTTTAGTTAATCTTAATAACGAACACAAGAAAGTAGAAAATGACTGCGGTACAGAGCTGGCGGATCACCTTCCAAACTTATTGCGGCTTATAGTCAAATTGGACGATAACGACATTAGGAGAGATCTTATTTTTTTAATTATTGTACCTGCTCTTAAAAAAGTAATAGGTGAATTTGAAAATGAAAAGATTCATAAAAAAAATGAAATCTATGAAAAACATCATAGAACATTAATTAACCAGGAAGAAAGCCACGGTAAAATATATCAACAACTATTGCTGGCATTATTAGAAGTTCTCAAAACAGATTTTACTGAAGATCAATCTAGTGCAAATGGAGATCATAATTTTTCCCGGGAAATTACTAACGAATTAGAAATACAAAGTTAGGAAGGCATGATGAGTTTGTTAAATAATTTCTTTTTTATTGCATTGCCCTATATCTCCTTAATCGTTTTTATTATCGGTACTGTATATAGATATCGGGCTGTAAAATTCAAGTACTCGTCGTTATCATCACAATTTCTAGAAACGAGAAAGCTCTTTTGGGGTTCTCTTCCGTTTCATTGGGGAATAGTTTTTCTTTTCTTCGGGCATTTAATCGCTTTCTTAATTCCCCAATCTATTCTTCTCTGGAATCAGCAGCCTGTGAGATTGTTAGTACTTGAAATCTCTTCTTTCGTTTTTGGAGTTATGACATTTATAGGATTGATAAATCTATTCTATCGGAGGCTTAGTAACCCCCGAATTCGAGTAGTAACAAATTATATGGATATCATTTTAGAAATACTTTTGCTCGTTCAAATTTTCTTGGGATTGTGGGTTGCTTACGGATACCGATGGGGTTCTTCATGGTTTGCAATTGTAATATCGCCTTATCTTCATTCAATATTTAGTTTTAATCCTAAAGTTGATGCAATTTTCATGCTTCCGCTAATTGTCCAGCTGCATATCATCGGCGGATTCTTGATTATTTTAATTGTACCGTTTACACGATTGGTACACTTTCTTGTATTTCCTCTAAGTTATTTGTGGCGCCCATATCAAAAAGTAATTTGGAATTGGAACAGAAAAAAAATTAGAAACCCAAAAACAAATTGGACAATTCATAAACCACGTAATAATTAATCACAACGATTATGGAAGAAAAAATAACTTTTAAATCTCATAAAATACTTTTCTTTAATACTCTCGCCTTTACATTCTGTTTTGGTACATGGATGATAAACGGTGTTCTCGTAACTTACTTGATTGAAAACCAGGTCTTTGATTGGGGACCAATTGAAGTCGGCTGGTTAATGGGTATTCCCGTTTTAACCGGTTCGATTTTCCGTCTTCCGGTAGGAATACTAACCGACAAATACGGAGGAAAGCCTGTATTTACCGGGCTATTATTGCTCTGCTCGATTCCACTTTTTTTACTATCACAAGCAAATAGTTTTACCACATTTGCGTTATGCAGTTTTGGATTCGGTTTGGCAGGAACTGGTTTTGCTGTGGGTATAGCTTTTACATCAGTCTGGTATCCAAAACATTGGCAGGGAACTGCTCTTGGAATTTTTGGAGCTGGTAATGCAGGCGCCGGTTTCACTACAATGGCTGGACCTTCTTTGCTTAATTATATGACAAACAACAACACCAACATTGAAGGATGGAGAAACTTTCCGGTATTCTATGCTGCAGCAATGATTTTCATTGCCGTTTTATTTTTCATCTTTACAGAAAATAAAAAACCGGTAAACAACAATAAAAATCTTAAACAGCTTTTGTCTCCTTTAAAAAATGTCCGCGTATGGAGGTTTGGCTTTTACTATTTTCTTGTCTTCGGTTGTTTTGTTGCATTCTCTCAATGGTTAGTTCCCTACTTCACTAATGTTTATGCATTATCACTTGTGACGGCAGGTTTATTGGCTTCTTTGTTCAGTATTCCTTCGGGAGTTATTAGAGCATTAGGAGGATGGCTCTCGGACAAATTAGGCGCAAGAAGAGTTATGTATTGGGTGTTGGGGTCTTCTATAATATTCAGCATTATTCTTTGCGTTCCGAAAATGGATATGTTCTCTCCCGGCAAAGGTGTTATGGCTAAGAAAAGCGGAGTGATTACTAGTGTATCCGATAAATTGATCGTAGTAGATAAAACGGAATACAAGCTAACACAAAAAAATAATCAGTCGGAAAATCTCGATGAAAAAACGTTACTATTGCCTACAAAAGATATGTGGCAAACACCAATTGTTGCAGCAGGAGATACTGTAAAGAGAAATCAATTATTAGCTAAAGGAAGTACAAGAATATTTTTTCAGGCTAATGTTTGGGTCTTTACATTGTTCGTATTTTTGATTGGAATTGCCTGGGGTATTGGGAAAGCGGCTGTATATAAACATATACCGAATTATTTTCCGACCGAAGTAGGAGTGGTTGGTGGAATGGTTGGTGTGATTGGCGGACTTGGGGGATTCTTCTGTCCAATCCTTTTTGGATACTTACTTGAATGGACCGGTCTTTGGACAAGCAGCTGGATGCTTATGTTTTTTATCTCCGCGGTCTGCTTATTTTGGATGCATCAAGTAGTAAAAAATCTCAGCAATAAAGAAAGCCGGTAAAATCGGAACGATCCGCACAGCATCCTGGGGACTTTGGAAAAATTTTAAATAATAGAGAGTAGTAAATTGAAAACTTCATCTACATTTCTTAAAGAATGGAACCCGGAAGATGAACAATTCTGGAAAGAAGCCGGAAGTAAAATTGCTTGGCGGACATTAACAATTACAACTTTTGCGCTTACTCTTTCTTTTGCTACTTGGTTCATGATGAGTGCAATTGTAGTCAGGCTTCCTCAAATCGGATTTAAATTTGATACTATGCAATTATTTTGGCTCACTGCAATGCCCGGATTGGCTGGCGGTTCACTTAGAATTATTCACACGTTTCTGATTCCTATTTTCGGTACCAGGCGTGTAATAACTTTAGCCACCATTTTAAAACTTATTCCATGTATCGGTTTAGGTTTTGCAGTTATGAATCCTTCAACACCGTTTTGGGTATTTCTGCTGCTCTCTTTTTCAGCAGGGTTTGGCGGCGGCGATTTTTCTTCTTTTATGCCAAGTACAAGTATTTTCTTCCCCAAGAAACTTCAAGGTACTGCGCTCGGGATTCAAGCCGGGATTGGAAACTTTGGTGTAAGTCTCGCACAATTTGTAACTCCCTGGATAATTGGCTTTTCAATATTCGGCGGATCTTTAGGACTATCTCAGATTTTTTCAAACAAAGCAGTTTCAAAACCGATATGGATTCAAAATGCTGCTTTCTGGTATGTGCCGCTGCTTTTAATAATTGCTCTGTTAGCATGGCTTTATTTAAGAAGTGTTCCTGTTAAAGCTACATTTAAAGAACAATTGGACATTTTCAAAAACAAACACACATGGAACTGCACAATAATTTATGTAATGACTTTCGGTTCGTTTTCGGGATTCTCGGCTGCATTTCCTCTTTTAATAAAAACAGTATATGGTAATTTTCCAAATGCACCCGATCCATTAGCTTATGCTTTCTTAGGTCCATTGATTGGCTCTCTTATTAGAGTTGTTACCGGACCAATATCAGATAAAACGGGTGGTGCAATTCTAACTCATATTACCGGCATAGGATTAATTATAAGTGTTTTAGTAATGGCGTTTAGCGGATTATTAACGCCTAATTCATTAGATCAATCCCCCTACTTTATAGGTTTGATACTTTTCATTTTTCTTCTTACAGGCATTGGTAATGCATCAACTTTCAGACAATTTCCAATAATCTTTTCTCATTCTCCAAGACAAGGCGCCGGTGTTTTGGGCTGGACAGCGGCAGTTGCAGCATTTGGTCCATTTATATTTTCCATCTTAATTGGTTATACTATTTCTCAAACCGGTTCTGCGGGATATTTCTTTATAGGTGCTGCAATATTTTATTCGATTGCTACTTTTATTAATTGGTGGTATTACACAAAAAAAGGCTGCGAAAAACCTTCTTAAATGAGATTTACAACATGGATAACAAAACAGATTTAATAAATAGATTTGTCGAAAAAGAATCTTCGGATGAACTTTCACCGATGAATCCACCGGGTGCATATTCATCACAAAAAATTGAATTTATACCTTACGAAAAAATGCATCCCTTCTTGCAGCAATTGATAGATGAACATAAACGATTGTCAGATGTGCTGGATAAATTCGAAAGAGCTTTAATTAACTGGCGCACAAATGATTGGATTTTTAATAAAGAAATTGATGAGGGGCTTAAGAATTTTTTTGAATTTTATGATGAAAACATTGTTGAACATAACTACAAAGAAGAAAAAATTCTATTTCCGATATTGAATCGGAAACTGATAGAAAGCGGTGAACATAGTACCGGGGAAAAACGATCAACCGCAATCGATTTTATGGAAGATGAACATATAAAAATTGCACAAGCCGTTGCTTTGGTTTTTAATTTCTTAGGATTGGGGTCAAGATTATCGGATCAGAAATCAAAAGAGATTACGTTCGAGAGTGCATTCAATCAAGGGATTGCTGTAGTAGAAACATTCCGCCTGCATATTCACCGGGAAGAGAATGTTTTGTTTCTTCAAACAATGCACATATTTTCTGATAGTGATTTTATTAAATTAGCTTTATGAAATTATAAATGGGGATGCTGAATCTGCTCAAACAGAATTCCAAACTTCAGTCTGCTGGTTAATTATTTTGGTGTAGAGTAAAAGAATATTAGAAAAATTTAATTTTACAAAAGGAAAGTAAAATGCTCAGAAGAATCATAAAAATAGATGAAGATAAATGCGATGGCTGCGGTAACTGTGTTCCGGAATGTCATGAAGGAGCACTACAAATCATTGATGGCAAGGCGCGTTTAATAAGTGATCTGTTCTGCGACGGACTTGGCGCATGCCTTGGCAACTGTCCGCCGGGCGCTTTAACAATCGAAGAGCGTGAAGCAGAACCTTATGATGAAAGAATAGTAATGGCTTACATTGTGAAAGGCGGAGAGAATGTAATTAAAGCACATCTTGAACATTTACGTGACCATGAAGAGTTTGAATACTTGACTCAAGCGCTTGAATATTTACGCTATAACAAAATTGAAAATCCTCTAACTGCTAAAGATCTAGAAGAAAAGAAATCTCACTTCGGTTGTTCCGGGTCTCAAGAAAGAATTATTGAAACACAAGAAAATAAATCGGATGAAGGCGGCGAAAGAATTTCCCATTTGCGTCAATGGCCAATTCAACTTCATCTTGTTTCTCCTCAGGCAGCGTATTTTAGAAATTCAAATTTACTTCTTGCCGCTGATTGCTGTGGCTTTGCTTATCCAGATTTTCACAAAGATTTTCTGAAAGGGAAATCGATAGCGATTGCTTGTCCCAAACTCGATACCAACAAGCAGGTTTATCTTGATAAACTTATTACAATGATCAATGAATCGAATCTGGAATCAATCACCGTTTTGATTATGCAAGTGCCTTGCTGCAGCGGTCTTGCGCAGTTGGCACAACAGGCGGTTGAGCATGCTAATCGAGAAATTCCTATCCATGTTGTTGTTATTGGAATCGAAGGAAATATTTTACAAGAAGTTAAATTATAAGAAAGGGAAAACATGAGTGAGTTAATAAATAACAGCCGAAACAGAATAGATGAATTAAAAAAACTGATTCTCAATTTACACAAAGGAGAAGATGTTGAAGCTGTAAAAAGCAAACTAACTAATGCTTTAGGAAGCATTCCTTATGGCGAGGTTGTACAAGCTGAAGAGGAACTGATAACGGAAGGACTTGATAGAGAAGAAATTTTACAGTTTTGCGATCTGCATACCGAAGCTTTAAAGGGAAATATTGATACTAGTTTTGCCAAACAAGTACAGTCCGGTCATCCGGTTGATATATTTATCAAAGAAAACAGAGAAATAGAAAAAGTAATTGATCAGATAAAGCATTTATTTGCCGAAGTGTCTGTGAAAAACGAAAATGATAATGCTGATATATTTTTCTATAGCTTACGAGAAATGTTTAACTCTTTAATGGATATTGAGAAGCATTCTCAAAGAAAGGAGAATCTTGTTTTTCCATTTCTTGAAAAGTATAACATTACCGGTCCGCCAATGGTAATGTGGGGAAAGCATGATGAAATAAGAGGATTTCTAAAATCGTCTTATGGAATTTTTGATGAATCCGCTGACTCAACAGTTGAAGCGTTCCTTGGTTTTGTGGATTTGATGTTTGCGCCTACAATCAAAGCAATAGAAGAAATGCTATACAAAGAAGAGAAAATCCTCTTCCCCATGTGCTTAGATACTTTAACTGATATCGATTGGTACGAGATAAAACAGCAAAGTGATGATTTTGGTTACTGCCTATATTATCCGGAAGTTGAGTGGGTTCCAAACTTTGCAGTTGAGGAAAGCAAAAAAAATGAATCATCAGATAGAATTAGATTAGAAACAGGTTCATTCACAAAAGAAGAGTTGGAAAGTGTGCTGAATAATCTTCCATTTGATATAACATTTGTTGATAAGGATGACAAAGTTCGTTTCTTTTCTCATGGCAAGGATAGAATTTTCCAGCGCGCTAAAACAATTTTGGGGCGTCAAGTACAGTTTTGCCATCCGCCATCAAGTGTTCATATTGTTAATCAGATTGTTGATGACTTTAAATTAGGCAGACAAGACTCGGCAAAATTTTGGATTAACCTTGGCGGTAAACTTGTACACATCGCGTATTATGCAATCAGAAATGAAAAGGGGGAATACTTAGGTACAACTGAAGTTTCGCATGATATTAATGAATACAGAAGCATCGACGGGGAAAGGAGAATACTTCAGTATGAAAAATAAAATTGATATCACACCAAAGACTCTTATTGGCGAACTCCTTGATGCTTATCCGGAACTTGAAGAGAGGTTTATTGAAATAGCTCCGGTCTTCAAAAAATTAAAAAATCCGTTTTTACGCAGAACAATAAGAAAGGTTACAACTCTCAAACAGGCATCGGTTATAGCTAATATTTCTATTGCCGATTTAATTAACCAACTCCGTAAATCGGTTGATCAAGAAGAGATAATTATTGAAAGTGACATGCCTAACATTAAATCTAAACCGGAATGGGTTAAGGGAGAGAACATCAAGTTCGAATATGATGCTATTATTGATCTGGAAAACGGAAATCACCCCGCAGCAAAAGTAACAAAGGATATTTTACATTTAGAAGATGATGATCTCTATTTACTAATTACACCCTTTATTCCGGCACCATTAATTAAGATTATTGAAGAAAAAGGATATAAGACTTTTACCGAGGAAAAGAATTCAGCTACTTTTCATACTTATATTAAGAAATAAAGGAGTAGTAAAATGCACTCAACAACTATGAATTCGATTAAGGACTTCTCAAAAATAAAAGTAAAAGATGTGGTTACAGAAAATTCCCATGCCTCAGAATTGTTCGAGAAATATGGAATTGATTTTTGCTGTAATGGTAATCGCTCTTTGCAAGATGCGCTGGCTGAGAAAGAAATTTCCAACAGCGAATTTTTGGAAGAACTTAACAAAGTGAATCAATCAATTTCATCTGAGAATCAGCGATATGCCGAATGGGATCTTAATTTTCTTACGCAATATATTGTGAATCATCATCACGCCTATGTGAAGAGCGCAATTCCTGAGATAACTGCACATCTTCAAAAAGTTTATAACGCGCACGTGGAAAAACATCCTTACATCGCCGAGGTTCAAAACACATTTTCGCTTGTTGCAGAAGAGATGATAAACCATATGATGAAAGAGGAGCGAATTCTTTTTCCATTAATAAAATATTTAACGGATACACAAAAATTCAACGAGAAACCAAAAACCGGTGGATTTGGGACGATCAAAAATCCTATCCGACAGATGGAAGCAGAGCACGTATCGGCGGGTGGTGCAATGGAAAAAATTAGAACTCTCACAAACAATTATTCTTTACCGGAAGATGCATGCGCAACTTTTCAAGTGACTTATAAAGAATTGAACGAGTTTGAGAAAGATCTGCATAAGCATGTGCATTTAGAAAACAATATTCTTTTTCCTAGAGCTATTAGATTAGAAGAATAACTGATTAAATTATTGTAGATGAAAATTTGAGTAGTAGAAAATGAGAAATAAATCTGCCGCGCTTCTTACAACCGATTCTTTCTATGATGAGATTTCTGATTTTTATGAGAAGATGATAGACTTCGAAAAGAATCTTGAGCTGCGTGTAAAAGCTTATCAAAAAATGTTTCCGGTTAAGGGTAAAGCGGCAGATCTGGGTTGCGGTGTTGGCCTGGATTCACTGGCTCTGGCAATTAACGGACAAATTGTAACGGCGTTCGACATTTCCCCAAAAATGATTGAAGAAACAAGAAGGAATGCGATAAAATACAACGTTGACATCGCAGCATATGTCCACTCATATCAAACAGTTCCCAAAAGATTTAATAAAGAATTTAATTCTGTTATATCAGTGGGAAACTCGATAGCTCACATAAATGCAAAACAGTTGAAATCTGCAGTCACAAAAATGTATGACATACTTCTTCCCGGCGGCAAGCTCTTTCTTCATATTCTTAATTATCCGCTTATAATAAAGGAAAATAAAAGAATTAATAACATTGCTAACCGTGACGGGAAAATTATTATTCGCTTTTATGATTTCCGGAAAGATGATCTCGATTTCAATATCCTTTCGTTTCAGCATGACTCACCAAAAGAATTTCAACTCATCACAACAAAACATTATCCGCATACAACAGGCGAGATAAAGTCATATCTCAAAGAAGCCGGATTCACTAAAATTAAATTCATGAAGAATTTTGCCGGCGATAAATTTAATGCCGGCGATTCGAAGGATCTCTTTATTGAGGCACGGAAAGAGTTATAACTCTCTTTTGCAATAGCGGCAGACTTTGGCTTTCGCTTTAATTTTTTCAGCACAGTAAGGACATTCTTTCGTCTCTTCCCCGATTTCACCGTCAACAGCATCTGCAAGTTTAAACGCCTGCTTATTCATCTGAAAATCTTTATACTGTTCCTGAGCAGCCGAAAGCGCTTCTTTTAATTTGAGTGGGTGCGAAATGAAAGTATAGCTTGTCTCCCCCATCTCAGCGGCAGTCTGAATCTGTACATCACCAAATCCCATCATTCTTCCTAAGAGAGATTGCTGATAAGAAACATTGTTTATTTTATCGATCGGACTTTCTTTAGAGTTGATGGAAAATACACCGAATTCATCTATTACTCTGTGGCTTGTAACTACCCATAAATCAAATCGCCATGAATAGTATTTGTAAATAAAGTAGAATACTGCAATGACTGGCACTAAAAAATGCCACCATTGTATCAATTCCAATTTTGTGTAAATGAAGAATGAGAGCAAAATGAGAACGAGTGTGAGTATCAATGGGAGTAATAAAACAAACCAATGTTTGTGTGTTTCAAAATAAACTTTTTCATCTTTTCTTAATGGGGTTCTCATTTATTCCTCCAGCTACAAATATTATAATGATGCCAATTTACTCGCCGTTTTTTCTTTTAAATTTTCCAGAGTTTCCTCACTCAGCATCTGAAATGCTTCTTCCCGTAATTTTCCCCATTGATGATGCACTGGACAGGGTGTTTCGTGCGAGCAGCCCGGAAAACCAAGCACACAGGATTTGAAAACATCCAATCCGTCAATTGCCTCAACGATATCAATTAATTTTATTTGATCGGGCGCTTTGGCTAAAAAGAATCCGCCATTTTTCCCTTTTTTAGAACCAACTATTCCACTGCTTGTTAAAATCTGAAGAACTTTTGAGACAAATTCCTTCGGGACTTTCAATTCTTTAGAGACTTCTTCTGCATTATAGATTTTCTTTTCTTTGGTAGATAAGAACAAAACTGCTTGGAGTCCTAACTCGCAAGCTTTTGAAAAAAATACAGTCATAGTGTTCCATTGAATGTTTCTTATATAAAGATAAATATTATACTTCTATTTAGCATGTTATTTTGCCGGAGGATTTGAAATATATCCATATCCGTTCGTAATCAGGTGAACGGAGATATAGCTATATAGAGAAAATTTAAAATTGTCCTGACCATTAGGAATAGAAAGCTGATAATTTTTGGGGGGGACACACAATAAAAACCCCGGTTAAGCCGGGGCATTTATTATTAATTCAGTGTGTTTACAGGGGATATATCAGAGTTGAGAATTACTTCTTCTACTTTCACTTTTATAACGCCTCTATTTATCATTCCAAGTGCAAGTGCCGTGCCTTTAGATAAATCTAAATCGCGACCTTCAACATATGGACCTCTATCGTTAATTCTGACAATAACGTTTTTGCCGTTTCTCAGATTTGTAACTTGAAGAATTGTACCGAAAGGCAAAAATTTATGTGCAGCCGTTAAAGCCAGCTGATTATATTGTTCTCCGTTGGCTGTTGTCTTTCCATGAAAACGCGGACCGTACCATGATGCGGTCATTACGCCCATTTGGGTAAAGCTAACAGTGGTCATGCTTGGTTCAGCATCTCTGCTTACAGTTATTTTAGCTGCACCATTATTCTCGCTCGCAGAGGTATCGCCAAAGCCTATAAACCCAACGCTGACAGCTGTTAGAGTAATGATGAAAACTATTTTTAACTTACGCAAATATTACCTCGTTTTTGTTGAACATACCATTTAAGTTTGAGTAAAGGAAAACTTTAGGCGAAAATACAGGTGGTGTTAATTCCTAATTAGAGAAGTGAACCAAAAATTGGTTCGGCTTGCATCCGCTCGGTCAAGAAAATGCCTTTTCGAGAGAATGTAGTTTTTCTGTGAATAGTTGGATATTATTTCAATTGGGGTGGATTGATATTTGGCTATAATTCTTAGATTATTTGGGGTATCGGTCGCCTCATCAATTGAGAAATCAAGCAATATCTCTCCGGATACCGGTTGAAGTATACTTCCGGCTTTACTGACAGACCTAGAATCGAGATCAGATTTAGAGAAAAGCATTCCCGTGCTGATCAGGAAAAACAGGATTAAGAAATATGTCCGACCTTTTTGACTCACCCAACTACTCTTTTGAAATGTGATCGAAAATTTGATGGCCTAATTTAATCATTTGAGGTTATACCAGACAAACATTGCCGACGACTCCAGTCACAATTTGAAAAATAATTATCCTCTTTTTGTGCTTTTTTCGCACATTCCCGATATAATACAGTCTTTTTGCCCCATGATTTTCGAAAAACCATCCGGAATTTATCCCGTGAGGCCGGATTGGAATGATGCCGGGTCTCCCGTCCGGAGGTCCAAAGTTTATCTTTTCTCCGCACAGCTTTATCATATACACAATTAGGCGGCTGAATGAATTTGGTGGTTTTGGTGACTCCGAATTTCAAGTTTATACTCTTTTTTATAAGTTGCAAGAGAATAAATTCAGTTTTGGGTACATCATTTATATGGTTTGTGGGCATTCAATTATTTTCTCAGAGCGATCAGTGGAGTTATGGATAAATGATTATCGAAGAAAAACCGGACAGAAACAATAGCCCGGAGTGGTGGGCTGAGCGCTGCAATAAAATTCTTGAGGAGCAAAAAGGCACTTGGGCACTTTTAGAATCTAATTACCAGAATCTCGCCAAAGTTCAGACGCGTGAGTTTTCGTTTGACGATTTTCAGGTGAAGATTCAATTTAACCCTGATAGAATTACTTTCTCTCCGTCCGATGAAACTACTGAGACCATTAAGACCAGAAAATGTAACTTATGCATCGATAATCTTCCGGCGGAACAGAGTGGGTTGAATTACAATAAACATTTTGTAATTCTTACAAATCCTCAACCAACTTTTCCTGAACATTTTACCATTTCAAAAAAGAATCATTTAGCTCAAACAATCATCGGAAATTTTGCAGAGTTCCTCGAAATTTCACGAGCGCTGGGTAAATTTTATACTACATTTTACGATGGTCCTAAATGCGGTTCTTCTGTGCCTGACCATATGCATTTTCACGCTGGAACAAAACAGATTCTGCCGGTTGAATATGAATTCGAAAAATTGGTGGGAAAGCTTTCACGTACAGTTATAAGTAATGGTAAAATTGAGGTGCGCTTCTTTGAAGAACATCTCCGCTATTTTATTTCTTTTGAATCGAGAGACAAGGGTGAATTGTTGTTTGCATTCAAAACATTTTGTAATGCATTCAAGAAAATATCTCTGCCGCACAATGAACCATTTATGAATTTGATTTCAAGTTATCAAGAAGGCATTTGGAGGCTGTTAATTTTTCCACGGCAAAAACACCGACCAACCCAATTCTCGTCCGAAGAGGAGAATCAATTACTAATAAGCCCCGCCGCGGTTGATATGGGAGGATTATTTATTACACCGCGTGAAGAAGATTTTGAAAAAATAACAAAGGATGATGTAATTGATATTTTCAAACAAGTAACAATAACAAAAGAGTATTTCGAATTTCTAAGGAAGAAGATAGGAGAGATTTTTATCTAACAAGGAGATTTCTAAAAAGTAAATATTTTTTAGTGTTTCTTTGTTAACTCAGTGACTTCGTGGTAAAGATATTTTGATTATGAATTAAAGACAATTCCAGAACCACTAAGAACACCAAGGTTCACAAAGACTTTTGAGACAGCGTCTAACTGTTTTTATAAAACTTTAACCGCAATAACACTCAGGTCGTCATCCATTTCGCCGCCGGTGTATTCGAATATTTCTTTCTTTAGCTGTTCGAGAGAATCTTCGTCAGGATTCAGAGCGCCGATAAATTCCATAAGTTTGTCCTCTCCATATAACACACCCTCTTTGTTTCGTGCTTCGGTGATTCCATCAGTCACTAAAAACAATTCGTCGCCGCCGTTAAGTTTAATTTCAATATCCTCATATTCACCGGATTTACTGAATCCCAGTAAAACGCCCTTCGAAATAATTCTTTCTACTTCCTTTGATTTAAATATCAGCGGGAGATCACCAGCGCCGGAATAGCGGGCGGTTTTGTTTTTTTTATCAAGAATAATTATTGACAGCGTAATGAACACCTCGGCAATTCTTTCATCTTTGAATACGGATTCATTCACCTTATGCAAAATATGACTTGGCTGATAATCATTGGAAGATTCCAGGACAAAACGGGCAGCGCTACGCACATATCCCGCATATGCAATCGCAAAATACCAGGCTCCCCATCGCTTTCCCATCACATCGCCGAAAATTATTGCAATGTTATCATCATCCAGTTTGAAGTAGTCTATGAAGTCGCCACCAGGAATATTTTTAAATGGCATATGCCAATGCTGGATTTTAAAACCCTCAAATTGCGGAAATTCTTCCGGCACTACTTTAGTTCCCATTGAATCAGCCGCTCTCTGAACTTCGTCAACAACTTTCACGCGCTCTTTTTCCAAACTTTTTAAAATTGCGGAAACTTTTGCGATTACGACCTTTGGGCTTGATGTTTTGATAATGTAGTCTTCAATCTCAAGATCATAACCATGAAGCACATCATCTTCCTCTCCTTTTGCTGTAAGAAAGACGAAAGGAATCTGTTTCAGTTCCGCATTTTCCAAAAGGCGTCTGCGGAATTCATAACCATCAACCTCCGGCATCATAACATCACTTATTATTAAATCGGGTCGGATTTTTTCGGCGAGTTCCATACCTTCTCTGCCATTGCTCGCGATTTCAACACTAAACCCTGCTTTAGTAAGATTATAATTGAAGAGTTTTGCAATGTTGGATTCATCTTCAACAAGTAATATTGTGCTTACTGTTCTTGTTTCTTCTTGTGCCACGTGATTCCTAAAATATTTTGTTTATGATCTATTTTTCTCCCAACGTTTTAGAGAGGATGATGCTATTTTACTTATGAAAACTTTTTATGGCGTCCTGTAATTCACTATATGACTCGAATACTCTGAACAAACGGGTCAGTTCAAACATAGATCTTACCGATGGCTTGAAGCCAACCAGTTTCAGATCGCCACCCATCTTGGCAACTTTCTTAAGAGAATTTACAATGACACCGAGAAATGTAGAGTCAAGAAATTCAACTGCAGTTAAATCAATAATAATTTTATTGTAACCTGCATTGATTTTTTCCGACACGTTAAATTTCAGTTCTTCCGCTTCGTGCAGGGTTGCTCTATCTAAATTAACGATCTCAACAATAATATCGTCAATGACTTCTTCAATAATCTCCATCACTCACCTCACTACTTTTTAATTTTTCGGTGAATCGATTTTATATTTATCCATCAATCGATAAAGGGTTGCGCGACCAATTTTAAGTCTGCGAGCCGCTTCAACAATATTTCCTTCCGTTACTTTTAATGAATGCCTAATAGCTTCTTCCTTCAATTTCTCAAAAGGAATAACCGGCGAATCATCGCTGAACATTACTGCATTGTTGCCGAAGCTGAAGTTTTTAAATTGTGCCACAATGTTTGCCGGCAAGGAATCTATTTCAACATGATCCCCGTCGGTTAATATCATACATCTCTCGAGAGTGTTTTCAAGTTCCCGAACATTACCTGGCCAGTCGTAATCGTACATTATTTTAAGAGCCTGCTTAGAAACACCCTTCACATTTTTGCCAAATTTGGAATTGAAATGGCCTATAAAGTGGTTGATTAAAATTACTATATCACCTTTTCTTTCGCGTAAGGGAAGAATTTCAATAGGGAATGTGCTCAATCTGTAATAAAGATCTTCCCTGAAATGTTTATTCCCAACTGCGGTTTTCAGATCCCTGTTTGTTGCGGAAATTATTCTTACATCTGTTTTAATTACCTCATTTCCGCCGACACGCTCGAACTCTTTTTGTTGTATTACCCTTAAAATTTTTGCCTGGAGCGCCATCTCCATTTCGCCGATTTCATCAAGAAATATTGTACCGCCTTTTGCAAATTCGAACTTTCCGATCTTTCTAACATGCGCTCCGGTAAACGCCCCTTTTTCGTGACCGAATAATTCACTCTCCAGCAGTTCCCGCGGAATTGATGCGCAATTAACTACAACAAACGGCGCCGTTTTTCTTTTTCCATTATAATGAATAGCACGCGCTATCAATTCTTTTCCGGTACCGCTTTCCCCTTCAATCAAAACGGTAATATCATTATCGAGCACTTTCGATACCATTTTAAATGCATCCTGCATTTTTTTATCGGCAGAGATGATATTATCGAAACTATACTCTTTGGTTAAATTCTCTTTTAACTTTTCTACTTCCCTTTCAAGATCATAATGTTTAATTGCATTTCTGACTGCGGGTTCGAGTCGGTTCTTGTCAATCGGTTTAGGGAAGTAATCGAACGCACCAAGACGAATCGACTCCAAAGCAACCTCAACACTGCCTTGAGCTGATAGCATGATAACCGGAACCTGAGAATTTCTTGATTTAATGCGACTTAAAACCTCATTTCCGTTAATATCCGGAAGCATGATATCCAGTAAAATTAAATCCGGATTATCCGATAGCGAGTTTATGGCATCTGCACCGTTAATAAAAGTTTTACAATTGTAGTTCCATTGATTTTTAACCCAATGCGAAAGCATCTTAAGTATTGAGTCTTCGTCATCAATAATAAAAATTAATTTTTCCAATACACCCTCGGCTGAATTCTACTTTGGAAGACGGATAATAAATGTTGTTCCTTTATTAGCTTGGCTTCTTACTTTAATAAAACCTTTATGTAAATCAATAATTTGCTTTACGCTTACAAGACCGAATCCGGTTCCACTGATTTGCATTCCGGGCTTCTGAACTTTGCTAAATTTCTGGAAAAGATTCGGTATATCTTTTTCGGGAATACCTACACCAGTATCACTGACAACAATCTCAATTTCCTTTCCGTAATCCTGCAAAATGATTGAGATTCTTCCATCTTTATTTGTATACTTAACTGCGTTTGAAATCAGATTCCAAAAAACTTTTTCAATACGTTCCTTATCCGCATTTATAACAATTTTTTCCTTGGGATACTCCTTTGATACGACAAGTTTTTTTTCTTTTATTTGACCATCAAAACTCTTTATCGCTTCATCCAGAACGTCAACAACACTCATGCTGTCTTTTTCTAATTCTTCTTCACCCGATTCTAATTTTGAAAAATCGAGAATATCGTTTATAAGTTTTGCCAGACGTTTTCCTTCCATCAGGATAATGTTGCTAAATTCGTTAAGAGTCTCCTTAGGAAGATCGGTGTCGGATATTATCGTTTCTGCAAAGCCGACTATTGAAGCCAGCGGTGTGCGTAATTCGTGGGACACATTTGAGATAAATTCACTTTTGAGTTTGTTGACTTCTTCCAGCACTGTAATTTTATGTCTTGCTCTCTCCCTCTCAATAGAAATTATCCGGTTGGCTTCTATCAATTTTGAGTTTAGATCTCGTATTTTTTGTTCATCCTGCTTTCTGTTGGTAATGTTCCGTCCAATGCTTAGCATTCCTGAGATTTCACCGTTGGAGATCATTGGTTTTGCACTGATCTCGAATGTAATACCCTTATCAGAACGATTCAGAAATACGGCTTCAAATGTTGTTATTCCGCTCGAGTTAAGAATTTTGTTAAATGCATTGGCAATTTTTGCTTCGTCCTCTTTATCAATAAATTCAAGAAAATGTTTTCCGAGCATTTCTTCCGGATCATAACCGAGTGCTGTAGCGCCATTCTTATTTACCATGCTGAAATAACCAAATCCATCAAGGACAAATATTAAATCATCCGCAGTATCAATCAGCATCCTGAACCGCTCTTCTGAACTTGCAAGACGTAACTGAGTATTTTTCTCTTCGGTAATTTCTTGAATTACGCCTACGATACGGACAATTTCATTGTTTCTAATAATCGGAATTCCCGAGTGCCTGACCCAGTGCGCCTTTCCAAAACGGTCTCTCATTCTATATTCAACTACTGCTTCTTCATTATTTCTCAGTTTCTTAACGAACTCTTTGAATTTTGGAAAATCATACTCGTTAATTGATTTCAGCGTATGAAATTTATTCTGGTAAATTTCTTCTGGCGAATAGCCAAAAAGAGTCCGCACAGCTTCGGTAATAAAATTAAATTCGGAACCATCCTCATTCGTTGAGAACAAAACAACATTGATGCTGTTGACAGTATCTCGGATAGTCTGAGCAACCTCCGCTTCTGTTAGCAAGGGTTGGGACGGGTTATTTAATCCCTTTTTTTTAGTCATTATTATTTTGTCTTTCAATTCTTCCAGAAAAGGAACTATCTCTGCATGAACAGTTTTTGCCGCCGGGAGATTATTTTTTGAAAACAGCACTAAAAAATAACCGGCTTTATCTTCAACAAACAAGCTTTCTTGATAAAATGATTTGTACCCGTGCTGAGAACAAAATGACTTGTATGCCTTAGATTGTTTTATTTCCGAAAGGGTCGCCTCGTTCTTTGCGATGATCATATTAATGATTGCGCGGAGATTTTTGTCGTCTGGATACGATTCACCACAAGAGAGGATAATGGAGTTCTCCGGGCCGGAGTAATTTAGTATAAAACCGTAGTCACTTTTGGTTTTAGAGCATATTTGATTAAGGATATTTTCTTCTCCGCTGCTCATTCATCAGTAATGATAAATAATTTTGATGTAAGATAACAAAATAGTGCGAGGAATAATAGATAATGGCCTATTTAGAATTTCCATTTTCGTAAAATTTGAATAATAAAAAGAAACCGAGGCAAAGAGCCGAAGCGAACACCCAATAACCATATTGTTTATTAAAATCGACAAGTGTCGCACCAATTAAGGGTCCCAGGATTGTCCCGGCGCCATACATCATTACAAAGTAGCCGTTAGCCTGAGTCATATATTTTTTATCAACCCTCTCAACCGTATAATTCAGCCCGACAGTATAAAACGCAGGCACAATTCCGCCTATAAAGAAAAAAATTACAACCAGAAAAATAAAATTCATGGCCAGAACAGGAAACAGAAAAAGAATTCCGAGCACTGTAGAAATTATTAAAAGTAACCGGTACTTGTATAATTTATCGGCAATATGGCCTATTATATATAGTATAACAATTCCACCTATGACAAAGGAAGCTAAAAAATAGGCAACCTGATCTGTTGTGAAATGATTACGTAGACCATAAAGAGGAAGAACAACTATGACCGATGATTCAAACAATCCGTAAACTGCTGCAGAAAGCATACTCATTAAGGGCATCTTTGTTATCGGCATTTTTTCCAACTCAATATTTCCATCCCTAATTTCTATCTCCTCCATAAACACCGACTGGATGATGAAAACAAAAAGCACAATTGAAGAGCCGATGACAAATGGAACCCAGTTGCCGAGTTTAACTGTCCAGATAAGAAGTGAGCCGATAGCAATTCCAATCGAAAGAATTACTACATAAAGACCAATATTTTTTCCGCGGTTGGATTCGTTACTGTAATAGTTGATCATAACTTCTGTGGAGACAAAAATAAATGTACCTCCAATGCCCATCACAATCTTTACAATATACAGCAGTGGATAGATATACCAGAAGATATGTCCCAGAGCGCTGATCATCCACAGAAAAAGACCTGCCGCTAAAATCCTTTTCACATTAAAACGATCAATCAACCTTCCTGTGTACCGCGAGAAGATAAATATGCTCACATAGCCGGCCATGGCTGTAGAGCCGATTATAAAACTCGGCGCGTGACTTAACTCTAACAATAATACTGTAACCGGAGTTACGAGACCGAAGCCGATACCTCCGATTCCAATTCCAATTAGAGCAAGTATGTAATTTCTGCGCATAACTAATCAAAATGTGTAGTGCAAGATAGTCCGACAAAAAATAATTAAACAACTTTTCTTATTATAGCATATGGAAAAAAATGATATTAAAAAACCGGAGCTATTAGCTCCTGCCGGAAATTGGACAATGCTTAATGCGGCAATAGAGGCCGGGGCGGATGCCGTCTATTTCGGTGTAAAGAACTTAAACATGCGCGCTGCTGCAAATAATTTTGATTTGATTGATCTTCCTAAAATCGTCGAACAGTGCAAAGAAAATAATGTTCAGACTCATTTAACACTTAATACGATTGTCTTCGAACAGGAGTTGGATGAACTTGACAATATCGTACGCACCGCAAAAGATTCCGGCGTGGATATGATTATCTGCTGGGATATGTCAGTAATTCAAAAATGTATTGAGTACGATGTGCCGTTCTGTATCAGCACACAGGCGTCAGCGTCAAATTCTGCAACCGTAAAATTTTATGAGAATTTAGGAGCTAAACGGATTGTTCTTGCCCGTGAGTGTACCCTTGATAAGATTAAAGAGATAAAAAATAAATCCAAAATTGAAATTGAAACTTTTGTACACGGCGCTATGTGTATTGCCGTAAGCGGACGCTGTTTTATGAGTCACGAGGTGTTTGGCAAAAGCGCAAACCGGGGGGAGTGCTTGCAACCATGCAGAAGAGAATATCAGATTACGGATAGTGATGAAAAATTTGAGCTTCAGTTAGGAGAGGATTATGTTCTATCTCCGAAAGATTTGTGCTCAATCGAATTTTTGGATAAACTGATCGAGGCAGGAATTGATGCATTCAAAATTGAAGGAAGAAAAAGAAGTCCTGAATACATTGCCATTGCGGTTTCCGCATATCGCCAGGCTATGGATCTGTATTATGAAGAGAAGTTGACCCCCGGGGTTAAACAAAAACTTATAGAAAGACTAAAAAAAGTTTACAACCGCGGGTTCTCTCCGGGATTCTATTTGGGAGAGCCGGGATCGGAAAGTTATGCCAAAACTTACGGAAGTATAGCAACCACTCGAAAAGTTTACATCGGTAAGATTCTTAATTATTATAAGAAAAGTGAAGTGGCCTTTATCCGTTTGGAAGCAGATGAGCTTAAGACAGGAGATTCGATCTATATAATTGGTAGCACAACCGGAGTTGTAGAGCTTACAATTGAAAAGATGATGCAAGATGAAAATGAATTGACGAATGTTTCAAAAGGAAACGATATAACAATTATATGCCCTAAGCGTGTGAGACAATATGATAAGATTTATAAAATTGTATATCTGGAGGAGTGAAATTATTTCCAGGAGAGTTTTGGTTTTCCGCCTGTAAAACTTTCTATTGCTTCGTCAAGTCCGGGGAAAACTTTGAATACTTTATCCATCCGTGTTAGAACAAAGACTAACGATGGCATCTCTTTATTATAAACTAAACGCAAATCTCCATTCATCGAATTGGTTTTCTTCAAAACGGCAACCATTGCACCAAGAAATGTTGAATCAATATATTCGCAAATGCTAAGATCAACAACAATTTTTGATATCCCGCTTGTTACTATTTCAGAAACAAAATCTTTGAACAAAACTGCTTTTGCAAGTGTTGCCCGGTTCAGGTATACATGAACAATAGCAACGTCAGATATTTTTTCTGATTTAAAATCCATATTCGGTTATTTCTTTTCCATTTCAATTGTGTGTGTCAATATATGAATTATCGGTTAAATAGAAAACCGGCAAGATAAAACCACAATCAAAATGGGAATTTAAAATTTAGTTTGAACTCACCCGCAGTTGGGTTTAAGTCCATATAACGACTCAAAAAGGATTCATCCAATTGCTGCTTGTTTTCTGAGAAGAAAAGAAAGTCAATTTGGCTATAGAGCCAGATAGCGGCATAAGAAATTAAAAGAGCATTTCTGATCTTATACGATCTGTTATAATCATCATATTTCAGCGGAATAAGAGTTCTGTCCGTCTCTATAAAATAATCGTTTTGCTTTTTGTTTGCATCGATTGCAAAATAAATAAGTGTCCCAAGATTTAATATTGATGCCGAAGTAGTAAGCCACCCCTTTGCGGAACTGCCGTAATGAAGTGGTCCAAGTCCCGGTAATAAGATATTTTTAATTACCGCAATTCTCTCAGGATTGAGATCTACAAATTTTACCGGTGGTTTATTATTTGTTGAATCCGGTTGCTGAACAATGTCGGGATTCTTGATAAGATAATCGGCTTTAACTTCATTAAAAATCGAGATCAATTTAGGGGATGTAACATCGGGATCGGGAATATATTTTTTTTTGATTTTTAAAATATTCTCGAAGCTTTTTCTTGTTGAGGAATCAGCACCATTGGAATAAAAAATATTTGCCCGCATCAAATGTACTTCGATCGACAATGAATCGCTAAGAGTCCCTTTTTCAAGCAGCAGGTCGGAATATTTAATCACATTATTTGACTCAAATTTCTCGTACAGTTGCTTAACTTTCTCGAAAGTAACTTCCTGGGCATTAGAAATTGAAATTCCCACAAGTAAAAATGTTATCAGAAAATAATTTTTTATCATTTTAGCAATAGCATTTTTTTTGTTGATGAATAAGTGCCTGTGGTTAATTTGTAGAAATAAATTCCGGACGTCATTCCATATTCACCGGCGCTTAATTGAATAGAGTGCTTCCCTGCATCTTGAAATTCGTTAACTAAAACCGTTATTTCTTTACCAATGGTGTCATAAATTTTAAGAGAAACAAAACTTCCGGATGATAACTGGTAGCTTATCAATGTAGTTGGATTAAATGGATTCGGATAATTCTGGTTAAGCGTAAATACACTCGGTAATTTATCCTCATCATCAACAGAAGAAATTCCATCAAGAATTTCGATATAAGGAACAACTTTGCCCAGATGTCCGCGATCAGTCCGTCCGCCAAATACAGCCACAAAACCGTTCTGAAAGGCCACTGCCATCAACCCTGCGCGCGGATATGTAAGTGGTACAGATGGAGTAATTTTCAAAGAACCATTGGGCAGAATCTCAACCTGCTCGACACTATTCATTGCATTCAATGTTTCATTATACCCGCCAATAATAAAACCTTTTTTACTAAGAGGATTATATACCGCAGATCCTGCAGCACGTGATTCAATTAATTTTTCCGGCAGGTTATCTAACTTCTGTCCACTGATATTAAATTTTTGAATTGCTTTCATTACACCGTTTGTAACACCGCCAAAAATATAAATGTTCTGATCAACTATGAATGTCATGCGCTGACGGGGCGGATCAGGTGAGGGGGAGGGAAAAGAAAACCCGATCTGTCTTGAGCTTAAGTTATACGCTGTAATATAATCAAGCTGATCACTTGGATTTGCCGGATCGCCGCCGATGACATAAAGATTGTCGCCAACTATTTGACCGGTTGAATATAAGCGTGCGAAATTATTATTCCGGGCATAAGTAGACGCAAGGTTTGTAACAATTTTATAATCCCAGGACTCAATAGCATTTTTATCAGTCGATCCATCAACCGCACCGCCGAAATACATTATACTGTTTTTCCAGATATCTGCTATAAATTGATCCCTCGGCTGAAGCATTCTGCCAACCATCTTCCAGCTGTTTTTTTCAACATCATATTCCTGAATCCAATCAACTGCACTCTGCAAGGAATCTGAATATCCGCCCAAAATATAAATCTTGTTACTCTGTGCGGCTATATCATAAACAACTTGTCCGCCTGAAACCGGGTAAGGCATTGTCCCAACGACACGCCATCGCAGCTGGGCCTGGCTAATGCCTACGACTGTTAAAAACAATAATACAATTAAATATTTGTTCATCTTTTTGTGATTCATATAAATGCGTTTTTTATGAGTCGATAAAATTATTCGCTCCTGAATTTAAATTTCAGTTTAAGTGTATCTTGAGCCTTGATCACAAACGAAGTATCAATATCCTTGTATTTCGGGTTCTTAATAACTAAGTGAACCGCGCCCGGTGCAACTTTAATCAAATCAAACACTCTCATTGGTGCATCCGCTCTTTTATTTCCATTAATAAAAATTTCTCCTTTCATTTGCGAAACATAACAATTAATAAATCCCATTGTCAGAGTTTCAAGATTAACAAAAACTTTGGTAATACTATCCGCCTCAACTTGTACTATTTTATAATACGGGGGATAATTGGGGTGTTCAAATTTAATTGTGAATTCACCTGACTTGATGGGAATTGCTCGTTGAAACGGAGTTCGGTCATAACTCTCTGAGTTAATGAAAACCTCAACGTTTGTCGGATAAGTTTTAATATCTAGCCATCCTGTACCAATTGGCTTCTTAAGATTTTCAGCCGGATTAATTGTGTCATCTTTTTGTGTTGTGTGATTCTTATTATCAACAAGAGGCTTTTCCAAATTATTCAGATTGACAGGATCTTTTACCTGCTGATTCAATTGCTCATTTGTGTTCGGTTTTGCCGAATCGTTACCCGGTAAGATATTCCCGCGTTCATTGTTTTGAATCGAATTAATCGGATTCTGTTGAGTTAAAATCGGTACGAGGAATATCGCTACAATACCAATAAAAATTACCGCCAGAAACAACCATGCAAGTTTCGATTTTTTGCCTTCTCTATCTGCGGTGCTGACTACAATGGTTGGCTGATCAACCATAACATTCAGTTCTTCAAGAATTTCTTCAGCAGAATCATAACGCTGATTAATGTTCTTCTTCAGCATATTAAAGAGAATATCTCTGATCAACTGCGGCTGGTCATCGGCCCCCTTTGCGATTTCATCTTCGTCATATGCCATAATCTCATTAAGCGTAAGGCTTACATTATCCCTCAGAAATGGATTCTTCCCCGTAAACAATTCGAACAGCACAACTCCGGCCGAAAAGATATCGCTATGAGCGGTTAGTTTTGCACCGCGTACCTGTTCGGGACTCATATAACTTGGAGTTCCGACTATGGAATATGGGTTTGTTACAAAATTATCTTCGGCTGAAAGGGCTAAGCCAAAATCGCCCAGCTTAACATTAAGATTCTTATCAACAAAAATATTTTCCGGTTTTATGTCACGGTGAATTATCTCATTCCTGTGAGCGTAATCCAATCCTTTCAGGAGCTGAATCATTACATGTTCTTTCTGTTCCTGAGAAAGAGTTTTGGTCTTGAAAATGTTACGGAGGGATTCTCCTTCGATATACTCAAATGAAATATAGAAGAACTCTTTGCTCATTCCGAAATCAAGTACTTTAATGATGTTCGGATGATCCAGTTTAGCAAGAATTTTTCCCTCACGCTTGAAACGCTCAACCATCGATGGGTCCGGAAGCTTCTGCGTATTAAGAACCTTGAGTATAATTTTTTTACTCAGGTAGATGTGATTGGCAAGAAACACCGCTGCGTGCTCATCCTTCTTGAGTACTTCAATAATCTGAAACTTTTCAAACAATATTTCTGATGTAAGAGAAGACATTTTACTGTTCGCCCATTTCTTTCAGTTTCAGTTGAATCCATCTAACCGAAACATCCAAAGATTTTGCAGTCAGGGTTCGGTTATGATTAAACTCTTCCAGACGTTTTTTGAGAAGCAGCATTTCAAATTCATGGAGTGTGCCCTTGAAATTCTCCGTTACCTGAGAGTCTTCAAGAATAATATGTTCCGAATGAAGCTTGCTGCCGTCGCAAAGTATTAGAGCGCGATGAATTACATTTATCAATTGACGAACGTTCCCTGGCCAGTAATAAGCTTCCATTTTTTTGATCGCTGATGGATCGATAGACATATTTTTCTTTCCGATTTTCTTTATGAAGAAATCGACAAGCAAAGGTATATCGCTCCTTCTTTCGCGAAGAGGCGGAATGCGAATCGGAAAAACATTTAATCTATAGAATAAATCTTCACGGAAATTTCCATCTTTGACTAGTGATTGCAAATCTTTATTTGTTGCAGCAATAATGCGTGCATCAACTTTTTTTACTTTAACATCGCCGAGACGGATGATCTCTCTGTTTTCCAGTACACGCAAAAGTTTTGCCTGAAGCGCAGTAGAGATATCGGCAATCTCATCTAAGAAAAATGTTCCGCTATCGGCGGCTTCAAGTAAGCCCTGTTTGTCTGTGTTGGCTCCGGTAAATGCACCTTTTTTATATCCGAACAATTCGCTTTCGAGAAGAGTGTCCGGTATAGATCCACAAAATTGCGCAAGAAATGGTTTCTCTTTTCTTTTGCTAAGATGATGAATGGCTTTAGCAGCAACTTCTTTTCCCGTTCCGCTTTCGCCAACAATCAGAACGGTTGCATCTGTCATCGCCACTTTGTGGATTAGATGCGCCAGAGTTCTCATAGCTGCACTATTTCCAACCATTTCAGGAATTTCTTCCGTCAACTGAAGCCGGTTGATGAGTATCTGATTTTCTTTTTCTAGTTCTTCCAGTCTGATAATACGATCTAAGGCGAGCGAAACCAGATTGGAAAAGAAACTCAGGAATAAAAGATTTTCATCTGTAAATTCACGCCTGTCGAGCTGGCTATCCGCAACAATTACGCCCCACACGTTTCCATCGCGAACTATCGGAACACCGATTACAGATTTTATGCGATGGATCTGAACACTTTCAAATTGAGAAAGATGGGGATCGTTCATTACATCGTGATAGAGAAGAGGTTTTTTTTCTTTAATAACTTTCTGAAGAATACCCGAGGAAAATTCGTGAAGGTCTGTAATTGTTTCGTTTGAAATCTTGCGCGCCGTAATAATCGAAAAATTATCGTTCACTTCATCATATTTAACAAACAAACCGCGTTCGGCATTAATTACTTTAATAACAATATCAATCGCATCTTCTATCAATAATTCTTGCCGTGTTGCCGAATTAAGAATTTGGCTGAACTCGTAAAGCGATTCGAACTCATCCTTCGAGAGATTTTTAATGTGGTTAATATTATCTGTAAAAAAATTATTCATTTTTGTAATTAATTTAATTACTGAACAACAAATGATGCTTCACGAGAACGGGCTCTGTTATTAAACTCATCAATTGTCCAGATGACCCAAAAATATTCTCCCCGAGGTAATACTATTGCTGAGGTAAATTCAATATCCCCTTTTGGAATATCCGGCCACTGCTTTACAAGCACCGGTGGACTTACGCTTTTTTTATATATCTCTATCATATATTTGAAATTAAACCCCGGTAGAAATCGTTCCCAGATGAATTTTGTCGGATTTGTAACAATTTCCAAATTTGCCGGTGAACGAAAAATAATGTCTTTTCTTATTACTCTTTTAATTGTTGAGGAATCGACGATAAAAGATTTATTCGAACGATCTCTAACAATTATTTCGAAATTCTTTCCGATACCTTCGTCGAGAAAATTTAATTTCAAATCGCCCGGAGAAAATTTGTTTTCATAATAGCCCGAGGACGGATTCAACTCAAGCGCCTTGTTAATATTCAATTCGGTGCAGCGTACAAAAACAGAATCAATTTCATTCTCCGCATCAGACACTTTTGCTTTAATGAACAATGAATCATATTGTACATCGGGATATCTGTTAAGAACGCTGGTATAAATAGCTAGCTCTACTGACTTTGGAATCGCATTCAGCAATATTTCAAGGTGTAGCGTTTTCTGATTTTCAAAACTAATCAATGAATCTTTTGTGCTGTAACCCTCTTTCTCAAAAACAATCGTTCCGCTCTGTGGCAAAAGTTGGTCTATCTTAAAATATCCGCTTGCATCCGTCTCAAGAACAATATTTTGATTTTTCCAAAGTACGTTTACACCGCTTATTGGCTGATGTGCCCCGGCAAGATTTTTAACAAACCCATCAATTGCCACAAGGTGATAATCCGGATTCTGCGGATCGAGCGGATTCAGTTTTGGTGCATCGCACGATACGAGAAAACCAAACAGCAATAGTGATATTATACCACGAAAATATTTCATATCGAGTTTAGTCCAGCAGAAAAATCCTAGTTTTATTATCAATAAAGATAACTAAAAGCCAAAAGACTTGAGGCTAATATGCAAGAAATTATCTTAATTATAAACCCAAAAATACGTTTCCGGTGGCATAGAGCACAGCTCTACCCGAGATTCGCACCCGGTCTCCGTCATCATGGCAGATAAGCTCCCCGCCTCTTTTTGAAACTTGAAGTGCACGAAAATTTTTCTTACTAAGTTTTTCCGACCAGTAGGGCACCAGAACCGTATGCGCCGATCCGGTAACAGGGTCTTCGTTAATACCTTCATTTGGGGCAAACATGCGGGAGACAAAATCGGCTTGATCACCCTTAGCAGATACAATAACAGCATGGGGATGTAATTGTTTTATTAACTCGAAGTCCGGCTTCAGATTACGAATGTATTCCTCAGATTCAAAAATTATTAATAAATAAAATCCATTTTGCAGGACTTCAATCGGTTTTCTCTCGAAACATTTTTGAATTGTCTCGTTCATCACTAAAGGTGTTGGTTTATGTTTCGGGAAATCGAGAGTAAGTAAATCTCCCTCTCTTGTAACAATCAGTTCACCACTCTTAGAAAAAAAATTAATTTTATTCAGATTTTTTTCGATGAAATTGAAAATCACATATGCTGATGCAAGAGTTGCGTGTCCGCACAAAGGAACTTCATTTACCGGCGTCATCCATCGAATATGATAGTGCTCTCCTTCTTTAACAAAGAAAGCTGTTTCAGATAAATTATTCTCCGCGGCAATGTTTTGTAGAGTCTCATCATCCAGCCATTTTTCAAGCGGCATAACTGCTGCGGGATTTCCACCGAATAATTTTGATGTAAAAGCATCAACCTGATAGAATGGTAAAGTCATATTATTCTCCTATTTTTTTCTTGCCCTTGATCATAATCATGCTCATTCTAGTTCTAGAGTAAGAATAAGAGCAAGATTTTAAAAACACATTTCTTCGTGCAAAATATTTTTCAAACAATTTCCAGCATTCTTTGAATCGGAATAGAAGCTTTATGCGCTATTTCAACAGGCACCTTAATTTCATATTTATTATCCCGCAACGATTCATAAAGTTTTTCTACGGTGATCATCTTCATGTATTCGCAAATCGATTTTTCGCTAAGAGGGTAAAATACCGCACCCGGCTTATTTTTTTTTAGTCGATGAAGAATTCCAATTTCAGTCGCAACAACAAATTCATTAGCATCCGACTTCTTAACATAATCAATCATTCCTTCTGTAGAAAAAATGTGTGTATTCTTGCAATCGAAATAGACTTGCGATTTTAACATGCATGCCGATGAACAACCACATTCGGGATGAATCAGAAATTCTGCATCGGGATGCTGAGCATGGGCTTCATCAAAATTTATATCTCCAATTTTTTCGTGAACGTGACAGGCACCGTTCCAAATTTCCATTTCACGCCCGGTCATGGCGCTTACATATTGACCAAGAAACCGATCTGGAAGAAAGAGTATCTTTTTTTCTTTCGGAATTGCCTGAATAACTTTTACGGCGTTGGAAGATGTACAGCAGTAATCGCTTTCTGCCTTTACCTCCGCGGTTGTATTTACATACGAAACAACTACGGCGCCGGGATTTTTTAATTTCCACTCCTTCAACTGATCAGCATTAATTGTAGAGGCAAGCGAACAACCGGCTTCCAGATCCGGGATCAAAACTTTTTTGTCCGGTGAAATTATTGAAGCCGTCTCTGCCATAAAATGAACACCGCAAAAAATAATTACGTCGGCATTTGTTTTTGCTGCATGTTGAGAAAGTCCTAGAGAATCGCCGACGAAATCCGCAATGTCCTGTATCTCGCCAATTTGATAATTGTGAGCAAGAATTACCGCGTTCTTTTCCTTCTTTAGTTTTGATATTTCATCTATCAAATCGTCCATTCTTCAATCCCATCCTAACAAATTAATTTTTAAAATTCATACTTATATCGAGCGCTTTAACAGAGTGAGTTAGTGCGCCTACAGAAATAAAATCTACTCCGGTTTCCGCAATAGCGCGCACGGATTTCAAATTTACACCGCCGGAAGCTTCTACTTTTACTTTTCCGTCAATAAAATTTACAGCTTCCTTCATCTGCTTTAGCGGCATATTATCAAGCATGATTATATCAGCGCCGGCATTTAGAGCAAGCTTCACTTCATCAAGATTGGTTACTTCAATTTCAATTTTTATTTTTCTTGTCAGATTATTCTTTATCTGCATCACTGCCTCAATAATTCCACCGGCTGCTTTGATATGATTATCTTTGATCAGCACCATATCATAAAGCCCGATCCTATGGTTTGTTCCTCCGCCCATTTTCACTCCGTATTTATCGAGTATACGCAGACCCGGTACTGTTTTCCGCGTATCAAGTATTACCGTATTCAGTCCTTCAAGCTTTTCAACATATTTTGACGCTGCCGTTGCAATGCCGGAAATTCTCTGCAGAAAATTTAATGCAGTTCTTTCTCCTGTGAGCAGCGCCCGGTAAGATCCTTTCAGCCGGACTATTTCTGTCCCGGCGGAAATATGTTCTCCCTCTTTGACCAAACTTTCCCAAATAGTTTTCTTATCGAGTTTTTTAAAAACCGCTTTTGCAATCGGCAGTCCGGCAATTATACCATCTGCTTTAGCAATCATGAAAGCTTCTGAAACAGTTGTATGCGGGACAATCAGATTAGTTGTTACATCTCCACTTCCAATGTCTTCTTGCAGCGCTTCGGAAATAATTCTGTCTAATTCTTTTTTATCGAGTTTCATTTATTCAACCAAAATTAAATATCAACAAATTTTGGATCGTTCCCTTTTTGCATAACAATTGATTTTCGAAATTTATTCTCTTCAGTTGAGAAGTCATTACGCAAATGACATCCACGGCTTTCTTCTCTGATTAAAGCCGACTTGACAATTAATTGCGCAAGAACGATCAAGCACATTTTTCTAAAACCGAAATATTCTTCAGTAGAAAAATCAGTAACGGAAATATATGAATCGAGTTTGCCAAGTGCCGATTGGAGGACTTTGCCGTTACGGATTATTCCGGCATTCTGCCATAGAAGATCAGCGACTTCTTTGCTCACAACGGAAAAAACATTTTTATTTTCTTCATTGATAAAGAAATTTATTTTCTCTTCCGGATAATTATGAAGGGAATTATGCCGATTAAAATTAAGAGCATGCTCAACCGCTCTTTTTCCGAACACTAAGCACTCTAAAAGAGAATTACTTGCAAGACGGTTTGCCCCATGAACTCCAGTCGATGCCGTTTCGCCTATCGCGTATAAACGATTGATATTGGTTTCGCCGCTCAGCCCGGTTTTGATGCCGCCAATCATAAAATGCGCTGCCGGAGCTACGGGCACAGGATCTTTCGTAATGTTGATTCCAAATTTCAAAGCTTCGCCGTAAATATTAGAGAAACGATTTTTTATTTTTTCTGAATTTAAATGTCTTAGATCCAGGAAGACATTTTGTGTACCGGACTTTTCCATTTCTTTGATAATCGCTTCAGACACAACATCGCGCGGCGAGAGTTCTGTTGTGTTCTGTTCTTCAAGAAATCTTTTTCCGCTTTGATCAATTAAATATGCGCCTTCGCCTCTAATGGCTTCGCTGATCAAAAATGTTTCTCCGGTAATGGAATAAAACGATGTGGGATGGAACTGTAAGAATTCCATGCTTTCAATTTGAGCCCCTGCATCAAAAGCCAAAGGTATTCCCTCGCCTATTGATGTGTGCGGATTGGTGGAACGCGAATACACAGCAGAACCGCCACCGGAAGCAATTATAGTTGAGTTCCCGCAAATCATGCGCGACTCTTGATTTTTTATATCGTAGGCGTGAACACCGAAACATTCTTCGTCGCGGATGATCATCCGGTAAACGTAATGGTTTTCAAGTATCCGAATATTTTTGTTTTTCTTAACTAAGCTATGAACGAATCTTACAAGATCTTCGCCGGTTGCATCACCGCCGGAATGAAGAACTCGGCGCATCGAGTGTCCTCCTTCGAGCCCCAAAGCGATTTTACCATTATCTTTGTCGAAAGGCATTCCCATCGAGATAAGTTCTTCAACTCTCGATTTTCCTTCTTTGACCAATATTTCAACTGCCGCTTCGTTACATAAATTTCTTCCGGCTTTAATCGTATCTTCAAAATGAAGCTGCGGCGAGTCGTTCGGATCAACGGCGGCGGCAATTCCTCCTTGAGCCCAATATGAACTGCTCAAAGTCATAGTAGTTTTTGTTAAGACCGCAACTTTTCCGAATTGCGAGGCATGCAGCGCCGCATATAATCCGGCTAGTCCTGCGCCAACTATCACGAAATCGAATTGATCAGTTTCCATGAAGAATATTTACGATTGTCTGAAAGAAATGATTAATACCGATGCGAATTTAGAAGAATCCGTTAATCAATACAAAATTATTTTTTGAAAGAATCCACCGTTATTTCAAACCGTAACTCAAATTAGTCGTATCAATAACACAATGTTTAATGATTAAGTCACCTTACGCATTTTATAGACTTGGTGTTTCTCCTTAGCGTGCTTTGCGTGTAAAAAAGGAATAAGTTTCACGCAGAGACTGTCAAGTTAACGCGAAGATCGCAAAGAAATGACAATTGAAAAACTTTCGTGTGCAAGGTAAATGATTAACCAAAATAATTATGAATCTCAGGTTTCCGGCGCTGAGCAATCGGTGTTAAAAATTCTGCTCCATAATTTTATAATCGGAATTTTTCAACAGATTATTTTCCAAAAAAGATTTCCAGCGGACGCCAAACACGTTTAGCCCAGGCGGCTTCGTTGTGAGAGGCGGTCTTATCAATAAAAACAAAAAAATCTATTTCCTCTTCATATTTTTTTTCTTTCAGTGCAGAGATCATTTCATCAACACCGGTTTGAAGTTGTGCCTCCAAACCAACACCCCCATTATCTATGTAAAGCATAATGTTTTTCTTTGGGCCATCGTACTTCAATATTTTTTCTACATAATCAATACCGCTTATTTTGAATGCCGGTGAGAAACATGCAGCTTTTGAAAATACTTCGGGATGTTCCCATGCACACATCATAGAGATCAATCCGCCCATAGATGATCCGCCGACAGCAGTATTATTTCTTTCGGGTAGTGTACGGTATTTTGAATCTACGAACGGTTTTACTTTCTCAATAATTAAATTCATATAGAGATGACCAAGAGGAGTATCGGAGTATTCTACGCTACGGTCATCGGTATTGTTCAATCCTACGATAATGATCGGTTCTATCTCGTTGTTGCGGATTAAACTATCGGCTGTTTCATCCGCTTGCCAATCAATAAAAGTGTTCGATGTGCGCGGATCAAAAATGTTCTGTGCATCATGCATGTAAAGAACCGGATACCGTTTATCGGATTCTCTTTCATAATTTGGCGGCAGCCAGATGATAATATCACGCGGCTTTAATCCTTCTATAGTAAAATTTTTGTAGGATTCAACTTTGCCGGTGATCTGTCCCGCAACTTTGAAATTAAATTTATCGCGCCAGTTTAAGATTGTTTTTAGTACTGTTGTATCATTGTTTGCAATAAGAACAGAGTTTTGAGGAACGAAAGAATCACTTCCGAGTGCCTCGGTTGCCCAGCTTCCTTTTGTAAATTTGTATTCGAGCCGGGTTCCTTTTATGACTTCTATTGTTTTTCTCCAGCTTCGATTGTTTCTATTATCGAGCATCACTTTGGAAGGATTCCAGTTTCCGAGTTCTTCAATATTTCCTGCTACATAAATTTTTGCGGAATCATCGAGTGTGGGCGAAATTATTTCGAGAGTCACTTTAACTTTTTCCTGAGCTGAAATTGAAATAGCTGAAAATAGAATTAGAAGTATTAGAGGACGTTTCATGATCATTCCCGATCTCCATGATGAAAATTTTCCTTATTCTAAGATAATAATAGAAAGACTAATACTCTTTCCGCTTAATATGAATTTTTGATAACATTGATTCTGCGGCAGCCGTTTTGACAGATAGTCTCTTACAATTCTATTTGAAAATGTCTCCCGAGCAGTTGCAAAAATTCTTCTTCGTTTTTCAAATCTGTTTTTGTTTTTATACCGTTATCTGTTACAGTTAAAGATGAATTGCTGAGTGTTATTCTTCCCGTTTGAGTAGCGATTGTACAAACCATTCTATTCCGGAAAATTGATTCGGGGAATGTCTGCTGATATTCACACATTTCCTCAAAATCTGCTAGCGTGCGCGGAGTTATCGAAAATTTGTATTGGAGTTTCCAGTCATAACTTTCTTTTCTTCTGAGATTGTATTCATTTTCATTGATAACAGAAATTTTGTAATGCCCGCTTACGTCTCTCAACTCTCCGTTAGGAAATTCCAGCGGCATCCGGAATGAATCGCCAAAACCAACATCAACCAAATAATCTTTTTCCAGATGAGCGAGGAGCGTCATGTGATCAAACTCCGGACCCAAATCTTTCCTTTCATGATTAAAGACACGTGCTGAGAGGATATCAACTTTAAAACCAAGCTCTGTCAAGAGCCAATGAAACAATCCATTTAATTCGTAACAGAATCCGCCGTGCTTCGATGGAATTATTTTTTGATAGATTCGCTCCAGATCCAAAACAATTTTAGTGCGGTTCGGTATATCCAAATCCTCAAACGGAATTGAGAGCAAATGCTGATTTTGCAGTTCCGTTAGAAAATACAGCGAGGGAAATTTAATATCGGTAACACCAATTCGATATAAATATTGCTTTACATCCATAAGTTAAGATCAGTATTGGGTTGCGGGAAGACCATAAAATTTTCTCAGCATTCCAAGCTGTCCAACATGATAAGCCTCGTGTTCCGATAGGAAAGTAATCATATTTAAAACTCTTTTTCCGCCGGGGAAGTCTATATTCATTTTAATTTCCAGCTGCTTTTGCGAAAGAGAATTTAACTTTTTCATTAAAACCGGATCGAGTTTTTTCCATTCCGATAAAACACGGGATAGTTTCGGGTAAATTTTTATTTCATCAATGCTGTCTGCCCAATCCATATATTTGGCAAAAGGATGTTTGGTTTTGATCCCGAGCTGAGTGAGTATAAAGTTTCTTGCGTCAATTAAATGAAGCGCTATAAAGATCATCGAATTTGTTTTTTTGTTAGGGCGTTTGAGTGCGGCTTTTTCATCAACATCTTTAAAGCTGTTGACAAATAGCGTTGAGTTAACCTTATAGATTACAGCTACCGGTTTTAAAGTTGTGTTCATTTTTTCTCCTTTTCTCTTATTAACGCAACTTCATATGGGAATACTTCTACAGTCATTACTTTACCTTTAACAGCGGGATCGTTTTCCGCAATCAATTTTGCCTCTTCGAACGAATCCGCTTCAAATACCACAAGGCCAATAGTTTTGTCGAATGAGACCTGTGTTCTTCCGGCAAGAATCAGGCTTCCGCCGGAAAGCATTTTTTGTAACCGAACAAAATGATCCTGCACTATTTTCTGTTTGTCGGGCGTCCATGCAGTTGAATCGTACATCGACTTTTCCAGTCGAAGCACATATAAAAATTGTTTCTTTTCCTTTTTGACATCGCTGGTTTGCGCAAACGAAAAATTTGTCACAATAATAATTAATACAATAACTGACAATAGTTTATTCATATTTACTCCTTTGTAGTGCGGCATTCTTCATGCCCTCTTTTATAGACGGTTATTTTTTTCTTGATTATTAACCGGAATGAAATCAAATTTTCAAATTGGCATCAAATTAAGAAATTTATCGATCTAATAAATGTTCAAAAAGAATCTATAAAACATAAGCACAAATCGACTGGATGGACGAACCGATTCGACTCTGCGGTTGATTTAATAAATAATGTATCGACAATATGTTCAAAATTTCTCTAAATACATACAATTTCTAACTGGCATGCTTTTTCAACAATAGAACTCAGAAAAGTAAATTACTAACAATAACCATGGAGATTAAAATGAAAAAGCTGGTTACTCTTATTGCTTTTTTTGCAATTCTTATTGCATACTCAAACATATCTGCACAAACAAAAGATCCTAATCCGCCAACGCAGCATGGTAAAGGATTTGTTGACAAAAACGGTGATGGATATAACGACAACGCGCCAGATCATGACGGCGATGGAATTCCAAACGGTATCGATCCTGATTATACCGGCGCTAAACTTCAGAGAAATAAATTTGTTGATTTGAATGGTGATGGAATTAATGATAACGCAGGCAAAGGTAAACGAGGCGGAAAAGGTTCTAAAGGCGGATTTGGTCCCGCTAATGGTACCGGAAACAAAGGCGTTGGTCCCAAAAATGGAAGCGGAAATGGACCTGGTGACGGTACACAAACCGGAACTCAGGGAACGAATGGACGCGGTTACAGAGGCGGAAAAAAGTAAGTAAGATTAAAAACATTATTAATAGGGACTCTTCTGAGTCCCATTTTTTTGAGGTTTTAAATGTATAGAGTTGCAGTTAGCAGAATTAAATTATTCATTATTATTTTGTTTTTAATTAGTTCGCTCAGTTCAGCGCAATGGAGTTTTAAGTTATCAACGGATCAGGAATATAATGACAACCCTTTCCGCACTCAGCTTTCGACAAAATCATTTCTCTCGTCGATCGATCTAGGCTTGGAAAATGATTTAGAAAGTTTTTCAATTGGTTATTATGGAAGCTATTTGAATTTTGATGTTGTACCAGAAAGAAATTTTTATTGGCATCAACTTGCGCTGTGGAAAAATTATGAGAACTCCGGTTTAGGCATCTATGCAGAGCAAAGATTGAATAAAGATATTTATACTTACTACGATTACACAAATATCGCAGCTTTTTACAATCAAAAATTTGATTTGGAAAATTTCTTTTTTACATTATCTCCGAATCTGAGTCTCACTAAATATAATAACATCGGGATTCTGGATAATTTAAAGGGAACTTTGAGCCTTAACATCAACCGCGGTTTTGAAAGCGGAACAACTATAATTCTTGGCGGTGCTTTTAATCTCAAAAAGTACCTTAATCCTACAGAGACCGGAACTTACACTTACCTCGATGAAAACAACTTACTAGTTACTGAATCATATATAGATAAAAATGTTTCATCAATTACTCAATTAGTTTCATATGGTCGAATTGCGCAATCAATTACTGCCACAACCGGTTTAGCGGTACAATTTACCAACAGGAGTATTCTGAACGGATTTGGCGCTTTTGTAAAAGATTTGAATATGATTTATGGTGACGAATCTGAAATGTTTGACGATCCCGTGAATTATGAGGGGAACAACCTCTCTATTGAACTTACTCAGATATTTTTTGAAGACCTTGAGATTAAAGCGGGATTTCATTTGAACAATAAACACTATCCCTCTCAGGGAGTATATGACGCACTTTACAATTACGACACCGGTATTATGAGAAGCGACACTCAAAATATTTTCAGTTTATCTATAAAGAAAAATATTCCGCTGGGATTCTTAAACGATATCGATCTTTCGATTGGAATGAACTACCAGATGATAGACAATAAATCAAACAGCACATTATTCAATTACAGAAGCAACTCAATAAGTTTAAATCTTGGATTTGAGTTTTAGGAGAGAAAATGAAAAAGAAGTTTAACTTCAGAGGATTTTTAAGTTTATATATAGCTCTTTCATTTCTGATTATGACATTATCCGGTATTGTTCTGTATTTATCACCCGCCGGAAGGATAGCAAATTGGTCTAACTGGCGTCTGTTAGGATTATTGAAATCGCAATGGCAGGCGGTACACACAATTTTCACATTCATTTTTGTTGTTGCTATACTTTTCCATCTTTTTTTCAACTGGAGACCTCTTATTGCATATTTAAGAATGAAAATCGGCACAGCTGTTCTGCCAAGGAAAGAGATGCTGGGCGCATCAATTCTTGCGCTTTTGATATTTATCATGACCGTTAACGGAATAACTCCATTCAGTTCAGTGATGACCTTCGGCGAATCATTGAAAGATTCCTGGTCATCAACAAGTAGTGAGCCTCCTATTCCGCATGCAGAAGAGCAATCAATTGTAAAATTTGCCGAGACAATAAAAGTCCCGACGGACAAATTAATCGGCCAGTTATCATCAAAAGGAATTAAGGTAGAAAATGAATCCTCTACAATAAAAGAGATTTCAGCACAAAATAATATTGCACCAAGTGATATTTATAAAATTGTAAAAGAAACATCGGATAAACCAATTAATGTTCCCGCCGAGGGAAGAGGTTACGGACGAAAAACCATTGAGCAAATTTGTACGGAGCAAAAAATTAGCACTGACGAGGGTTTGAACAGATTAAGAGCCAAAGGAATAAAGGCCGATAAAGAGGAAAAGCTGAAAGATGTTGCCGCAAGAAATAATTTGGTTCCGATGGATATAGCAAATACAATTACCGGAGCTGCCAATTAGAACAATTCATGAATCCATTTAAAGAGCTTCTCATCATATTCCAAAGAAGATTTTAGTAAATTAGGCAAGAACTAAATGACAGAGAAAGTGAAGCTCTTTAAAAATTTATTAATTCAGCCCAAAAATCTGCTGCTTATTTTTTTTGTAACTGCGGTAATTGTAGTTGCCTCCGTTTTTATCGAATTAACTCAAAGTAAAGAAGAAATGCTTGGACTGATGGAAAAGCAGGGACACACACTGCTTGAAACTATTCTTGCCTCTTCGAATAATGCTCTCCTTTCCTACGAAAAGATAGAAGATGAATTAAAGCAACGGCTATTGAGTAATGCAGCAATGATAAGAATGATATATGAGAAAGGATTAATTACCAATTCCATTCTAGAAGAGATTACAAAGAATAATCAAATTTACCGGATAAATATTTTTGATAAGAACGGGGTTAAAAGATTCGCCAGTCATAAAGAAGTTCATTCGAATTTGCCCGAGAAAGAAAATCTTAAAAAATATATCGGACCAATATTGAACGGAGAAGCAGATTCTCTCATTATCGGCATTAAAACTGCCCGTTTTATGGCAGGGCAAAGATTTGCCGTTGCTATTTCTACAAAAGACGACGGCGCAATTGTGCTAAATGTTGACGCAGAAGAGTTATTAAGTTTTCGAAAGCAAGTTGGTTTTGGTGTTTTACTGAAAAAAGTAACCGAGAATTCACAAATTATTTATGCGGCTCTTCAGGATAGAGAAGGAATTATTGCCGGCTCCGGAAAGATTCAGAATTTGGAAAGAATCGATTCATCAGGCGTGTTAAAAAAAACTCTCGAAGAAAATTCATTTAAATGGCGGATAGCAAAGATCGGAACTGTAGAAGTTTTTGAAGTGCTCCATCCATTTGTACACAACGATGAAACTATCGGTATTTTCCGGCTGGGAATTTCTTTAGAACCGCTGAATAATATTAATGACCGGTTGACCCACAGAATTATCTTTCTTGGGATTGTACTGTTTGTATTTGGTTTTGTCACTATCACATTGATTTTTGTAAGACAAAATTTCGATCTTCTCTCAAAGAAATTTTCAGCCATAGAATCTTACTCAAGCCGGATAATTGATAATGTAAGTGACGGCATAATTGTCCTGGATTCAAACAAAAAGATTCAGACGATTAATAAAGCCGGAGAAGCTCTGTTGGGTACCGTTGAAGGAGAGGCGAAAGGTACAGAGTTCTTTTCTTTTTTTGCCGGAAGTAAATGCGAAAATATTTTAAGCACATCTTCTACGATTGAAGAAGTCGAATGCAACATTGGTGGAAGAGATAAAGTGTTTCTTGTTTCGAAAAGCGAGTTTCAGAATGAAAGCAAAGAGAATAATATAATTCTGGTGTTGCGGGATTTAACGGGACTGAAATTACTGGAGAAACAAATTGAGAGAAGCGAACGGCTTATAGCAATGGGTGAATTGGCGTCCTCGGTTGCCCACGAAATCAGAAATCCGTTAAATTCTATCGGTACAATTGCTCAGCAACTCGGCAAGGATTTTAATCCCAAAGAAAATGGAGAAGAGTTTAAAAGCCTCACTCAGGTTGTCTATAAAGAAGTAAGACGAATTAACGAGACAATAGAATGTTTTCTTAAGTTTGCCAAACCACAACTGATTAAAGCCGAGAAATTCATTGCAAAAGAATTGTTCGACCAATTGGAAAAACAGTATCAATCAATTCTTGCGGAAAAAAATATCAAGCTGAATCTAAAATTAAATGATGTTGGCCAAGTGGTTTGGGATAAAACACAAATGACGCAGGTATTTATAAATTTATTCGAAAATGCTATCAGCGCAGTTGCTGATAGCGCCTGGATAAGTATTGATGTCGCCGAGAGGAAAGGAAATCAAATCGAGATTAAATTTGCGGATAACGGCAGCGGTATCTCTCCGGATAATCTGAAACGGATCTTCAATCTCTATTTTACCACTAAATCAAAAGGAAGCGGAATCGGACTAAGCATTGTCCAAAAAATAATATCCGAGCATAATGGATTGATCTCCGTGCAAAGCGAATTGAACAAAGGAACGGTTTTTACAATTTTATTACCAAAGTATTATGCGTAAGAGGAAGATATGAACAACTTTTCAGTTTTAGTGATTGATGATGAAGAATCCCAGCTTCAGTCTCTAAAAAGTTTTCTAACCAAACGGAGCTTTGTAGTTTATACTGCTATTAACGGTGAAGATGGTTATAAGATTGCCGGCTCAAACCTGATTGATATTGTTTTAACCGATTTCAATATGCCCGGATGGGATGGAATGCAGGTGCTTCAGAAAATGAAAGCGTTGAACCCGGAAATCGATGTTGTATTAATGACTGCCTTTGGGACAATTGAAAGTGCGGTTAATATTATGAAGTCAGGGGCGTTCGATTATTTGACCAAGCCAATCGATCTTGATGAACTGGAAAATATTCTTGAGAAAATAAAAGAAAGGAAATTGTTGATCGGCGAGAATAAAATGCTGCGGGAACAGCTTCAGGAGAAATTCAAGTTCGATCAGATTATATCTCAGAGCAGTGTAATGGAAAAAGTTTTAAATACCGCTGGACGGGTCGCAAATTCCAAAGCAACGGTTTTAGTAAGGGGCGAAAGCGGAACGGGCAAAGAATTGATAGCAAGGGCAATTCATTTTGCCAGTCCGCGAAAAGACAAACCGTTTATTACGGTAAACGTCGCATCGCTTTCTGAGAATCTTCTTGAAAGCGAATTATTCGGTCACGAAAAAGGATCTTTCACCGGCGCGGTAAATCAAAGAACCGGCAGATTTGAAGAAGCAAACGGAGGCACTATTTTTATAGATGAGGTCGGAGAGATTCCGCTTTCCGTGCAGGTAAAACTTCTTAGAGTGATTCAATTCGGTGAGGTACAAAAGATCGGCAGCGGAAGTTCAATTCATACAGATGTTAGAATAATTGCTGCAACTCATAGAAATCTTGAAGAGATGATCACCAAAGGTGAGTTCCGCGAGGATCTATTTTACAGATTGAATGTTGTCCCAATCGTACTTCCGACTTTACGCCAAAGGAAAGAAGACATTCCGGTAATGACCGAGCACTTTATTAAAAAGTATTCAAGTGAAAACAAAAAGAATGTGAATGGAATTATGCGCGAAGCTTTAGATCAGTTGATGAAATATAGCTTCCCGGGCAATGTCCGTGAACTTGAGAATATTATTGAACGTGCGGTTGTACTTACTCGCAATGAACTGATTGCAGTACAAGATCTGCCAATACTCTCTTCTCAGAAAGAAATTGACAAGAAGATGGATCCATATAATCTTGATGACGGATATGAGGTGAAGGTAAAGGCATTTGAAACAGCCATTATTCAGGAAGCTCTTAGCAGAACAAACGGAAATAAAAGCGCAGCGGCAAGAATTCTTGGAATCAACGAAAGGCATTTAAGATCAAGACTGGAAAGGCTCAATAATTAATACCCCTCAAGATGTGTCATAATTAAGTGTATCCCTAAAAGTTCTTTTTATAAAGTAGAACGCCGATAAAACAGATTTCCAGAGACCAGCTATTGAAATTATTAGAGATGTTTTTAATAAAAAAAAGCTGTCCGGGGATTTGTGCCCTTGACAGCTTTTCTAATTATTCAAACAAGTTATTACTACAAGCTATTACTTCCCGCCTTGACGTCCGCCTTTCGGACCTGTTCCATCATGTGTGCCGGTAGCAGTTTGATTTCCACCCTTATTTCCGAATCCGGTTCCGTCCTGTGGTCTTACCTGTGTTCTGGTTCCGTCTTTTTTTCCGTAACCTTTTCCGGTTCTGTTTACACCCTGGCCCGGTGTACCGGCAACATCACAAATGCCATCCCCATTTAAATCTACCCAATTTGTTTTTACTCCTCTTCCCTGGCCGCCGCCCGTAGTCTGCGCTTGCGACGTTGAAGAAAGAAAAACCAATGATAGAACTATTGCGAAGAATAATGCTGTACGTTTCATTTTGTACTCCTTTTTTAGTTGATTGTTTTTGTACTTCAGCGCCTATATCATAATAACCGTGCCAGTATTTATTGTTTCGTTTTATACTATTAATCGCCTATTTGTATTTCGGTTGAGGTTGGATTCATTTTTTCCGTCGAGCAGGACGACTCATTTGTCGAACAAAACTTAGAAATGGTTATAGATTAATTTTCTGAAGAAGTTATCGGTCAAAAAGGAATAGACTCTCGTTACAATGTCCTTAAGTTCTCTCCGGAAGTGTAGGTATAGAATATCTCTGCCCCAGTCCAAAAACATTAGCAGATTATTCTTATCTACTCAGGTATCAGTAATCAACGTTGGCGAGCCAAAGATTTGCAGTTTTAGCAAGAGTAGCGAGATGATTAATTTATCCAACATTTATTGCTGTGTGGGTGAATTACTTTTTTAGTATACTTTTTATTTTCATAATATTAATTGATTTTTAATTTCTTCAGCTTGCTTTGCAGTGTAGTCGGTTTCATTTTCAGAAGAGCGGCTGCACCATCATTTCCATATATTTTACCGCCGGTTTTGTGCAGAGCTTCTTTTATTATTTTTTTTACTTCTTCATCAAATGATCCGATATTTTTCCTCTTTAATTCATCGGTTACAATTTCTCTTTTAGTTTTTTCAAAAATCAGATGCTCGGCTTTAATAACGTTATCTTTGCACAGAATCAGCGCCCGTTCTAATGTGTTTTGCAATTCTCTTACATTCCCGGGCCAGCTGTTTTGCTTCAATTGTTCGGCGGCGTCAACGGAAATAGAATAATTCTTACTTTTGAATTTCTGGGATAATCTTTCCAAAAAATGATTAGCGAGTAAAAGTATATCATCCTTTCTTTGACGAAGCGGAGGGAGATTAATAGGAAATACGTTCAAGCGGTAAAACAAATCTTCCCGGAATTTTCCCTCTTTAACTTTCTCTTCAAGATCGACATGCGTGGCGCATAAAATCCTTACATCGGCGTGAATTGTTTTTTCACTCCCCAATCTTTCAAATGTACCCTCCTGAATAGCCCGTAAAAGCTTGGGTTGAATTTCAAGCGGAAGGTCTCCTATTTCATCCAGAAATAATGTTCCTCCATCTGCAAGTTCGAACCTTCCCTTACGTGATGATACTGCCCCGGTAAAAGCTCCCTTCTCATGTCCGAATAGTTCGCTCTCGGCAAGATTATAATTGAGTGCGGAACAATTCAATGTTATAAATGCTTTGGAAGATTTTTTGGAAAGCGCGTGAATTGCTTTTGCTGCCCGCTCTTTTCCCGTTCCCGTTTCTCCTAATATCATTACATGAGATTCCGTTGGCGCAACGAGTTTTATTTTTTCAATTACCTGAAGCCATATTGGCGACTTGCCGATCAAACCTTCAACTATGTCTGCGACATCACCGATTAATGAATTTCGTTCATAGATTAGAGTTTCTTTTTCATTTATTAAATTATCCGTTGTCTTAGCCTGAGCGAGAGCTAGCGCAATAATTTTGGTTAAAGAATTTGCAATGTTCACTCTTTGCGGAGTAAACATATCACACTGCCGATGATCGAGAGTCATTAATCCCAACGTTTCTCCATCAACTTTCAAAGGCGCCAACATGCACGAATGTCCTGTTGGCAGATCTATAAGTCCCTCGTATGTATCGTGATGATTTTCGTTGATTGTATCCTCAACTAATTTTACTTTTCCATTGTCAAGTACTTCTACTAAGTCTGGTCTGTTCTTCAAAGGGATGAAAAAGTTTTTCATTTCATTATTTAGAAGAGGACCACGCGCATATCGTACATACAGGTTTTCATCCGATTCTTTGCTCAGTATAACGGCTAGTTCATATGGAATAATTTCACTTATTGCATCAAGAACTATCTCCATTGTTTTTGTTGGAGAAAGAAACAATGATTCACTTTGCACAATTTCTTGAATATTCATACTCCACCGATATTTAGTTGACACCGATATTTAGTTGACACCGATATTTAGTTTTTAATATAACGATATAACGTTGCAAATTCAATTTACGCTCTATTTTGTTCGTTTTTTGACCGTAATGACAGTCTTTTCTTTGGTATGATGATTGGTTAATTGAAATCAAAAATCATAAAAAGGAGAAGTGAAATGAAAGAGCAAAATGACGACCTAGTCGTAAAACAAATTATTAAAGAGATGAATGTAATACTCGCGGATGGATTTATTCTTTACACCAAGTTAAGAAACTACCACTGGAATGTAACGGGACCATATTTTTATGCGCTTCATGCGACATTCGAACAACTGTATGATGAGATGGCGCTCGATGTTGATGCCGTAGCCGAAAGAATCAGAACTCTCGGATTCAAAGCTCCGGCAACATTAAAAGAATATTTAAAGCTCACCTCACTAAAAGAAGACGAAGGTAATTATCCTCACTTTACAGAAATGGTAAACAATATTGCTGACGATTATGAATCTTTGAGCGTTAAGCTGAATGCAACCGCAAAGAAATTTCAGGATGAATTAAATGATGAAGTTTCCGCGGGAATGTTTTACGGACTTGTAGAAAAATATCAGAAACATATCTGGATGCTCAAGGCAGTTTTGGAAAAATAAATAGAGCCCTTACTCAAATAAATCACAAGAATAATAAATTGTGGAGGAACAAAAGATGAAAGGAAAAAAGAAGCTTACACAAAATTCCGGTGCCCCTGTTGCCGATAATCAAAATATTATGACCGCCGGTAAAAGAGGGCCCGCGCTTTTGCAGGATGTATGGTTTTTAGAAAAACTGGCTCACTTCGATCGTGAGGTCATTCCGGAAAGAAGAATGCACGCCAAAGGTTCCGGTGCATACGGGACATTCACAGTTACCAATGATATTACAAAATACACAAAAGCAAAAATCTTTTCTGAAGTTGGTAAGAAGACTGACCTTTTCGTAAGATTTTCTACAGTAGCCGGTGAAAGAGGTGCCGCTGATGCTGAACGGGATATTCGCGGATTTGCAATGAAATTTTATACTGAGGAGGGGAACTGGGATTTAGTGGGAAACAATACACCGGTTTTCTTTCTAAAAGATCCTTTAAAATTCCCCGATCTAAACCATGCCGTTAAGAGGGATCCGCGTACCAATTTACGTAGTGCAAAAAACAACTGGGATTTCTGGACCTCACTGCCGGAAGCATTACATCAAATTACAATAACAATGAGTGAGAGAGGAATTCCTTATTCATACAGACATATGCACGGTTTCGGCAGTCACACATTTAGTATGATCAATGATAAAAATGAAAGAGTATGGGTAAAATTTCATCTAGCAACACAACAAGGAATAAAAAACCTGACTGACAACGAGGCCGAAGTTATAGTTGCAAAGGATAGAGAAAGCCACCAAAGAGATTTACTGGAAAGTATTGATAAAGGTGATTTTCCAAAATGGAAAATGTCTATTCAAGTGATGCCTGAAAAAGATGCGTCGAAAACTCCATATAATCCTTTCGATCTTACAAAAGTATGGCCGCACAAAGATTATCCTTTAATTGAAGTGGGCATAATGGAATTAAACAGAAATCCTGAAAATTATTTTGCAGAAGTTGAACAGGCTGCTTTTAATCCTGCAAATATAGTTCCGGGTATTGGTTTCTCTCCGGACAAAATGCTGCAGGGCCGTTTATTTTCTTATGGCGATGCACAACGGTATAGACTTGGCGTTAATCATCATTTAATTCCTGTTAACACTCCAAGATGTCCGTATCATAGTTATCACCGTGACGGACAAATGCGAACTGATGGTAATCATGGCGCCACTCTTGGTTATGAGCCAAATAGTTTTGGTGAATGGCAAGAACAGCCGGAATTTAAAGAACCGCCACTTAGTCTTGAAGGTGCTGCCGATCATTGGAATCACAGAGAGGATACAGATTATTATTCGCAGCCCGGAAATTTATTCAGACTTATGAGTAAAGCACAGCAGCAGGCTCTGTCTGAAAATACTGCACGTGCAATGGGTGATGCACCAAAAGAAATTAAGATTAGACACATCGGAAATTGTTTAAAAGCTGACGAAGCTTATGGAAAAGGTGTGGCGCAAGCGCTTGGTATTAATATCAACGAAGTAAAATAAACATGCTTTAGCCAAGCAGAGTAAATATTTATTCGTATCAACCTCTTTTAAAAGACTGCCGCGGAATTTATTCTCTGCGGCAGTCTTTAAAATGAAATACAAATTTAGAATGCTGTTAAAACTCCCATTGCAAACTGTTCATATTTTTTTCAAAGTTTTATGTTTATTCACTAATCGATCTGATTTTTTTCTTCTCTGAATCTTTTTCACCTCTATCTCATCTAACTGATATAAAATTAATAAAAGGAATTAATCATGTTAAACACAAACTTAACTCACGTTTTATCGGAACAGGAACATGCAAAACTTTTACAGGAAAACGAAAATGTAATGATCTGCTGTGGAAGAATGGGACCTATGTGCATACCCGTTTACGAAGTAATGGAAGAGCTAGAAGGCGAATACACAAATGTGAAATTTGCCGATATGGAATTTGACACCGCCGATGCAAAAGTAATACGCAATCTGCCGGAAGTCCGCGGTTTCCAGGGAATCCCATTTGTAATCTATTATAAGAATGGAAAAGTCATAAAAGCAACGAGCAGCATTCAAAGCAGAGATCAAGTAACAGGCATTCTTGACGAAAATTTCGGCAAGTAAATTATCATAAGGTTGTTTTATAAATCTTTAAGGTCATTTCGAGCGACCTGCCTGCGGTAGGCAGGAGTCGAGAAATGAAATAGCCGGGTTACACCTCGACTCCGCTCGGTATGACAAAGAAGTGATTTTTGAGACAGCCGCTACCATACTTAGAGGAAAAATGGAAAATCATTTTGATGTAATTGTAATAGGCGCGGGCGCCGCCGGTTTGACTGCCGGAATATATTTGTCGCGTGCAAAAGTTAACACTCTTATTCTTAACGAGGGCGCTGTTGGCGGACAGATGGTTTTAACCCACGAGATAGCTAACTATCCCGGCGTTGAAAGTATAAGCGGATACCAGCTTGCACGTAACATGAAAACTCAGGCGCAAAAATTCGGGTGCGTTATCAAATCGAATATCAGGATCACCAAACTCGAACTTGAGGGAGAAACAAAATTTGTTGAAGTAAATGGTAAGGATCTCTACACAGCACACTCTGTAATTATAGCGACTGGCGGAAAATCAAGAACACTCGGCATACCGGGCGAGGATGAATTTAAAGGAAAGGGAATTTCTTACTGCGCTACGTGCGACGGAGATTTTTTCCAGGATAAAGAAATTATTGTTGTCGGCGGCGGAAACTCCGCTCTGGAAGAAGCTGTATCTCTTACAAAATACGCATCAAAAGTTACCATTGTTCATCAGTTCGATAATTTTCAGGCGCTTGAACATTACGTTGAAGAAGCAAAGAATAATCTGAAGATCCGCTTTGTAATGGAATCTAAGATAATTGATTTTAACGGAGAGGAAAGTCTGCAGAGAGTACGGATACAGCATCAGGCGACACAAGAAATTACTGAGATGAAAGTTGACGGCGTTTTCATTTTTATCGGTTACGTTCCGAATACGGAAAAGATCGGAGACAAAATTTCTCTTAACAAAAACGGCGAAATTATTGTTGATAAGAATATGTCAACAAACATATCCGGTGTTTACGCGGCGGGTGATTCGATTGCTAAGAGATATAGACAGGTTACGACTGCGGTTGCCGACGGAACTATTGCCGCTCTAAGCGCTTCCGAATATGTGAACAATTTGAAAAAAGAGATGCTTGCTGTTTCAGCAAACTAAATAACGAAAGGCTGATTGATGGATGCGAGCAGAAAAATAAGAATTGGCATCGGTGCATTAATAATTATAGCCGGATTAATTTCTCAAGCGGGTTGGTGGATAGTCGGAATATTTCCCCTGATCACCGGAATATTTAACGCTTGTCCAGGTGGGTCGTGTGAGGTCCCCGCACCTGAAGTCAAGCCGACGGAAATTAAGGAAGAGATTGAATAATTACTGACAATTAGTCTGTTCTAACTAAGAAATATAGGTGGTATAGATAAAATCTTATTCGATTTACTCAGATTGCATTTCAAACAAAGTATTCGAACGTTTGCTGCGGTTAGGCTTGTTCCACCTTTTGAAAATGGTAAATCGTGATCGTAATGAAGATTCTCCTTTGATCCACATTTTACACACTGCCCTTTATCTCTATTCCAAACCTCAACTTTTACATTTGTTGGAATAAGTCTTGTGTGAGAAATTGTTATTTCTTTCTTAAATGATTTCATCTCAATTGGTAGCAAGTAAAATTTGAAAGTGTTTCTCGTTCCATTGTTGACTATGAATGAGTCAACCAAGCTGAAGAATCCTTTATAACACCAGATACCATCTTTAATTTTTTCATAAACTTTTACTTTATGTGGGATTTTGATAATACCATTTTTATAGGATTGAGCCGCTGTGAAAAATTTTCCATTCTCCGTTAAGGAGCCTTTAGGAGTGGTTAATGGTTGGTCAACGTTTTTAGGATCATCAGCTAAATTGCTCGGTACGTCGTGACCTTCATAAATAATAGTATTAGTTTTCTCATCATATTCATCAGCATACGGTGCATTTTTTCTAATAGACATCAACAGAACTGAATATTCCGGCTGAACACTAAAATTCATTCCCTTTTGTAGATTGATGCCTTCAGCAGAAACTAATTCGGTATAAGAAATAATATCATCGATTTTAAAATTCTGCTTAATTAGAAACGATCTCATCCATTATCTCATAATTAGTGGTTTTCAACTTCACCAACTTTCCTTTTAATATCAAGCAGTTTTTCGGGTAACCGGGTGGATTAGAATCCAATCTTTCTCTTCGGTTTTTCTTTCTCAATCATCAATTCTTTAATGGCATCAAAAATTAACTTAATCTCTTCCTGTTGTTTAGCAAATTTCTTTTGGGTTTCCTTTTCAAGCTCGTTCAATTTCTTGGCAAGCGCATCGCTGCTTTGCAAAAATTTTCTCATCTGCACAAACGCGCGCATAATTGCTATGTTAACATGTACTGCCCGTTCGCTGTTCAAAACAGAAGAGAGCATAGCAACACCCTGTTCTGTAAATGCAAGAGGCAAGTATCTTCTACCGCCCCAGCCCGCTCTTTGTCCGGGTAAACTTGAGGTCACAATTTGTGACCTCAAGTTTTTAAATTCATCTGTCGTGAGCTGAAACATAAAATCAGATGGAAATCTTTCACTGTTTCTCTTTACGGCTTGTTTTAATTTCTTTGTTTCAACGCCGTAGAGTTCTGCAAGATCATGATCGATCAAAACCTTTTCTCCGCGCAGAAGAAATATCTTAGAAGTAATTCTTTCGATCGGAATAAGAGAGGATGATTTAGTTTTCATATCATGCCTATTAAATTTTTGGAGTCGAACAAAATGAAGTAATATTTACAATTACAAATTGCCCAAGGCTGATTTCAATATCAAGAAATTTCTCCTGTAACCGGGCGGTTGAAAGATTTATTCTTCTTTTCGATTTTTCTCTTTATCAATAAGGCTTAGTAAAGACGCCATATCCCGCTAAGTCGGGACAAGTTATGGCGTCTCTACCAAACCACATATTAAAAACGGTTTCCCGACAAACAACCGCCGGGCAGGTAAACTGTTTCCAACTTCTTGCGCTCCACTCCGGTTTTGTTGTAAATTGTGATCAATCATTACAGCCAAAACAAAAGAGAAAAAGACAACAATGAAATTCACACGTAAAGAATTCCTAAAAGCTTCCTCGATAATCGCCGGCGGTCTGTTGCTACCCGGCTCAAAAAACTTCGGCAGAATGTCTCAGCAGGCAGCGGGCAACTTTAAAAACCTGCGGGATAATCTCGGCATCTACACGGAGCGGGGCGGAACGATCGGCTGGTATGTTTCCGATGACGCTGTTGTTGTGATCGATACACAATTTCCCGAGAGCGCAAAAAATATGCTTGCCGGGCTTCAGAAAAAAACGTCACGCAAGATCGATCTTTTATTTAACACACATCATCACGGAGACCATACATCAGGGAATATCTACTTAAAAGATTTTGCCGAAAGAATAATTGCACAGGAAAACTGCAAAGCTCTTCAGGAAAAAATGTACGGCGGCGACGCTACAAAACCTCAGGCGTATCCGACTTTTACTTTTAAAAAAGAGTGGACTCAAGAGATCGGCACAGAAACTGTCTCGGCTAAATTCTTTGGTCCAGCACACACAGGCGGAGATTCCGTAATTCATTTTCAGAAAGCGAATGTAGCACATGTAGGCGATCTTGTTTTCAACAGAACTTATCCCTACATCGACTCCAGCGGCGGCGGTTCGGTGGGACAATGGATTACAGCATTGGAAAGAGTAATCAATTTTTATTCAAAGGATACTACCTTCATCTTCGGACACGGCTTAACTGATGATTCTGCCACTGGTTCAATGAGCGATGTTGTTGCAATGAAAAATTATCTCACGGCGCTCTATGAATTCGTGTCGAATGAAATAAAGAGCGGCAAAACAAAAGAGCAGATAGCATCGGCAAATGAAATCCCGGGATTCGGCGATCTTAAAGAACGCCGTGAAGGCGCACGCAAGATGAATCTTGAAAAAACTTTTGATGAGTTGGCTGCAAAATAAATATATTCGCTGTATGCATCGAGGTATTTATCATGCCCGCGAAAGCGGGCATCCATTTGTTAGATTCCCGCTAAAAACATGCGGGAATGACAACTACGGTTCCTCGATATTTAATCCAATAGAAAAGAATGAATCCAAAATCTCGAAATCATATGACTGAATTTTATCCTTTCATTTTATCCTGTATTTATTAAGTTTTCGAGCGAAAGAATAGAGCGTGCCATGAAACGATTGTTTAAAATATTATCGACTTCACTTTTGGTTTTTGTTGCCAGCTGTACACAATATTCCGAAATTCCTTTTCCCGATCAGGATTCTATTCCGATCAGGGACGAACCCGTAACAATTCACCTTAATTACAAACAGGAAGTGACCATAGACGGTAAATTCAATTTGCGATTCGAGGGAGTTGGCGCCGATTCGCGCTGTCCGATCGATGTAATCTGCATCTGGGCCGGAGACGGTGAAGTACTCTTGCGAATAACAACCGGCAATTCTTCTCAGCGTTATACGGTTCATACTACTTTGGAACCACGCGAAATTGTTATAGACAATTATCTTACTCAATTGATAAACCTCTTTCCCTCAACCAGATCGGATAGACGTATCAAACCCGAAGAATATAATGTTGATATCAGGGTAACAAAACTAATCAGAAAGTCTCCGTATTCCGTGCAACTGATTGATGCAGGTAATACCGGAATGATAAGAAAAGATATGTTGAATGTTTCCGAGATTTCTCTCGCAAATGATCTTCTCGATTTTACGGTCGAGTACAGCGGCGGATGCAGGGAACACCTCATCGAATTATTTGCGTTGAAAGAGATAGAGAAATCAAATCCTGCAAGAGTTACAATTAATATGTCTCACATGGCAAACGGAGATATGTGCCTGGCATATATAACAAGGAAAGTGCAATTTGATCTGAATCCGCTGAAGCAGTTCTTAAAAAGTCACTATGGAATCAATGACCGGGTTATACTTGTGATGTTTGATCCGTCCGGCAGACCGCTAAAAAATCCTACGATTGAATATAAGTTTTAAGACAAAGCCACAACCGCACCCGCCGCAGAATCCAGCTGCAATACGATTATTAAATACCATCCGAGTAAAATCATGATTGGAAGTTCAGGGAGATTGTATTTGTGTTCGGGTATTTCAACACGTGCCTGTGTCTTGAACCAATCTTTTAATTTATGATCTTCCATTCCGGATCGGAACGTAACTATCTCTCCTCCATCGGCATCTTTGAATTCGAATTTTGTTTCCCAGAAATTTGCCGCACTCCACTGAAATTTTTTCCCATCAGAGAATTCCAGCACTCCACTTGAAGCCATAAGATTGGGTTTGAATACAGCCAGATCATTTTCGTCACCGCTTTTCCGTACTGTTATCCGTGTGGTGAAAAATCCGACCCGTTTAAATGTCCATTTGCCGTCAAGTGTTTCCGCTTCCGCCAGAGATCCCACAGACTTTGGAAAATGCAGCGTGCCATACAAATTATCCTTCAACTTCAGCTCGAACATTTGATGGGTTGTTTTAGGCTGAGTCCAGCTTAAGTGTTCTTGTCCCGCTTCTTTTAATGACTTCATTTTTTCGTCCCTGCTATTTCATCTTTCATTCGATGCTTCTTATTAACCAGAATTACGCACTGATGAATAGAGTCTAGAAAAGTAATGTTGTCATGCCCGAGTGCTTTAATCGGGCATCCATCTTATAGATTCCCGCTAAAAACTTGCGGGAATGACAATTGATTTCTTCTCCTTTGCAAACTTCAGTTACTTAGAAAATTTATTCAATATTTCAGAAAAAGAATCCGGAACAGGTGCCTCAACAAATATTGTTTCCCCGTCCGGCAATTGAAACTCAAGACTTTTTGCGTGAAGCATAATCCTCTGATATTTTTCCTGAATTAATTTATCACCGTAACGAATATCGCCTACGATAGGATAGCCCATACTGTAAAGATGAACACGCAATTGATGACGGCGTCCGGTGGACGGATTTAACTCCAGTAATGTAAAATCTCCGAGTCTCTTCACAACTTTAAATTTTGTTTCGCTCGGTTTTCCCTTCCGGTCATCAATACCCATCCTTCCGGAACCGAATTCACGAATCGGTTTTTTTATCACTCCTTCGTTTTCTCTTATCACTCCCTGAACCAATGCAGTATAAAACTTTTTAACTTTTCTGTCGGCAAACAGATCGTTGATATATTTATGAGTGCGTGGATTTTTTGCAAATAGAATAACTCCGCTCACCTCTTTATCAAGCCGGTGAACCACAAAAAGTTTGATGTTCAGTTTCTCTTCCATCAGCGAATGAAGAGAATCAAGTTTGGTGTCGTTCTCGGTAATGGACGATAGTCCTTCCGGTTTGTTTACCGCAATCAGGTCTTCATTCTCAAAAAGAATTTCTAAATGGTTGTCTGTAATTAATTTATTCAATCAATATCTCCAGCTTGTTAGATCCGCGTTTCTCGGCGCGGATTTCATTATATGTTCTACAATTTTAGGAAAATACATCTGCGCGTATCTCAATCTCGATATGGCGTTCGGCTGATTATGATCACCGTTCCAGCAATGTTCGGCTCGTGCACCGTAGTCAACTTCACCGTCATAATACGGGTCTTTGGTGTTTCTTAGGAAATCTTCCATTAAATATACCGCATTGTTAAGATAGTAATTATCCGCCTCACCAACGTAGATGTGTATCTTCCCCTTTAATTTACTGCCGAGCTTTTTCCAATCACGCTCCAGTATATACCTAAGATCAAAATTTTCTTTCCAGTATAGAGCAACGGAGTGATCAATTTCTCCGGTTAATTTATTCCATATCGGTTTGGGATATCCATCATTACCCATTGGTGAAAATACCGCCTGCCAGATATCCCACTGTCCGCCGGACCGACTCTTCTCTCCAAGTGCAAGTTCCAAATGATTTACCTCTTCCAATGTTGCGCTTATATGACCAAGATAGTTCCGGGTACCGGGACGCGCTGTTTTCTTCCAGCTGTTGTCAAGATAGTATGCATTCTTATCTTCATAAATATTTATAACAGTATATGCGCGGAAGTCGATGGGATCCGGACACGCGGCCCAACATCCGTTGTACTCATCCGGATAAAAAATCTGCGCAGCTAAAGATTCCCATCCGCCTGTCGATCCTCCATATAGAAACCGTGCCCAGCCTTTTCCGATCCCGCGGAATTTTTTTTCAATATAGGGTATCAATTCAAATGTAATGGCGTCTCCGTAAGGACCAAGGTTTGCAGAGTTCACCGCATATGAATCATCGTAATATGGATTAGCGTGCTGAATTTCTATTAACAGCATTCTCGGGAATTCCGGAGAGGTCCATTCTTTAAAAAATTTATAAGAATATTCCTGAACCGTTTTGTTATATCCCCTCCACTTAAAACGATCGCTGTAATCCGGGACTAAATTTGTGTCCGGCGGTACTTCCCTGAACGCCGAGATCGATGTTGGAAAATGTCCGTGATTGATCACTAAAGGATAGTGTGAATTTGGATGCTCATCAAATCCGGAAGGAAGAAGAACAAACGCGGCAAGATACATTGGTCTTCCCCAGAACTCACTCAGCATTTTGCTCTGTATTTTTACATACTTAACGTATTTGCTCTCTTTCGGTTCGGGCAGCGAAGCGAGGATATTATCAAGAACAATCTTTACCGGTTCATTTTTCACCGGGTCGATTGAAATCTTTTGAGGGGTGCTGTATAAATTTCCCGGCGCGCTGTTCCATTGCTGTCCTTCACCGCGATCCATGGGAAGTTTAACCGTTTTTCCATTTGCGAGATGAAACGTTTCATATTTGTGAAGAAGTGCCTGAACATAGTATTCACCCTTCGGAATATCTGCAATACTTTTCAGTGGATAGCCGAAAACAGATTTATCTATAATAACAGAGTCGTTTGCTTTAAGATTATTCACATCAACGCCAAAGACAAGCTGTGTTGCCGGTCCTTCTGCAATTTGAAAACGCGGTTCAGATGAATTGTTATTTGATACCAATAAAAGAATTCTTCCGTCCACAGATGACTGGTCTATCTGATTACCAAGCGAGACCGAGAATTTTAATTCCTGTGCATTCAAGGAAAGAGCAGAAATCAGCAGAAGTAAAAATTTTGCAAGATGTTTATTTGTCATTCCGCATCTCCGGTATTTTTAGAAAGGAATTATTTTGCGTTATCTATAGACTGTTTTATTGCCCTTATTCTTCCGGCTGAGGTAAACATAAGATCATATTCAGACATTTTCGTTGAATCGCTCATGGTAGTTTTCGGATTCCGGAATTTCATCCGGCTCTCTTTTCTTTCTCTTGCGGAAGCGTGGATCTCTTTGACGCCGCACTCCGACACAATTCTACCTGCATTTTGTTCATCAACGCCGCCGCCCGGTAATATTATAATTTTATCTCCAGCTTTCTCAACTAATTTTTTGAGAGTATCAATTCCCTCCACTACCGTAAGCTCCTGACCGGAAGTTAACACTCTCTCGATGCCGAGTTCTATTAAATCATCCAGCGCTTCAAACGGATCCCTTGTCATATCGAAGGCGCGGTGAAAGGCTACCTGCATCGGGCGTGCCAGTTGAACTAAAATTTTTGTTCTTTCCTTATCAATGGTTCCGTCTTCATTTAATATCCCTATAACAATTCCGGCAACATTGAATTGTTTTACAAATTCTATATCGCGCTTCATCTCCTCGAATTCGAGGTCGGAATAGCAAAAATCCCCGCCGCGGGGACGAATCATCACCATGATTGGAATGCTGACGAGTTTACTTGTAATATCAATCGTTCCGGCAGATGGTGTTGTGCCTCCTTCGAGGAGATCGGCACATAATTCTAATCTATCCGCTCCGCCGGTTTGTGCTGCGATGGATGACTCGATTGAATCGACACATGCTTCAAATAATATTTTTGCTGCCGGCATAAATTCCAGTAAATTAGTTTTGAGTGCTTTCAAGAACGTAAACCGGTTTTGAATCTAGCATTGTTTTGACAAAACCCATACGCCGCAGATATTGTTCGTGTTTTTTATTTCCCGGTTCACTATAAATTTTTTTCACTTTCCGTCTTTCAAAAATTTTGGGAAAGACATATTTCCCCACTTTGAAATCGCGGTAACCGGGAATTGCATAGTCCAGATTAAGAAAGAGATGGTCTGCGTCATGGTATTCCGCACAGACAAGTCCGGCGGGAACAGTGTCTCGTAACACAAACAAGACAATCCAATGCTCGCCCGGTTCAAAGGAAAAAGTAGGTATGAACTTTTTTATTTCTTCAGCATGAAATTTTAGAAAATATTTGAGGTATTCTGATTCATGCGTAACCTCAAGAACCCGGAAATATTCTTTTGTTGAAAAGATTTCGATGATGTAATAAATATCTACTAGAGCTATGAATCCATTGAGAAAACCAACCGGAAGAGCTCCGATTGTAAATCCATATGTCGAAAAAACCATCGCCCCCGCTAAATTTATTAATCTTAATCTTACAATTGAGCTCATCATAAGTGATACGGCAACAAGCACCGAGCCGACATAACCGATTATTTCAACCAGATGAATTTCGTTAAACATTTTACTCCGTTTCTATCATTTATTTATTTGATAATTTTTTTTCTCAGTTGAAAGTCAACGATAATTACTTTGCTCTCATATCACCGGCAAAAACAGATCGCAATCCGTGCGTAACAATGAACGGGATAATCGAGTAGTGAGTCTCGTTCACACCGGTTTCTGTTTTCAATTCCAATCCGGCGTAATTCCGCTCTTTCATTTTATTAACCAGTTGATTCCACGGCGCAACAAACACTTCATTTTCCAGCGAACCCACGGCAGTATATATAATTGCACCAAGAATTTTTTCCCTTTCAAAAAAATTGATTTCCTGTTTAAGAATAAATCCATCATCCCACGATAATGCCGGGCTGATTGCAACGTATCTTTTAAAAAGATCCGGCTGACGGAATAAGGAGTAGAAAACATAAAGCCCTCCCAAAGAATGTCCGGCTAAAGTCCGGTCTGAAGAATCAGTTCTGTACTTCGATTCCGCAAACGGAATCAATTCTTCCTTTATGAATTCGAAAAACTTTTCTGCTCCACCGGAGGCAGGAATAGATGATCGATAAATCTCGGGTAATTTTTCCTGTGAAATTTGAGTGGGCGTGTAGTCGCGTGAACGGTTATAAATAAATTCCTTTGAACTGCCTTCTGAAGAGATTCCAACAATAATAAGCTCCGGAATTGATTTGTCGGATGCGAGCAGCCGCGCCATTTCGGTCATAATGCCAAATGAAGAATACGCATCAAGCAGATACACAACTGGATATGTCTTGTCGGAAGTATAATAACTGCCGGGTAACGCAATTTTAACGGGGTAAGTCTGCCCGTTAATTGATGACTTTATTTCAACAACCTCGCTCCGATGCAGAGTGACCGGCTGATTGCCCGATTGGTGCTGCGCTTCCAGTATACCTGAACACAGCGAAATGAAACACAGGAGAAAAAACAGATAATATATTTTTGATCTCATAATCTTTTAACAATCTCTCTCTAATTAGCAATTCAATTACTATTTAATGAATTCAACAACGCCATCATCCAGATCGTAACGGGCACCAACAATTTTTAGTTTCTTGTTATGAACAAATTCTTTCAATATTGGTTCTGAGTCCTGCAATTGTTTTACAATCATATTGATGTTTGATATAACTGCATTGTCCAGTAAATCGCCGGATTGTTTCTTTGCGCTTTCCACCGCTGGTTTAATTTCTTCAATTAATTTGGCAATATGACCCGGTGCTTCCCCACCCTGAACTGCGGCGGATACGGCGCCGCACCGTTCATGACCCAGCACAATAATTAACCGAACATCAAGATGTTCAACGGCATACTCAATACTGCCGAGACCAATATCATCAACAAGGTTTCCGGCAGAACGAACCACGAACAGATCACCAAGACCAAGATCAAAAACTATTTCCGGAGGAACTCGTGAATCGGAACAACTTACTATCACTGCTATAGGATGTTGTCCCTTTGCAATTTCTTCTTTTCGTTGTGCCGATTGATTTTGATGTATCATATTTGATTTGGCAAATCTCTGATTACCTACAACTAATTTTTTCAGTAATTCGTTTGAATCATATTGCGTTTCATGCTGAGCATAAATTTGAGATCCGCAAAGAACGAACATGATTAGAGATATAACAATTTTATTTTTTTTCATTTTTTACTCCTTATTAATTTATTTTACATTTGTGTGGATTTATAATCCGCTATCATTTTATCCATTAAGTTATCCAATTCCGGATTTACAATTTGATTTTTCTCGTCTGAAAACCAATTAATAATTTCATTTACTCCTTCACTATACGGAATAGTTGCCTTGAACCCTGGAACGATACTTTTGATTTTGGAATTATCAAAAACTGTGCTGTAGCCTTTATCGCCGAACAAATTATATCCCCATTCGGAATCATACTTAGAGATAAATTCAGACGGCATGTAGGTAATCTTCAATTCGAGTCCGGCCGCAGATGCCATTGTTTCCGCAATCTTATTCCATGTTAAAACCTCATCCGATGTTATATGATATGCTTCTCCGATAGTTTTTGAATTGCCGATCAGCCCGATGAATCCTTTGGCAAAATCTTTCGAGTTTGTGAGCGTCCACTGTGTGTTGCCATCTTCATGAATAATAACTTCTTTATTCTGCTTCATCCTGTGAAACACCGTATAATTACCGTAAATGGAAAACCTAGTTTTATCATATGTATGGGAGGGTCTGCAAATTGTAACCGGAAATTTTTCGTCTTCGAAGGCATTCATCAAATATTTTTCGCAATCAATCTTTCGCTGTGAGTATTCCCAGAAGGGGTTGTGAAGAGGTGTGTCTTCTGTTATCGGGAGTTTCGTGGGCGGTTTATGATACGTAGAAGCAGAACTGATAAATATGTATTGATCTGTTTTGTCTCTAAATAAATCGATATCATTTTTCACATGTTCTTCCGTGGAAGCAATCCAGTCAACTACTGCATCAAATTTTTCACGTGCAAGTACAGATTTGCAGGCTTGGAAGTCTCTGATATCCGCGCTGATAATTCTTGCTTCTGCGGGAGAAGTTCTTAACGAGAGACTTCTGTTGAGAATGTACAATTCCAATCCTTTTGCTGCAGCCAATTCTGAACAAGCCGAACTGATTACGCCCGTTCCACCGATGAATAATACTTTCATTTCATTCTGTTTGATAGTTGATTATAATTGGATGCAAAATAACAGAGTTTGCAATAAAGTGCTTAGAAGAATTAGTGTGGCACAAATATCTTATTTTTGCATTAACTAAAATGTCTGTAAATGAATAACTCAATAAATCACCCGACCATTAGTTCAGACGATATCATCCGTCCGACCCGCCTCGAGATATATCTAAAAGTTCTGGCGGAAAACTATAATAGAATAAAAGCGTACACCGCTCCTGCCAAGATGATGCCGATACTCAAAGCTAATGCATACGGACACGGACTAGTACGTGTAGCACAATTGATGCAGGAATTCAAAGCAGATTATATAGGCGTTGCTGTTCTTGAAGAAGGAATTCTTTTGCGGGAACAAGGGATTAATATTCCAATACTTGTTCTCGGCGGTATCTGGGGCAATCAAATCCCGATCTTTATTAAACATGATTTAACTATTACAGCATCTTCGCTCGGGAAATTAAAACAGATTGATGAAATTGCCGGGCAAATGAAAATCAAAGCAAAAGTTCATCTTAAGATTGACACCGGGCTGGAGAGAATCGGCGTTCACTATTATTCAGCAGAAAAACTTCTTGAAGCAACATTGAATTGTAAGAATGTCGAAATCGAAGGAATATATTCTCATTTTGCAACTACCGATTCCACCGATTTAAGCTACGCACATTTGCAGCTTGATCGATTTAATTACGTGTTAAGATTTTTTGAAAAACATTCCATCGCTATGCCGATGCGGCATATATCAAAGTCCGGTTCAATTTTGCAAATGCCGGAAGCGAATCTTGATATGGTTCGTCCTGGACTTTTGCTTTACGGAGTTTATCCATCTCAGGAAATTCCTCACACAGTAAAAGTAAAGCCGGCATCTACCTGGAAATCTCTTGTGGTTTATTTTAAAATAATTAAAGCCAATCATCCGGTTGGATATGGGTTAACATGGCAATCCGATCATGATGTGCGGGCAGTTACTATACCGGTTGGATATGGCGATGGATATTTTAGAAGTATGTCTAACAATGCCCACGTGTTGATCAGGGGCAAATATTATCCTGTTGTCGGAACGATTTCAATGGATCAGATAGTTGTGAACATTGAATCTGATTCTTCATTTAACGGTGATGAGGTTATTTTATTCGGGAGCGACAGGAAAAACAAAATTACAGTTGAAGAACTAGCCGATTGGGCGGGAACAATTCCTTACGAGATTCTCACCAACATTAATACACGCGTACCACGGGTTTATTTAGAATAATTTTTCAACCGATCTCAACTGAAACAGAGAAAATGGCAAGCAGGCGTTGTTCTAATACTGCCATTCCTTCCTGAATTTTTTCTCTCGTTGTTTCTGATTCTTCCGAAATTTCAGAAATCATTTTTTTATAGTAGTTGATGCCTTCCAAAAGATTTGCGGTGAAGAGATTATAAAACTCCTCATCCTTTGGGGTTAGTTTGCTTCCGTTTTCATCCATCTTGTTCTGTAGATAGTCGATATAGAGGCCAAGTTCTTTTACAAATAAATTCGGGCGGCTCGCGTTGGTTATCAGATTAATTCTTCCGTAGATGTGATCAACCATCTCCTTCAGAGTTGCAATCTTTGAATAGTACGCAAGGTTTGGTCCCGGACAGACGGATACAGCGCGGCTTTGCTTTGGTGTTTCAATATTATTTACAATCAACGCAGGAACTGTTAATCCTTCACACAAACAGACTTTATCAACTATTTTATCAAATTGTTTTTGATATACTTCTTCTTCCAGATCTTGGTTTTTCAGATCACTTATTTTTTTATTGATGAACGTTATAGAAGCGGTACAAAGCGGTTTGTCCGAGTACTCTTTATTCGATACTAAAAATTTCTTTGGGCAAGGACTTCCCGGTTTTCCTCTCTCAACTCTTTCCAACTTTTCATCATCTTTACTATTACCGCGAAGACTATTGAACGGAACTCCCAGGGGCGAGATGTTGCTCAGGTATAAATCGTCTTCACCCGCAGCGGCAAGTTTTTGTAATGTGTACTCATCAATATTAATCACTTCGGGAACCAGGAGAAACGGACTTCCCCAACCAACCGATTTAACTCCATAATAGCGGAGAAGAAAATCCTGCTCGGATGATTTTCCAACGCCGCCCTGAACAGTTACATTGTAAATAAGTTTTGTATCGTCTATCGAAATTTCTTTTTTGATAAGCGCCGGAAGATATATCTCCTTCAGGGCGTTCAGCAATTCTTCCCTTCTGATTTTGAATTCTTCTAATATTGGTCCAAGAAGCAAACCATCTGTTGCAAAAGCGTGCCCGCCGCAATTCAATCCCGATTCAATTCTGAATTCTGATACCCATAAACCTTTCTTTGCTAAAAATTTTCCCTGAATAAGGGCAGAACGGTAGTCGCTTACTTTAATAACTATCTTCTTTTTAAAATTACATTCCTGGTTGGGATAGAAATCATTAAATTTTTCAATGTAGCTGTATAATTTGGGATTCATTCCCGCGCTAAAAATTATTGAACTTTCAAGGTCACTCATTGCGAATCCGCGAAGAGAAGCATGTGCATCGTTATATTCTGATGGAAGCAGCTCATTGTTCGAATCGTAATTCGCTTTATCCAGCTTTGTCATGATGTTAACATCAATTGAGCCGGGATAAATTTCGTTTCGTAACTCCTGCTGTATTTTGGTCTTGATCTTCTCATCAACCGCATTTAACATTTCAACATATTTGATCTTTAATTCGGATGAATCCGGCAGCATCTCAAAATATTTAGTTATCCCGCTTCCCGATTCAAATGGTGAGTTCTTCAATTCTTCGAACTGATCTCTGACGATCTCGTTAATCATGTTCAAATAAGCAGTTACTCTATGAGCGCGTGCATCACTGTCTTCATCATCAATCGGAATATACGGTTTGCCTAATTTTTCGAGATGATGCTTGCGTAACTTTTCCATCAAAGTATCATCCACCAGCGACATGACAGATGAGATTCCGTATTTGGCTACTTTAATTGGCGCATCAACAGAGAATGCAACGCCGAGTACCGGTATGTGAAATGTATGTCCTTGAGACTTCATCGTTTTATTTCCAGAAATTTGAAAAATTTGGTGCAATACTTTACAGTCACGCAGAATGTACAACTACGGGGTTATTCGTTTGAATACTCAGGTAGTACTTCTTTCGCGGTTTTAAAATAGTAATTATATAATGCGCTAACTAAGGTTGGACGTGGTTCTGAGGTTACTTTTACAATACTTTTACAATACTATACTATGAAAGTTGGGAATAGGTGCTCTCTCTAAAATTTTCCCTGTGGATTAATGCTATTAACTCAACACGTAATAGACCGAGGGCAACACAGATTCGCCCCGTAGAATAAATTAAGGGTACTTCTAAAAACTATCTTTTGTAAATATTTAACGCAGAGAACGCAAAGAAAAAGCAAAGTTCGCAAAGGATATTGAGGTTTTTAGAACTACCCTTAATAACTGATGTTACGCAAACCTCAAAGAAACCTTGCCACCAAGACACTAGGGCACCAAGATTTCACGAAGAATATTTGGTTTTTGAGTTGTTTTTCCACAAACAATTCTTTGTGATTCTTCGAGTCTTGGTGACTTTGTGGCTAAAAATCCATCGCTGCGTAACATCAGTTAATAATCAAATTGTTTCAAAAACACACATGCTATTCCACGGTGTAAACTGATTCACACGGATTTAGTTTTATTCTGGTAATCAAAAAATTTTCTATGTTAAATATGACTCAAAAGAATCTGACACCGACTTAGAATATATATCCCTCAATTCATCCTTGCCTGAAACGCAAACGCCAAGGTCGTTTAATAATCCATCATGCAAGCCGTAAATCCAGCCATGAATGGTCAGATCCCTTCCCTTTTTCCATGCGTCCTGCACAATATTTGTCTGGCAAACATTAATTGCCTGTTCAATAACATTGAGCTCACCGAGAAAATCTTTTTTATCTTTTTCATCATTTAATCTGTCTATCATGTCTTTATACTTTTCATGAACATCCCTGACATGCATTAACCAGTTATCGACTAGCCCGTGTCTCTCATTCTTATAGGCGGCATTTACACCGCCGCAGCCATAGTGCCCGCAAACAATAATATGTTTTACCCGCAGAACATCCACGGCGTATTGAATTACGGACAGACAATTCAAATCCGTATGCGCTACAACATTGGCAATATTTCTATGAACAAACAATTCGCCAGGAAGCAGGTTGACAATTTGATTAGCCGGCACTCTGCTGTCCGAACAGCCGATCCAGAGGTATTCCGGTTTTTGCTGATGAATTAATTTTTCAAAGAAATCCGGAGTATGAGCTTTAATACCTTCCGCCCATTCTTTGTTGTTTATAAAAATGTGTTTAAGTTTTTTCATATTATCCTCAATGAACTTCCAATGTGCTGCCGCCAATGAACTCGCGCAGGACTGAGTCACCCGGAACGGGAGAATCATCTTCCATCGGTTCAATTGCCTCAAGCATTTTTCTTACACGAGCCGCCCGAATATATGCATCTTCTCTTAAAGGATCGATCGAATATTTCTTTTCCCACACTGCAAAATCTTTTAACAATTTTGGTCTGTAAAGAGGAACCTCGAAAGGCATTGATGTATTAACGATATAGTCTGCCGAACCGTTATATGGAAGAATATTTCTTTTTTCTGAAGAGCGAACGTAATGCCAATGCAGAAGTGTTTGTTCCGGTTTATAAGCGCGGTGAACAGAATCACGAAGCATGCGGCGGATTAAACGTAAATCTGTCCAGCGGATGTATTGACCATCGGGCATCTTCATCTGAAGCAACGGTTCCAGATATAATTTAAATTTCTGTGCGGTCGGAATTTCTCGGCTGAAGTCGGGGAATAAGCCGTGCAAGCTATCAATAAGGAGAACCTCATGATCATGTAATTGAAGCGGCGTGCTGTTCAGATAACGTTTGCCGGCTTTAAAATCATAATAAGGAATTTTAACTTCTTCGCCCGCAGCCAGGCGCTTAAGGTGATCGTTGATTAATTCCAGATCAAGCGCCTGAGGAGTTTCAAAATCGTAATCGCCGAATTCGTCTTTCGGATGCATTTCCAGATCGAAAAAATAATGATCAACAACCAAGGGGACGAAACTCATTCCCATTTTTTTTAGCCGTTGTTCAAGCTTAAGAGTAGTAGTAGTTTTGCCGGATGATGATGGTCCGCTAACCATCACCATTTTTAATTCTTCGCTTCTTTCTTTAATCATTTCTGCGGCAGTATCAAGCTGAGTTTCATAAAATGTTTCGGCTTCGTGAACGATTTGAGGAAAGTCTCCTTTTCTGATTCTCTCGTTTACAGATTCAACTGTATGAAGATTATGAGATGCCGCCCAATCTAAAGAGCGCCACATTTTCTTCCATGGTATAAATTCGTTCGGTTTTGAGAAGTGGCGGGAGTTTTCTCTTCTTCTTTGAGCGGCTTCTACTCTGTAAAGAATAAATTCCTTAGCAACTTTCGCGTGTCCGTTCTCAATTAAAACTTTTTCAATTATGTCCTGAATTTCTTCAACATGCGGTTTATATCCTTCTTCAAAAGTTTGTTCCATCATAGCAACAACATGCATGGCAAGTTCGGCAGCTTTTTCTTTATCACGACCGCCTACGGAAACCGCTGCTCTATAAATTACGTTTGCAATTCGATCCGGATTGAATGGAACAACCGCACCGCTTCGTTTGATAACATACTTGAACTTGCTCATTAAGTTCTCCCTTAACGTTGCGGTCTCAGCGGCTTTGCGAAAAAACTTTTCTCTCGCAACGGCGCAACGATCGCAAAGATTTAAAGATTATTTACAATTCTTGTTATACCATCTTTTAATAATGCTGTATTGAAATTTATCAGAAGTCCCAGCTTTAATCCTGGTCCAAGTTTTTGTGAATCCCGAAACAATAATCTAAAACGATTTTAGCGATTTCGTTTTCGTTCATTTATCATTGCGCTCTTTGCAGCTTTGCGAGAAAACCATTTCTCTTAAACATACTGTTTTTATAATTTTTTCTCTATCACAATTAATCAATCGGTTTTACAGAATTTTCTCCGCATAGGAAAAGATTGACGGTGTACCTCCCGTATGCCAGAACAAAATAGTATCATTCGAAGTAAACTCACCACGTTTTACTATATCAACTAAAGCGCCGAATGTTCTGCCCGTATAAACCGGATCGACAAGTATCCCTTCTGTCCGGGCTAAGAGTTTTATAGCATCTTTTTCCAATTCTCCGACAACACCATATCCGCCGCCCAGATATTTGTCTTTAAGTATAAAATCATTTTTAGCAAAATGACATTCAATACCGAATAATTCTGCCGATGAATTGGCGAGCTTGAGAAGATGATCGGGATAGGAAAGACCTTCATACTCTGCTTTGTCTATTTCAATACCAATCAAATCAAACTTCTGCTCATAAACAAATTTTCCTAAAACAAGCCCTGCGTGCGTTCCTCCAGAACTAGAGGCAAATACGATATGAGAAATTTTTACATTCATTTCAGATAATTGGGTTTTGATTTCATTAACAGCTTCTATATAACCGACTACACCAATATTATTTGATCCGCCATAAGGAATAATGTAAGGTTTCTTACCTAACTGAAACAATTCTTCCGATATTTGCGGAATATTTTCACCTTTACGATATTTTTCGTCCCAGTGAATTTTTGCATTAAACAATTTATCGAGTAAAAGATTTCCCTTAGAAATATCCGGATCAGACCCGCCAAGAACAAGATGACACTCCAAGCCGCTGACGGCGCATGCCGCCGCTGTCTGTCTGCAATGATTCGACTGCTCTGCACCGCCTGTAATAATTGTATCACATCCCTTTGAGAGAGCATCACCAATCAGGTATTCCAATTTGCGTGTTTTGTTTCCTCCGAACGCAAGCCCCGTCATGTCATCTCTTTTAATAAATATTCTCGGTCCGCCCAATGTTTTGCTCAACCGTTGTAACTCTGTAACGGGAGTTGGAAAAAATCCCAGTTGTTTTCTTGGCAAATCAAAATTTATCATTTAGGATATCCGACTGTTTGTGAGAGAATTATTTTTTGATCTGATCTTAGTTTTAACGCTTCTGCAAGTTTCGTTTTGTCGATCAGACCTCTAATGACTCGTGCAAAGCTTTGAGAGGAACAATAGAGATAAACATTCTGGGCGATAAACCTAACGTCGGCGGAAGTCCACATTAATTTTAATCTTTAATCGAATTACTAACTCTCGCTAATGCTTTGCAACTCTTGCGCGGTGAATATGAATAGTTCTCCAAACATCGCCAACTACATAGGCTTCATTTTTTAGCCATTGCTCATGCAACTCCTCGCTGGAAGTGTAATCACAAACAATCATCGAACCTATCATTTTTTCGTTATCATCAAGTATTGCCGATGCGTAGAGCCACTTTCCTGCGTCAAACATTTCCTGGGCATATTTCAGATGATTTTCACGAACAGCCATTCTTCTTTCTAATGCTTTATCGTCCGTGCCGTCATAACCTAATACTATGAATTGCATGCTTTGTCTCCGCTAAAATTTCGTGATTATCAACTGTTAACCAATTTCATTCCGCCTTCACTCTTTCGCTTACCTTTTATCTGCTTCGCCAGAACATCGATCCGTTCCAGTTCATCGGTAGTAAGTTTTATTTCAACCGATTGGATATTTTCCATCAAATATTTTCTTCTCTTCGTTCCGGGAATTGGAAAAATATCGTGTCCCTGTTCGAAAAGCCATGCAAGCGCAAGCTGGCTTGCCGTGCATTTTTTTTCTTTAGCAATTTGCTCGAGTACTTCAACAACTTTTAAGTTCACTTTAAAATTCTCTTCTTCAAATAATGGTACTTTTTTTCTGAAATCGTTTTGATCGAACTGATTTGTGTTCTTTACGTTTCCAGTTAAAAATCCACGCCCCAATGGACTATAAGGAACTAAGGCAATATTAAGCTCTCTGCATGCAGATAATATTTCATCTTCCAGATCTCTCACCCAAATTGAATATTCCGTCTGAAGTGCAGCAATCGAATGAATTTTGGATGCGCGCTTCAGACTTAGGGCAGACACTTCCGATAATCCGAGATATTTTACTTTTCCCTCTTTTACAAGATCTGCCATAGTGCCGACAGAATCTTCAATCGGAACATCCGGATCGACACGATGAAGGTAATACAGATCAATGCAATCAATCCCCAATCTTTTAAGACTCGCATCGCAAGCTTGTTTTGCATATTCCGGTCTGCCGCTTATGCCTGCTTCGTGCAGAAGGAAACCAAATTTTGTTGCTATGGCTGTTTCATCTCTTCTTCCTTTTATCGCTTTGCCAATCAGAGTTTCATTATGGCCGTTGCCATAGACATCGGCGGTATCGAAAAAATTTATTCCGTTATTAAGCGCAGCGTGAATTGTTGCGATTGATTCTTCATCGTTAGTGGGTCCATACCATTCCGACATTCCCATGCATCCTAGGCCAAGCATTGACACGCTAAGATCACTGTTTCCAAGTTTTCGTTTTACCATTTTGGTTTTCCTTTTTTCCTTGCCCTCGACTGGCGACTACGCTCGCCACAGGTTCGCTCGGGCTGACCATTTTTACATTTTTACGATTTCCACAATATCTGTTTTGTTTGGCACTACACAGAGGAATTCAAAAGGCTCATCCCCTAAAGTAGTATATGAGTGAGGAACTCCTGCTGGAATGAAAACAACATCATCTTTTTTTGCTACAAATTTTTGATCACCTATTACAACATCCGCCTTTCCATTTAGAACAAGTTGTTCATGTTCAACAGCGTTTGTGTGCATGGGCATTCCTCCGCCCGGTGCTATGGAAAATTTTCTCATTGCAAAGTTCGGTCCTTCGGACGGTCCAATCAAAACTTGCCTGGTTGTTTTTATACCAGCCTTTACTTCTTCTTTCAAAACATCTATCATCTGCTTAACAAACATTGTATACCTCTTGTGTGTATTTAATTCTTTTCTTTGTCTATAATCTGGAAGACCCGTTTTCTTATGGATATAATTTAACCAAAAGCTTAAATGAAGCTCCCCGCCGCAGAGCAGCGGGGTATCAAAAGCTTGTTAAAAAAAAG